>NZ_CP040896.1:1907622-2543496 GCF_006337165.1 Hymenobacter jejuensis
GTAGATGCGCGCTTTGCTGAGGCGAGTTACCGCTTGAGCCAACTCAAGTCCGCCTAGCTCTTCGGGTGGCTCTGGCGCATTACCATGCAGCGCTCGTTGTACCAACTCCTCAATGCTGTCCAGCCGGGAATTGATGATTTCAAAAGGGTTGCTCATACTTACCATCGTTTTGGTTTAGGATGGCAAGGTGATCAATGCTTATGAGTACTAGTTACCTAATAGGTAATTCAGGTAATTCAGGTAACATATTCATACATAGCTTATTAATTACTATCGATTACGCTTATCCTTTTCATATTTCTCCAGTTCCTTCTTTACGCCTTTAAAAACAATTATCTGAGTTTTCGAAAATTCCTCTGGTTGAAAGAAATCTTTGTTCCTTTTTAAAGTTTCAACTATAGAATTTAAACTACGCCCGCTGAATTGAGAAGCGATCGCCCAACGGTCAATTTCGGGTGGGCTTCCAACTAAATAATCGCCCACCGTGAGTGCGCGGAATGCCGCCGCCCACTCGCCCGGCTGATTATAAATTGAACCAATATTCAGGGATTTAAATATTTCTCGTACTTCATCGATACTGATATTTCTTAATACGGCTGCTTTAGCTTGGCGCCCCTTATGATTTGTCGCTGGCACAGGGGCTGCTGCCGGGCTGGGGCCCTGAGTAGGCTGTTCCCCTTCATGAAACTTATTCCACGCCAATCTGAAAAGGTCTATTGTCGCCCATAAATGGCCGAGGTAGTGCCATGCCTGCACATCGGTACCACTAAATATGGAAGAAAGCCTGCCTACTTTAAATTGCTTGATGCGGGTAATGAGATTGTCTTTTTGCCATTCGGGAACACGCGACTGCCAACCTACCCCGTATGCGGTTAGGTTGTGCCTTCCTTGCTCTGCGGTATCTAATCCGGTTTGGTGCTTCAGTCGAAGACTAACGAAGCGCAGTTCTTTTGCCCAGTAATGGCGCTCATCATTAACTAGGGCAATTTCCTTCTCATGGATGCGCACTTCGGCATCATATCGCTGTTTTCTACTTCTTTTAATTTCCTGATAGCCAGACCTCCTGTTTTTATTCTGCGCAGGTGTGTACCAACACGTTGAAAACTTCTTGGCAAAAGCTTCCATATCCAGATTGAGAAGTAATTGCCAAATGGGCATTACCTCTTTCTCGTAATCTGCTATCGCCCGGTAGTGTTCCTTCTCAACCGCCTCCATTGCTCTTTCCTAATAGCCTCGAAACTGATTAAACCACTATGCGCAATCGGACAGCCTGCTCATTTGCATCAGCTGTACCAGAGAGGTAGTATGGTCGGTACTGTTTCTGCTTCCTGCTGTTAACAGTGGAAAGTCCAGATCGCCAATCACAACCAGCTAAATATTAGCCCCTTCAGAGCAAGTGCTCGAAAGCGGAATCCACCGTAGTGGAAGCGAAGGAATCTAAATACACAGCGGTGACTGCTTCCGACTTGTGGCCCATCGCTTCACTGATCACGGCCGTTGCAATGCCTTCTCGTTTCAGGTGCGTAGCAAATGAGTGCCGCGCGACGTAAGTAGTCAGAGGGGAGGCAATGCCGGCTAGTGCGCCCAGTATTTTGAGATCCTGATTGACCTGCCCGAGAACTTTGTGCAATCTGTCTTGAATTTGCACGGGTGTTGAGTGTTTCGCGGCAGTAAGTACAGGAAACAGATAGCCGTCCGGACCGGTGTAAGTAAAAGGACGATAGGCAATTAGAATTGCCGCCGCCGGTGGCAGAAGGCGCAACGTGAACCTACCACCCGTTTTTTGGCGGATATAAGTAAGACGGGATACCTCGGCATCTAGGACCACGTTGCGCCAGCGAAGTTGACCCAAGTCCACGAAGTTGATGCCCCCGCAGTAGAACGAAAACAGAAAGACGTCCTTGGCTAAGCGGAGCCGCTCTGTAGCAGGCTCAATCATCTCCAACCGGCGGATATCCTCCCGGCTGATCGCCCGCTTTGTAGTGCTTACGTTAAATTTGCCCACGTTAAATTTATGGTGCTCCGCCACGTTGCGCGCAAAGGGATAGTGCTCCGGCTTGGCAACGCCATTGGCAATGGCTTTGTTCAGCACAGCCCGCAGCGTGCGGAAGCGCTGGGACAGGGTAATTTCCTCTACGCCGCTCGTGCGCAGGGCTCTCTCCCAATCGTTGCAGAAGGCCACTGTCATGCGGTCGAAGGCTAGGTCTTGGGAATCGTATTCTTTCTGCACATACTTGGCTAGCTGGTTGCGCAGGTCGCGGTACACGCTGGCGTTGCCAAGCTTCCGAGTTTCCATCATTGCCGCGACTAGTTCGTCAATGTAGGCCAGCAGTTTTATCCGCCGCGTCGCCTTCCGTTTTTCGATGGCCTTACTGGCCACCGCCCGGACATCGTGTACTTCGTCCGCCTCGGCCAGCTGTCCGGCCGCTGTCGCATACTTCTTTTCCCAATCCCGTAGATCCTCAATCAGCTTCTCACGGGCCAGATCGGGATAGCTGCGGCGCACTTCCTGCTTTTTCTCGTTCCAGTAATTAGGATGCAACGAGAGCCCAGTTGCAATGTATTTGCGTTTCCGGTCTTTGGTTATGCGTACGAGAAAAGGATGGCTACCATCAGCTAAAGTTTTGCTAGTAAAGTACACCACCTTTACACTCGCCTTTCCTTCTTTGTGCTCAGTTGTTTTGCTCATAGCGGCAAACCGCGTTGGTTTACACGTCGGTTTACACAAACCTAATAAAAAGCACAGTAACAACAACAACCAATGACAATTTAAGTACCTGTTTATCAGCAAATTATTATGATAAAATGATACTAACGACAACCGACAAGTACGGCTAAATTGGTGCATTACAAGCAGAGGGTCGTAGGTTCGAACCCTACATCTCCCACCAAAAGGACAGTCGGAAACGGCTGTCTTTTTTTCGTTTTAGCCGCTCAGTAATGCGGCTTGCACTCAGAATATGGGAACCGGCCTAAGGATTTGGCTTGGTGGCAAAGGCTCGGCATTACCGTGATCTTGCCCTACCTTTCGCGGACCATTGTTTTCATTTATTAAGCCTTTTTGTTGCTTGATGCCAACGGCTTCCGCTTCTGCCCAACCTTTGCGCCGTGTGGGAGTACCGCTCTTTTTTGGCTTGCTGTTGCTATTGGGAGTATGGGTGTACCGCGACTATGGGGTTTCTTGGGATGAGGCCAACAATCATCTCAATGGGCTAGTCGGCCTGAAATATGTGGCGCAGGTTTTGGTGCCCAAGCTGGCTGCGCGCGAAGCGCTCAATCGCCCTTGGATTCCGGATATCCGGCAGTTTCCGGACAGCGACCACGGCGCGGCTTTCGAAATGGCCGTTTCGGTATTAGGTTACTTATTTACCGACGGCGATTCCCGATCATTTTATCTCCTGCGCCATCTGTCTGTGTTTCTGATGTTTGTGATGGGCGTCTGGGCGCTCTACCAACTGGGGAAACTGCGCTTTCAGGATTGGCGATTGGGTCTGCTTGGAGCGAGCCTGCTGGTAGTATCGCCGCGGATGTTTGCCGAAGCTTTTTACAATGGCAAAGACATCGTGTACATGTCGTTGTTCCTGCTGGCGATCTATACCCTTGCCCGCCTGCTGCAACGTCCAACCTTGATGCGAGCGCTGGTTCACGGCGTGGCTACTGCCGCAGCCATTGACACCCGCGTACAAGGGTTACAGTTGATTATCATCACGTTCGCGATGCTGGCGTTGGAGGCTCGCTTCACCAAGCAACCCGTCAAGCTCTCTGGCTGCGTGTTGGTTTACCTAGTGGCTACGGTAGTTTTTGTGGTGATGGGATGGCCCTATTTGTGGGCTACTTCTGTTCCCGACCTGCTCACGGCCATTCCTAAAATGGGAGTGTACCCGTGGCCGATGACCAATCTGTACTTCGGGCACTTGATTCCGGCCAGTCGTGTGCCTTGGCATTACACGCTCGTCTGGATTTTCATTACCACACCGCTGCCATACAGCTTCGCCGCCGCAATAGGATTTGGCTCTTGGCTGAAGGAGGCTGTACGTACACGGCTCAACACCCTACATACATTCAGTGGCCGCCTCGATTTCTTGATAGTGCTTTGGCTATTGGCACCTATTACGTTTACAATCGTCTTCAAATCAGCGCTTTATGATGGATGGCGCCACCTCTATTTTGTCTATCCGGCCTTGTTGCTGCTGGCTATTCGAGGCTTGCTGAGTATTGGGAGAGTTGCCAAGCGCTACGGCCAGTGGCGCCGCTTGGCTCTTGGCACGCTCGTCCTGGCCGGCTCGGAAGTAGTGCACACGGCGGTGTGCATGGTGCAGATGCATCCGCACGAAAACGCCTACTTCAGCTTTTTGCCGGGCTCTGTTGCTGAACGCCTTTTCGAACGCGATTACTGGGGCTTGTCGTATAGGCAAGGGCTAGAATGGGTGCTCGCCAACGACCCCGCACCGCAAGTGCCAATCAGCGTACCGTGGTACATCACGTATTACAATAACTCCCTGATACTAACGCCCGAACAGCGGGCACGCCTGCTCTATTCGCACCGCGATTCGGCGCATTTCCGCTATTTCATCACGGCGTATCGCTGGCACCCGCAAAGCTACGGCGATAGTGTGGGGCACGAAGTACACGCCATCAGGGTAGGCGGCGTTAAAATATTGTCCGTATTCAAAAAGAATTAACTAATTGATTTACAATATATTACATAATCTCCATTCTATTAGGTGACTCTCTAACCAGTATACCCCGTTAATGCGCCGACGCTTTGTTTTTTCCCCGCCGCCCCAGCGCTTCGTTAGTCTGTTCTTTGGACTGCTGTTGCTGCTGGGCGTGTCGCTCTACCGCGACTACGGCGTTTCCTGGGATGAGCCCGTCGACCACCTCAATGGGTTGGTGAGCGCCCGCTACGTGGCTCACCGCCTGGCACCTAAGTGGGCCGAACGCCAAGCGGTGCTGGAGCGGGCGCCGGATTTTGAGAATTACCACGACAACGACCACGGCGTGCTGTTTGAGCTGCCGTTAGCATTCTGGGACCAGCTACGGCCTTCTTCCGACCTGCGCGCCTTTTACCAGCTGCGCCATCTGTGCATTTTCCTGACGTGCCTAGCCGGCACCTGGGCGCTCTTTCGCCTGGCGCGCATCCGGTTTCGGGATTGGCGGCTGGGCTTGCTGACGGCGGGTTTGCTGGTGCTCTCGCCGCGTATGTTCGCCGAATCGTTTTACAACGCCAAGGACCTTGTCTTTCTGTCGGTTTTTACCGTGGCCATGTACACCTTGGCACGGCTGATGCAGCGCCCCGGCCTGTGGCGCGCCTTGCTGCACGGCGTAGCCACGGCGATGGCCCTCGACATGCGGGTGCTGGGCATTTTGGTCGTTGGCCTGACGGTGGGCATGCTATCGCTGGAAGTCCTTTTTGCTCCTTCTCCTAAGCGTGCGGGTTTACGGATGGCAGGGTATGTTGCAGCTTATCTATCTGCTACAGTGGTCGTCACGATCATAGGTTGGCCGTATCTTTGGGAGGCACCCGTTGCCCATTTTTTGCTGGCTTATCAGCATCTGAGTCATTACCCGTGGCTGGGTGAAGTGTGGTACCTCGGGGCGCCGGTGTATGCGCTCAACCTGCCTTGGCACTACGCACCCGTCTGGATTGTAGTGACCACGCCGGTGCCGTACGTGCTGGCTTTCTGCCTCGGGATGCTTGTTTGGCTGTATACCATTGTGCGTAGCCGGCTGGCAGTGCT
Organism: Hymenobacter jejuensis; assembly: GCF_006337165.1. Taxonomy (NCBI): domain Bacteria; kingdom Pseudomonadati; phylum Bacteroidota; class Cytophagia; order Cytophagales; family Hymenobacteraceae; genus Hymenobacter; species Hymenobacter jejuensis. The sequence continues at coordinate 1,913,364 of NZ_CP040896.1, forward strand.
AGCCACTCTGGAGGGCCGCCTCGACCTGCTGTTCGCAGCTTGGTTCGGACTTCCACTGCTCATGGTAATTCTCTTGAAATCAGTATTATATGATGGCTGGCGGCATCTGTATTTTGTCTACCCAGCGTTGCTGCTGATTGCGGTGCGCGGTGGGCAAGCCTTGTGGCAGATCGCACGCTTACGCGCCCGCAGCCGGCAGGTGGTGTTGTTTCTGGGCCTGATTGCCAGCTTTGAAGTTGCCCACACGGCAGTGCGCATGATCCGGATGCACCCTAATCAGCAGGTTTATTTTAGCTTCCTGTCGGCCGGGCAGGCTGGCCGACTTTTTGAGCGCGATTACTGGGGTCTTTCGTATCGGCAAGGAGTAGAGTATTTGCTGAAACGCCACCCCACCGGCCGGATTCCCGTGGATAGCCCGCATCCGCTGCTACTCACCAATAACACGTTGCTGCTGAACCCAATAGATCGCGAGCGCTTTCAATTTACCGACTCGGCGCCCAACCGGTATTTCTTAGCCGACTACCGGATGCACCCCGGACCGTACCCCGACAGCGTGGGGCGGGAAGTGTATTCGGTGGCACCGGAAGGCCTCAAGATCTTGTCGGTTTTTCAGCGGCAGCCCAGGCGGCCATGACCGAAAGAAATCCATTCGGGCTCATCCTTTGTTGCAAAGCGTCGTACGTTTCTCCTTTTATTTCTCTTTAGCCGACCCCAATGCCCTTGCTCGAAGTTACAGATGCCCTGCGGGCGCGTCAGTTCCGCGACGTAGCCGCTCGCCTCTACCAAGGTTACTCGTATTACATCGCGCCGCTCGACGATGAAATTGAAGCGGTATTTGATCCGAAGCGCAATCCTAACTTCGACAACGGCGAAGCCATCCGCTGGATTCTGACCGATGAGAACGGCGTAGTACAAGGTCGGGTCGCGGCGTTCATCAACCATGCCACGCCCCAAGCCGATAGTACGCTGCCAACGGGCGGCATGGGCTTTTTTGAATGCATTGATAATCAGGAAGTTGCTAATCAACTATTTGATGCTTGCAAACAATGGCTAGCGGCGCGGGGCATGGCCGCCATGGACGGGCCGATCAACTTTGGGGAGCGCGACCGTTTTTGGGGGTTGCTGGTTTCGGGCTTTACCGAGCCTAACTACGGCATGTTCTACCACCCCGCTTATTACCAGCAACTCTTTGAAAACCATGGCTTTAAGGTATATTTCAAGCAGTACACTTACCATCGCCGCGTGGCCGAGCCGCTGCACCCCAGCTTTCATCGTACGGCCGAACGCTTTGCCCGAGAGTTGCCGGCTTACCGTTTCGCGCACGCCACCCTCCGCGACCCCGAACAGCTAGCCCGCGATTTTTTCCACGTTTATAACTTGGCTTGGGCCAACCACTCCGGCGTGAACCCCATGACGCTGGACAAAGCTCGCAAGCTGGTAGAGCAGATGCGCCCGGTTATGGACCCGCGCCTACTCTGGTTTGCCTATCATAACGATGAGCCGGTGGCGTTTTTTGTGAGCCTGCCCGAGCTAAACCAGATTTTCAAGCACGTTGGACGCCGGCTGAACTTGTGGGGCAAGCTGCGGTTTCTGTGGGAAAAGCGCCGGTTTGAGCGTCGTCAGCCGCGCAAAATGTTTGGCGTGATCTTCGGCGTTGTGCCTGAGCATCAGGGCAAAGGCGTAGAATCGGCCATGTTGGTGCATGCCCAGCAGGCGTTTATGGATATCGGCTACACCGACATCGAAATGAACTGGATCGGCGATTTCAACCCGCGCATGATGGCCGTGACACGCTCGATCGGCGCGCGTATTTACAAAACGCACATCACGTATCGTAAGCTATTCGACGAAAACCGGCCGTTCGAGCGCTGCCCTATTATCCGGTAGGCAGCGTCTGGTGGCTCAGCAGTTCGTGGTGGAGCTTCAACACCTGCGGAATCAGCAAGTGCTGATCATCGTTATACAGCACGTAATCAGCACGTTGCATCTTCTCCTCCTCGCTCATCTGCTTGCCCACAATGTTGAGAACATCGTCGGGAGTGCGGTGCGGATCGCGGTGCAGTACGCGGGTTTGCCGCACCGCCAGCGGCGCAAATACCGTAATGATCTTGTCGAGCTGCCGATAGGCGCCCGACTCATAAAGCAGCGCGGCTTCTTTCAAGACGTACGCGTGGCCGGCTTGTTGTTGCACGGTGGCCCACTGCTCAAAATCGCGGCCAACATGCGGATGCACCAACGCATTCAGCACTGCTAATTGCGCCGGATCGGTGAAGGCCATGCGGGCCAGATACGTGCGGTTGAGCTGGCCGTGGGCGTCGAACGTTTCGGAACCAAAGGCCATCTGCAATTCAGTGCGCAGCGATAAATCATTCGCCATCAGCCACTTGGCCTGATAATCGGAATCGTATACGGGCACGCCCAATAACTTAAACAGTCGGCACACTACACTTTTGCCCGAGCCGATTCCTCCGGTTATTCCAACGCGCAGCATACTCAATGGCTTCTAAAAACCCGCACGCGGGGCGTAAGCACTCGCACACCCCGGGCCAAGGTAGGTGCCTCCGACAACACGGGTTGCAACACCGAATCGGGGCCGACGAGCTGGCCAAAATGCAGAATCACATGCAGTTGGCTGAGTTCGATGCGAGCCGTATCCTCGGGGAAACTCTGAATTTGCACCCGCACCAGCGCCGGCCGCAAGCGAAAAGCCTGATCTTTGGGAAAGTCACGCAACTCAGGCGTTACCTGCACCGAACGCGTGATCAGGGGGCGCGGCTGTAGGCGAATGCGCACATCCTGCACGTTGGTCTGAACCAGCTCGGGGCCGCCAATGGGCACCCGAATTTCGCCGCTACTGCTACCTGCTGGCGCCTGCGGCAAATGCACCGGATATGGATTGGCCAGCTTGCTTACCGTGGCCTCAGGCCCCCGAAAAATAATGGTGGCTGGCACAAAACGCGCTGCATAGGGCAAGGCGGAGCCATCCGAGGCCGGACTGAGTGTGAGCGGCAACCGGCGCGATACCAAGCGATCAAACTGCACCCACAGCGTATCGGTCACGACGTAGTTGAACTGCAGCCCTTCCATGGCCGTTTGCAGGGCCGGCCGCAACGACTGCCCCGTGATGTAACGGGTGGCGGGCAACCGCGCCAAGCGCACTTCGGCTGGGCGCACATCCAGCGACAGGTTTTTGCGCAAGAGCTTCCAGCCCCGGCCCGTGACATTGACCGCCACTTCTCCCGGCAGCGACTGCACCGGAATGTAGCGGGATTCATCGTAACGCCACGCCAACGGATAGGTGATGCGCGTGGTGTAGGTCTTGTTCAGGGCGTTGAGCAGCCAGAACGTAGAAGCCGCTAGAAAACAGGCCGTTACCGCTCGCCAATAGCTGCCCTCCTGCCCGTAGAACGGGCTGGAAAACCAGCGAACCAGACGAACAGCACGAGTAAGCGGCAAGGCAACGGTTTTAAAAGTTAGGCGTTAGGCGCTGGGGCAGACGATTTTGAGGCGACTTCGCGGGCAATGGCCGTACGGTCGAACTTGAGGCGAGTGCCCCGATCAACTTCCACTATCACTGTTTCTTCGTTGACTTCCACCACTTTGCCGTGTAAGCCGCCAATCGTTACAACGGTAGCCCCTTTGGTAAGTGCCTCGCGGAATTTTTTGGCTTCGGAAGCCCGTTTCTGCTGGGGCCGAATCATGAAGAAATACACCACTAGGCCAATGGCAATAGGAAACAACAGCGAAGTATATCCTTCGCCGGCCGGCGCTTGCAGCAGGAGTGAAAGAAGCATTCTACAGGAAAGTTAGAGTGAGGGTAAGCTTAAAAAGGCCCTAGTTACAACCATTTGACAATCAATCAGTTGCAACTAGAGCCTTTCGGTAAGCTTATTTGGTAGCAGCAGCGGCAGCACCCGTCTCGGGCAGGATGTTGGCGCGAATGGCAATCTGGGTGATGCTGGGCTGAGTATTGGCCCGGATAGCTACCTGCTTGTTTTGCAGGCCGCTCTTGCCGTGGCTATCAAACTGCACCTCGATGGTGCCTTTGTTGCCGGGCGCGATGGGTTCTTTGGTCCAGTTAGGCGTGGTGCAGCCGCACGAAGCCGTCGCATTTTCGATGAGCAGCGGCTGCTTGCCGGTGTTGGTGAAGTTGAACGTGTGCTTGACCACGTCGCCGGGCTTAATGTCGCCGAAGTTGTACTCCGTCTCGGCAAAGCTCATAACCGGGGCGTTGGGGTTGGGCGCTTCGGTTTCGCTGGCCACATTGGGGTTGTCCACGGTGGGGTTGGCGGCGTCGGCGGCGTTGGTGGCCGCGGCGTTCATGCCTTCGGCTCCTACTTCAGCGGTTTTGTTGTTGTTGCAAGCGCCAAACAGCAGGGCACTGGACAGGAAAAGAGCAGAGAAAAGAGTGCGTTTCATGTAGTTATGTCGAAAGCCGAACGGCGGCTACCTGAATATAAAGTTAAAATTAAAAAGCCAGTGCCCCGCCTTAAAAGTAGGCGGGGCACTGGCTTTCGTCCTTAGTTTTTCGCTAGGTTATCGATGATGGCTTGCGCAAACTCGCTGGTCGAAGCCGAGCCGCCCAAATCGCCGGTGCACTTCTCTTTGTTCTTCAGCGTGGCTTCCAGTGCTTTCTCAATGCGGTCGGCGTACTGGTGCTCCCCGATGTGGTGCAGCATCATCAGAGCCGAGCGGAGCAATGCGGTCGGATTGGCTTTACCCTGACCCGCAATGTCTGGCGCAGAGCCGTGTACGGCCTCAAAAATGGCCATGTTGTCGCCAATGTTGGCCCCGGCTACCACACCCAAGCCACCTACCAAACCGGCGCAAAGATCGGAGAGCAAGTCACCAAACAGGTTGGTGGTCACGATCACATCAAACTGCTCGGGCTTGCCCACGAGCTGCATGCACATGTTGTCGATGATTTTGTCTTCGAACACGATCTGGGGAAACTCGTTGGCAGCTTCTCGGCAGGCGTTAAGCATCACAGTACCAGCCATTTTGATGATGTTGGCTTTGTGGGCCAACGTCACTTTTTTGCGGCCGTGCTTGGCGGCGTAAGCAAAGGCTGCGCGGCAGATTTTGCGAGAGCCGGCTACCGTCACGCGCGCGATTGCATCGGCAATACCCAGGCGCTCATCCCATACTTCCAGCCCCGAGTACAAGCCTTCGGTGTTTTCGCGGAACAGCACCAGATCAATGCCCTCGTAGCGCGTTTTGATGCCTTCGGTAGTTTTGGAAGGCCGCACGTTTTGGTAGAGGTCGTATTTCTGACGCAGCGTGACGTTGATCGAGCGAAAACCCTTGCCCACTGGCGTCGTGATAGGGCCTTTCAGGGCCACCCGGTTCTTTTCCAGCGAGTCCAACAGTGCCTGCGGAATCAGTTCGCCCGATTGGTCGAAGGTGGTTTGGCCGGCGTTCTGTTCTTCCCACTGTACGGGCACTTGGGCCGCGGCGAAAATATCCGTGACAGCCTTCGTGATTTCGGGGCCGATGCCATCGCCAGGGATCAGGGTAATGAGATGCATGGTATGTAATGTACTGATTTTAAGCTACTTATCTAAGCCACTAAACGTCTGTCATCCTGAGCTTAAGCGCAGGAACTTTACACGAGTGCTAAACACTACCAATAAAGATCCTGCACTTAGGCTCAGGATGACAGACGAAGGATTATAGCGCCGTTTTGCGCGAGTTGATTTGGTTGATGAGCTGATCAACGTCGCCAAGCAGCTGTTCGGCTTTGCTTTTGGCGTCCTGAATCACCCGTTGGCCTTCCGACTTGGCCGACGAAGGGCCCGAATCGGTGCGGCTGGTGACGAGGTTTTCAGTTAAGTCAGCGAGGATTTCGCGGTAGCGCTCAAGCTTGTAGCTGAGCCAGCTCCGGGTTTCGCGACCTTTTTCGGGGGCGTAAAGAAGCGCGACGGCAGCTCCGGTGAGGGCGCCGCCCGCGAAGCACAGAATGCCGGTAGTGGTTTTGCTACCCATAAATCGGAAAACGTGGCGTGGTGGGAAAATAGGAAAGGAAAGAATCTAAACTGTAGACGAAGTGAAGCCCCGGCGGGTTGTCGGGGGCTTACTGGTTGTCCAGCAGCCCGCGGCCCGACTTGCGGATGGCACCGCTGGCAGTCAAGTCTTGGGCCAATTTATCCAGAATACCGTTCACAAATTGCTTGCTCTTCGGTGTGCTGTACAACTTGCTGATTTCGATGTACTCGTTGATGGTCACTTTGACGGGAATGCTGCGGAATAGGTGCATTTCGCACAACGCCATCTTCAAGATAATCTTGTCGATGAGGGCCACGCGCTCCACGTCCCAGTTCTGCACCGAGCCTTCGATAAGCTTTTCGTATTGCTCGTCGGCCTGCAAGGTTTCCTTATAGAGTGTTTCGGCAAACTCCTTGTCGTCCTGCCAATTAGCCGACAACGACATCAGTTCCATGTTCTCGTCGGCCTGCTCGTCAAGCATTTTCAACGTCTTGACAACCAAGTTTTTAACCACCGAGCGGTTTTCTTCCCAGTTCAGGTCGTCTTCTTCGATGCGGTCGGGCAGGCTTTCGCCTTTGAACACAAACTCCTTAAACAGGTGCTTCAGAATCTCTTGGTCCTCGGCGTAGTTGCCGGCCGGGGCCGCGAGGTAACTCTGAAACTCGGCATCGGCCTTAATCTCCGAACGCCAGGCTTTGCGCAGGGCCTCCATCTCCTCTTCACCGTTCCATTTCAACGAACGACGAATGGTGAGATCCTGCAACTGCTTGTTGCTGAGCAACTTCTGCAAGGCAGCATTCTGTTCGAAGCGCGTCGTGTCGAGGGGTGCTTCGGTCGCGGGCGTGAAACGACGAGCCAACCGATCTTTCTCCTCCTCAATCACCCGCAACAAGGCTTCGGGCAAGTTGAGCAGATGAATGTACTGATCGTGAATGCTTTCGGCGCCGTGCACCATCTGCCCCGCGAAGAAAGTGGCGTCTTTGGCCTTCTGCTTCTGGTAGTACTTAATGGCATCTTCCACGGCGTCGTTTACGTCGGAGTCGTCGGTTTTTTCCGACTCGGCGCCGGTTTTATGCCACTCTTTGAAGATTACCTCGGCCATTTTGCGCTGTCCCTGCAACGTGCGCCGATCCTGTGGTTCGGGCGAGGTGAGGTCAGGCGCAAAAGCCTCCGCAATGCGGTCATTGGCCAACATAAAATCAGAGCCTACTGCCTGATGATAGGCGTAAAGGGCCTGCATGACCTTGATGCGAAGCGTGCGACGGTTTAACATGGGTTGGATTAAGGGCTTAGAGACTCGGAGGCTCAGAAGCTTAGGCCTTGATCAGCCAGTGAAGAAATGGCTAGTTCAGATTTCTAAGGTTCCGAGGCCCTAAGCCCCTAAAGTTTAATAGGTTGATTTGACTTTACCGATGGCCGCAATGCGCTCCTCGGCCTGCCGGATGGCAGCTTTTTGCGGGTGACTTCCCTCCTGCTCGGCTTTGTTGAGCACTTGCAGAGTGAAATCGTAAATTTTTTCAGTTTGGTTCAGTGCGGCCTGCCGGCTGGTGCCCACGACTTCCGAATACACGTTGATCAGACCGCCTGCATTGATCAGGAAATCAGGAGCGTATACGATGCCGCGGTCGACCAAGGCTGGGCCGTGAATGTCTTCGTTTTTGAGCTGGTTGTTGGCCGAGCCAGCAATCACGCGGCATTTCAAACGGCTGAGGGTATCGTCGTTGATGGTAGCTCCCAGCGCGCACGGCGAGTAGATGTCCATGTCCTGATCGTAGATCTCGTCGATGTCCACGGCGATGGCCTTGTATTTGGCCGCCATTTCCAGTTTCCGATCTTCGTAATAGTCGGTCAGGATAATTTTAGCGCCTTCCTTCGCGAGGTGCTCCAGCAGATAACCGCCCACATGGCCTACGCCCTGCACGGCAATGCGCTTGCCGGCGAGGCTATCCGAGCCAAACGCTTTTTTGGCGGCGGCTTTCATGCCCATGTAAGTGCCGTAAGCCGTTACGGGCGACGGGTCACCCGAGCCGCCCATGGATTCGGGCAGACCCGCTACGTGCTTGGTTTCCATGTGGATATACTCCATATCCTTGGTCGTCATCCCTACGTCTTCGGCCGTGATGTACTTGCCGTTGAGGTTTTGTACGAAGCGCCCAAACTTGCGGAGCAGGGCTTCGTTTTTCTGCGTTTTGGCGTCACCGATGATGACGGCTTTGCCACCGCCCAGGTTCAAACCCGAAATAGCGGCCTTATACGACATGCCACGCGAGAGGCGCAACACATCGTTCAGGGCTTCGGCGTCGGAGGCGTACTGCCACATGCGCGTACCGCCCAAAGCGGGCCCAAGTACCGTGTTGTGGATGCCAATAATGGCCCGCAAACCGGTTTCGTGATCGTGGCAAAAAACCACTTGTTCGTGCTGATGCTCGGCAATCTGACCGAAGACCGACGTATCGGTCAACTCTTGGATTTCAATCATTCGGGTGGGAGAAAAGGGTGGGTGGGGGGGGGTTGTTGTATCTTTGTGGAAGGGAGTGCGTAGCTCCTCCAATCCGGGTGCAAAAGTACCTGTTTTTTCCTTACGCCTACGGCATCCCGTAGCTTTTGCCTACTGCTGAGCCACCCGAATCGCCCGGCGTTTGCCCATCCCACAACTGCCCAATCCGTCTTTCTGTGCGCGCTTTAGCTTCTACCAATAAATACATCTACCGCTACAAATGGCACTTCCTTGGCGGGGTGTTGTTCGTGGCCCTGAGCACGCTGCTGGCCATCTTTCCGGCCCAGATCGTACGCTATGCCTTCGACCTGGTAAGCGAAGGCATTGACCTGTACCACCTCTACGCCGGCACCCAGGCACAAAGCTTTGTGTATGAGCTATTTGGCCGCAACATCTTGCTGTATGGCCTGCTGATTGTGACGATGGCTTTGCTGCGGGGTATTTTCCTGTTCTTCATGCGTCAGACGCTCATCGTGATGTCGAGGCACATTGAGAACGATCAGAAAAACGAGATTTTCCAGCATTATCAATCCCTGCCGCTGAGCTTCTATCGCCGCCACAGCACCGGCGATCTGATGTCGCGCATCTCCGAAGACGTAGGGCGCGTGCGCATGTATTTCGGGCCGGCCATCATGTACTTCCTGCAGCTGGTGGTGCTGTTCGTGCTGATCGTGCCGTTGATGCTGATGGTCAACGTAAAACTGAGCATCTATACGTTGCTGCCGCTCCCGATTCTGTCGGTGAGCATCTACTACGTCAACAACCTGATCGAGCGCAAATCCGACGAAATCCAGCGCTCGCTCTCCGACATGACGACGTTTGTGCAGGAAGCGTTTTCGGGCATTCGGGTGCTCAAGTCGTTTGTGCGCGAACAGGATTCGCACCAGCAGTTCACCGTGGCATCGGACAACTACCGGGAGAAGTCGCTGAGCCTGAACTTCGTCAATTCGCTGTTTTTCCCCTTGATCCTGTTCTTGGTGGGCTTGAGCACCATCATCACGGTTTGGATTGGTGGTCAAGAAGTTATCCGCGGCACCATCACCACGGGCAGCATTGCCGAGTTCCTGATTTACGTCAACCTGCTTACGTGGCCCGTTACGGCCTTGGGCTGGACCAGCAGCTTGGTGCAACGAGCCGAAGCGTCGCAGGCTCGCATCAACGAATTCCTCAACCAAAAAACGAATATCATTTCGCAGAAGAACGTCGAGCGCGAAATCCAGGGCGACATCGTCTTCGATCGCGTTTCGTTTACCTACCCCGACACCGGCATTCAGGCCCTGAAGGACGTGTCGTTCCGCATTCGGCCGGGCAACACGCTGGCTATCATTGGCAACACGGGTTCGGGCAAGAGCACCGTCGCGGCTCTGTTGTGCCGCCTCTACGACGTCACGGCGGGCGATATTCGGGTCGATGGCGTGGACGTGCGCGACTATGCGCTGGAGTCGCTGCGCGAGCAGATCGGCTACGTGCCGCAAGATGTTTTTCTGTTCTCCGACAGCATCCGCAACAACATCAACTTTGGGTTGGATAACCCGACCGAAGAACGCATGCTCCAGGCTGCCAAAGACGCCAATGTGTACGAGAACATCATTCGCTTCCCGGAAGGCTTCGATACCAAGCTCGGCGAGCGTGGCATTACGCTGTCGGGCGGGCAGAAGCAGCGCGTGAGCATCGCGCGGGCGCTGGTCAAAGAGCCCAAGATCCTGATTCTGGACGACTCCCTTTCGGCCGTGGACACCAACACCGAAAACGCCATCCTCAACAGCCTGCAGCGCATCATGACCAACCGCACCAGCCTGATTATCTCGCACCGGGTTAGCTCCGTAAAGCTTGCCGACCACATTCTGGTGCTCGACGATGGCACCATCGTGCAGCACGGCACCCACGAGGAGCTGATGGAACAGGAAGACGGCCTCTACCGCGCACTCTACGAGCGGCAGCTCCAGAGCGAGGAAGCATAGCCGCAAGGCTCTCTACAAATATTTAATAATCAATTAGTTATCTAAATGCAAAGCCCGTTTTCCCAACGTTGGGAAAACGGGCTTTGCATTTGAGTAAAACTTGTGGCTTACTGTCCTAGCAGAATGCGGCGCATACCCCGGCGCTCACCGGAAGAACAATGCACAATGTAAGAACCTGATGGCAAAGCACTTACGTCAAGCACGGCAACCTGATCGCCCACAATGAGATCGCGGGTAAGCACTGGGTGCCCTTCAGCATCGTTGACTTCCACGCGGGTTGGGCCGGTAGCGTCGGTGTGCACCGTGAGGCGCTTCGTGACGGGGTTGGTTTCCAGCCGCACCTTCAAGGCATCCGAAGAAGGCGTGGCCTGCTCCATTTTGTCCGTGATCAGTGCGGGCGGGGCAGCCTTGGGGGAGGTAGTATTAGCAGCTACGGGCTGCGTCTGGGCCTGCGCTGGCCGCACCCAGCAGGTCGCGGCAAAAAGGCAAAGTAGAAGAGTAACTGTTTTCATACGCGGCCCTAACGAAAAAGTGAATATTCCGGTATCTGGTAAAAGTAAAAATTTGACACCACTCTTTTGCAAAGAGTTTGGATTTTCTGCTTTAGCAAACTCATTGCCAAGCTTTAGCCAGCGCAAATTGCTACGCCAGCAGCACTGCTACAGCGTCGCTCAGATGATAAAAAAACAGGATTGCCTATCACAGATTCAATTTTTATCTCCTTTGACCTTGCGCCGATGCCGTACTATCTACTACATTTGCAACTCAATTCTCTCGGGGTGTAGCGTAGCCTGGTATCGCGCCAGCATGGGGTGCTGGAGGTCGTAGGTTCGAATCCTGCCACTCCGACTGAAGAGTTTTTGCTCGAAAAGCCTCTGGACTTCGGTTCGGAGGCTTTTTTCGGCAGAAAAATTTAATTTTCGTGGTGCTCCGGCAGCACCACTCCTCGGGGTGTAGCGCAGCCCGGTAGCGCGCGTCGTTCGGGACGACGAGGCCGTAGGTTCGAATCCTGCCACCCCGACTGAAAGCATTTACTTTCTTCTCAAAAGCCCACGGAACTTCGGTTCCGTGGGCTTTTCTACTTTTCAGCAATACTGGCTTGGTGCTGACAGCGAAATAGTTAGGTGTTTGGCTGCATTTGAATTTGGAGATGCGTGCTGCCAAGGGGAAAGGGAGGAGCTACATTCGCGCTTTCCATTATTCTTTTCTACCCGTTTTATGAAAAAACTTATTCTGAGTGCGTTGGTACTTGGCTTCTCGGCGCTGGGTGTGCAGGCCCAAATTGCGGCCAGCACTACCCTGCTCGGCGGCAACGCGGGGTATTCGAGCCAAACCCAAAAGAGCGAATTCGCCAATAGCCCTTCCAGTGATCCCGATAACAAGTACCAGCAGTATGAGTTGGCACCGACGTTTGGCTATTTCATTGCCGATAACCTCGCTGTAGGAGTCAGCTTTGGGCTGGCCGGCACTCAACAGAAGCAAAAAAACTACAACGGTAATTTCTCCTACACCAACGAAACGAAAATGCGGTACTTGTCCGTGGGGCCGCTGCTTCGGTATTATAAGTTTGTGGGCGAAAAGGCGGCTTTCTACGGTCAGCTCGGCGCGGGCTACATCAACAATTACTCGGTACAGAAATCCTCTACCAATTATGCGGGCGACAATATTGCTCGTTCGCAGGGATATTACAGCCAACTATTACCGGGCTTTGTGTTCTTCCCAACCGATAAGTTTGGCTTGGAATTGACCATGCGGGGCTTCTCCTACAATCACCTAGAGCAAAAGCTCGACGACAAAAGCGACGATAAATACGTCAACAACGGCCTGGATTTTGGCTTCGGCTTGCGTGATCTGCGGTTGGGTGCTTTCTTCTACCTCGGCCGCTAATCTTAAGTAAGCAATCCTATTCTACAGAAAAGCCGATCCGGAATAATTCGGATCGGCTTTTACATAAATATCACATTATCAAATAGTTATATACCAACAACAGCTATCACTTCGTTGGCACCCGTGTCGGGAAAGCGTTCGAGGTACACTTGCAACAGCTTCAGGTTGTGGCGTTTGGCGTACTCTTTCACGCCTTCGTAAAGTTTGCCCGGCGCCACCATGTAGCTGGCCTCAATGCGCGCCCGAACGACTTGCTGCTGGGTGAAGAAAGTCGTGTAATGAAAGCCCGCTGGCAGCTTCTGCGAAGTTGTGTCTGCTACCACGAGGCCAATAAAGGCTTTCAGGGAGTCGCTGGCGGCGTCGGGGTCGTTGTAGTAAATGTTGCCCAGATCGCCGTGCAGCTGGCCGCTGGATTTGATTTGTTGCGCCTGCCGAAACATCGGACCAAACCCGGGGCTATCGGCTCGGCCTTTGAAGTGCTGACCAGCCAGATAGATGGGCTGCGGTACAGTAGTCAACGCCACTTCGGGTTGTTTGAAGCCCCCCAGGTACGCATAAACAGAGGCGCCGCCCACGAAGACGACCAAAAACAAGATCAATAACCAACGATTCATTATTCAGCGGGGGTGTTCAGCGCGTCTTTGTACTGCATTTGATAAAGCTGGGCGTAGAAGCCGCCGTGGCGCAACAGCTCCTCGTGGTTGCCGGATTCCTTGATTTCGCCCCGGTCGAGCACGATGATGCGGTCGGCTTTCTGGATGGTGCTCAGCCGGTGCGCAATCACGAGCGACGTGCGGCCCTGCATCAGCTTTTCGATGGCTTCTTGGATTAGCTCTTCCGTTTCGCTGTCGACCGACGAGGTGGCTTCATCCAGGATGATGATGCGCGGTTGATATACCATCGCCCGCACAAATGAAATCAACTGCCGCTGCCCAACGGAAAGCGTCGCACCGCGTTCCATTACCTTGTAGTTCAAGCCATTAGGCAAACGCTCAATGAATCGGCGGGCGCCTACCAGTTCGGCGGCTTCCCAGATTTGGGCCTCGGTGATGTCTTTGTTGCCCAGCGTGATGTTGTCGGCGATGGTGCCCGCAAACAGAAACACGTCCTGCAACACTACCCCGATATGCCGGCGCAAGTGCTTTAGGTCGAACTCCCGCAAGTCGTGCCCGTCCACGCGAATGGTGCCCTTATTGATTTCGTAGAACCGGCTGAGCAGGTTGATGATCGACGTTTTGCCCGCGCCGGTTGCGCCCACAAAGGCGACGGTTTGCCCGGCCTGCACCTCAAAGCTGATGTCTTTGAGCACGTATTCCTCGTCGTTGTAAGCAAACCACACGTGCTCAAACTGCACATCGCCGCGCAGGTGATCGGGGGCATATGTGCCGTTGTCGGCGATAAGCTCCTTGCTATCAAGAAGTTTCAACAACCGCTCGGTGCTGACCAGCCCCAGTTGCAACGTATTGAACCGGTCGGCAATTTGGCGTATTGGCCTGAAAAACAGACCATTATACATAATAAAGGCAATTAACGCGCCTTTGGAAATAGTCCCTTCGATTTGGCCCTGCGCAGCGTACCACACCAGCAGGCCCACACCCATAGCCGCCAGCACTTCGGCCACCGGAAAATAGATCGAATAATAGAGCACCGAGCGAATGTTGGCGCGGGTGTGCTCCTGATTGATGGCCCGAAACTTTTTGAACTCGCGTTCTTCGTTGTTGAAGATCTGCACCACGTTCATGCCCGTAAGGTGCTCTTGCACAAAGGAATTGAGGCTGGCGACGGCCGTCCGTACCTCTTGAAACGACTTCTTGACCTTCTCTTTAAACACGTAGGTGCTGATGAGCAGCGGCGGCACCACGGCCAAGCTTACCAACGTCAGGCGCCAGTCAATCCAGAACATGAAGCCGACGATGAACACCAATTGCAAAATGTCGCCGACCATAGCCGCCAAGCCTTCGCTAAACACATCCGACAGCGTTTCCACGTCGGAAATGTTGCGGGTCACGAGTACGCCGATGGGTGTACGGTCGAAGAACTTAAGGCGCAGGTCGAGGATGTGACGGTAGAGATCCACGCGGATGTCGCGCACGATGTATTGACCCAGCCAGCCGCCATAATATGTTTGCAGATAGCTGACGATGGTGTGCGCGATTAGCAACACGACCAGCAGCCCAAACATTTTGTTAACGCCCTGTACGTCACCCTGTTCGATGCTTACATCGACCATTTTCTGAATCAGAAAGGGGCGCAACGTACCAAGGGCCGCGGTGGCAATGGTGAGAAAAATCAGGGAATAAAAGACTTTTCGGTAGGGCCGCACATAGTTCATGAGCCGGCTGAGCACCTGCCAGTCGAAGATGTTGCCAGTTTTGGTGGCGGTGGTTGCCTGCTCCAAGTGGGTGGGATTTGTAGAACGCTTACGAAAATCAGTAACCAACGCGGGACCCGCAAGGTTGCACTACTTGCCGCGGCGACAGAATCAGCGGTTGGCAAAGTACGGCATTCCCGACGGCAAGACGGCTGTGGCCACTAGCTCGGCCGGGTACTCCACGCGGGTCAGGAACAAGCCTTGGGCGGGCGCTGCCCCACTCGCTTCTACCCTACTTTGCGCGGCTAGTATTTCGCCAAACGCCGCCGGCGTCAACCGGCCACGGCCTACGCTCAGCAGCGTACCAACCACCAACCGCACCATGCCCCGCACAAACCGATTGGCCCGAATGCGAAACACCAAACCGCCGGGCACCGGGTGCCAGGCCGCCTCATACACTACGCATACGTAGTGCTTTTCGGCACCCTTCACCTTGGAAAAACTAGTAAAGTCGCGCGAGCCCAGCAGCAAAGCGGCGGCCGTATTCATAGCCGCCAAGTCGGGAGCGCGATCGAGGTAGAGGGCGTGCCGGCTGCTGAAGGGGTCGGGCACAAGGCGCACGTGGTATTCGTAGGTGCGGGCTTCGGCATCAAAGCGAGCATTGGCTTTGGGCGGCACTGGATGTAGCGCGTAGCCGGCAATGTCGCGGGGCAAGGCGCGGTTTAGGCGGTACAGCGTAGTGGCCTCATCGAGGTTGGCGGGCATTTCGGCTTCAAAATGCGCCACCTGGTGGCTGGCATGCACCCCCGTATCGGTGCGGCCGCTGCCCAGCGTGAAAACCGGCTGGCGCAGCACCTGCGACAGCCGCCGATTCAGTTCTTCCTGCACCGTAACGGCGTTGGGCTGGGTTTGCCAACCGTGGTAATCCGTGCCATCGTAAGCCAAGTGAAGAAAGTAGCGCACTGCAAGTATTGCTGAAGTATGCAAGTAGAACGAGCGCCAAAAGACTCGCCCGCACTCTCACACAACTATCTAATTATCAATTAATTACACAACAAGTGCATACAAAAGCCCGTCGAAGGTTTCGCCGTCTTTGGTCATACTTTTGCGCAGGCATCCTTCCAGTTCGTAGCCGGCTTTTTCGAGCACCCGCGCCGAAGCCGCATTGTGCGCGAACACCGTGGCGTACAGCCGGCAGATGTCGAAATGGCGGAACACGTAGTCGGACAATACTTGTACGGCCGCCGTACCGATGCCCCTTCCCCAGTAGCGACGCCCCAGCCAATAACCGATTTCGGCACTGCGGTAGTGCACGTCGCTCTTGAACATGATGCTGATGCTGCCTGCCGCCTCGCCGTCTACCTCGAAGGCCAAATGCACATCGCGGGAGTGCACATCCGACACAAAGTTGATGTACCACTCGGCGTCGCCCACCGAATAAGGATGCGGGAAGACGTCGCGCAGGTTTTGCCACACTCCGCGGTCGTTGGCCTGCTCGGCTAGCACCGTAGCATCAGCCGCGCACCACGGACGCAACCGAGCTCCGGGGACGGGCAAATCCAACGTCGGACGGAGCAGGTTTTCGGCCATAATGCGCGGCTAACGACTTGTTTATTAAACTTTTTCGTAGATGATAGCAATGCCCTGACCCACGCCGATGCACATGGTAGCAAGGCCGTAGCGCACCCCTTCGCGGCGCTGCATTTCGTGTACCAACGTGGCAGTAATACGCGAGCCGCTAGCGCCCAGCGGGTGACCAATGGCAATGGAACCACCGTTGACGTTGATCTTTTCCGGGTTCAGATTCAGCTCCCGAATGCAGGCAATGCTTTGGGCAGCAAAGGCTTCGTTGAGCTCAATCAGGTCCATGTCGTCGAGGGTCAGACCGGCGCGCTGCAATACTTTTTGCGTAGCCGGCACCGGACCCAGGCCCATATACGCCGGATCGACGCCTGCCACGGCCGTAGCCACCACGCGCACCATCGGCTTGAGGCTGAAGCGCTTCAGGGCTTCTTCTCCTACTACCATTACTGCTGCCGCGCCATCGTTGATGCCCGCGGAATTGCCCGCCGTAACAGTACCGTCTACGGGTTGGAAAGCCGGCTTGATGCTAGCCAGCTTTTCCATCGTCGACAAGCGCGGCGGCTCGTCGGTGTCGAATAAGGCCGTGTCGCCTTTGGGCTGCCCTACGAACACCGGCACGATTTCGCGACGAAAGCGCCCTTTCTCCTGGGCGCGGTGGTATTTGCGTTGGGAGTTGAAGGCGAACTCGTCTTGCTCTTCCCGTGTGATGCCATACTTACGGGCCACGTTCTCAGCCGTTTCGCCCATGGCATACGGGTGGTGCATTTTGGCTAAGCGCGGATTGACGAAGCGCCAGCCCAGCGTGGTATCGTGCGCAGTGAAGTCACGCGCAAAAGCGGTCGTCGACTTAGCCATCACGAAGGGCGCGCGGGTCATGCTTTCGGCACCGCCAGCCAAGTATACATCACCCTCGCCCGACCAAATGGCGCGCGACGCATCCATGATGGTTTGCAGCCCGGAGCCGCAAAGACGGTTGACGGTCACGCCGGGCACTGTGATGGGCAAACCCGCTAGCAGCGCCGCCATACGGGCAACGTTGCGGTTGTCTTCGCCGGCTTGGTTGGCCGCACCGATAATTACATCTTCTACCGCCGCTTTGTCCAGCGAAGGATTGCGGCGTAAAAGCTCGCGCAGAACGTGCGCGGCTAGGTCGTCGGGACGTACGCTGCTGAGAGCACCCCCAAATTTGCCGATGGGCGTGCGGACGGCGTCCACGATATAAGCAGTTGACATTGGCTGGTAATGCGGTTATTCCGCTCGTTGTTGGCTACTTTTGCCGGCCCGACCGCCCAAAGCAAGGCTAGCCGGAACTGACAAAACACAAAGATGATACAAAGAATCCAAAGCGTATTCCTGCTGTTGCTGGCCGTAGCCATGCTCAGCGTGGTGTTCCTGCCGATCTGGAGCAAAACCGACCCTCTCAGCAAGCAGGAACTTGTCTTAACTTCCACAAAGATAGCCTACGCCCACACCGATCCGGGCATGTCGGTCACAACCAGCACGTACGCCATTGTGGCATTGGCGCTGGCCTCGGCGGCCGTAGCCTTGTTCGAGATTTTCCAGTACCGCAACCGCTTTCTACAACTGAAGCTGGGCTTTTTCAACCTGCTTCTGATTGTGGCTACCATCGGGGCCAGCTATTACTACTCCGGGGTGGCAGAACAAATGCTCAACGTAAAAATTCCCGGCACTTTTGAAGCCGGCTTCTATTTGCCCACGTTGGCCTTAGTACTCAATCTGTTGGCCAGCCGTTTTATTCGGCGCGACGAACAACTAGTACGATCGATGGATCGGTTACGCTAGGCACAACAAGCTCTCCAAACAACAAAAAAGGCTCTCGCGGAATATCGCGAGAGCCTTTTTTGTGTAAGGGCATAGTTGGTCTATCGACCGCCGCGGCTTTGCTCGACGTAGCGTTGCAACTCCTGCACGTTGGAGCTAAAATCGAAGCTGTCGTAGACGCGATAAAAGTTCTGACGATCAGCCACTTGCGGATAGGCAAACTTGGCCAGCTCCAGCCGTGATTTGTCGAAGGAAAATTCTTTCAGCAGCATTCTCAAATCATCGGCCCGCACGACCGATTCGCTGAGCGCCTGCCGGGCGATGGCCATTTTGTTGTCGTCGAAAGAAGTACTGTGCACCGCACGCAGCAACTGGTCTACCTCCTGCGGCGCCAGCAGCGGCAAGTCGTCGGTGCCGTTGTAGTAGCCACCGTCCCGCGGCGGGTAATTGCCACTGCCGGAGTTAGGATAGCTACCCGAGTTGGGATAGTTATTGGGGTTCGGCGCCGGATACGATCCGCCAGGGTTAGGCGGGTTGCCGGGAGCAGGATAGGCCCCGCCGGGGTTGGGCTGATTGTAGCCGCCTCCGTCGTAAGTGCCATTAGGATAACGCGGATCGGGTGCCGGAACCGGATACGCGCCACCTGGGTATGAGCGCCCGTACCCGCCGCGGATGGGCACGGCTGCTACCATACGCAGCGTCAGGGGGTAACCCGGGCGGGCTACCAGCACGAAGCTAGACTCCAGGCCGGAATCCAGAAATACGCGCGTCCGAAAGTTTACGGCCCGCCCCCGGCCCGCCGGCACCACAAATTCGGCCATGTGATAGCCCGGCGCCAGTCGGTCGATGTGCACTTGGCTAATGGCCCCGCGCGTCAGCGGACGGCCGTCGAGCACCAGCTGGAAAAGCACGCCGCGTTCGGAAGCAAAGTTCGCATTGGCCGGCGCTGCCTGTAGTGCCGAAGTGAACAACAGGAACAGGCCGAAGCAGATAAGTAATGCCTTTTTCATGGCAGGAACAGCTTACACAAGGCGATCCATTCGCCCCGGTAGTACCATTAAAGCCAAGTATTGTGCCAGAGAAATCCCAAAACATAGACTTTGTTGAATTTACGGCTGTCCGGCTTGGCATCCCTAATTCAACAAACAAAAAGAGCCGTTTCGAATGAAACGACTCTTTTTGCAACTGTCTGATTATCAATTATTTATTCATCAATGCGTGTCACCTTAAATTCGGTGCGGCGGTTGCGCTGATGTTCGTCTTCGGTTTTGGCGGCCTTAATTACGGGGCGCGTTTCGCCGTAGCCTTTGGCCGTGATACGGGCTTTATCGATGCCCTTCGAAATGATGTAATCGACGGCCGATTGGGCACGGCGCTGCGACAGGGCTAAATTGTACGCATCCTTACCCCGCGAGTCGGTGTGCGAGCTTAGCTCAATCGTGATTTTGGGGTTGTCGTTGAGGGTTTGCACTAGCTTATCCAGCTCCACGGCCGCATCCGGACGAATATCGGCTTTGTTGTAATCGTAGAAGATGTTTTCCACCACGATAGCTTTATTCTTGACGATTTTGGTCAAGGTCAGCGTTATCGGAATGCGGATGTCGGTCATGTCTTCGGTCAATTGCTCCTGCGGGGGCGTGCGGCCTACCGTAGTCAGCGAATTGCGCGCGGTGAAATATCCCGGCCGATCAGCCACGAGCGAATACGTAGCGGCGGTGTCCAGCTTAAAACTGAATTTGCCATCGGGTCCGGCTGTAATATCCTGCGGTTTCTGGCCGTTGGGACCAAATACTGTTACGGTTTCGCCAGCCAGCGGCGCCACCTTCCCGGTCTTATCATCGCGCTCTACTACGGTGCCATCGGCGTAGAAGGTCACGAACTTATAGGTCTGACGCTTAAAGCGGTACAGGTCGTCGCTGCCCTTACCCCCTGCCCGATCGGAGGAAAATACACCGGTATTCTTGCTGACGAAATACGGGGCAAAGTCGTCGCCGCTGCTGTTGATGGGGGCGCCCAGGTTCTTCACCTTGCCCTTGTCTACCATAAAAATATCGAGCTTGCCCAAGCCCGGATGCCCATCGGAGGAGAAGTAAAAGGTACCGTCGGGCGCAATAGCCGGGAAGCTTTCGTTGCCGGGCGTATTTATTTGATCACCAAGGTTTTCCGGCGGCGAGAAACGGCCGTTGGCACCTAGCGTGGCTTTGTACAGATCGGTACCGCCCTGCCCGCCGTTGCGGCCCGAAGCGAAGTACAGCGTCTGGCCGTCGGGTGAAAACACGGGCGAAAAATCGTCGGCCGTGCGGTTGTTGATGTTGATCAATGCTGGTTCCGTCCAAGCGCCGCTGCGGAAGTACGATGCCCACAGATCGACGCTGAGGTAGCCTTTCTTTTTGCCGCTGTTGGAGCGCGCAAACACCACCGTTTTGCCGTCGGGCGAGTACGTGGCGCTGGCTTCGTGCATATCCTCGGTATTGAAGATGGGCTCCAGCTTGCGCACCGTACCGCCGGTCATCTTCTCGACATCGTCAAATTTGACAGCATATAAGTCATTGAATCCCTGTCCATTACCCAAGTACTTTTTACCATCGCGGCCGGAGGCAAACACCAGCTCTTTGGTATCGGGCATGATGGTCGCACTGAAATCCGACGATTCGGAGTTGACCTGATCCAGGGGCGTTACTTGGTCGCGGTTGCGCATGGCTACCACGTCTTTGCTGAGGCGCGCGTTCTTGGCTTCTACTTCGGCCCGCACAGCTAGCTGCCGGTTCTTGCCGTTTTCGACGTAGTTATCGAACAAAGCCGCGGCTTCGTCGAGCTTGCCGTTGGTTTTCAGAGCCAACGCATAATAAAACGGCGCATCGCCGTTTTTCACCCCGCCGTCGATGGCAGCCTTATAATACCCCTCGGCCTGCTCAATGCGGTTCGATAAGCGATACGATTCGGCGACGCGGTAATTGGCTTGCGCAATGTTGCGTCCTTTGGCCACGTCCGCCTTATACATTTTGATAGCCGTCTCAAATTCACCGCGGGCAAAGCGCTTATCGGCCTTACTCATGGGGCCACCGCTTGAGGCAGCGCACCCGCTCAGCAGCGCCGACGAGCCCGCCACAACATATAGTAACAGTAGTTTTCTCATGGGAAGATACAGGAATAAAGAGGTCGTCGGGTGGGACTGGCGTTGGTTCGCTACGACTGGCAATAATACTAATTTACGCAGGAATAGTACGGTTCGCTGCGCCAGCGAACCCAGCAGATTTAGCGGACCACAGACGGTTGAAAATACCGCGCCAGCCACGTTTGGGCGGCCGGAGCAGGCCATGTAGCAGCAAGCTGTCCGCGTTGGGCCACAGTATTATCGAAGTAGAGGGTATCGGGGCGCAAACGGCCTTCGGCAACGGCAGCCCGCAATTCGCGCCGGTCCATCAACTCCACTTGGTCATTGACCAGAAAAGCCAGCTGTGATTTTTCGAGCAGCGTCACTCCCCAGTAGGCTTCCAACTCCCTCACAAAACGCACCGAAGCATCAATGGAGCAGCCGCTGGCGTCGGCAATTGCCTCATCCAAGCCGATAACCAAAAACTGATGGTGCAAAATGGCGGCAGATGCCTGCAAAGCCCGGCCGTGGCTGGTCCAGTCAGCGGAAAACTGAGCGAGCGCTGGCTGTACGGCCGCTAGTTCCGCGTCGGTTAGGCGCCGGTTGGCCTGATAAATCCAGATGCGTGCGTGCGCTGGAAGCTGATCGAAAGAAACAAACATATTATTTATAACTACCTGTTATTCAAATACTTAAAAAGCAAAGCATTTGGGTTGCTTTGCCCTTGGCCTTCCATATAACGGCACAAAGGCAAATTCATTTTCTACAAAAGAAACTGCCCCGCCGGGAAGTTCCGGCGGGGCAGGAAATGTAGCGATAACGCACCTGTAGTGCGCCTTTTTGCTTAGGCGTTTAGCCCTTCGGCCGAGGCAACCAATTCGGCCAGGTCAAACACTTGCACGTTGTTTTCGCGCTCTTTGCCTTTCACGCCGTCGCTCATCATGGTCATACAGAATGGGCAACCTACCGCGATGATGCTGTTTTGGCCGTTGCCTTTCGGAGCCGGAGTGGCACCCGCATTGCCACTTTCAACGCCGTAGAGGTTGTCGAGGGCCGCCGCGTTGCCGTCGAGCGTAGCCAACGCCTCCTCGGTGCGCTCGATGTTGATGTCTTTCTTGCCCGGCTCGGGCTCTTTCCACATCTGCGCGCCGCCGGCACCGCAGCACAAGCCGTTGGCCTTGCTGCGTTTCATCTCAACTAAGTCAGCATCAAGCGCTTCGAGCACGGCGCGCGGCGCTTCGTAGATGTTGTTGGCCCGACCCAGGTAGCACGAATCGTGAAAAGTAATGCGACGGCCTTTGTAAGATTCGCCTCCTTCTACTTTCACACGCCCCTCGTTGATAAGCTGTTGCAGAAATGTGCTGTGGTGAATTACCTCGTAGTTACCGCCCAGCGCCGGGTATTCATTTTTGATGGTGTTGAAGCAGTGAGGGCAAGCCGTCACGATTTTTTTGATGCCGTACCCTTCGAACGTAGTGATGTTCTGCATGGCCTGCATCTGAAACAAAAACTCGTTGCCGGCACGCTTGGCGGGGTCGCCGGTGCAGGTTTCTTCCATGCCCAACACGGCATATTTCACGCCTACGTGCTCCAGAATTCGCACAAAAGCACGCGTCACACGCTTGTAGCGGTCGTCGAAAGCGCCAGCGCATCCTACCCAGAACAAAATCTCGGGCTCTTCGCCACGAGCGGCCAGGTCGGCCATGACAGGAACGGTTACGGGACGCTTGGCAGTTTGCTCAGCCATATATTCAGTTGACGGTTGTCGGTAAGTTATGATTCTTGCAGTTCGCCAAGGAGGCAAGCTGCCCTAATTAAGCTGTGGCAATATTCTGTTTATCAGCCACATACAAATCGTCGGCCCAGTTGAAACGGTCCGAAGGCGAGAAAGCCCACGGCGCGCCGTTGTTCTCAATGTTGGAGAACATCACATTTAGCGAGTTGGGCGCCGCCGATTCTTCCAGTACCAAAAAGCGGCGCATCTCCACGATGCTTTCCAGCGGGTTGATGTTCACGGGGCAAGCTTCTACGCACGCATTGCACGTGGTGCAGGCCCACAGCTCCTCGGGGGTAACGTAACCTCGAAGCAGCGTATGATTCTCTTTGTCAATTACTTCTGCTTCCGCATGCTTGGCCTCGGCGCCGTACAGGTTGGGCTGAAATATCAACGGGGAGTTGTATTTCTCCTCCATCCGGTCGCGGGTGTCCATGATGACTTTGCGCGGCGAGAGCAGCTTACCGGTTAAGTTGGCCGGGCAAACGGAGGTACAACGACCACATTCGGTGCAGGAATAGGCGTTCAGCAGGTTCGTCCAAGCCAAGTCGTTCACGTCTTTGGCCCCAAACGGCGTGGGTGCGGCCGCCGAACCATCGGGATTGGTGGCCGGCGCGGGCACCTGGTAGCTAGGGTCCATCATGGCCTTTACTTCGTGGGTGATGCTGTCCACGTTCGAAAACTGCCCCTGCGGTACCAAACGCGAGTAATACACGTTTGGAAAAGCCATGATGATGTGGAAATGCTTCGAAGAAGGTAAGTAGTTCAGGAATAACAAGATACCCACAATGTGCGCCCACCAGCCTACGCGCTCCAGCACTTCCAGCGCCGTGGCGTTGCTGGGAAATAAGCCCGTCAGCAGGGAGCTAATGGGGAAGGCGCCCGCCAAGTCGCGGCCTTCCAATTGATGCAACTTCAGATCGGCGGTGTTCATGGTAAACAAGGCCAGCATCAGGATCACCTCCACGTACAGAATGATGTTGGCGTCGAGCTTAGGCCAAGCACGTAGCTCAGGACCCGTGAAGCGGCGTACTGGCTGCGAGCGGTTGCGGCGCCACCAAAACGCGGCTACGGCTAGAACCACGAGTGCCCCCAGGATTTCGTTGGTGCCCGTCAGGGCGGCGTACACTGGCCCCATGAAGCCCAAGACCCGATGGGTGCCAAAAATCCCGTCGATCAGGATTTCAATTACTTCAATATTAATCACCAGAAACCCCACGTAGACCACCAAGTGTAGCAAGGCCGGGGTGATGCGCTTAAACATCTTTTGCTGCCCAAAGGCGACGAGCAGCGTTTTGTTGAGGCGCTCGCTCACGTTGCCCGACATATCGCGATCGCGGCCGGCAAGGATGTTGGCGCGGATTTTCCGCACTTGCCACGCAAATAGGCCGAAGCCGGCAATGGCTACCAACAGGAAAATGATATTCTGAATGGTCACAGGAAAGGGCTAGGTTTAGGTTGGGTTCCGAAAAATACTCGTTATGCCTAACATATGTAGGCTTTTCGCTGAAAACTTTTTTACTCCAAGGCTTGCGCTATTGTTTTGGTTTACTACTTTTGCGACTCCCAATGCGAAAGCGACGGAAAATGGTGACGTAGCTCAGTTGGTAGAGCAAAGGACTGAAAATCCTTGTGTCGATGGTTCGATTCCATTCGTCACCACAGAAAAGCCCCTTGTACATTGCGTATGAGGGGCTTTTCCTTTTCAAGGAGTTCGTTATGCTCACAAAACTCCAGGCTATTACAAGTGACTAATAATCAAATACTTGCAATAGTATAGGGTTTACTGCCCAGCCGCCCGCCGCTTTTCGTCTTCGGCACCGGTGGTGCGCTTGCGAGTGGGCGCTACTTTGTCGTTGCCGAAGCGATAGCTGAACGAGAGCGTCACGACGCGGGTATCCTGCGAAGAATTAAAAATCTCTTCAAACACCGTGTAGCGCGAGGTCGCGTGCAGAATATTGGTGTGCAGCACATCCGTTGCATTCAGGCGCAGGGTGCCTCGACCATCGTAGACGCTTTTCTGTACGCCCACGGCCAGTTGGCCAAAACTGCGTTGGGTCAGGAACGCGTAGCGCTGTCGGGACTCGTAGCTCGCGTTCACGTCGGCGGTCCACGTTTTGCCCAACTGCAAGGAATTGTTGGCGCTCAACAGAACAGCAAACTTCCCTGTCGGCGGGATCGAGCTCAGCAGACTGCCGTTGTAGTTGGCGAAAAACAACTCGGCATTGCCATAGAACTTCCACCACTTGGTGGGCTCTAGTGGGGCAGTCAAGGAAAGAGAATAGTTATGTAACGCCTTCAAATTCACATCCGTAGACCGAACCAGTCGATCACTGTCCAGCACATACACACTCACGAACGGCTGATCGGTATAGGCGTAGCTGAGGCTGGTAACGATCTTTTGGCGAAAGGTGTGCGTCACCTCAGCCCGGTAGCTGGCCTGCGGTTTTAACAACGGATTACCCGCCCGATACGAAGTCGCATCAATGTAAAAGCGAAACGGGTTGAGCTGGTTGTATGTCGGGCGGTCGAGGCGACGGCTAAGCGACAGCCCCAGTTCGTGGTTCTTGTTGAGCTTGCGGCTCACATTCAGGTTGGGGAAGAGTTGCAAATAATGCCGATCGAAATCGGCATTGGGCTTGTCCGTTTCCTGCCGGCCTGTGGCATTGGTCTGCTCGGCGCGCAAGCCGGCGTTGAGCGTGAAACCGGGGAGCGTGTGCCCAAAATTCAGGTACGCGGCGTTGATATTTTCGTCGTACTGAAAGTGATTTGATTTGTCAGGGTCGAGGAGGCTGTTGCCGTTGACCGTTCTCACGAACACTAAGTCATTGACAGACTGCACTTTACTTGCTTTTCCGCCGGCCTCTAGGCGCCAATGGTGGCGCATCGGGCGCGTATAATCGACCTTCGCCGACTGGATGGTGAGCTTACCGTCTTGCTGCCCCGTAAGCAGCCGCGGAGCGCGACTCGGCACATTATAAGTAGTCGTCAGCCGTTGTTGACGATCGGTGGTGTAGCGGGCCATGTCGGCATCAGCCGTGAGTTCGGCCGCGCCCAACGAGTCGGCCGTGAAGAGGTAGCGGAGCGTGAAGTTGGCCGCGCCGTTGGGCGTATGCCAGGCCCGCTTGTTGAGAACAGAGTAAAGACTGTCGGACTGGCTCTGCGAATTGAAAAACTCCGACACGTTTTGGGTGGTCGAGGGATACCGGTTGGCCAGACCGCTGAGCATTGCCCCTAGTGTAAGGTGCTGATTTACTGTATAATCCAGGCCGGCTTTCCAGGTGTGCGACTGCAAGTTGCTGCGCACGTCATTGCGCTGATGAGTCCGGATCAGGAGCGCGTCGTTGTCGAAATACTTACGGTCGAACGTGAGCAGCTGGTAATTCTGACGGTCGAGGTAGGCGTAGCTGCCGTAGGCGTTGAGGTTTTTCTGCCGGTAATTCAGCGACAGGCCCGTGTTAAATTTGCCATAGCGTCCGCGGCCGTAACTGATGTTGGCGCTGCCGTTAGCGCCCATACGTTGGTCTTTTTTGAGATTAATGGCAATGATGCCGGCCCCGCCCTGCGCGTCGTATTTGGCCGAAGGATTTGTAATCAACTCAATAGTAGACACTTGCTCCGCTGGCAACGCCCGCAAGTAGTCCGCCAGCTCGGCGCCCGTCAGGGGGATGCGTTTGCCATTTATCTGGACCAACAACCCCTGCCGACCCCGCAACGACAGGTTATCGTTTCCATCGACCGACATGCCAGGCGAGCGGCCAAGTACATCCAGCGTGGTGTTGCCCGCGGCCAGCGAGCTTCCTTCCACATTTACCACCGTACGATCCGGACGCTTCTCAAACAGCGGTTTGCGCTCCGTCACGGTTACGCCCTGCAATTGGGTAGCCGCGCTAGCTTGCAAGAGGAAAGCCAACGGCGGTACCGCGCCATCCGCGACTTCCAGCGGCCCCGCCCATGCGCGCGTGAACCCAATCTGAGCTACGGACACTAAGTAACGTCCGGCAGGAACTGGCTCTAGTCGAAAATGACCTTCGACGTCGGTAAAATCAGCCTTAACAACTACCGAATCAGTGGCCCGCAGCAGCGTAACGGTAGCATACTCGATCGGCAGCTCAGTTGCTGTACGGACCGTGCCCGTTACCAAAGCGGGCCGAACCTGCGCTGCCAGGGGAAAAGCCAGCAGCCAAGCTACTATCAGGAAAAAAAATCTGCTCTGTGAACGCAGCAAGCAAAAGAACATGAGCACAATCCGGTGGTTTGGGACGGAAAGTGCAATAGGTGTAAGTTGGTCGGGCGAATTGCTGAAAAGGGTGTCAGCCGATTCGAGGGGGCGGATTGCCTTTCTAATACCAGCCGCTTGGGCAAGTAGCAGAGGAAGCAATAGTTGGGAAAGATAACAAGAATCTGATTCTTTTCAGGCGCACCTTCTCCCGTGACGTGCTAAAGGGCAGAACAGCCTAATAAAATACGGCGGGCCAAGTATATTTTTATAAACTAGCACTCATAACTCCGGCATCTCCCTCGAAGAGATCGCGCCGGCCCTTTCCTTCCTGGTTCTTCATTCGCAGCGCTATTCATTTTTCGCCATGCACTCTTTCGAAAACCATCCCGCCGAACGTATTCCTACCACCATTTATCCCGATTCGGAAGAGGCGTCCGTCGCCGTTGCCCGCGACATCGCAACGCTGATTCGCAACCGGGCGGCCGAAGGGCGCATGTGCGTGTTGGGGCTGGCAACCGGCTCCACACCTACGCGCATGTACGAAGAGCTCGTGCGCTTGCATCAGGAGGAAGGCCTTAGCTTCCAGAACGTTATCAGCTTCAACCTGGACGAGTATTATCCCATGCAGCCCAACTCTTTGCAGAGCTATGTGCGCTTCATGCACGAATACTTGTTCGATCATATCGACATTCGGCCCGAGAACGTGCACATCCCCGACGGTACGGTACGCCAAGAAGAAGTAGCCGAGTTCTGCCGGCACTACGAAGAACAGATCCGGGCCGCGGGCGGCATCGACATTCAGATTTTGGGCATTGGGCGCACAGGCCACATCGGGTTCAACGAGCCTGGGTCGGGGGCCGCGTCGCGCACGCGCCTCATCACGCTCGATCACATCACCCGCACCGATGCGGCCAGTGATTTTTATGGGGAAGAAAATGTGCCGCGCCGCGCCATTACGATGGGCGTCGGGACCATATTGGAGGCGCACAGCATTGTGCTGCTGGCCTGGGGCGAAGGCAAGGCGGCCGTGGTAAAACGCATGGTAGAAGGCGAAATGACCGATTCGGTGCCCGCCACCTACCTGCAAAAACACCCGGAAGTAAGCGTCATTCTCGACGATGCCGCCGCGGCCGAACTCACCCAGCGCAAAACGCCTTGGCTGGCCGGTTTGCCCTGCAACTGGCAGGACGAAGCCTTGGTGCGCAAAGCCCTCACGTGGCTGGCGCGCACGCTGCAAAAGCCCATTCTAAAGCTAACCGACGAAGACTACAACGAAAATGGGCTTTCGGAACTACTGAACGAATCGGGGCTGGCCTACAACAGTAACATTCGGGTTTTCAACGAGTTACAGCACACCATTACGGGGTGGCCGGGTGGCAAGCCCAACGCAGATGACACGTACCGACCCGAGCGGCAGTCTCCGTTTCCGAAGCGCGTACTCATCTTCAGTCCCCACCCCGACGACGACGTTATTTCGATGGGCGGTACGCTGTTGCGGCTCGTCGATCAAGGCCACGACGTGCACGTAGCCTACCAGACCAGCGGCAACATTGCCGTTTTTGACGACGAAGCCATTCGCTTCGCCGAGTTTGTAGCCGACTACGACGCGGCTTTCCGGCTGGATGAGCAACAGGCCGAAACGCTGTACGAGCGGGTAGTAGATTCGCTCAAAAACAAAGCTCCCGGCCAGGTGGATTCGGCAGAGGTGCAACTAATCAAGGGGTTGATTCGCCGGGGTGAGGCCAAATCGGCTTGTCGCTATGCCGGCATCCCCGACGAAAATGCGCACTTCATGGACCTGCCCTTCTACGAAACCGGCCGGGTGCGCAAAAAACCGTTGGGCGAGGAAGACATTCGGCTCACGGTTGACCTGCTGAACCAAGTTCGGCCCCAGCAAATCTACGCCGCCGGCGACCTCTCCGACCCGCACGGTACGCACCGCGTTTGTTTGTCGGCGGTTTTTCAGGCGTTGCAGCGGCTGAAAGCCGAAGGCTGCGAGTGGCTGAAAGATTGCTGGGTGTGGCTTTACCGAGGCGCGTGGCAAGAGTGGGACATCGACCGCATCGAGATGGCCGTTCCCATCTCGCCCCAAGAGCTAACGCGCAAGCGTCGCGCCATTTTCAAGCACCAGTCGCAGAAAGACCGACCGCTGTTTCCGGGTGCCGACCAACGCGAATTTTGGCAACGCGCCGAGGAGCGCAACCGCACCACCGCCAAAATCTACGACCAACTCGGCCTACCCGAATACGAGGCCATCGAAGCCTTTGTCAGATGGAAAATATAACTAGTTACTAATCAAGTATTTATATTTTCCATGATTTCATAAATCCGGAGCATGGGTGCACCTCGCCCGGGTCAGGGGCAGTTTTGTCGGCGGGCTTCGTCGGCGTAAGCGTAGCCCAACGCGACGGCACGCCTGAAAAATTCGCAGGCGGCTTCTTCGTTTCCTTCCTGTTGTGCCAAGCGCCCAAGCAGAAAATGAACCTGCCCATTGCCCGGATTAGCGATCAAAACCTGCCGATAATCTTCGCGCGCCGCCCCAAAATTCTGAATCTTGAAGCTGGCTAACCCACGATAGGTCAAATATTTATAATCTATAGGCCGTCCTAGTTCGGCGCGCTGGCGCAAGCCGGTGCTGAAGTCCTGGACGGCGGCCTCAAACCGCCGTTTGTCGAAGAGCCGAACTTCGCCGCGCGTGAGCCAAGCGCCACTCATCGTCGAATCGAGGGCCAACGCGCGGGTAAGGTTGAGCTCCGCCGAATCGGGCCGATTTAAGCTGGCTTCACATTGGCCCATCCGAAAGAGCAGCGGCGCCACTTCCCCAGCCGAATGGGCCTCGCGCAAAGCAGCATAATAGTCGGAGTGGGCCCCTTTGTAGTCGCGGTATACCAGTTGCCTGATTTCGGCCCGCCGTTGAAGAGCCGCCGCATAATCGGGCTTAAAGCGCAGTGCTTCTGACAGATAGCTGTCCGCCGTACTCCACCTGCGCTCGGTGTAGGCACGCAGGCCGTCGTTGTAGTTGCTAACGGCCGCAAAATGGTCCATGGTTACCTTAACCGAAACCAAAAACAGAATCAGCATTCCGACAACTGCCGCTGTCAATTGGTAATCGCGACGCGTAAACTTGGCCTGTCGCTTAGGGATGGGCCGGTAATGACGCTCCGATGAAGTTGATGGCCGGCGGGTGCGCAGCGGCGCAGGCGGCGGCATCGGCACTCCGTACACACGCTGCGACTGCGACCGAAACTGTTGCTGCCGGAGTATGGCCTCGGCGCGCAGCACTTCCTGGCGCAGCTGATGGTCGTAAGCAGCACGACGGGCGGGGTCCGACAGCACCCGATAAGCCGCGTTCACCGCCTTAAATTGCTCCTCGAATTTCGTGCTACCGCCGTGCTTATCGGGGTGGTACTGGATAGCCAACTGCTTGTATGCAGCCTTAATTTCTCGGTCTGTGGCCAAGGCCGAAACGCCCAGCACATGATAATAATTCTGACTCAAAGCACGGCAGTATAAGGTAAAAGTAACGCAATTTTCAGACAAAAAGCTCCATTTGCCGTATGGAAGGGGCAGCCAGAAATTGCAGCTTGGGAGCTGTTTTTCTGCGCTTTGCTTTCTATACATCGTTTTTCGCACCTCTATTCTTTCGCCGTATGGCTACCGACGACGACGCTACCAAAACGCCCCGCAATGACAGCCTCATCGGGAATCTGATGGGCTACCTCGATACCCGCATCGACTTGGTGCGCCTCGAAGTACAACAGAAGGTCAAGAATGCTTTTATCGGCACGGCACACGGCGTTACGATGGGCCTGATCGGGCTCATGTTTCTAATTTTTCTGAGCATATTCGCCGGCTTGGCGCTCAACGACGCGCTCGACAGCACCTTTTGGGGCTTTGGCATTGTGGCCGGCTTTTACCTGCTGTTGCTCATCATCTTTGTGGTGGGCGTCGACAAAAAACTCTTCCAGGGTTTGGCCGACAAACTGCTGGACAATACGATTTATAAATCTGACAAACGTCAAGAATAACTACACGCATGGCAGAGCTGAACAATCCGCTGTTCGAAGACGAGAAAGAGTTTTTGGAGCGTCAGAAGCTTGAGTACGAACGCGCTCTTCTGGGCGATGTTGATAACATAAAAGAGAAGACCCAGCAGGTCGGCAAAATAGCGCTGATTGGCGCTGGCTTGGTCGGCAGCATCTGGCTCATATCCAAAGCTTTCCGCAGCAAAAAATCATCGCACGACGAGCCAGACGGCCTTGACGCACCGCGCTCGAAGCGCCAACTCAAGCAAGCCAAAAAAGCGCGTGTGAAAGCACCTGCGCCAGTAGCTAACGCTTATGGGGCTACTTCCGATGATTTAGGCTTTGGTGCCGGTAGCCACAGCTTCGACCGGGGCAATGTAGCACACAACCGGGCACACATTGCGCCCGACGTGTATCACACCGATGCCGATCCGTTTCCGCCGTTGGCTTCCGATGATGCTCGTCGTTTCCCGCAGAAATCATCCGCTTCTTCTGCTTACTCGCAGCCTGAAGCCTCTTCCATTGTAGCCTCGGCTTTTCAGTCGTTTATGGCGTCCGATACGGGCAAAATGCTGATTGCCCAAGTCACTGCGGTGCTCATGGCTTACGTGGCTAAAAAGGTAGGCGAGTATTTGCCTCTGGACAAAAATCCCGACCTTGCAGGCACAACGACGGCTTCGGCACAAGAACCCGAAACGCACGACATCAATTTTACTTACCATACCGACGCGGATGCGCCTCAGCAGCCTCTATGAAGCTCTTTGTAAACGCCGGGCGCGCGGCCAGAAGTCTCTGGCCGTGTTGCTTGATCCCGACCACCTGAACGAGGCGGGTTGCCGGCATTTACTGGAACTGAGCGAGTCTCATCCGATTGATTACTTCTTTGTGGGCGGCAGCTTGGTGATGAATTCTCACCAAGCGTCGCTCATTCGGCTTATAAAAAGTCGCAGTGCAGTGCCTGTGTTACTATTTCCAAGCCACAGCCTACACCTCGACTCGCAGGCCGATGGGATTTTGCTTTTGTCTCTGATTTCGGGTCGAAATCCAGAATTCCTTATTGGTCAGCACGTTATCGCGGCTCCTCTGCTGCGAGCCAGTGAGTTGCAGATTCTTCCCACCGGCTACATGCTCGTGGATACTGGCCGCCAGACGACAGCGAGCTACATCAGTGGTACTACTCCCCTGCCCTACGACAAGCCCAATATCGCCGCCTGCACCGCCATGGCTGGCGAACAGCTTGGCTTGCGCCTCATGTACCTCGACGGCGGCAGTGGTGCTATGTATCCTGTAGCACCTGCCATGATCCGCGCAGTTCGGCACGCCGTAGACGTGCCGTTGATCGTTGGCGGCGGCATCAATACCGCTGAGAAAGCCCAAACGGCCCTCGCTGCGGGTGCTGATGTACTCGTAGTAGGTAACCACATTGAGAAAAATCCCGATTTTCTCCCGGAAGTTTCCAGAATTGTTCGTACGTTCAACTCGGTGCTCGACCTGAGTATGTAATGTATCAGAGTCTGCGTAAGATTTACTCTACATAGACTACATAGATATAAGCAAGAAGGCCCGGACTGTAAAGTCCGGGCCTTCTTGCTTGCAACCAGCTAATAAGTAGGTTATTAGATATTCATTGCGGATTCCCGACGGCGCATTTTGCCGGCTGGAATGCCAAACATCATCTTGAAACGACGGCAGAAGTAAGCCGTGTCTTTGTACCCAACTTCTTTGCCGATGTCGCGGATGCTTTTCTTGGTCGTACGAAGCAGGAATACAGCACGTTCCATGCGCTGGTATTCGATGTAGTCCTGCGGGTTGATGCCCGTCAGCATCTTAAAGTACTGACCTACATAGTCCTCCGAAACGTTGGCGACGCTCGACAGCACTTTGTTGGACAAATCGCCGCCGATGTTCTCCTTGATGTAGTTGAACAGATCGATCAGACGCGGATCCTTGAAGTAGGTGCTGTTGGTGGCCAGTTGCTCCACAAACATCTTATTGCGCAGAATGTAGCGCACAATCTCTACAACGAGGTTCTCGGTATAAATCGTGATCAGACGTTCCCGACCAGGCAAATCCTGCAAGCTTTCCTCAACAATCTTAATGACGAGGTTTGCTAGCTTCGAATTACCTGTGATCAGGAAAGCTGGCACGTCCAGCGAAGCAAAGAAGTTGACGGAGTCAAATACTTTCGCTTCGAAGCTTACGTGACTGTGGCTTTCTTCCGCGTCGCCGATCAGATCCAGATCGGTGTTGGAATGAAAGAACTTATCTTTATTACTAATCAGATCGTCGTTGGTAATTACTTTACCGCCGCCTTCGCCGTAGCTTACTTTCGTAGCACGGCCCCCTGGGATGAACAACATTTCACCCTCCTCTACCACTTGTTCCTCATCACCGAAGGCAATACGGCCTTTGTGCAACAGTATGAGATTGTTGCCAACATCATAATAATTGCGCACGGTGAAAGGCTGCTGGAGCACCAAGTTTTTCGCTTTAATGTAGCGGACTCCAAGCGACTCAATCACTTTATTGTAATCTTCCATCTTTCAGGGCTGGTTGGATTGCCGGGAAAATCCAGCCGATAGGTCGTCTGGATTTAGACAATGCAAAATAACATATAAAAATTCACAAAAACGAAAAACCCAGCCAAATTTTAGCTGGGTTTTGTGCAACGTTTCTGCTTTTCAGGCAATTCTTCAATTATTTCAGAATTTCCCGTGAGATTACAATTTTCTGGATCTCAGAGGTGCCTTCGTAAATCTGAGTGATTTTGGCATCGCGCATGAAGCGTTCTACATGGAATTCTTTCACAAAACCGTAACCACCATGTATTTGCACGGCTTCTACGGCGCTATCCATAGCAACTTTTGAAGCAAACAGCTTCGCCATCGCGCCCGACTTGGCATAGTCGAGGTGTTGGTCCTTGTCGTGGGCAGCTTGTAAACACAATAAGCGAGCAGCGTCGATGTTGGTGGCCATGTCCGCCAGCTTGAACTGAATTGCCTGATGCTTAGCGATTTCTACACCAAATGCTTTCCGTTCTTTGGCGTATTTCAACGATAGCTCCAAGGAACCCGAGGCAATGCCAAGCGCCTGCGCGGCAATACCGATGCGCCCACCGGCCAAGACCGACATGGCGAACTTAAAGCCGAAGCCGTCTTCGCCGATGCGGTTCTCCTTGGGCACCTTCACGTCTGTGAACATCAACGAGTGCGTATCCGACCCCCTGATGCCCAGCTTGTTTTCTTTCGGCCCAATCACAAAGCCCGGTGCGCCTTTCTCCACGATGAAGGCGTTGATGCCCCGGTGCTTAAGCTCGGGGTTGGTTTGCGCAATAACCAGATAGACAGAGGCCGAGCTACCGTTGGTGATCCAGTTTTTGGTGCCGTTGAGCAAGTAGTAGTCGCCTTTGTCTTCGGCAGTGGTGCGTTGCATGGTTGCATCCGAGCCGGCTTCAGGCTCGGAAAGGCAGAAAGCGCCAATTTGCTCGCCGGTGGTCAGCTTAGTCAAGTACTTCTGTTTTTGCTCTTCGGTGCCGTATTTCTCTAACCCCCAGCAAACTAAGGAGTTATTAACCGACATAATTACCGAGCAAGAGGCGTCTACTTTGGATATTTCCTCCATAGCCAGCACGTACGATACCGTATCCATGCCGCCGCCGCCGTACTCGGGGCTCACCATCATGCCCAAAAAGCCGAGCTCGCCCATCTTCTTGACCTGCTCGGCAGGAAACTTCTGATGCTCGTCGCGTTCGATGACGCCGGCCCAGAGTTCGCTTTGGGCAAAATCGCGGGCAGCCGCTTGCACGGCAAGTTGTTCTTCGGTGAACTGAAAATCCATTGTAAAAACCTTGGGTGGAAAATTGTACCGCTTATGCGGTTGGGTGGGGAAATGAATTCAAAATTAGCCATATCCTGTACAGCTTTGCAACAATCCCGTCAGGACATAAGTTGGCCCTCTGAATTATTTAGTTCTGGGGGCAATTGCATAAAAAAACACCTCGCTGAAAAACCAGCGAGGTGTTCCTAATAATCTAGAGAGCGCCGGCTTAGCGACGACCGCGGCTACCCATAAAAATACTCACGTAATAAAGTAACGTAGCCAGTGAGGCCAGTGCCGCCACTACATACGTCATGGCTGCCCACCACAGCGCATCTTTGGCCATGGCATGTTCTTGCGGAGTTACGATGCCGCGCTTATCAATCCAAGCCAGTGCCCGGCGGCTGGCGTCGAACTCGACGGGCAGCGTGACGAACGAGAACAGCGTCGTGAGTGAGAACAAAGCAATACCTAACCCTAAGGGAATGAGCGTGGTACGAATCATGAAGATACCGGCCAGCAGAATAAAGGGCATAAACTTGGAAACCGCGCTCAGTGCGGGCACCATGGCCGAGCGGAACTGCAACATGCTATAAGCCGTGGCATGCTGTACGGCGTGGCCGCATTCGTGAGCCGCGACGGCGGCCGCTGCGGCGCTCCGTTCTTCGTATACGGCTTCGCTGAGATTAACCGTCTTGTCGGCTGGGTTGTAGTGGTCGGTAAGCTTGCCCTCGGACGAGATCACGCGAACGTCGGTAATGCCGTGGTCGGCCAGCATCAGCTCCGCAATTTGGCGGCCCGACAGGCCCGAATGCAAGCCGACTTTGGCATATTGGGAAAACTTGCTGCGCAGTCGCCACTGAATCAGCCAGCTCACAATCATCGCCAGAATGACGAGGAAGTAAATGGGACTTGCGTTGTAGTACATGGGTGGTGTGTCTTTTTAAGAGTGAAGTTGCGTGCGGATGCGTTCGACGATGCGCGTCGTGCTGTAGCCAGCGACGAGTGGTACGGTAAGCACCTGCCCACCGCTATTCAACACCAACTCGTGCCCGACAATTCCACTGATATCGTAGTCGTCGCCCTTCACCAGAATGTCAGGTCGAACTACTTCAATCAGCTGCAACGGCGTCGGTTCGTCGAACAGAACCACGGCATCTACAAACAAAAGGGACGCCAGAATCCGAGCACGTGACACTTCGTCTTGCAGCGGCCGGCCGGGCTTCAGACGGCTCACCGAACTATCTGTGTTTAAGCCAATTATCAAAGCCCCGCCCAGATGGCGCGCTTTCTCTAGATAGTCAACGTGGCCGAGATGGAGCAGATCGAAGCAGCCGTTGGTAAAGACGATCTTTCGTCCTTGCGCACGCCACTCTTCCAAGACTGGCCCAACGGCCTCACGGCTGAATATCTTGTCTTTACTCCACATCGAGCGCTACCGTTGCGGGTATGGGCTCGACGGCTAATTGCCGGGCTGCCCGTCCCGATTTTATCATGCTCATGACAAAGCTGATACCGCCCATGAGCACCACCAGCAGCGTTTGGGTTCCGTGCACTACCAACGCGTATGCAATGCCGGCTTCTTTAGACACACCATACACCAGCAACGTGCTCTGTACCAGCAAGTGATACACGCCGATGCCGCCTTGCACAGGAGCCGCCATACCAAACGTACCGAACGTAAGCACGGCGAGAGCCGCCATCGCGCCCAGGTTATGCGTAGCGGGGAAAGCAAAAAAGGCCAAGTAGCCCATGAAATAATACACCGACCACGTAAAGACGGTGTGCAGCAGGAACAATCCTTTGTGCTCTAGCTTGCGAATGCTGAATATGCCCGCCAACAGACCGCGTACAAAGCTTATCAGACGGTTGAACAGCGCATGTTGCCGAAGCCGCTCCAAGTTGCGAAACAGCAGATAGCCCGTCAGGACAAGTAGCACTACGATGATTAGAGCAGCGATGAGCAGCGTGGTTTGGTTCTGCGCGATGGACTGGTATTTATCTGAAAATAAGCTTGTTACAAAACTCCAGAATTTGTCAAATTGCAGCAGTAAGGTGGCGCTCAACACCAGCAGCAACACAAGCACATCAATGATGCGCTCAGTAATCATGGTTCCGACTCCTACTTGCACCGGCACGCCGCTGGTGCGGCGGAGTACAGAGCACCGGAGTACTTCGCCCAGGCGCGGCAGCACGAGGTTGGCCAAGTAGCCAACCATCATGGCGTGGTACACGTCCCAGTAGGAGGGCTTGTTGCCAGTAGCATCAATTTGCATTTTCCAGCGGTAGGCCCGGCTGAAGTAGCCCATCGCCGAAATAATAACGGTGAGGCCCATCCAGAAGTAATTGGCCTCCAGCATATGTTGCCCGATTCGACTAAGGTCTTGGCCACGAACAGCGTATACCATGAGGGCCCCGGAGAAGGCAAGCAGCAAGGCATACTTCAGAATATTAAGCAGCTTCTTCACGCGTATAACGTTGGTTTATAGACACTTATCGGGCAATACCAAAGCCTTACTGTGCGCAAATTACACCAACCGATTGTGCTGGTCGGGGAATACTAAGGTCGGCTTGTGTGTGCGCGCTTCCGCAAAATCGATAAGAGCGTAGGAAAAAACAATAATAATATCGCCGACTGCTACTTTACGCGCCGCCGGCCCGTTGAGGCATACCATACCCGAACCGCGTTCGCCCCGAATGGTATAGGTCTCGAACCGCTCGCCGTTGTTGACGTTTACGACCGTCACTTTCTCGTTCTCCACCATGTTGGCCGCATCGAGCAAATCTTCGTCGATGGTGATGCTGCCGACGTAATGCAGTTCGGCTTGGGTAACCTTGGCGCGGTGAATTTTGGACTTGAGTACCTCGATATGCATGGGGCAAAAACCAGTTGAATAAGACTGGCAAAGTTATGCTTTTCACCCCGAACGCTGGCAGGGCGTTCAGGTAGCTGCCCTGACCGGAGTTGCAGCGCCAAAACATTACGCTCCGACTCGAATTCGAGACTAACCTGCACGCAAAACGTCCCAACAAAGCAGGCACATTTTCCTGCCTCGTTAGGACGTTCTTTTAGTTAGCCTCAGTTACTGCGCGATACGCATTTATACGTCCGTAGCCGTTGTACGGATCGCGACCGGGCTTGCCGAGGTCATCGGCTGAAGCACGCAGAACGGCCTCTACGCGGGCGGGGGCCATATCGCCGCCATTTTTACCGATGACAAGCGCCGCTACCCCTGCTGCGTGCGGGGCGGCCATGCTCGTACCGGCAGAGAAGGAATTCCCGCCAGGCACCGTGCTTAGCACCATGTCGTAGGCGTAAGCCCGGATTCGGATACAGCGTGAAGTCGCCACCAGGGGCCGCGAAAGAGATGTCGGGCGTGCCATAGTTGGAATAGGAAGCAAACGCATCCAGATTTGTAGCCGGATTCTAGAGCCACCCACGAGGACCGGTAGCCGAAATGGAAATCACGCTTGGTGCGCCAGCTGGCAAGTTGATCAACGACTGATCTTTGTTGCCGTCGTTGGAATCGTTGCCTGCCGAGGCAATTACCGTTACGCCGTGCTGCTTGGCATGAGCCGTTACTTTATCAATGGCCACAATCAGCTCCTGTGTGCCTTTGGCATCCGTGACCAACGAAATCATCGGCGGGGTTGTCAGGAGTGCCGTTGTCATCTAAATATTTGCCGTTGCGCAAGAACGTTCCACCCAAACTCATATTGATAACGTCGGCTTGCTGCGTTACGGCGTAGTAAATGCCGTTGATCATCCACGAAAAGCTACCCGAACCACCATCGGCGAGCACTTTCACCAAGATCAACGTTGCTTCCGGTGCTACCCCTACTACGCCAATCTTGTTGTCGACGGCGGCAATGGTGCCGGCCGTGTGCGTACCGTGGCTAAAACCCGTCCCAACAAATTGCACCCCTTCTTTGGGCACGAAGGACTTGCTGGCGGCCACATCGATGTTTTGCATATCTTATCATATCTTATATTTATGATACCATATTCTATTCGACGCTTGTAATCCATACTATTATATACATGAGGCATTGATTATAAACGTATTATGCATATAATAGAATGGATTAAGCAACGTCAACAATGACGTTATCAATAAGCCTGACATCCCCCAAATGCGCTGCTAGACAAAGCGCTATTGCCCGGCCAGGAGTCCACGCCTTTTCTACCGACTGTAGGGTTTGGGCATCGGCAACTTCAAAATACTCGAGCTTAATTGCTTCTGCACTAGCCAACTGTGCTTGCACTGCCTGTCGGATGGATGATGGAGATTGTCCTTGCTTCACCATTTCTGCGCCCAGTTGCAAAGCTTCGTACAACCGCGGGGCCACGGCCCGATCTGCGGTCGACAAGCGCCGATTGCGCGACGACATAGCCAAGCCATCGGATTCACGAATAGTGGAATACGCAACTAGCTCTAAGTCAAAGGATAAGTCCGCAACGAGCTGCCGAATAATGGTAACCTGCTGCAAGTCTTTCTGCCCAAAATAAGCCCGGTGCGGACGTGCGAGGTGAAAAAGCTTGCTCACGACCGTGGCCACTCCGTTGAAGTGCCCCGGGCGGTGGGCACCTTCCATTACCCGCTCCAAAGGACCGAAGTCGAAACGGAGCACCGTAGGCTGCGGATACATCTGCTCAACAGAAGGCAGGAATAGCGCCGTGCAACCAGCCGGTGCTAGCAGTGCCGCATCCGCTTCGGGCAGGCGCGGATAGAGCCGGAAGTCTTCAGGATTATTAAACTGAGTAGGGTTGACAAAAACGCTGGTTATCACCACGTCGTTTTGCGCGGCGGCAGCGCGTACCAGTTGCAGGTGTCCTTCGTGCAAAGCCCCCATTGTGGGAACTAGCCCAATACGTTGTCCGTTCCGGCGCCAAGTTTCAGTTAGTGCTTGCAACTCGGCGGCCGTTTGCAGTATCTCCATGTGTGTAGCAGCCTTACGAACAGGGTCGCAGGCAGGTTTTGTTGAAATTTCGCTCAAAATTGTTTAATTTTGTGCATCCCAAAGTGTTGCCTTACCCCAATCACCCCAACTGAGCCGATATGTCCAAGTTGAGAATACTCTACGCTGCCACGGAGATCAACCCGTTTTTACAAACAACCAAGGTAGCCGAGTTTCTGCGGATGTTGCCGCAGGGGATGCAGGAAATGGGGATGGAAATCCGCATTTTCGTACCTCGTTTTGGCATTATCAACGAGCGTAAAAACCGCCTGCACGAGGTGGTGCGCCTGTCGGGCATCAACATTGCGGTAGGGGAAGACGAAAAGCCTCTGATCATTAAGGTGGCTTCTATTCCGAATGCCAAATTGCAGGTGTACTTCATTGACAATGAGGATTATTTCCACCGCAAATCGGTATTGGTTGACAAAAACGACAAGTTTCACTCCGACAACGACGAGCGGGCCATCTTTTTCTGCAAAGGTGTACTGGAAACTGTTAAGAAGCTTGGCTGGGCGCCTGATATCGTGCACTGCAACGACTGGATGACTGGCCTGATCCCGATGTACCTGAAAACGACCTACAAAAAGGATCCGATTTTCAAGGATGCCAAGTCGGTGTTCACGATTTACAACAACGAGTTTGATTACAAATTCGAAGGCGACATCATCGAAAAGGCTAAAATGCTGGACATTGATGATGAAATGCTGGCGGCCTTAAAGTCGGCGGACTTCGGCGGCTTTATCAAAGTTGGGATGGAGTATGCCGATTCGGTAGTGAAGTCGGACGAAGACTTCAGCGACAACCTCAATGCCTTGTTCACCGAGTACTCGCAGAAAAAACAAATCGGCCAAGTAGGCGCCGACGAAAACCTGCTTACTTCATACTACGCGCTCTATAATGAATTGGCTAGTTAAGGCCTACCGCCTCACGACGGTTTCTCTTTTTTCTGCGGGTCTGCTGCTCACGTCAGGGTGCGAAGATCCAAATGCCATTGGTGTAGAACTTCCGGGAACGGCACCAGCAAACACACAATACCGCGATTTGCCCGTTACTGCCTCCACGCTGCTGCAAGACTCTTTGCAGACGCTAAAGGCCAATAGCATACTCGTAGGCAACATTCGCGATAACAACCTAGGTATCAATACTATAGCAAGAGGCTACTTTAATCTTGCTATAACGTTGCCCAATTTACCTTTTGCACTTAGTGATTCTTTGCCCGCCAAGTTCACTAATCCGCAGCTTGACTCGGTAGTGACTTACCTGAGTTACAACCAGCTTTATGGCAACACAACCCAGTTGGCCCACTTTGATCTGTATAACCTGCAGCAGCGAATTGGCGATCGGGAGGTTTATACGTCCAGCACTACGTTGCCTTTAGGCGAGGCGATAGGCACTAATTTAGTTTCGTCGCTTACCCGTACTCGAAAAACACGGGTCAAAGTAGCCAGTGGCGGAGCAACTGATACCAGTACGGTGGTGACCCAAGTTGCTGATCCAAGTCTGCGGCTAGTCTTACACAAGCCGGCACAATCCTCCAGCTTTGCTACTGCTTTGTTTGAGCAGTTGAAAAACAGCAATTTCAACCAAGCTGCATTGGATGCTTTTTGGAAAGGTTTGGCAGTGGTGCCTTCCGCTGGCTTTACCGGTACGATGGTGGGGCTGGGCTACAATCCATCAGCAGTTACCAGCCAAGTTTTGGTTTACTATCGGGTGCCAAGCGATCCGGAGACGCCAACCAAGAAGAAATGGCGCAGCTATTCCATCTTTCTGGGTACTTCTCTTTCTGCTGGCAATGCAGGAGCCGCCCGTTATTTCACGCAGATAACGCCTGACCTGTCGGGTGCCGGTGCCTTTGCCCGCCTGACCGACGATAGCAAAGAAGTAACCGCTGCTGAGGCTAACGGAGTTACGTATATGCAGAATGGTGTGGGCTTGGGCACCAAGCTCGTAATTCCGGGTCTCGAAGATTTGCGCAAAGAATCAGGGTTGGCCATTAACCGGGCCGAATTGATCATTCCGGTAAAAGGCTATAGCAACTTACTCTTTACCAGCCCTTTACAGGCCTATCTGTACGAAATCAATAGTCATAACCGAGTGTTGCAACGCACGGTTGGTATTACGCCCATCAAACGCCTTGTGCAGGCCGATGGCGAGAACCAACAGAGCCAGCGGGCGCACAGTTCAAATGCGCCAAATTCGGAGGCTACAGTTACTTACTACGACCTTGGCGCTAACAACAAGTACTACAGCGTAGTAATAACAAGCTACATCCAAGCCTACTTATATAATCAATTGGGGGGTGAGCTTCCGGCTGGGTTACTGCTATCTCCAAGCCTGGATTTGCCTACCTCAATTGAGGCTTCCTTACCCTTGAACCTAAACCGGGCGGTACTGGATGGCAATAATATTAAATTGCGCATCTATTATTCCAATTTACGCTAGAGCATAGTCTGGCTGTTTTCCCCCATGGCTTTACGGCACGGCCTTTGTAAAAAGGCCGTTTTCGTTCATTTACTGCTTTTACCACCCCACTCTGACACACGAAGATTATGTGCGGAATTGTCGCTTACATTGGGCACCGTGAGGCCTGTCCTATCATCCTAAAAGGTCTGCGCCGCCTCGAGTATCGTGGCTACGACTCAGCGGGCATTGCTTTGCTAAACGGCGAATTAAACGTCTATAAGAAAAAAGGCAAAGTAAATGATCTTGAGGCATTTATCGCCGACAAGAACATCCACGCCCAAATAGGTATGGGGCATACGCGGTGGGCTACCCACGGCGAACCAAATGACGTAAATGCACACCCGCACTACTCTACATCGGAGCGGATTGCTATTATTCATAACGGTATTATCGAGAACTATGCCGCGCTGAAAACTCACTTACAGCAGCAAGGGCACGAATTTCACTCTGATACTGATACGGAAGTCTTCGTTAATCTGATTGAAGAGATTCAGCAAAAGAATCACTGCACGCTGGAAGAAGCAGTGCGGTTGGCTTTGCACGAAGTAGTGGGTGCCTACGCCATCGTAGTATTGAGCAAGGATGAGCCAAATCAGTTGATTGCGGCTCGTAAAGGCTCGCCGCTGGTAATTGGCATTGGAAAAGATGAGTTTTTTCTGGCTTCTGATGCCACCCCAATCATTGAATATACCAACGAAGTTGTTTATGTAAACGACTACGAGATTGCGGTTATTCGGAATGGAAAGTTGGATATTCGCAGCCGTGAGGACGTACAACAGACTCCTTATATTCAGAAGCTGGAGCTTGAACTTGACAGCATCGAAAAAGGTGGCTATGAGCACTTTATGCTGAAGGAAATCTTCGAACAGCCCCGATCCATTTTGGATTCAATGCGTGGCCGTTTGGAATTAGAGGCCGGCCATTTGAATATGGGTGGCGTGCGTGCTTACGAGCGGAAATTTGTCAATGCCGACCGCATCATCATTGTAGCATGTGGCACCTCGTGGCATGCCGGTCTCGTGGCAGAATATCTGATCGAAGACTTGGCACGTATTCCGGTCGAAGTTGAATACGCGTCGGAATTTCGGTACCGCAACCCTGTTCTGACCGAGCGCGATATTGTCATTGCGATCTCTCAATCGGGCGAAACTGCCGATACCTTGGCTGCCCTAGAGCTAGCCAAGAGCAAAGGCGCTACCATCTTTGGTATTTGCAACGTAGTAGGTAGCAGCATTGCCCGCGCTACCGATGCGGGTGCAT
Source organism: Hymenobacter jejuensis (assembly GCF_006337165.1). Lineage (NCBI taxonomy): Bacteria > Pseudomonadati > Bacteroidota > Cytophagia > Cytophagales > Hymenobacteraceae > Hymenobacter > Hymenobacter jejuensis. The sequence goes on from NZ_CP040896.1 coordinate 1,956,984, forward strand.
ACACCCACGCGGGCCCCGAGATTGGGGTAGCCTCTACGAAAGCATTCACGGCTCAAGTCACAGTCCTCACCATCTTGGCGATGGTAGTAGGCCATAAGCGCGGTACCCTTTCGGATACCAAATTGCGCGAGCTGATGGTGGAGCTAGAAAACATTCCTTCCAAAGTTGAAAAGGCGCTGCTACTCAACACGGAGATCCTCCAGATTTCGGAAATCTTCAAAGACGCTACCAATTTCCTCTATCTAGGCCGTGGGTACAACTTCCCGGTTGCGTTGGAAGGTGCGCTTAAGCTCAAGGAAATCAGCTACATCCACGCCGAGGGTTATCCGGCTGCGGAGATGAAGCACGGTCCGATTGCGCTCATCGACGAGAATATGCCAGTGGTCGTTATTGCGACCAAGGACAGCTCCTACGAGAAAGTGGTATCGAACATTCAGGAAGTGAAAGCCCGTAAAGGACGCATTATCGCAGTCGTAACAGAAGGCGACACTGTCATTCCGCCGATGGCCGAATTTGTGATTGAAGTGCCTGCAACCAGCGAAGTACTGATGCCGCTGGTGTCAGTGGTGCCGTTGCAGTTGCTTTCCTACCACATCGCCGTATTGCGGGGTTGCAACGTCGATCAGCCGCGCAACTTGGCTAAATCCGTAACAGTAGAGTAAGCCTCTGATTGTCAATTAGTTAAAAGGGACACTTCGGTTACGAAGTGTCCCTTTTATTTATCTGGTATTGAAGCTTTGCGTAGAGCTACAGGGCGAAAGATTCGCCTTTTAAGTGCATCGACTTCAACAGAGGGCAAGCTTTGTAGCGCTCTTCGTGCGTGTCATGGTACAGGGCCTCCAACGTTTCGTATACCCGACTAACTCCGATGGCATTCGCCCACTCGAAAGGACCACGCGGGTAATTAGTGCCCAGTTTCATGCCCAAATCGATGTCGCGGACGCTGGCGGTGCCTTCCTGCAGCGTATAACACGCTTCGTTGATGATCATGCACACGACGCGCGGCGTTACTAGGCCAACTCGATCAGTTACAAGCCGATATTCTGTATTCAGCTTCTGGCATGTGTCGGTTAGATCCGCAACATGCTCTTCACGCAAAACACTTACTTCCAGATACTTGCGATCAAGCAGTGTAGGCAGTAGGCACAACCCAAACACCGGCCCGAACGGCGGCTTTTCGTTGTGAAAGATCTGCGCCAACGACTGGCAGGTAGTGTCATAGAATAGCGGCTGGCGTGGCTGCTCATAGTGCAACTCCGGCCACGGACGCAGATCGAAGGCAACATCGGCAGCGGCAAGACGCCCGGTAAGATCGGCAGCGGCAGCCGGACAAAAATCGTAGGTGTGCTGGGGCCCGAATTTGTGACGGAACTCGGTTTCGAGGTGTTGGCCTTCGACAATGAACAGGTGCATGCTTTTCCGCTTACTTTTGGCTCAAAGATAGGTTTCTCATTTGCATTCCATTCGTCCATTATGCCCCACACAATCGTTTACTCCGCCGACGCGCCCGCGCCCATTGGGCCTTATAGCCAAGCTATTCAGGCTGGCGACACCGTTTACGTATCGGGCCAGATTGCCCTGGATGCCACAAGCGGGCAGCTTGTAGGCGATGGCGACGTAACGGCCGAAACCCACCAAGTGATGCGCAATCTGCAAGCGGTGCTGCAAGCGGCCAGCCTCACGCTGCGTGAGGTTGTCAAGTGCAGCATCTTCGTGAAAGACTTGGGTAACTTTGGAATTATCAACGAGATCTACGGCAGCTACTTCGATGCCGATTATGCGCCAGCCCGCGAAACCGTGGAAGTGAGTCGTTTGCCAAAGGATGTGCAGGTCGAGATATCGTGCATAGCCGTAAAACCTGCTTAAACCAGCCCATCGAGAAAGACAAACCTGTATAACTTATTATTAAACAGGTTTTTACGCTGCAAATTAATTCTATCAAACTATATCACCTTCCACATGAAAGAGTTAGGCCTCGGATTATTTCTGGTTGGATTAGTGTCGTTGGCATTGCCTTTTCTAGGCATGAAGTTTATGTTCCTGACTTGGATTGAGCAATGGGGAGTGGCCGTTTCGTGGGTCATCCGCGGAGGCATCACCTTGCTGGGGCTGATCCTGTATTTGGCCTATCGCAACCGCGATTAGCGCCGTATTGAGTTCGGCTGGTCAAAGCCTGTGGGGAAAACCACCGGGGCAGCCGCAGGCCGGGCGGTTTTGTCGTACCTTCGCGCCGCGTTTTTTTAGATAACGCCGCGAATTTTTTGATTGTATGGAGAGAGAAGTACGGGTGCGTTTTGCCCCCAGCCCTACCGGTCCGCTGCACATCGGCGGCGTGCGTACTGCGCTGTATAACTACCTGCTGGCCCGCAAGCTGGGCGGCAAAATGCTGTTGCGCATTGAAGATACCGACCAGAACCGCTTTGTGCCCGGCGCCGAAGACTACATTCGGGAGTCGTTGGCGTGGTGCGGCATCGAACTCGACGAAAGCCCTTGGCATGGCGGCCCGCACGCTCCCTATCGCCAGAGCGAGCGCAAGCCCATGTACATGCAGTACGCGATGCAGCTCATCGAGAGCGGCCACGCCTATTATGCCTTCGACACACCCGAGGAACTCGACGCGATGCGCGCGCGCCTTACGGCGGCCAAAGTGCCTAATCCGCAGTACAACTCCATCACGCGCAGCCAGATGCGCAACTCCATCACGCTGCCCGAAGACGAGGTAAAGCAGATGCTCGACAGCGGCGCACCTTACGTGATCCGCCTGAAAGTACCTCGCAAAGAGGAAGTTAGGTTCAACGACCTGATTCGTGGCTGGGTGGTGGTGCATTCCTCGTCTATCGACGACAAGGTGCTGATGAAGTCCGATGGCATGCCGACCTACCATTTGGCCAACATCGTAGACGACCATCTGATGGAGATCACGCACGTCATTCGGGGCGAAGAGTGGTTGCCTTCGGCGCCGCTGCACGTGTTGCTGTACCGCTATTTTGGCTGGGAAAGCACCATGCCGCAGTTTGCGCATTTGCCCCTGCTGCTCAAGCCCGACGGCACTGGCAAGCTCTCGAAGCGCGACGGCGACCGCCTTGGCTTCCCGGTGTTTCCACTCGAATGGCACGGCACCGACGCTGAAACCGGCCAACCAACCGTCAGCAGCGGCTACCGCGAAAGTGGCTATTTGCCCGAGGCGTTCATCAACTTCTTGGCCTTTTTGGGCTGGAACCCCGGCACGCAGCAAGAGATTTTCTCCATGGATGAGCTGATCGAAGCCTTTAGCATCGATCGCGTAAGCAAGTCGCCGGCCCGCTTCGACCAGAACAAGGTTCGGTGGTACAACGAGCAATACCTGCGGGCCAAACCCGATTCGGAACTGGCTCAGTATCTGTTAGATGCCTTGAAAGAGCACAACATCGAATGCTCCGAGGAAAAAGCCGTGCAGATTGCCAGCGTGATGAAAGAGCGCGTAACGTTCCCGAACGATTTCTGGCGTGAGGCACAGTATTTCTTCCAGGCCCCTGAATCGTACGATGAGCAGGTAGCGACGAAAAAGTGGAATGCGAGCACTGCTGCCGCGCTCGCCGCGTTTGCGCAGGAATTGCCAGCCCACCCCGACTCGTCGCCGGACGGCATCCGGGCCTTGCTTACCGCCGTGCTGGAGCGCCAGGGAATCAAGATCGGTCAGGTTTTGCAAGCCTTGCGCATGGTGGTGACGGGTGTCGCGGCCGGCCCTGACTTAATGGCGATTATGAGCATTATTGGCACGCAAGAAACCGCTCAGCGGATTCAAGTAGCCGTTGAGCGCTTGGCACAGTACGCTCAATAAGCCCTTCGGCTTTCGTTATTTTAGGCATCCATCGCCGGGGCCGCTCCGTACTGCTAGGCACGGAGCGGCCTTTGCGTTTGGGGCGGGTCGCGGCCGGCCCTAACCGCAAAACGGACGACGTCATGGCCAAGAAACCTGTTAATAAGAAGAAAAAGAACGATCCAGAGAAGAAAGCCCGCGTGCACAAGGAGCTGGAAGGCTTCGAGATAAAAGTGAATCCGCTGGGTGAAATCACTTCCAATTATTCCATCGAAGAGATTAATAAGTTTTTGGGCCGCCACGTGCGCGACAAGAAACTGGTGAACCGCGATGGGCAGTTCGGCGAGAAACTCGAGGACGACGAGGATTTCCCGATTGAAGAAGGGGCGCAGGAACCAGAAGAGTCGGATGAGGAATTTATGCGCCGTACCAGCAAGGAAGCTAAAAAAACCGGCCGCAAAGGCGAACCCAACGCGGCTTCCGAAGCCGATGAAACACGCGCTGAATTACCCGCCGACGAGTAGCGAACGCTTTTGATCGATTGTGCGGATGAGCACCCCAGCCGCGGTCATGTATTTGGCTTGTGCCATAACAGCTGTGTTAGCAGCGTAGAAAAATTGTTGAATTAGAGACTTTAACGCTGCCACTAGGGCACCGGTGAGGCAAGTACATGCGGGTGATAGCAGGCGTTTTGCTATACTTGAATATCGTTTTTCTCTAATTCTATTTTTCTTTGCTATGAACTCGCACGACGTCGATTACCGCATTTTAGGCAATGATATCCAAGTGCTGGAAGTGGAGCTTGACCCCAACGAAACCGTCATTGCCGAGGCCGGGGCGATGGTGTACATGGAGGAAAGCATCGCCTTCGAAACCAAAATGGGCGATGGTTCGGAGCCCGATCAGGGCCTGATGGGCAAGTTGTTTTCCGCCGGTACGCGGCTGATAACGGGTGAGTCGTTGTTCATGACGCATTTCACGCACCGAGGCGGCTATGGCAAAAGCCGAGTAGCCTTTTCAGCGCCGTATCCGGGCACGATTATCCCCGTCAACCTAGGGGATATGCCTAATGGATTGATTGTGCAAAAAGACGGCTTCTTGGCGGCGGCACGCGGCACTAAGATCAGCATCCACTTCAACCAGCGCCTAGGCGCAGGCTTTTTCGCCGGCGAAGGTTTCATTCTGCAAAAGCTAACCGGCGATGGCAAAGCATTCATCCACGCGGGCGGCACCATCATCGAGAAACGGCTCAACAACGAACTGCTGCGCGTCGATACGGGCTGCGTTGTAGCCTTCGAGCCGGGCATCGACTTCAGCATAGCCCGTGCCGGTGGCCTCAAATCCATGATTTTCGGAGGCGAAGGCTTGCTGCTGGCAACGCTACGGGGAACCGGACGTGTATGGTTGCAATCAATGCCGGTCAAGAAGCTGATACAGGCGCTGGCCCCTTCAGGCGGCAATGCGAGCAAAGAAAGCGGCAGCGTTTTGGGCAAACTAGTCGGCGGGATACTGGACGAATAGCCAGTTTCTATAAACCGCTCACCGTCAGCTAGTTAGCACATGCACTAACTAGCTGGCGGTGAGGCCAAAAGCGATAACTCCCAAACTAATTATTAGTGCCATCACCAAAAGGCCCAAAAGGCCTAGTATAGATCTTTTGCCGAGCAATGGGGTGGGCTCAGACAGGCGGCGACGTTTGCGGCGCGAAACATACGGCCGTTGAGAGGAAACAGTAGCAGTAGGCACAGGCGGGAGAGAAAATGCAGGCACCAATTTATATATTTTTTTATATAAACTAAAAATTTTTACAAGCTTATGGTGAGCCGTGCATTTTCCATTAAATTGTTTCTATAAGTACTTGTTTAGTAACTATTTCTGCCGATTATTCAAACAGCAGGTTGAGTTGCAGAGGCCGCGAATATAGCAAACGCCCTACTTCGTAAGTTTCTACTTTCGCAGCCTTACCGTCGGCGGCATATACCATCCAGTTGCCAAACCAGTAGAAACGCAGACCATCAGACTCGTTGACGTAACGCGCCCGCCCACGACGCGCAATTTGTCCATTGGGATGGTAGTAGGTGATCGTGACAAAGCCAGGCCTTAGTTTGTGGAAACGCTCCACTTGCTCCAGCCCCGCGCCGGGTGTGAAGTAGCGCCAGCGGCCTACCATGCGGCCGTGCTTAAAGCGCCCTTTCGAGGTTAATAGCTGGTTGTTAGTATCGTAATAGCTGTACCACGGCCCATGGCGCTCGCCTGCTCGGTCGTGCCGGTTGCGCGACCAGGAACCGATTTTGCCATGCGTCGCGGAACAGGCTGTAAGCATCCCTAGCATCACGGTCAACAAGATTGTTTTTGGACCCATTATCACTCTTATAAAAGCCAAAAAGCCGCCCCCAATTCATTTGGGAGCGGCTTTTAAGATGTAACTAAGTTTTTAGTTATACTACTGCTTTCTCTACCTCCTGCAGGACTTCTTCAACAATTTCGCGTGAGTTGCTCAAGCGCGGCACTTTGTGCTGGCCTCCCAATTTGCCTTTGCCAGCCAGCCAGCGCTCAAATGTTCCGGGGGCCGCGACCGTGACTACGGGCGGAGCCAAGGCAATGTCGCGGTGGCGCTTGGCATCGTAATCGGAGTTGAGTCGGCGCAGCGTTTGATCCAACACTTCGGCGAAGCGTGTTTGGTCAGTGGGGGCTTTGGTGAACTCGATAATCCATTGATGGCCCCCGCGTGAGGCATCGGAATTGTCGAAATAGATGGGGGCTGCGGTGAAGTCGCGGACGGTCGTGCTGGTGGCGCTACAAGCGGCTGCAATAGCAGCATCGGCGTTTTCGATGACCACTTCTTCGCCGAAAGCATTCAAAAAATGCTTGGTGCGGCCGCTGATACGAATGCGGTACGGTGCCAAACTGGTAAACCGCACTGTATCGCCGATTTTATAGCGCCACAACCCGGCATTAGTACTCAGCACCAGCGCGTAGTTTTTGCCCAGCTCGACTTCTTCCAGCTGCAACGTCTGCGGCTGTTCGGCGTCGAACTGGTCGGCCGGGATGAACTCGTAGTAGATGCCGTGGTTGAGCAGCAGCAGCAAGTCTTCGCTATTGGGCTGGTCCTGCACGGCCAAGTAGCCTTCGGAAGCATTGTAAATCTCGAGGTACTGCATGTGCTCGCTCGGAACGAGCTGCCGGAACAGGTCGCGGTATGGCCCGAAAGCTACGGCGCCGTGCAGAAACAGGCGCAGGTTCGGCCATACCTCTGTAATATTCTCAGCACCAACCAGTTCTGTAACGCGCCGCAGCAGCACGATCATCCAGGTGGGTACGCCGGCCAGCACGGCAACATCTATGTGCTGCACATGGCGGGCGATCCGTTCGATTTTCTCTTCCCACTCGTCGAGCAAAGCCAACTCCAGCGGCGGCGTGCGCAGGTATTCGGCCCAGGCGGGCAGATTTTGCATAATCAGGGCCGACACGTCGCCGACCCGCGACTCGGCGTCGTCGAGGCGGAACGGGTTAGGCGCGTGCGTACCGCCCAGCGAAAGCGTTTTGCCGGACAGGATGCGCGCTTCCGGATACAACGACGTGGCCAGAGCCGTCATGTCGCGGCCGGCGCGGTAGTGGCAGTCATGCAATGATTCGCGCGTAACCGGAATGAATTTGCTGCGCGCATTGGTGGTGCCGCTGGACTTGGCAAACCACGTCACGCGGCCGGGCCACAGTACGTCTTGCTCACCGCGCAGCACCCGCTCAAATTCTGGGTACAGCTCTTCGTAGCTGCTCACCGGCACCCGCTGCGCAAATTCCCGCGCGCTGAACCCGTCGCCAAACCCGTAGCGCACGCCCCAATCTGTGCCGCGCGCCGTGCTTAGCAGCCCCTGCAACACTTGCTGCTGCACCTCGTGGGGGTGATTGCGGAAGTGCTCGATGCTGGTTAAGCGCCGCTGAACGGCCCAGGTTAGTATTTCATTTATCATGTACCGAGTACCAAGTAACCCCTCTGCTGTGGCTAAATACGGGAAAACGACGGTCGCGTATGGTTTTTGCGCTTTATTTTGCCGGCCCCGTGCTTACATATAAGTGCTTGACAATCAATTGATTATATTTTACGCTTATATTCAAAGTGTTTCCCTAAGTACACGCGGCGCACCGTTTCGTCGGCGGCTAGCTCCTCGGCGGTGCCGGCCTTCAGCAGTTTACCTTCAAAAAGCAAGTAAGCACGATCCACGATCGAGAGCGTTTCGTTCACGTTGTGGTCGGTGATAAGGATGCCGATGTTCTTGTGCTTGAGCTTGGCTACAATGCCCTGAATTTCTTCTACCGCAATGGGGTCGACGCCGGCAAAGGGCTCATCAAGCAGCACAAATTTCGGATCGACGGCCAGGGCACGGGCGATTTCGGTGCGTCGCCGCTCGCCGCCGCTGAGCACGCGGCCCAAGTTTTTTCGCACGTGGGTGAGGCTGAACTCGTGTAGCAGTTCCTCAACCTTATCGCGCTGGGCCTGCCTAGGCAAGTTGGTCATTTCCAGCACCGACAGAATGTTTTCCTCTACCGTCAGGTCGCGAAATACGGATGCTTCCTGCGCCAGATAGCCCACGCCGCGCTGCGCTCGCTGAAACATAGGCAAGCCGGTAATGTCTTCTTGGTCGAGAAAAATATGGCCTTCGTTAGGCTTTACCATGCCCACGATCATGTAAAAGCAGGTGGTTTTGCCCGCGCCGTTGGGCCCCAGCAACCCCACGATTTCCCCTTGCTCCACGGTCACCGACATGTCGTTGACGACGGTACGGGCCTTGTATTTTTTGATTAAATGCTCAGCTTTCAGAATCATCGCGGGCAAAGGTAATGGGTTATAAGAAGTGCGTCATCCCGGCGCGGAAGCGGTCTCTACGGGCGCTACTTACGCACCGCAGAGTCTGTTCCGGCGCCGGGATGACGCAACTTGATTTTTGAGTTGTTAGGCAAGCGGCTTCAGCACCTGATCGTGCAGGGCTTGCTGAGCAGGCGTAGGTGTGGGCGCGGTTTCCACCACGTTTTTCAGCTCTACCTCAAACTCCTGGGGCGTGGCCTGCCGCTCTTGGGGCACGGCTTTGGCACCGGATTGAAACCGGAGCTTCACCGCGGCCCGCGTCGTGGGCTCGACCAGCGGCCGGAGCAGCTTTTCGGCGTTGGCCATGCTCAGGCTGGTGCCGTTCACGGCTAATACGGCATCGCCTTCTTTCAGGCCGAAAGCATTTTGCTCGGGAGTCGTTTCCAGCACTTTAAACTGTTGCTTTTCAGCGTCGTACCCAAAGCCCAAACGCCCAAACGCCAGTATTTTGTCAGGCGCAACGGCGGCGTAATTCCATCCAATTTTGCTTAAATACTCGGCGTATGGAAGTGGTTGATTACCAATTACATACTGATCGAAGAATTGTTGAATCGCCGGGTTGGTCAAGGCTACAATCTCCGGGATGAGCTCGCTGTCTTCAAAGGAACGGTTGGGACCGTACTTCTCGCGCAGGGCCAAGAGCACGTCGCGCAGGCTCTGACGGCCCTGGCTAAGTTCCTGAATGCGAATGTCGAGCAGCAGGCCGATGAGCGCACCTTTTTCGTACACGTTCTGGTACATGTCTTTGTAGGGGGGCACCAGAATGTTGCGGCTCATCTCGGTGAAAGACACGGTCTTGTACTTCTCCGAATTGTCGATTTTGTCCTTCATCCGCTTCCGGAATTCTTCGGGCGTAATCAGGCCGCCGCGCACTTGCACCAGCTGGGCGATGTACTCCGTGACGCCTTCGTAGAGCCATAAATGCTGCGACATTTTGGGGTTGCGGAAGTCAAACTCCCCTATTTCGCGGCTGTGGATGTTGAGCGGCGCCAGCATGTGCAGAAACTCGTGCGAGGCCACTTCCTGCACCATGCTTTGCAAGCGGTCGGCATCGGGCATTTCGGGCAGGAAATACACCGACGAATACGAGTGTTCCATGGCACCGTAACCGCCGTTTTTGCTTGCCAACGGCGAACCGATGCCCGGGAAATACATGATGAAATGATATTCGGGCACGGGCATTTTGCCGAAAAACTTGGTCAGCGCTTCCGCCATCGGCCGCATTACCTCTTTGATCTGCGCGGCCTTCACCAGTCCGTTTTCCGACATCACCGATACCGAAATACGGGCGCCGCCCGTCGCGAAGCTTGCCGTGTCGGGGCGGCTGTAGAGGATGGGCGCATCGGCTAGCGTTACGTAGCTCGACGCGGTGAATACATCCTGCGTAGGCGACTTACGTTCGGTCGCCAGCGAGGTAGCGCCGTAGAGTTCCGCGGGTTTGGCCACGGTCACTTGGTAGGGCTGCATTTTGTAGCCTTCGAGGTAACCGTAGAAGCCGTAGTGATTGAGCATGAAGCTCTTACCCGAGTCGATGTTGGTGCCGCCAGGTTGGAAAATAAACTCATCGTCTTGCTTGGCATCCCAGGTATCGTCGACGAGGTATTCGATGCGGGCCAGTTTATCGGCTTTGTCAATCACGAACAGGTCCGGGCCGTCTTGCTTGACTTTCAGGGATTTGCCCTTTTTATCCAGTGCTTTAAAATTGGTCACGAAGCGGCCGTAATCTTTCTTGGAGTACGATCCCGGCACGACGGATGGCATCACGTAGATGGCTTGTGCTTCCTTAATCGGCGGCGTGTCGATGGTGACGCGCACCTGATCGTTGGTAACGTGCTGTAAATCAAGAGTAATTTGATAACCCGCAGCCGGTGATTGAGCGTGTGCAGAACCAGCGGCGGCTAGTCCCAGCCCAAGGGCCAGATAAAGCGTTTTCATCATGAAAAAAGGATAGGAAGAGAGCTTTAAAACGAATGACCAAGGTACACATTGCCCGCAAGCTTACCCTAACACGCAGGTGGGGCCGGCTGGTTCTGTTACCTTGTTGCTTTGCATATTCTGACTGGTCCGATGGCGCGTTTGAAATCCTTGGGTTTGTATGTATTGGCGATAGTGTTTGTGGGCGCGGGCTTGTTGCATTTTCTGATGCCCGAGCCATACCTACGTATCATGCCGCCGTATCTGCCCGCCCATTTGCTGTTGGTATACGCAAGTGGCGCTGCCGAAATTGGGTTAGGGTTTCTGCTGTTGCCTAAGCGCACGCGCCGTTGGGGCGCCTGGGGGTTGGTAGCGCTGCTAATTGCCGTATTTCCCGCCAACCTGTACATGGCCCAGCATAATGAGGCGCTGTTTCAGCTGCCTGCGTGGGCCGTTTGGGGACGTTTGCCGTTACAAGGCGTCCTGATTTGGTGGGCGTGGCAGTATACCCGCTTGTAGGCAATGGGCTGTTTGGTTTTATAGGCGTGCGCTCTATATTCGCCGCTATTTTAACCTCAACAGTAATGCTTATTCGGTTTATTTCAACGGCTGCTTTTCTGCTGACTGCTTCGCTCACAGCCCAGGCACAACTGGCCAGCGATCCAGCGCGCTTTGCGCAAGGCTACGCCGCTCTTCAGCACGATGCCGCCGCTGTCCGTAATCACATCGACTCGCTCTCTACCGCCTTCACAGCCAGCCCTAAGCTGAGCAAGCGCAGCACCAATAAGTTGCGCAGCTATGTGCTCAACGGTGCCAGCCAAAAAGTCCGCGCCAAAGAATACTTCAGCAAGATTTTTCGGCGGGGTGGCGAAGTAACTCTCGTTCGGTATTATGACCCCGTTGGCCGCTTGGTGTTAGCCGAGCGCTACAACAACGGCCAACTGATTCGATTGGAGCTAAACGAATACAACAGATGGGCTCTGAGGCCAAACAAACCTTACCGCACCAGCCTCTTTGTGCGCGGCGACTATATTTCGCGAGTAATCAAACAGGCGCCTCCAGCAGGTAACGCGACCGAAACCCAGCCCGTCAAACAATATTTTTACAAGAATATCTACCAGCAATAGCGCCCTGGCGTCACTCTAAATAAAGAATAGCTATATCATAAGCTATTGATTATCAATATATTATGATATAGCTATTCTTCCCAACGAATATCTTTTACCCGCAGCTGCAGTGATTTCACACCGCGGTATTCGTTGATTTCGATGGTGTAGCACACGTTGAAGGGCAGGCCTTTGGCAATGCGCTCGTGGTATTCGGCTAGGCCAAACCCGATGGCGTCGACGGTATGGTGGCCGTCTTGCGTCAGGGTGAGCTTCAGGTGGGAGTTGCCCACGATTCGGGCCGAATCCGGCGAGGCGTACACGCACTCCGACTCGAAGACCGGGTTAGCGTTGCCAGGCCCAAAAGGCTCCATCTGACGAAGTAGCTTGTAGAAACTGTCGGTGATCTCGTTGAGCCGCAGCAAGCTATCGATTTCGACAGGCGGAATGAGCTGCTCGGGGCGAATCCGGCCGGCCACAATGCGCTCAAATTTTTCGCGGAAAGCCGGCACATTTTCTACGGGCAGCGTCAGGCCGGCGGCGTACATGTGTCCGCCATACTGGTCCAGCAGATCGGCGCATTCGCTGATGGCTTCGTGCACGTCGAAGCCCACCACGGAGCGGGCCGAGCCAGTGGCTTTACCGTTGCTTTCGGTCAGGATGATGGTAGGGCGGTAATACTTATCCAAGCAACGCGAGGCCACAATGCCAACCACTCCCTTGTGCCAGGTTTCTTTGTAGAGCACCGTGGTACTGGCGTTGCGCAGCAGCAGATCGTCCTCGATCATTTGCAGCGCCTCCTTGGTGATGCTGGTATCGAAGCCGCGGCGCTCCTGGTTGGTTTTGTCGACGACGCTGGCTTTGTCGAAAGCTTCTTCCTTGGTTTGGGCCAGCAGCATCGCTACCGAACGCTTAGCATCGCCCATACGGCCGGCCGCGTTGATGCGAGGCGAAAAGCCAAACACTAAGCTACTGATGTTCAATTCGCTGTGTAGGCCCGCCAGGTCGCGCAGGGCGTCGAGACCGGGGCGCTGCGGACGAGCCGGATCGTTGAGCAGGCGCAGTCCGTGATAGGCCAGCGTGCGGTTTTCGCCCGTAATAGGTACAATATCGGCGGCAATGCTAACTACCACTAAGTCAAGTAGTTCGTAAAGCGGCGCATCATCCAGACCCAGATGCTGACTGAACGCCTGCATCAGCTTGAAGCCCACGCCGCACCCCGAAAGCTCCTTGAACGGATACTCGCAATCGGCGCGCTTGGGGTCGAGCACAGCCACCGCTTGTGGCAATGTCGAACCCGGCAAGTGGTGATCGCAAATGATAAAATCGACATTGCGCTCATTGGCGTACGCAATCATCTCAACGGCTTTCACGCCGCAGTCGAGCGCGATGATGAGCGCGTAGCCTTGCTCGGCAGCATAGTCAATGCCGGCCACCGAAATGCCGTAGCCTTCCTTGTAGCGATCCGGAATGTAGTAGTCGATGCGCTCAGGGCCGAAGAAGCGCAACAGGTACGAATACACCACCGCCACCGAAGTAGTACCATCGACGTCGTAGTCGCCATAGACCAGCACCCGCTCGCCTTCGTGCAGGGCATGTTGCAGACGATCTACGGCGCGATCCATGTCACGCATGCGCAGCGGATCGGGTAACTCGCTGAGTACGGGGCGGAAGTAAGCGCGGGCTTCTTCGAAGTCACACACGTTGCGTTGGCAGAGCAAAGAAATAATAGTCTCGTTGACGCGCAGGGCGTCGGCCAGATGCCGGACTTTGACTGCGTCAGGCGCGGGCTTGCGAATCCATCTTTTTTCCATACTCGGCGGGTACCCGTAGCGGGCGATACCTTCAAAAGTAAGAAGAAAACCGCGCCTGACCCACTCCGGTCCCATCGAAGCGCTCGCAAAAACGTATTTTTACCGGCTCTTTCAGCCTTTCGGTGTCATGAAGAAACTCCGCGCTTTTTACGACAAATACAAGCAATACATCCTTACGGATGCGCTTATGTATTTGGCTTTTATCCTGGCGTTGGCGCTGATGTTTCTCTTTTTCGGATAGAAATAAAAGCTGAACGGTACCATTCCGTTCTATAGCGAGTTAGTTGAGCACATCGCCGCGCAGCTTGCGGAAGCGCTTGCGGGCTTCGGCTACGTAAATGCTACCAGGATATTTTACTAACAGATTGTTATACAATTCTTTAGCTTTCTCACGATCCTGTAGGTTTTCTTCCAGAATGCTGGCCGTGAGAAACAGGGCGTCGTCGCTGAGTACGTCGTACTTGGGGTTGCTGGTAATGCGCGCCAACGTGGTGATGGCACCGTTGTAGTCGCCAGTGCGGCGCTGTAGCTGGCCTTTCAGGTACCAAGCTTCGTCGGTGAGGGCGTGGCCGGGGTACTTTTGCAGCAGATTATCCAAACCCTTTATCGCCTCCGGTAGCTTGTTTTGAAAGACCAATAGCTCAACGGCAGCGTAGTCGCGCAGGGCCACGCCGGCCGTATCCATGGCCGTATTGTCGGAGATGAGCAGGCTAAGCTGCATGGCATCGTTGGCGATTTCGCGGCTGGTGGCTTGCTTCAGAATATCGAGGTGACTCTGAGCCAGCTTAAAATCGCCGGCAAAGTAGCTGAGGCGCGCGTTGCGAAGCTTGGCCTCGTATCCTACCGGCGAGTCCTTGTGCGACTTCTCTACTTGCGAATACAGCAGCGTAGCTTCCCAAGGCTCGCCGCGCAGCAGGTAGATATCCGCGAGGTTGATCTTGGCATCGTCGACCACATCGAGGCTGGCCCGGGGCATGTCGATTACTTCTTGTAGCAGCGCCATCGCTTTGTCTTTCTCATCGAGTTGAAAAGCATAAAGCGCGGCCATATTGCGCAGTACTGACGCCGTTTCGGGCTTTTTCCCTAGCTCCGTCAGTACCTGCTGGTACTCCCCAATCAGGCCCCGGATTTTGGCCGGGTCGACGGGATATGTGTTGCGCACCTGCTCTTCGCGGGTCTGGACCAGCCGCTGCCGCGCCAACCCGTAAAACGGCCCCGTTCGGTATTCCCGAATGACATACTCGTAGCCCGCGATGGCACTTTCATAATCATTGTTCTGCTGCGCGATGGCGGCCAAATCCATTACCCGGCTGCCTTGGGCGCGCGCACGGCGGTCGAGGGCTTTGGCTTGCACCAATGCGCCCGTGAAATCGTGGCGTTGTAACTGTAGCCACAGCAGCAACTCGCTATAGACCTCCTGCTCCGGATACTTCTGTACGTTGCTGAGCAGTTGTTTTTCCAGCGCGTCGAAGTCCTTTTCTTCGTGCAGGCTGTTTTGGAGCATGTTGCGCACGAAAGGAAGTTGCTGGTTGTCGGTTTGCACGAGGCGCAGCGTTTCGGCCATTAGGTTTTCGTTCTGGCCCGTGCGGGTATAGAGTTGAATGAGTTGCGGAGAAAATTCGGTGTCGTTCTTGGCCAGCTCGCGGCCTTTCAGAAACACTTTTTCCGCCAACTCAGGCTGGTTGCGCTTCATAAACTCGGTAGCCACTGGCACCACTTGCGCCGGTTTCAACTGGCTAATCACCCGCTCATATTGCTTGGTCATGGCCGCTTGGTCGCCGGCCGCAGCATACACGCCCCCGAGTGCTACGCCGTACGAGGCTTCTTCCGGAAACTGCCGCATCCCTTTCTTGACCAGCTTCTCAGCGTCCTTGAATTGCTTCAAGCCCAACAGCGAACTCAGGTAATCAGGCAAAATATTGGGCGCCAGTTGTTCGTCGGGGCGTAAGCGACTGAAGAGGAAAGCGGCTTTTTCGTTTTCGCCTTTGCGAGCATATTCCTTGGCCAGCGCAATGTCGCCGCCTTCGTTTTGGGCCTGAAGCGGACAGCTCGCACCCAGCCATAAACTAAACAGCAGGAATAAGAACACACAACGATTGCGCGGGGAGGGCTTGAGTAACGGACGCATAGCAAAGAGAATCCGGTGAGGGTAGCTTTCGATAAACCGGCGGCGGAGCAGTTTCATTTCATCTTACACGAAAAACCTTGGCTCCTCTTCTGCTTCTACAGACGGGTAAAAAGCAAAAGGGCCGCACCCTAAGGTACGGCCCTTTTGCAAGGATCAGGACGGGGCGGTTAGAAGAACTTCGTGCGCTCGTCTTTGATGTTGGCTTTGTCTTTCACGGCCTCGTAAATGGCACCATCGAGGCGCGCGCTACGCTGGGTGGTGAGTTGCTTGCGCACAGCGGCAACGTCGGTTTTGGCAGCAGACTTCTGCACGCTTACCGGCTCGACGATCAGCACGCCTTGCTCGCCCTGGAACGGCGCAGATTTCTGCCCTGGCTTCAGGCCGAACGCTTTGCCTACTGCCACTGGCTCGGCACCTAAGCCCTGAATTACGCCAGAGCCAAGTGTTACGTTCTCAGCTGTTTTCACTTGAGCAGTAGGACCGTAAGCAGCAGCGATTTGCTCCAGCGTGCCCTTCTTGCTCTGCAGCTTATCAATTATCTGCTTGGCTTTCAGCTCGTTACGAACCAATGCTGTGAGTTCCGGCTTAATGCTGGCTACATCGGCAAAGCCCTTCTCGCGCTGGCCGGTAAGCACGGCAATTACGTATTGGTCGCCAATTTCGAATACTTCCGATACGTCGCCCACTTCGGTTTTCTTACCGCCTTGACCAGCTCCGTAAGTCCAACGCACCAATTCGCGAGCGTTTTGTAGGTTGTTTACAGCGCGGTCGCCGCGGCCGAGGCCTTTGGCTTCTTGCTTCTGCAAAGACTTGTCCTTCGCAACGGCCTTGCGGAATGAATCGAGATCTGTGGCTTCGCCTTTCAGCTCCTGCGCCTTCTGGTAAGCGGCTTCGCGGGTAGCATCCGTGGGCGTAATCTTCTTCTGCACGGCAGCTATCTGATACGTCTGGGTGGTTTTAGGAGCCGTTACCTTGATGATGTGGTAGCCAAACGAAGTCTCAACGGGGTTGGGCAACAAGCCAGCCGAAGTGGCGGCGAATACCGCCTTCTCAAACTCCGGCACCATGCGGCCTTGCGTAAACCAGCCCAAGTCGCCGCCGGTGGCGGTGGTGCCGTCGGTACCGTATTGGCGTGCCATAGCAGCAAAATCAGCCCCGCCTTTGATCTTCGCCAGAATATCTTTGGCTTTGGCCAGGGCCGCGGCTTTCGCTTCGGGCGTAGTGCCTTCCGGCTTGATGAGGATATGGCTGGCCCGAGCAGCAGGCTGCGTACCGGCCTTCTGACCTGTTACTTTGAAGATGGAATACACGCCGTTTTCGGCATAAGGGCCATACACTTTGCCTACTTGCAGTGGCAATTGCTGGCGGAGCTTCTCCGGCATGTCGGCCGGCGAGAGGTAAGCCGGGTTGTAAGGAAAATCCGGATCGGAGTTCAGCTTGGCAAACAGCGAATCGTTGGGAGCCGTGCTGAATTGGGTAGTCAGTACATCGATGTCTTTGCGAACCGCAGCGCTATCGCTGTTGGAAGCCGTTACCGGAACAACCACGTACTCTATGTTGCGGCCTTCTTCTACTTTATAACGGCTTTTGTGCGCGTCGAGGTAGGCTTGCAACTGCTCGTCGGTCACTTTCACGGCCGAGTCCGAAACAGAGAAGTACGGCACGATCAGGTAGCGCAGGTTCGCTTGCGAAGTCTGCGCTTCGTCGTAGCGCTTGGCTTCCGCTGTCGTCACGTAGGTCGACAGCTTGATGAGGTTGTTGTACTTGTTCGACAAGCGCTCTGGTCCGAGGTTGTTCTCGAAGTTCATGAACGCGTCACGAGCTTGTGGCGGCAGCTTGTCGAGGTTTTGCAGATAGCTCAGCAGCTTGTTACGGTCTAGCTGACCCGTTTTTGGATCGCTGAACGCCTGGCGGATGCTGGGGTTGATGTTTTTGCCCTGCACCATATCCGTTAGCTCGTCGTCGGTTACTTTCAGGCCTAGCTTATCGAATTCTTTTTTGAAGGCGATGCGATAAATGCTCAGGTTCCAGGCTTGGTCGCGCAGGTACCCCATCGTGGCCTCGTCGGGCTGACGGCCTTGCTGGGCGATGAAAGCCTGCTTAGTTTGCTCCAGCGTATTCTGGAAATCATTGTAGTCCACCTTCTCGCCGGCGACTTCGCCTACCGAGTTATCATTGCGGTTGAACAGGCGGTTTTTGCCCCCGATCAGATCGCCGCCTACCATGAAGAGCAGCAGTCCGATTACGATGGCGCCGACGGCCCAGCCCGATTTTTCCCGAATCGTGTTGATTAATGCCATTTACTTGAAAAAAAGCGCAGTAAGAAAAGTGGAAAGAGGCGCAAAATAACCAGAATCCGCCGGACATTCAAAGTTGCCCGCAGATTCACTGGCTTTGACGGATATTGCTGATTGGCAGAAGGTAGGACAAGTTTGCCCGATACTCACGCAGGGCGGCTCCGGGCTCTAGCGTTGTTTGTTGCGAGGCACAGCCTTACCCGGTTTGGTAGTAGCTGTGCGCTTGCCGGAAGCGGCTGGTTTGGGTTTGACAACTGGCAGCGGTGCTTTATCCTCGTCGCGACCGAGGTAACGGAACACCATCATGCAGACGAACGAGATCATGAACAGCCAATAGTTGTCCATTACCGCGTTCTTATCGCCTTGCAACACAGTTTGGTACACACCGATAACCAGCGCCACCACCGCCAGCGAAAACAAAATAGTGCGCCACAAGGCTCTATCGAAACGCATTGATAATCAATTACTTATTTTTTAGCAGCTCGGGCCGAATCTGAAGCTGGCTGTTGTACTGTAAACACGCCCGTCGGGTGGAAAATTCGGTAGTTAGAAAAATCCTGATTGGCCCGTAACCCGTTGCCCGTCAGCGTTTCGGTCGGCGTTTCGACGCGTACTGCTGTGGTGCTGTCGGTGTAGATGATGGCTTTCTGCTGATCAAAAAAGACTTCTTCCGTGAACATCTTCTGATCTTTCTCTAGGTTGTGCACCCGCACGTCGCCCCGCACGATGTACAGGTTCTTGAGCTTGTCGTACTTGCCATAGTTTCCGCGTAACGTATTGACTACCTTACGGTTACCAGCAGCACTGTCGCCTTGTCCATAAAAGGTAACCATCACGTTTTTCGGCCAGATCTGGTCACCGCTTTCAAACTGTTGCTGCACGGGCGCCGTCAGCTTAATCTGGAGCTTGGCCGAGTCGCTCACGAGCATCACTACGTTGCTCGTTTCGATGGTCGGGCCTGTATACACGATTTTTTTCTTGACCTCGGTGGCTTTGTCTTTACAACCAAGCCCGAGGCTGGCGGCGACAAAAGTGGCGGCCAGCAGCCACGACCAACTTGTTGGTTTCGTGTCTTTCACGTTGGTAGCTTATTCAATTCGGCGCTTGATAAACCAGCGGTTGTTCAGCGTTACGCCCAGTTGCATACGCACGTAATCCTCCTTAACATTGCCGTTGGGGCTTTCAGCCGTACGTTTGGTATTGCCACGCTGCCCGTAGGTGAAGGCCAGGTTGATGGTCGTGTTGTCTAAGACCGTAGCTGTAGGCAGCGGGAACGCAAAGCCCCAGCTCACCGAACGGTCGTAGAGGCGCTCGCCAGCGGGGCGATAAGGCAGCTCAGCTACCGAAATGCCCGCCCGGTACGTAACCCGCTTGAAGTAGCTGCTCACCGACGAAGGATCAGGGGCAAATTCGCCGCCCAAGCCTGCCCGAAACGTGTTACTAAGCGGAATGCCAACGGTACCGCCTTGCAAGCCAAAAGCCCGGAACTTCGACCATTCCTGGCGCGACAAGTCGAAGTTGATGCTCCAGTTTTTGTTGTTGTCGAAGCCAATGCCAAACTGCTCCATTGCCGGCACCGTTGCTTCGCCTTTCTGGTTGGTGAGCAACGTGGTATTTTCCGTTTGCAGGCCAGCCGCATCTTCGCGCTCAAGCGACGTATCGCGCTTGCCGTTCAGGTTGGACTGAAAGCTGTACACACCGGCCAGATTGTAGTTGAGCTTGCTGTTGACTTTGCCGCGGTAGTGGGCACCCGTCCGAAAGGTGAAATCCGAATAACGCACGCGCTCTCGGATGATGACTTTGCTAAGACCCGCCGCTGAGGTAGCGTCGGCCGGTGCTACGCTGGTTCCGGTTGTCAGGTCAATATTGCCAAACACATACGAAGCCGTAACCCCCAGGCTCAAGCCTTTGGCAACCTGGAACGCCTGCACTATGTAGGCTTCCGACAAACCGCCTTCGCCTTTGTACTCTTTATAGGACAAGCCACCGTTGGGGTCGTTGGGCACTGGTTCCCGCACGGTGCTGAGGTAATTGACAGAGCTGTACGGCTTCAAACCAGCGGCACCAGCCCAACGCTTCGAGATCGGAACGGAGAAAGCCAAGTAACTTAATGAGCCGTTGCCGTCGCGCTGCGAATTGACCTGATTGCGGATCGTCTTGAACTCGCCATTAACGCCGACTTCATAGGTCGTGCGTGAGGTATAGTACACCAACGCCGGGTTGAGCTCATTCACGTTGATGCCGTTAGGAGCAGCCAAACCGACGCCTCCCATCCCCTGCTGACGAACGCCGCCCGTATTAGGGTTGAAATCGCCTAACCCCAAGCGCGAATACGGCGAGTTGCCGAGGCCTTGGCCTTGGCTATATGGTGCGGCCATCAGGCCAAGTAGCGTCAACCCAAACAGGCTGGCAAATTTAGATTTCAACATTATGCACCAGTATGCGGTAAAGCCCGATCAGAACGAGTTCAGGAACAACAAAGATAGGGCCTTTAAGCCGTGGTTGAAAAAAGCCAGCATCGCCTCCGGCCAACAGGGTGCCCAAGTTGGGGCTTTGCTGCCGGTAGCTGTCAATCAGGCCGTTAACCTCCGCCACAGCGCCGTTGAGTACGCCGCTCCGAATCGCCGATGACGTATCGGTACCGGTCAGGGGAATATCGACGGGGGCAGCGACGGGTAATTCTACCAACGGCAGACGGCCGGTAAACATGTGCAAGGCTTGGAAACGCATTCGCAGGCCTGGCGCTATACTTCCGCCCCGGAAGGTATGTCCACCTTCGAGCCAGTCGCATTTAAGGGCAGTGCCGGCATCCACAATTAGCGTATCCTGACCCGGACGCAGCCAGGCAGCCCCGACGGCAGCGGCCAAGCGGTCGGCGCCCAACGTAGTCGGCGTAGCATAAGCATTGGTGATCGGCAAGGGTGTGGTAGCAGAAGCAAACTCCAATACCTTTCCGCCAACCTCCCGGCGCAAAGCTTCCGCCCAGATAGCCGTTGGCTCCACCACCGAAGAAACTACCGCATGCTCCGGTAACAAACGTTGCACAAGTTCTAGCAACGCATTGTCAAGCAGCACTTTACCTGCTTCGCGCAGCTCGTTGTTTTCGAAATAGCCATACTTGGCTGCTGTATTGCCAACATCGAAAACCAAAGCACGCATATACAAGTAATTGATTATAAGATATTTACAATTCCACGTAAGAAGTAGTCAGCCAAATGAAGGCCACTTCTTGCGTGGAATTGTAAAGCTTATTTTCTAACAGGAGCCTTTGAAGAGGCTGCGGGTTGCTTCCTACAAGAAATACTTCAAGCGAATCACCTCGCGCTCAGTCAGGAAGCGCCACTTGCCGCGCGGAAGGTCCTTTTTCGTCAGGCCGGCGTACTGTACGCGGTCAAGCGCCACAACCTCGTAGCCCAAATGCTCGAAAATGCGGCGGACGATGCGATTACGACCGATGTGCAACTCAATGCCCACGAAATGCGGGTTGCCCGCTACTACGGCTACATCATCAATCTCGGCCTTGCCATCTTCCAGTTCCAGCCCTTCGCTGATCTGGCGCAGGTGGTCTTCGGAAAGCGGCTGGCTGAGTTCGGCCTGGTATATTTTCTTGTTTTTATGCGATGGGTGCGAAAGCTTTTGGGCCACTTCGCCATCGTTGGTGAACAGCAGCAAACCCGTAGTATTGCGGTCGAGACGACCTACTGGGAAGATGCGTTCTTTTGAAGCGGTAGCCACCAAGTCCATCACCGTTTTGCGACCCTCTGGGTCTTCGGTGGTAGTGATAAAATCTTTGGGCTTGTTGAGCAGCACGTACACCAGCTTTTCCCGCTTCAGGTTGGTCTTGCCATACTGCACGGTATCGGTTGGCTGCACTTGGTAACCCATCTCCGTTACCACTTCGCCGTTGACTTTAATTTCACCAGCCGCAATCAGTGCATCGGCTTCCCGACGCGAGCAGATGCCGGCGTTAGCGATGTAGCGGTTCAAACGAACTTCGTCGTTGCCTTCTTCCTCGTTCCGACGGCGTTTGTTGCCCCGGGTTTTGTCCTGATCGTAGAATTGCAAATTGCTATATGCCGGCGCTTCACCAGGTATTTCACCACGTTTGGGCTTATCAGCGCGATTCGAAAGCGGATCGCGGGTCGGGCGCTTGTCGGCTCCGGCGCGCGGCTCCCGCTTATCGCCAAAACGCGATTCGCGCTTGTCACCAAAATCACGTGGCCCGCTGTTGCGGTTACCCGACGCGCCACGCTCACCAGCCCCTGGGCGGTTGCCAAAGCTAGGCCGCTCGCCGAAACTGCGGTTCCCGAAACCACTCTCCCGGCGCTCACCGCGTTCCGGGCGTTCGGGCGCGTTGCGTTGCTCATCCCGGCCATAGCCGCTGGGCGCACTACGGTAGTCAAAGGGACGCGCAGGCCGGATTTCCCGGTCTGGACCGGCTTCTTCTCGCCGCTCATCGTGCCGTGGAGCTTCTTCTCGCGGTGCTGGCGTACGGTCCGTCGGGGTGTCTTGTTCGAAAGGGCTTACCTTTTTAAACTTTCGGTTACGCTCTCCTGCCGTACCGCGTGGCACCGCTGGTTTGCCTTCCTGCCGGTAAGGCTGGCCGGGCCAGTTGGCTTTGGGCTCATACGGCCGAGCAGGTCTCTCGTCTCGGCGGTCACTGTCATAGCCGGAGGAAGCACGACGGTCATCGTTGCGGTTGTCGAAGCGCCGAGGGGCATCCCGATCAAATGAACGGCTAGGGCGGTTGTCGTTGTCGCGATTCATCGGCCGACGATCGGCATTATCGCGATTGAACGGGCGACGATCGCCAGCATCCTGCCGCGGGGCAAAGTTTCGTTGGGAGCCAAAGCTGTTGGAGCCTTCGCCGCGACCAAAACGCTTGTCGCCGCCAAAGCTGCCTCCCGATGATGGACGGCCGCCACCTGGGCGACCAAAAGTAGGGCGCGAGGGAAAATCACGGCCTCTGCCGGCTTCATCGCCCGAACGGTTGCTTGAACCGCCTTCGTTT
Source organism: Hymenobacter jejuensis (assembly GCF_006337165.1). NCBI lineage: Bacteria > Pseudomonadati > Bacteroidota > Cytophagia > Cytophagales > Hymenobacteraceae > Hymenobacter > Hymenobacter jejuensis. The sequence continues at coordinate 1,979,917 of NZ_CP040896.1, forward strand.
GGGCGCGCAGAGAATTTGCGGAAGCCGCTGCTCCCACCAGCATTGCCAGTGGAGCGATCGTTGGAGCGTCCACGCCGGCCTGGCGTGTCGTCGTTGTGTTTTTTGCCCATGAGTGTAGGGTGCTTACCGTATCGCTACGGGATGGTAAAATACAAGGTTGGGAGACTGAACCCCAGGAACAGACTCTCTTAGAAAACAGTGCCCGGACTAGCAGCACGGCGCCATAAAAGCAGCCAGCCGAAAGCCCGGGCACGTAGTTGAAGACGACGGTCGCGGTTAATCACGACGCGCCATTTTGGCTTCAATAGAATGTTGGGTGTGTGGTACTGCGCGCAAACGCTCTTTCGGAATCAGTTTACCAGTGCCAATGCAGACACCGTATGTACCGTTTTTGATGCGGGTGTACGCATTTTCCAGCTGCTGGATAAACTTCATCTGGCGTGAAGCCAACTGATTCAGGCTTTCCTTTTCAGCTGTGTCGGCACCGTCTTCCAGTACTTTCGACGACGAGGCTGTGTTGTCGGTACCCGAATCGTTACGACGGCTCAGAGTTTCTTTGATGAACGTTACTTCTTTGCGGGCTGCTACAAGTTTCTCCTGGATGATTTGTTCGAACTCAGCCAGTTCTTCCCTTGAATAGCGCAGGGGTGCTTCACTCATGTCGGTTCAGGAAAAATAATGTATTGAAAATGAGACCGTTATCCGGTGATTTCTAGAGATAAATTGCGATAGTACGTTGCTTTAACAACAGCTTTTCCAAATAAGTTTATTACAGACCAACTGGCCAAAGTCATACTTACCGCTATCGGTTTCCTATCTAACCCGGTTATTTGGCCGCAAAGTTAATGTTTTGCCTGACAATTATCCATTACTAACCAAAGACTCAGTAAGTAAGCTCCACTAGTCTTAATCTCTAGAATCCTAGCATATGGATAGCGGCTACCGCAGCTTCTACTCCTTTGTTGCCGTGCTTGCCTCCTGCCCGATCCCAAGCTTGTTCAAGTGTGTTGGTCGTGACCAACCCAAATATCACGGGCTTATTGAATTTCAGGCCGACGTTCGTAATGCCGTGGGCCACGGCATGGCAGATGTAATCATCGTGTTTGGTCTCGCCCTGAATTACTACTCCCAAACAGATCACGGCATCGATTTCTTCGTGCTGGGCCAGCAATTGGGCTCCTAATGTCAGTTCGAAGCTCCCCGGCACTGTATTGCGGAAGATGTTTTCTTCTTTAGCCCCGTGCTTCAGCAATGTTTCGTAGGCTCCTGTGCTCAACACGTCTGTAATCTCCCGATTCCATTCTGCCACCACCAAGCCAAAACGCTTGTTCGTGATGTCAACAAAATTATCGGAAGTGTATTCGCTCAGATTTTTCAAGGAGGTAGCCATAGGATTTGGGTCTAGATGCTGCTTTGGGTTGAAGTAAGCGCTGTTATAAAAACAAAACTGCGCTTCTCCTTTCGGAAAAGCGCAGTTGTCAGTTGCTGACTGATTTCTTATTTGCCTGCCAAACCTTCAACGCGTGCCTTATACTGGCGGGCCTCGTTGACTTCTGGCGCATTCTGGTAGTCGTTGATGATTTTGTCGTACGCCTTGATGGCACCGTCATAATCTTTAGCCAGTTCTCTTGCTGTTGCCTCCTTCATAAGATAGCCAGGTGAGAAATACTCGTTGGCATTATGAGTAGCTGCTTTTTCGTACAGGTCGGCAGCTTCTTTGCTTTTGCCAAGCTCTAAGTTAGCATCGCCTAGCAGAGCGTAAGCCCGCGCTTGCACCAACAAATCATCCGAACTAAATCCTTCCAGATAATCGATGGCGGCTTGATAACGGCCTTCCTTCAAGGCACCTACGCCAGCGTAGAAGTTAGCCAAGTTGCCAGCCGGTGTATTTCCGTATTCCGAAGCAACGGATTCCAAACCGTCGTATTGACCGTCGCCTTTCATTGCTTTTTTCAATGAATCGGCTTCCCAATAGTTAACTGCCTGATACATAGCCACTTGACCTTTCTCGTCCTGGGAATTGCGCCATGTATACCAGCCGAAAGCTCCAACTACTGCCAGCACTACCAGTGCCAGCACACTCAGTAGAATAGTCTTGTTACGACGCAGAAAATCTTCTGAATGGGCCAAGCGAGCCGCTAGTTCATCCGGATCTTCCAGCAATGGATGTTCAGGGTGCAGTGCGCCTACTGGCTGATTAGGATCGGCCGGCACTTGAGTCTGCTTCTGTTGAGCCAGCGGACTGTTGCGCGTATAAGGAATCTTTGACATTCGTAATTCAGAAATTCGGCTGTGAAGCCGGGTCAGAATCCGCTGAGTTAGTCGCGGATGTAAGGATAGTCTTGCTGCACGTACACATCGTGGTACAGCTCTTCGGCGGCAGGATACGGAGACGTTTCTGCGAACTCTACTGACTCCGCAACTTGGGCCTTGATCTTTTCGTCGATGGCGGCCAGTTCCTCTTCGGTCGCCATACTGTGGGTCAGAATCGTGTGGCGAACCGATTCGATAGAATCGCGCGAACGATAATCTTCTACTTCTTCCTTCGTCCGATACTTAGCAGGGTCACTCATAGAGTGGCCTTTGTAGCGATACGTTTTGAACTCCAAGAATGTAGGGCCTTCACCAGCACGTGCCCGTTCGGCTGCTTTGGCAACTGCGTTGTGAATGTCCTCTACATTCATACCGTTTACGGGCTCGGAGGGCATATCATATGCTTCTCCTAGTGTGTAGAGTTCCGTAACATTGGAGGTCCGTTGAACAGAAGTACCCATGGCATAGCCATTGTTCTCCACAACGAAGATCACGGGCAGCTTCCACAACATAGCCATGTTGAAAGCTTCGTGCAAAGCTCCTTGCCGCACTGCGCCGTCACCCATGTAGCAAATGCATAGGTTGCCAGTTTTGTTATACTTCTCGGCAAACGCGATCCCGGCACCGAGTGGAACTTGCCCACCAACAATGCCATGCCCCCCGATGAAGTTCACGTTCTTATCGAACATGTGCATCGAGCCGCCTTTGCCTTTTGAACATCCTGTCACTTTCGCAAACAGTTCAGCCATGATGGCGTTGGGCGACGTACCAAGAGCCAGCGGATGAGCATGGTCACGATAGGCCGTTATCCATTTATCATCTTTGGTCAACGCGCTGACTGCACCCGCTACACAGGCTTCTTGGCCAATGTAGAGGTGACAGAAACCTTTGATCTTCTGCTGGCCGTATAGCTGTCCTGCTTTCTCCTCGAACTTACGCATGAGCTGCATCTGCTCATACCACTGCAAATAAGTTTCTTTCGGAAAAACAGGCTCGCTGGGTGTCGTTGCCCGCGGCTCATCCGTAGAAGATTTTACTTTCTCGTTTGTAGGTGGCATCATCTGATCCGGCGGCGTAACTGTATCGACAGCTGCGGTCGGGTTAGTTTCTTTCTTAGTTTCCGCCGACGATTTTTTCGCCGAATTGGAAGCTTTTGGGGTAGCCTTTACTTTCGTCTCCGCCATCGTGCTTTCAGTTATTCGCGTTTGGGATGCGAAAGTACGTAAAAGGATTGCAATTCCGAACTGAATGACTCTTGAAACATTACACCTCTTGTTCTTTAAAAACTACGATGAAGCTACGCTGCAGCTATCGCCTCACATCAATTGTTTTATAGGCGACAATGGGAGTGGCAAGACCAATCTATTGGATGCAATTCATTATTTGTCTTTGACCAAAAGCGCATTTACTACTTCTGATATTCAAAGCATTAAACAAGGCGAAGAGTTCTTTTCTATTCGGGGAAAGTTTTCTACTCCCGAAGCCGAAGACACTGTTCAATGTAGTTTTCGCCTTGGCCAAAAAAAGCTTGTCACACGCAACAAGCATCCGTATGAACGGCTTTCTGATCACATTGGCCGTTACCCTGTTGTCTTGATATCGCCCTATGATACCGATTTGATCCGCCAGGGTAGCGAAGAACGTCGCAAGTATTTTGATAGTCTTATTTCTCAGCTCGATCACGAATATCTCGAGTTGCTCATCTCTTACGCTTATCTACTTCGGCAACGCAATTCGCTGCTTAAGCTAGCAGCTGACCGGCAGAGTTATGATCGTGATTACCTTTTGGTCTTAGACGAACAATTAGCCCCACTAGGCAAACGGATTGCTCAGATTAGACAAGTGTTTTTGGCTGACTTCGTTCCTGTTTTCCAGCGCCACTATTACCAACTCGCAAATGACCGGGAAGCAGTCAATATTGACTATAAGAGCCAGCTACCCGACGCCGACTTCGCTCAACTTCTTCGCACACACGAGCGAAAAGACCTGGCCCTTCAGCGCACTACTGTTGGCCCTCATAAAGATGACTTTCTATTTCTGATGAATGAATTACCCGTCAAGGGATATGGATCGCAAGGCCAGCAGAAATCATTTGTTATCGCAGTGAAGCTAGCCCATTTCGAAATTGCTGCAAGCCGGAAGAAACATAAGCCTCTTCTCCTTCTAGACGACATTTTCGATAGGCTCGACGAAACGCGCATAACTCGTTTGATGCAGCTTGTCGCAAACCAGACTTTTGGCCAAGTATTTCTAACAGACACTCACCTCGACCGCACGGATCGAATTCTATCTAATTTATCCGAACAGATCTTGCGCTTTAGAATCGAAAGCGGCAAAGTAATTCCCCTTTAAATTTTAATGGGGCGTACCTTTATGCTTATGGCCTTCCCTCTTTTATAAAGGCTTTCGCGCGCGTTAATAAACGTCTCAATTGTGAAAAAGCATAAGCTTTCCGAAAATTCTAGACAAGCCGATACCCTGCCTTTAAAGGATGGTATAAAGGCGTTGTTGAAAGCTTACCGCCTTCAAGGGAAGCTTAACGAAGTGTTTGTTGTTTCTAGCTGGGAGCGTATAATGGGTCGGTCAGTTGCTCTCAAAACCCAGGAGATATATATCAGCCATGGCAAGCTGTTTGTCCGCCTTTCTTCTGCGCCATTGAAGCACGAATTAGTCATGGCCAAAACTCAGGTTATGGAAATGATTAATTCTGAAGTCGGTGAACCTGTTATCCAAGAGGTAGTTTTCCTCTAGCAGTATCATGAGCAAACTTATTTATGCTAATAGGCATTGCTGGTTTCTCTCTGGTCTTAGTTCTGAGGTTTTGTTGACTCTGTTGGGTAGGGCGAAAAGTGGTTACCTCCCGAACGAGCTTTTGTGTTGTTTCGTCTTAAGGCAAGACCACTATAAGGCATGGTGCTTTAACAGCACGCCTGTTACTGGACTATATTTTCTTCTATAGGGTAACCTGATCCTGGCCCCATATTCTAAAGACAACGGCATCCTTTTATTAAAGCGCTGGATTAAAACACCTGCTGTCTTTGCTCGTCAGGTGTTATACAGCATAGATGAATACGCTGTACGTTCCTGCCTCTGACTCTACCTTCTGCATTAGCGGTCCTTTTCTAGTGACTGAGTCCGAGCTTAACGGATTCACCTTCTATAAAAGTATATCGTTGGCTTGACGTTATGCTGCTTGCACTCGGTCGAGTTGTGCTTGCTTATGATCGCAGTATGATACCGGCTGAGCTTTTAAGTTCTATTATCTAAGCTCACATCACGGCATCTAGTGCTGATGTTGCTGCTGTTAAAGAGCGCTTATCCTATACCATTATTACTCACTCTACTCTTACTTAAGAGGCATGATAAGACGCATATATATTGGCTGCAATAGCAAGCACTTCCTCTCTGCCAGAGCAGCATTTTCACTTTATTACTTTGGGACTTTGGCGAAGCTTTAAAAATATCAACAGCCAGAATACTCGGTGCATCCTCAATCACTTTCATGCTATTTTGGAGCAAAGCTTTACTCGCTTCAATTTCTCGTTTGATCCTACCCAAGAAGCCAGTAGGGCTCGGCTAGAACCTGCACTTTATGATGTGAGATTTTATCTTCCCGACCGGATCACCGACACACTTAATTTTTAAACTTAGGCGACAAACAGTACCTTCTTACTTCATTCGTTTAGGTGACTGACCGTTGAATGGCATTACACTAGAAACGGCCCTAAATGACAAAAATGTTTCACGTGGAACATTTTTGTCATTTAGGGCCGTACACTTTCAACAGAAGCTCATTATAGGCTTCCAGAAGGGCTATATACTTAGTTTGTAGAGCAAGTAGCTGCTTAACTGGATCGTTATCTACCGGTTGTAACAAGTCGGGCTTAGGCGTAACACCCGAGGAAACAAACCTTGTTACATTATTTGATACAAATGGCAACGAGGATTGTTGTGGTTGTGTAATCTCAGAAGAGAAGTCATGTCCGATTATATCACCTATTCGCTTTACAAATCCGTAATCAAGTGTCTCTTCTTTAAATTTACGATATATAGTAGGACGTGTAATACCTAGTTCATCAACTATACGCGTAATAGAAATACCGCTGTTTTTGATAGCATCTTGAAGGATTTCGCCTTGGTGTGGCATGCTTGGGTAGGGTGGAATAGTTAAAGTGTAAAGATGACAAATCTGTATCAAAATACAAGAACCAATATGTAATAAACATAAAATGTTACATGTGTAACAGAAACATGCCTTTGTATACTGTAACATTAAATTTGTTACACGTTACAAATAATACACGATACACATGTAACACAAACACATATTACACCACTGTAATAAAAGCATAAACCCCTTCCTGTTGGCCAAAAGGAAGGGGTTTATGCTTTACAACCCGACTAAGACAATGGAGGAGACGCAGAACTATTCAGTCTTTATGGGTACCGCTCGTTTAACAACTGGACAGCCTTATCTGGATAATCAGTTGTAATGCCATCAACCTCTAAGGTGATGAGGTGGAGCATATCGAAAACATCGTTTACAGTCCAGGGAACAACAGCGATAGCGTGCTCATGCAGGTAGTCAATATCCTGCTCTGACAGTAGGGTAAACTCAGGGCCATAAACCGTGGGCATGAAACCTAGTTCGAGTAAATGGCTCTCTGTGTCATGCTCATCCTCTACTAACAAAGACAGTGAAAATCTCTTATCAAGCTGGTGGAAGTGCTGAAGGATTCGCTTGTCGAAGGAGAGAAAAGTAGTACGATTCAGAACGCCACAAGCGCGCACAACCTGTAATACTAGCGTTGCAAAAGCAGCAGGCTCAGGATGAAAAATTCCGTCACCTGCAGGGCTGGATTTTATCTCAATACTGTAGAGCACTTGTCTCCTGCCTAAGTGAAGACAATGCCTCTCGATAGCTTGAATTGCTTCCTGTAAAAGCGGCTTATAAACAGCCAAGACCTGCTGATTGGGGAAGCGCTCGGGTTGAGATAATCCGCAGTTATACGCTCGAATAATACTGTAGGGAAGTTGAAATAAGTTGAGTGATTTCTCTTGCGATGGATCGATGTGATTGCCTTTGGGATCAAGGCACAGAGCGGCTGACATCCAAGGTTCGTGCGATACCACTACTTGACCATCCTGAGAGATCACGACGTCGAGCTCAATAGCATCTACGCCAATCTCTAGAGCGAGCAAAAAGGCAGGAATAGTATTCTCGGGAAGCAGGCCCCTACACCCTCTATGGCCGTGAATCTGGGTCCTGTGATGGTGAGCAGAAGTGGATTGAGTAGGCATACGTTCTATACGATGCTTGCTGTAAACCCGATAACGCTAGCTATTGCGCAGGCACCTCGTCCATTCACATCATAGACTTACAGTACTCTAACACGCTAAAGAGGTATGCGCTTATGAACGAAAAGCAGAAATCTTCGCGTTAGGAGCATATTTGCCCATTCCTTTGCTTACTACATGAAAAAACTGCTGTTAATATTTCTTTTTCTGACGCTAATCGGAGGTGGATATTGGTTGTACGACCGGCTGACAGTGGGTCCCGAGCGGTCGTTGTACCAAGCATTTCAGGCTACGCAACAACACGATATGATAGCCTTCGAACGCTATGTTGATGTCGAGAGTGTTACTAGTGATCTTGTTGATCAGGTGGCCGCACAAGGAGATGTGCTGGGTCCGCTCAAAATAAGTGGACTAGGGCTGCAACAAGCCGTGCAACTGCTGAAGCCTCAGCTCGTGGCAGCCGCGCGTGAGGAGGCCCAAGAATATGTACAAACCGGTTCTCTGAAAGCTACCCAGACTGCGCCGCGCGGAGGGTTGGGCAATCTCTCCGTATTGGGATTTGCGGGCAAAATTGTGAGGGCAGACAGCAAGCTCAAAGGGGTGAAATACGTGAAGCGCCAAGGCAAAGAAGCGTTGGTAGGCATTGAGTTTACACAGCCTCACTTTGACACGACGATGGTACTGGAGCTTAAAATGCTTGACCAAGGGGACCATTGGCAGGTCAAGCAGATCACCAACACAGGGCAGTTGCTAAAGCAAGTTATGCAGCGAGAAAAGCAGGCCGTGATAGCAGAATAGAAAGCTGACCAAACACGATTTGCGAAATCAAAGCCAACAAAAAAGCCCGACACGTTTAGTGCCGGGCTTTTTGTTAAAGCTGATATGTGTTAGAACCTACAGGTTGGATTTGCCCCGGCCTGAGATCAGGTAATAGAGAATTAACCCCAGGAAAGGCATGAACCATATGATGGCAAGCCAAAGGATTTTTTTGCCTGTCGTCCACGGTTGACGAAAGACATCGATGAGTGCCAGCACATCGAGAACCAACAGGATGATTCCCCACAGAGACAAGCTACCGCTGTCGCTGAAACGGCTACAACCAGTGGCTACAAGGGTGAGAAGTAAGAACGAAGCAGCAACCGACAACCGGGTTGCAATAGGAGCAAATCTGTTCATGAGACCGAGGATTGAGTTGGAGAGAGCGGTTTTGGCAGTTTCTACGCACACTCTTCAGATAAGATATATACGAACCTACAGATTTATGTATAAGTAATTGATAGTCAAGCACTTATAAAAAGTATTGTTGAATTTTATCCACGAAATACGGTCCGACCTGCGGAATTAAGGCCAGCGTGAGAAGCAGGCCGTAGAGTGCGCCGTAAAAGTGGGCGTCGTGGTTGATGTGGTCGCCCATGCGTCGGCCTTGGTAGTAAGAGTAAGCCAAGTATAGCAAGCCCCAAATAAAACCCGGAATCGGGATGGGCAACGGAAACATAATGATGCCCGCCGTTGGCTGAAAAAGAACACCGGCAAAAATGATGGCTGCCACCCCACCCGAGGCACCTAGGCTCCGGTAATCGGGGTCGTTGCGGTGCTTGAAATAGGTTGGGATATCAGAGATGATAATACCCCCCAAGTAGAGTAGCAGAAAGCGAAGCACCCCGCCGCCTGGGCCAAATTGCTGCACAAACACTGATTGCACAACCTGCCCAAAAGAATAGAAGGCGAGCATGTTGAAGATGAGGTGCATCCAGTCGGCGTGCAGAAAACCCGAAGTCAGCAGGCGATACCACTGGTTTTGCCGGGCCACGATGAAGGGCGAAAAGATCCAGCTCTGCATAAAGCCCGGATTTGACCAAGCATACATGGAAATGCCGGCAGTCAAAACCAGCAGAATTATAGAAGCATCCAGCGTAAGCATGAGATGAAAAGTAAAAAGATGATAATACTGCCCTCAAATCGCTCAAAAGGTTTTGATCGAGCGCTTCACAGATCAAAAGCTGTGCGTCGCCTGAGGGGCAAGAAAAGAGCGTAAAACGGCAGCTTAGCTTTCTCGGTCCATGAGTTGCAGTGCTAGGTGGCGCAGCAACTCCTTGCGCTCACCGGGTGCCTGCACCCGATCGAGGTGCTGGAGCGCGTCGAGGAAGAAGTCGTTAATGCGGGCTTCCGTTTGGGCACGCACATTAAGCTGATCGTAAATAGCCGTGATAGCCTCAACCTTTTCCGGCGCGTCAAGCACTGGTTGGCCGATGTACTGCGCTAGTTTGGCTTGTTGAGGTTCGTTGGCCTGGGCAAGCGCAGTGAGCAGCAAAAAGGTCTTCTTATCAGAAACGATATCGCCGCCTACGCGTTTGCCGAAAGTGGCGGCGTCGCCGTACACATCCAACAAGTCGTCGCGGAGCTGAAAGGCGATGCCGATGTCGGTGCCGAATTGCCGCAGGTGATTCGCATCGTCGGTGGAAGCGCCCCCAAGTAGGGCACCAAGCTCAAGACTGAAGCCTAGCAACACAGCCGTCTTTAGCCGAATCATGTCGAGGTATTGCTCCAATGACACGCGTTCGAGCGTCTCAAAATTCATGTCCCACTGCTGGCCTTCGCACACCGCGGCGGCCGTCTGGCTAAACTTGCGCAGCACGTCCGGCAGCAAAGTAGGGTTCACATCCAAGAACAGCTCGTACGCCCGCACCAGCATCACGTCGCCGCTCAGAATGGCGACATTCGGATTCCATTTTTCGTGTACCGTAGGCTTGCCCCGACGCAGCGGAGCCTGGTCCATGATGTCGTCGTGGAGCAACGTAAAGTTGTGAAACACCTCGGTAGCCAGCGCCGGCTTCAGCACCGGCTCGAGGTCATCGGTAAAGAGGTGCGCGCCAAGCAGCGTGAGCAACGGCCGAATGCGTTTCCCACCCAAGGCCATGATGTAGCGAATGGGCTCATAAAGCGCTTCTGGTTCGTTGCCGTAGCGCAGCTGGGCCAAGCCAGCGGTTATTTTGTCCGAGAAAAAAGAGAGGTCCACAGGGGCAAATAAGGGTTGCAGGAAGAAAGGTACGGACTAAACCGCTGGACAGTCGGTTTGTGAAGACGAGGCTTAAAGTCACTTGCCTTACCACAAGGATAGCCCTTCAACGCGGCAAGCCCTTTTCACCCGCACTTATTGGGCAGGTGAAAAGGGCTTGTTACCTCTTGCAGTGAAAGAGCTGCGGGCTACCGTCGGCGGCTACCGCCTTTTCCGCTGCGCTCTCGCTCAGGGCGGTTGCTGCCGCCGCTACGGCGACTGCCGCCCCGGCTACTCCGCTCGTCCTGTTCGCGGCGCTTCACAAAGTCCGGCCGATTATCGACCAGTTCGAAATCAATGGTTCGGTCGAGCAGGTTGGCAGCTTTCACGGTCACCAGCATCTCGTCGCCGAACTGAATGATGCGCTTGGTCCGCTGGCCCACGACGCGGTAGTTGTCTTTGTCGAGCTCAAAAAAGTCGCCGGGAATCTCACTGAGTCGAATCATGCCTTCGCACTTGTTCTCTTCAATCTCGACGTACATCCCCCATTCGGTAAGGCCCGATACGACGCCTTTGAACTGCTCGCCGATGACTTCCGACATGAATTCCACCTGCTTGTATTTGATGCTGGCGCGCTCGGCGCTGGCCGCAATTTTCTCGCGCTCCGACGAGTGTTTGCACTCTTCCTCTACGGGTTCTACCTCCACGTTTTTGCCGCCTTCCAGGTAATGCTGAAGCAGGCGGTGAGCCATCATGTCGGGGTAGCGACGGATGGGCGACGTGAAGTGCGAATAGTGATCGAAGGCCAGGCCAAAGTGGCCCAGTGGCTCGGTAGTGTATTTGGCTTTCGACATGGTACGGACGGCTAGCGTCTGGATGACGTTTTGCTCGGGGCGGCCCATCACTTCGTTCGACAGATCGTTTAGCTCGTTGCTGAGCTTCTTAGGGTTCGTCAGGTCGAGATCGTGCCCAAACTTCTTCGCGAAGAGCGCAAAGTTTTGCAAACGGTCTGGATCGGGAGCATCGTGCGTACGGTACACCATCGTCATCCGCGGCTTACGGTTCTTGAGCTTAAACACAAACTCGGCCACCTTGCGGTTGGCGAGCAGCATAAACTCCTCGATCATTTTGTGCGCGTCCTTCCGCTCCTTCACGTACACGCCCTGCGGCTTGCCGTTTTCGTCGAGACGGAACTTCACTTCCTGCGTTTCGAAGCTGATGGCGCCTTGTTTGAAGCGTGCCGCACAGATCTTCTTGGCCATGTCGTTGAGGACGTTAATTTCCTCCGCGTAGTCGCCTTCCTTACTTTCAATACGCTCCTGCGCCTCTTCGTAGGAGAAGCGACGGTCGGAGTGAATGATGGTTTTGCCAAACCACGAATCGTAGAGCTTGCCGGTTGAATCGAGTTCAAACACAGCCGAGAAGGTCAGCTTATCTTCCTCAGGGCGCAGCGAGCACAACCCGTTCGACAAACGCTCGGGTAGCATTGGAATAACCCGGTCGACGAGGTAAACCGAAGTAGCCCGGTGCTTAGCTTCGCGCTCCAATTCAGAAGTGGCTTTCACATAATGCGTTACATCAGCGATGTGCACACCCACTTCCCAATGGCCGTTTTCGAGTTTGCGCAATGACAAGGCATCGTCAAAATCCTTGGCATCGGCCGGGTCGATGGTGAAGGTGGTGATGTCGCGAAAGTCGCGGCGCCGCGCGATTTCGGCCACCGGAATTATGTCGGGAATTGCTTCCGATTCGGCCTCTACCTCGATAGGGAACTCAAAGGGCAGCCCAAACTCCGCCATGATCGCGTTGATCTCGGCTTCATTTTGCCCCGCCGGTCCGAAGCTCCGTACCACCTCACCCATCGGCGAGCGGCCAAAGTCATTCTCCGGAAACTCCGTGATGCGCACCAGCACTTTTTCGCCGTTGCGGGCATCGTGCAGGTTTTCGAAAGGCACAAACACGTCGAAGTACATCTTGCGATTATCGGGCTTCACAAACCCGATGCCGCCTTGCACCTGCAAGCGCCCCACTACCTCGGGACGCACCCGCTTAAGCACTTCCACCACGTCGCCCACCGGACGGCCGTCGCGGGAGCCCCGCAACCGTACCCGAACCGTATCGCCGTGCATGGCAAACTTTAAGCGATCGGTGAAAACCCGCACGTCGGACTCGCTTTCCTCGCTGATGACAAATGCATACTTGTCGGTGGCCAAGGCTACGGTGCCGGTAATCGTATCGGTGGTTTCTTCTCGCTCGGGACGCCGGCGCCGTTCGGGGCGCTCGGTATCCGGAAAGTCGAAGCCGGCTTCGCGGCGGCGGTGCACCACCGGATCCTGGCCAAACTCGGTTTCTACATCCAGCGGTTGGCTGTTTGCTACCGGCACGATCGGCTCGGCGCTGCGGCGGTTTCGGCGGCTGCTAGCGGGCTCCGTAGCGGCTTGCTGCGCAGCGGGGTCGGTTAAGCGATAGTCGTCGTTTTGGATTAGGGTAAGCTGCCCTGCCGAGCGCAACGCTTTGAGGTGCGCAAAAATCTGTTCCCGCTCCTCTTTGGTCGTAACGCCAAGGCGGCGGGAGATCTGCCGGTAAGAGATGACTTTCCCAGGATTGTCAGCAAAAATTCGGTAGACCAGTTGTTTGGATACCGCGAGGGGTGCGTCTTTGGGGGCGCGAGCGGCTTTCGCGGAAGCGCGGGGAGCCGCTGATTCGTCTTTTCTTTTCATTAGAAAAAGGGTGCCGCCAGTTATTGCGTTTTCTCAGGCGGCCCAAGGAATTGATAGGTGAAAGCAGCTTCTGATAGGTGCTTTCGGTAATACGTAAGAACAGCAAAACTGCTTCAGACAGCAGTTTGGTCGCGCAAGGGCAGACGGCTACTCTAGCTGAGCAGCGAATGAATATAGCTTCTACGCAATTATTAAACTAATAACTGATTTACCGGCAGCAAAGCGCGTTATCAAACGGTTACTGCAAGGTCTATGGCACCAATTTATCATTGGCAGAGTCTTGCCGGCTGTGGTAGCAAATCAGTCAACAAGCGCGAGCGGCAGAACGTTCTATTCGGCCGTTACCTGACGGCGGGCTACGGCAGCGCGGATATCCGCTGGCTCATCCTTCGGAATGGCATTCAGCAGGGTGCGCGTGTAGTCGTGCTGCGGATGGGCATACACTTCGGCAGCCGGTCCGCTTTCCACAATCTTGCCTTGGTTCATGACCAGCAACCGATCCGACATAAAGCGCGCCACCGACAGGTCGTGGGTAATGAACAGGTAGGTAATGCCAAAGTCGCGTTTCAACTGGTTGAGCAGGTTGAGCACTTGCGCCTGCACCGATACGTCGAGCGCCGACACCGACTCGTCGCACACGATGCACTTGGGCCGCAAAGCCAGTGCTCGGGCAATGCAGATGCGCTGCCGCTGCCCGCCCGAAAACTCGTGTGGGTAGCGCAAATAATGCTCCTCACGCAACCCAACGGTACGCAGCAGCTCTAACACCCGCTCCTTCTGTTGTTGGCGCGTGCCGCCCACTTTGTGCACCTGCATGGGCTCCTGAATGGCTTCGCCTACGGTCATTATGGGGTTGAGAGCCGCGTACGGATCCTGAAAGACCATTTGGAACTCCCGCCGCCGCCGCCGTAGCTCCCCGGTAGGCAACGTGGCCAAGTCGGTGCCTTCAAACAAGATGCTGCCCGACGTGGGCTCTACCAAGCGCAGCAGCGTACGGCCCAAGGTAGTTTTGCCGCAGCCCGACTCCCCCACGAGCCCAATGGTTTCGCCGGGATAAATATCGAAGCTTACACCATCCACGGCGCGCACTACTTCCTTGGTGCGGTTGAAGAAGCCTTTGCGAATGGGAAAATGCACGTTCAGGTCGCGAACCTGAAGCAACGGCTGCGCGGCTAACTTCGGGGTTGCTGGTTCTGCGGTACGAGCTTCTAGCGATGGCGAAGGTTCATCACTAGCAATGAAAGCGCCGGTTTCTGCCCCGGCCGCCACGTCCGAAACGACTCCTGCATCGGGAATAATCTGACCACTTTCCAGGAACGGAGCCGTTTCGAAACCGGTGAAAGTATCCGTTGAAACCGGCGCAGAATGTTCCACGGGGAACGTTTTGGTGGTTTCACCTGAATTCCGTAACTGTTGGGCAGCAATCTCAGGAACGCCTCCAGAAACACTTAACTGGCCATGATCTGAAAGTGCAATTAATTGTCCATCAGCCTCTTCTCGCATGAAGTCAGCTACTACGGGCAGCCGCGTTTTACCCACCGACAACTTAGGCCGACAAGCCAGCAAACCCTTGGTGTAAGGGTGCTGAGGGTTGGTAAAGAGGTCTAATACCCCACCTTGTTCCACAACTCGGCCACGGTACATCACCAAAATGCGGTCGGCGATTTCGGCCACCACGCCTAGGTCGTGGGTGATGAAAAGCACGGCCGTGTTGTGCTCGCGCCGCAGGTCGTCGATGAGTTGGAGCATGCGTGCCTGCACCGTTACGTCGAGGGCCGTGGTGGGCTCGTCGGCAATCAGGATGGCAGGGTTACAGGCCATCGCCATCGCAATCATGACACGTTGCTTTTGGCCGCCGCTGATCTCGTGCGGATAGGCGCGCAGAATTTTTTCGGGGCGCGGCAGCTGGGCCATGGCAAACAACTCTATTGTACGCGCTTCGGCCTCTTTTTCAGAAAGCCGAGTGTGTAGCCGCAACGCTTCCACTACCTGACTCCCGCACGTATACACCGGGTTTAGGGAAGTCATGGGCTCCTGAAAGATCATTGAGATTTCGTTGCCGCGCACTTGGCGTAGCTGCTCGTCGGGGAGCGTAAGCAAATCAACCTCCCCAAACTGCGACGACTGAAAAGTGGTCTTCCCTCCTGCTATCTGGCCGGGCGGCATCGGAATCAAGCCCATCAAGGCCAGCGAAGTCACCGATTTGCCCGATCCCGATTCGCCTACGATTGCTACCGTTTCGCCGCGGTGCAACTGAAACGATACTTCATTCACCGCCCGCACATCGCCGCGGTGCGACTTAAAATCGATGGTCAAGTTGGAGACTTCCAGCAGCGGGGTTTGGGGCATTTTCAGCAAAACAGAGGAGAATTCAAGATCTAAATTTACCGCAAATGTTCCAGAGTAAGTTGGCAGCTTGAAACGTTGTTCGCGAACAATAAGATTGTAAAAGGCGGTCATGCAGAGCGTAAGCGAAGCATCTCTCCCGCAGTACTTACTCTAGTAGAAACAACGAAACAGTAGAGATGCTTCGCTTACGCTCTGCATGACGTTCTGTGGTAATAGGTGAAGTTTTCAAGCAACGTATTTCGGCTTTCTGACACAGACAAAAAGCAGCGGTGCGCCTCCACTGCCGCAAGTTAGGACTAGCAAAGACGCACCGCTTATTTTCTGTAACTATCTTATAATCAATCAATTATGCTTGTTGAACCGATTCGATGGAAGGCGCCTCATTGTTGTGCTCAGTCAGGTGGGCATCGTTGGCGTGCTCGTGGTTAAAAAACCGGTTCTGGTTGAGCAGAATCAGCACCACGCCGACGAAAATGGCCGAGTCGGCGATGTTGAAAATGGGCCAGAGCGACAGGTGCGTCCCGCCGATCAGGGGCCAATTGGCTGGCAAAAAGCCCTCGTAGATATCGGCATACAGCATGTCGATCACTTGGCCGTGAAACCACGGCGTAGGCGCTCCAAACGGGGCATTGTTGTAGATGATCCCGTAGAAAATGCTGTCAATTAGATTGCCGATGGCGCCGCCCAAAATGAGTGCAACACACCAAATCAGGCCGTTAGAGGCTTTGCGTTGCCACAGCTTGAAGATGTAGTAGCTGATCCCGAACATCGCCAGCAAACGGAAGCCCGTCAGCAGGATTTTGCCGTACGGCGGCGGTAGTTCCACGCCGAAAGCCATGCCCGGATTGAGCGTGTAATGCAGCTTGAACCAGTTGCCGAAAACCGGAATTTCGCCGGGCATGCCGGGCAGCATGTAGGTGTGCACAGCCCACTTGGACACCTGATCGATGACAATGACCAGCAACGCCAGCAGATAATATTTCCAGTACTTCATTCTTGTGCTAATGGTACAAGCTTTGGCGGGCGTTTTGTGCCCTTTTGAGCCTGATTTGCGGGATTTTGAACGGTTATGAACGCTCCGAAAAGTGGTTTGTGCGCTGTTGTGCTTACGGCTTTTCGGAGCTGTTCTTAATCAACTATCAATCAGTTAGTTACAACTTCCAGCCGAACCGGCACGCTGTAGTCGTCAAACTCCAGCACGGCGCCGTCTTTCAGGTCGCCGGCAAGAGTCAGGGCAAGGGCCTGGGTTTCGGTGCGGATATAGTCGCCGAACGACTGCACGGCGGCCACCAGCTCCGGCTGATCGGCGCCGAGCGTGACCCGGATTTTGTCCTGCACTTCGAGGCCGCTGTCTTTGCGTAGGTTCTGCAAGCGATTTACCAGCTCCCGCGCCACGCCTTCCTGACGCAGCTCGTCGGTAAGCGTCACGTCGAGGGCCACTGTGAGCGGACCGTCCGAAGCCACGAGCCAACCCGGAATGTCTTCCGAGCGGATTTCCACGTCGTCCAGAGCCAGTGTAACCGGCTGACCTTCAACTTCTACGGCCAGCGAACCAGCTTTTTCGAGTTGGTTGATCTCGTCGGGCGTCATCTGCTGGATGCGAGCCGCTACCGTTTTCAGGCGCGCGCCGTATTGCTGGCCGAGGCGCTTGAAGTTGGGCTTCACTGATTTCACCAGCACGCCGCTCGTATCGTCCAAGAATTCAACGTGTTTCACGTTTACCTCGGCGCAGATCAGGTCTTCGACCTTTCCTACTTGCTCGCGGGTGTTTTCCGTGAGTACCGGCACTAAGATGCGCTGCAATGGCTGCCGCACTTTCAGCACCGACTTCTTGCGAAGCGAGTGCGTAAGTGAGCTGATGCGCTGGGCCAATTCCATGCGCTCTTCCAGGGCTTTGTCAATGCGCTGTGTATCAGCCTCTACCAAAATCGTCAGGTGCACCGATTCGGGAGCCAGCGGCGTGTTTTTGGCCACGGCTTCGGCACGCATGCCGTCCGTCATGTTGCGGTAGAGCCACTCGGCGAAGAAAGGCGCGATGGGCGCCATCAGCTGCGAAACGACCACAAGGCACTCTTGCAATGTTTCGAAAGCCGCACGCTTATCGGTCGTCAGCTCGCCTTTCCAGAAACGGCGGCGCGACAGGCGCACGTACCAGTTGGAGAGCTGATCGGTAACGAAATCCTGGATGGCGCGAGCCGCTTTCGTGGGGTCGTAGTTGTCCAAATGACCCCGTACTTCCAGGATCAGCGACTGTAGTTTCGACAGAATCCAACGATCCAGCTCGCTCAACTCCGAGAGCGGCACGCGGTCGAATTCGCTGGTCTGAAACTCATCCAAGTTCGCGTAAAGCGCATAGAAGGAGTACGTATTGAACAGCGTACCGAAGAAGCGGCGCTGCACTTCTGTCACGCCGGCCGGGTCGAACTTGAGGTTGTCCCACGGTGGCGCGTTCACGATCATGTACCAGCGCGTTGCGTCGGGCCCGAACTGGCCAATGGTGGCAAACGGGTCTACGGCGTTGCCGAGGCGCTTGCTCATTTTGTTGCCATTCTTGTCCAGCACTAACCCGTTGGCAATCACATTCTTAAAGGCCACCGAATCTTCCAGCATCACGCCCAAGGCATGCAGCGTAAAGAACCAGCCGCGGGTTTGATCGACGCCTTCGGCGATGAAATCAGCGGGGAAATTTTTGTGGAATTTCTCGGCGTTTTCCAGCGGGTAATGCCACTGCGCATACGGCATCGCGCCCGAATCAAACCACACGTCAATGAGATCCGTCTCGCGGTACATGGGTTGGCCGCTGGGCGACACCAGGAAAATATCGTCCACGTAGGGCCGGTGCAGGTCGATTTTCTCGCCTTCCGCCAGCGGGTTGTGGGTCATGATTTCGGCGGCTACGGCCTTGTCAATCTCCGCCCGCAGCTGCGCAATGGAGCCAATGCAGATTTCCTCCGAGCCATCTTGGGTACGCCAGATGGGCAGCGGCGTACCCCAGTAGCGCGAGCGCGACAGGTTCCAGTCGACCAGGTTTTCGAGCCAGTTACCGAAGCGGCCGGTGCCAGTGCTTTCGGGCTTCCAGTTGATGGTTTTATTAAGCTCGATGAGCCGATCTTTTACCGCTGTCGTCTTGATAAACCACGAATCCAAAGGATAATAGAGCACGGGCTTATCGGTGCGCCAGCAGTGCGGGTAGGTGTGTTCATAGCGCTCCACTTTGAAGGCTGTACCGTCGCCTTTCATCTTGATGGCAATGCTCTCGTCCAGGGTTTTATAGTCGGCGCCGGAGTCGTCATGGCCGTCGTAGTTCTTCACCCAACGGCCGCCAAACTCGCCCATTTGCGGCACATAACGGCCCGTCCGGTCCACGATGGGGCCGAGCTTGCCTTCTGCATCGGGCACGAGCAGCGCTGGGATGTCATTTTGCTGCGCCACGCGAAAGTCATCGGCACCGAACGTGGGCGAGATGTGCACAATACCGGTGCCGTCTTCGGTGGTTACGAAGTCGCCGGGGATGACGCGAAAAGCTCGTTCTTCACCTTCAAACGGCGTAAAATCAAACAGCCGCTCGTAACGGATACCAACGAGATCAGCGCCTGAAAATTCATTTATAATCTTCCAATTCTGGAGTTTACCCTTGTTAGTGTTGCCTCTGTCAGCACCATTACTAACTAGCTGTCTAGTGCCTATTTCAAAGGTGGTTTTCGAATCTAATTCGTTTGAGAAATATTTATTAAAAAGCTCCTTCGCCAATACAACCCGTATCTCTTTATGAGTGTATTGATTGAAGGTTTGTACCAGAAGGTATTTAATACCGCGACCTACAGCTAATGCAGTGTTTGCGGGCAACGTCCAAGGCGTCGTAGTCCAAGCGAGAATGAAGGTCTCAATTGGTG
This sequence comes from Hymenobacter jejuensis, assembly GCF_006337165.1. NCBI lineage: Bacteria > Pseudomonadati > Bacteroidota > Cytophagia > Cytophagales > Hymenobacteraceae > Hymenobacter > Hymenobacter jejuensis. The sequence goes on from NZ_CP040896.1 coordinate 1,999,485, forward strand.
CGTTTTCTGCACCACTTTGGTGCTCGGCAACAGGGGAGTGTGCATCGATTAAGCGCAGTGATTCCGCACCCGCAAACAGCTTCTCAGAAACTGCATCTCGCTTCACTTTAAACTGCGCCACCACCGTCGTATCCTTCACGTCGCGGTAGGTGCCGGGCTGGTTCAGCTCGTGCGACGACAGGCCCGTACCGGCCGCTGGCGAATACGGTTGGATAGTGTAACCTTTGTACAGCAACCCCTTGTCGTACAGCTTCTTAAGTAGTGCCCAGCAGCTTTCGATGTATTCCGGCTCGAAGGTGATGTACGGGTCGTTGAGGTCAACCCAATAGCCCATTTTCTCGGTCAAGTCGTCCCACTGCGCCTTGAAGCGCATCACCGTTTCGCGGCAGCGTTGGTTGTAGTCTTCGATCGAGATCTTCTTGCCGATGTCCTCTTTGGTGATGCCCAGCTCCTTTTCCACCTGCAACTCGATGGGCAGGCCGTGGGTATCCCAGCCGCCTTTGCGCGAAACTTGCTTGCCCAGTAGCGTTTGGTAACGGCAGAAAATGTCCTTCACCGTGCGGGCCATCACGTGGTGGATGCCGGGCGCACCGTTGGCCGAAGGCGGACCTTCGTAAAACACATAGGTCGGCTGGCCCTCGCGGGTGCTGACGCTCTTCTCAAAAATGCCGTTTTCTTTCCACCATTGCAGGATGTCGGTGCCTACCTGGGCGTAATTGAGCGGCTGTTTGTACTCAGGATATTTCATGTTCGGGGCGTAACTATATCAAAATCAGAACGTCATCCTGAGCACAGCGAAGGATCTCTACACGGAGGGTATTCCGCACGGTAGAGATTCCTCGTGCCTCGGAATGACACGATATTGGGCTTCTTATGATTCCAAACGGCGCTGCACAGTCATGCGGTCGAGGTTGAGTTCGGTGTCGTCGTCTTCTTCGTGGTACGAGTCGTCGTAATGCTGAAGCATGGATTTGTCGATGGTTTCGTCTTTGCCGTGTTCAAACGTAACGAGCAAAGAAGGCAGCAGAATCAGGTTGGAAAAGTTGGTAATCAGCAGCGAAGCCGACATCAGCAAACCCAGCGCTTTGGTACCGCCGAACTCGCTGAAGGCGAAGACGCTAAAGCCCAAAAACAAGGTAATGCTTGTGTAAATCATACTAGTTCCCGCCTCGCTCAGCGTGGTAGTTATAGCAGCTTTCACGCGGCGACCGTTTACGGCCAGTTCCTGCCGGAATTTGGCCAGCAAATGGATCGAGTTGTCACCGTCAATGCCGAGCGCAATGCTGAAAATAAGCGCCGTGCTGGGCTTCAACGGGATGCCGAAATAGCCCATCAGGCCGCCCGTCAGAATGAGGGTAACCAGGTTAGGTATCAGCGTGAAAAACACCGACTTCACCGACCGAAACAGCAACAACACCACCAAACCCACCAAGGCGAAGGCAATTATCAGGCTCTCTTTCAGGGAGTTAATCAGATATTCGTTGCCCTTGGTAAACAGGATCGTGGTGCCCGTGAGCTTTACGTCCATGCCTGTGCCGTTGAAGATCTCCCGGATTTGGGGCTGAATCTGGCGGGAGAGCAACGTATCGAGGTTGCGGGAGCCGATGTCCGCGATTTTCAATGAGATACGCGCCCGCTGGCCCGTCGAGTCGACGAAGGAGCGCAGCAGCTTGTCGTTGCCGCTACCCTTCGACTGGGCCTTGGTTAAGTAGCTGAGTACAAAGTTCTTCTCCGAATTATCGGGCAGGCGATAGTACTCGGGGCTGTCGTTATAAAATGCTTGGGTTGAAGCTTTTAGGAATGTAACGATGCTGACTGGCGTGGTCAGGACGGGCTGGGTGCGCAGAAACTTCTCGAAACGGTCGATGCGCTCCAGGTTTTTGAGCTTGAAAATGCCGCGTTTCTTGCCCGTGTCAATCACGATTTCCAGCGGCATCACGCCGTTGAAGTGCTGCTCAAAGAACTTCAGATCGCTGTTCACGGAGCTTTCCTTCGGCAAATCATCGACCATGTACGACACCGATCGTACCCGCGAAATACCCAGCAAGGAGATCGCTACCATCACCGCTGCCAAAGCGTACACCGTGCCACGCCGATCGAGTACCAAATGCTCGAAAAATTCGAGCAGCTTAGTAAGTGGCTTAGCATCAAGGTGTTCTAGCTGCTTCGGGGTAGGCGGCGGCAGGTACGTGAATACGGCCGGAATCAGGATAAACGAGATGATGAACGCCACGAAAATGTTGATCGTGGCCACCAACCCGAACTGGTAGAGAATGGCAATGTTGGTGAAGCAAAACACCACAAACCCGATGGCCGTGGTGGTGTTGTTCATGAGCGTCACGAGGCCGATTTTGCGAATCACGCGCGTCATGGCCAGCACTTGATTGCCCGATTTGCGGTAATCGTAGTGATAGCGCGACAGCAGATAGGTGCAGTTCGGAATTCCGATTACGATCAAGATACTGGGAATCAGGCCCGTAAGCAGGTTGATTTTGTAGCCCAGCAGCACCATCGAGCCCACGCACCAGATCACGACAACCAGCACCACCAGTATCGGGAAGACGACCGCGGCCCAGGTGCGGAAGAACATGAACAGCGTGACGGCCATCACAAGCACTGTCAGCATCACGAAGAATTTCATCTCGCCGGCCACTTTGCTGGTCATCGTGGAGCGCACGTACGGCAGGCCCGCGTAGTGCAGTCGGATGCCGGTTTTCTTTGTGAACCGCTCGGCGTGGCCCAAAATGTCATTCATCACCGCCTGGCGCCGCGACGAATTAAGGTATTTCGGGTCCATGGTCAGGGCCAGTAGCGTGGCGCCGGTGGTGGGACTGATAAGCTGGCCTTTGTAAAACTCCACCTGGTTGACCACCCGCATCAAACTATCGAGCTGACGCTGGTTTTCGGGAAACTTCTCGAAGATCGGCTTCACGGTAAACTGCTGATTAGCAGTGTCTTTGCGAAGCGCAATGAGCTTCGTTACCGATAGCACACCACTGACGCCTTCGACGCGCGAGAGCGTATCGGTAAGGGCACGCAGCTCGCTAAAGTTGCCGATGCGGTAGATGCTGCTGTCCTGAAGGCCCAGCACGAGCACGTTGCCATCCTCGCCAAAGGTCTTCTTAAACTGCTGGAAATAAACCATTTCCGGATCGTCCGGACTTACCACTTGGGCAAAGTCGTAGGTCATCTCCACGTCCTTGGCTTTCCAGGCCATGAACACAGTGATGACAGCCAGCAGCAGGATGAGCAGGCGCCGGTTCTTGATAACGAAAAGAGCGAGTTTACTCCACATAGACCGCTAAAATGGAGCAAAGGTACGCAATGCGCCGCAGCTAGCCGGTGAAGCGCCGGCAAGTATATCGAGTTGGATTAAACCTACTTACGAAACGGTTTGTTAAGCTAGCAAAATAATGTCTGGAATATAGGCAACTTCCTATGCCGCTATTCCCGTAAAGGCAGCCATACCAAGCAGTTGCATTGTCGGTTTTTTGGACTTAGCAACGAATCGATTTTCCGTTTTTTCACTAATGACTTTGTATCAAACGCCGGAAGCGGTGCTCACCTATCTTCCTGGCACTGAAACACTTTGGCTGAGCTATAGCGCCACGAACGTGTCGGCGGCTTTCCAACTGGCCTTCGAGCAGACGGTAGCAGTAATGCGCAGCCAGAAGGTGGGCAAGCTGGTGTTGGACCTGAAGGATAGTGCTTCGCTGCCCTCCGACGACGAGCAAAACGTGCTGGATCCCATCGTCCGGAAGCTGCCTATCGAGTTTGACCAACCCACGTTTATTGCGGCGGTGCTTTCCGTGCAGCAATACCAGTCGCAAGTAGGCAGCTACTCGCCGGCTTCCGCGCAGCTGGTGCCGCTGGGTCCGGTCGAGTTCAACTACTTTACTTCCCGCCGCGACGCCATCGCTTGGCTCAGTGATAATTAACCGTTTACTACGCCCCACCCAATTCTATTCACCCACCCAAACAGAAAGGCCCCGGAAGCATCTTCCGGGGCTTTTTTTCTTGTACACATAAGTATTTTATAATCAAATACTTATAGGTTTTCTAAAATTCGCTTGAAGCTCACGGCATCGCCGATGTAGCGGCCCAGCTCCGAGATCGGCATGCGGGTTTGCTCGCGCGAGTCGCGGTGCCGCACCGTGACGGTGTCGTCTTCCAGCGTCTGGTGATCGACGGCGATGCAGAAGGGCGTCCCGATCAGGTCCTGGCGGGTGTAGCGCTTGCCGATGGCGTCGCGGTCTTCGTACACGAGGCGGAAATCATGGCGCAGGTCGTTGAAGATGGCCTCTGCTTTTTCGGGCAAGCCATCCTTGCGCACCAGCGGGAAAATAGCCGCTTTGATGGGCGCCAGCGCCGGATGTAGCTTCAGGAAGGTGCGGGTTTTGGTTTGCTCTTTCTCCCCTTCGCCTTCCGTGATGGTTTCTTCGGTATAAGCCTGACACAACGCTGCCAGGAACAGCCGGTCGGCGCCCACGGAGGTTTCCACCACGTAGGGCACGTAGTTGCCGTAGGGTTTGCCGGTGGCCTCGTCGAGGTCGTTGTCGAAGTACTGCTGCTTTTTGCGGCTCAGGGCTTGGTGCTGCGACAGGTCGAAGTCGGTGCGCGAGTGAATGCCTTCGATTTCCTTGAAGCCAAACGGGAATTCGTACTCGATGTCCACGGCCGCGTTGGCGTAGTGGGCCAGCTTGTCGTGGTCGTGAAAGCGCAGCTTATCGGCGGGCAAGCCGAGGGCTTCGTGCCAGCGGCGGCGCGTTTCCTTCCACTTGTTGTACCACTCCATCTCGGTGCCAGGCCGAATGAAGAATTGCATCTCCATCTGCTCAAACTCCCGCATTCGGAAGATGAACTGCCGGGCCACAATCTCGTTGCGGAAGGCCTTGCCGATCTGAGCGATGCCAAACGGCACCTTCATGCGCGCCGATTTCTGCACGTTCAGGAAGTTGACGAAAATGCCCTGCGCCGTTTCGGGCCGCAGGTAAATCAACGTCGAATCGCCTTCCACCGAGCCCACCTGCGTCGAAAACATCAGGTTGAACTGGCGCACTTCGGTCCAGTTGGCGGTGCCCGATACGGGGCATTTAATCTTCTCATCCACAATGAGTTGCCGAACCCCAGCTAAGTCGTTATCTGTCAATAGCTTACCCATTTCAGCCAATAAGGCGTCGGCGCGGGGCTTGTCGCCGGCGTTTTCGTACTCGGCGGCTTTGTCTTCGAGCAGCACGTCGGCGCGGTAGCGCTTCTTGCTGTCGAGGTTATCGATCATGGGATCGGAGAAGCCATCGACGTGGCCCGACGCTTTCCAGGTGAGCGGGTGCATAAAAATCGCCGCGTCGATGCCCACCACGTTGGGGTTGAGCTGCGTCATGGCGCGCCACCAGAGTTGCTTGAGGTTGTTCTTCAGCTCGACGCCGTTGGGGCCGTAGTCGTACACCGCCTGCAAGCCGTCGTAGATTTCGGACGAGGGGAATACGAAGCCGTATTCCTTGGCGTGGGCCACAATGTCCTTGAGTTGGGTATTTTCTAAAGTAGGTTTCGGATTTGGGTTGCTCATGGGGCAAAGATAGTAGCGCGAAGGTCAGTCGGCGGCGCCTGCTCCGCTGTAGAAGGCAGGCGTCGTAGCGGTTGTAAAGAAAACAGTCTGCGCGGAGCAGGCCGCAACCCCACCCCTACTTATTGAACTTTCTCCACGATTTTCGGTACAATGCCTATTCAATTTTTCGGAATTTCGTCGCAGCCGTAACAATTTCATAATCTTGCCCCGCCCAAAGGCCCTCCTACCTTTGGTTGCCCGTATCGTTTTTTCACCAATTCCCCCCCTATGTTTGGCTTAGAGCCTCATGTGTTGCTGCTGCTGCTTGCGTGCCTTGTTGCAGCCTGCGCCTTCGAATTTGTTAACGGTTTTCACGACACGGCTAACGCCGTTGCCACGGTCATCTACACCAATACGCTACGCCCCTGGGTAGCCGTGGTGTGGTCGGCCTTCTGGAATTTCATCGGCGTATTTGCCGGTGGCATTGGCGTGGCCATGGGCATTGTGTACCTGCTGCCCGTCGAAAGCCTGGTCGATCAGAACGTTTATCATGGCATTGCCATGGTGGGCGCACTCATTCTTTCGGCCATCATCTGGAACGTCGGAACGTGGTATTACGGCCTGCCTTCGTCGAGCTCTCACGCGCTGATCGGCTCGATTCTGGGCGTCGGTATTGCCTTCACCTTCCTGCCCGACACGGCCAGCGCGGCCGTCAACTGGGCCAAGGCCGGCGAAACCATGCTGGCCCTGATCATCAGCCCGATCTTCGGCTTTTCGCTGACCATCATCATGATGTTTCTGCTCAAGCGCTTTGTCCGCAGCAAGGCCATCTTTAAGGAGCCTCACAAGCGCAAGCCACCGCCCCTCTGGATTCGCCTGATCCTGATCACGACCTGTACGCTGGTGAGCTTCTTCCACGGCTCCAACGACGGCCAGAAAGGTGTAGGACTTATCATGCTGATACTCATTGGCATAGTTCCGACCTTCTTCGCGCTGAACCAAGACCTGAACCCGCTGGACATGCGCGATTCGCTGGTGAAGATTGAGCAAGTATTGCAGAAAGTAAATCCGCAGGATCTGGATGCCGACGACCGACAGCTGCTCGCCGAAGCGCGAACCCAAACCAATGATCTAGACCGGATTTTTGCCAGCAAGACGTCTGTTGATCAGTTGCCGCGCAACACGCGTTTCGAGATTCGCCGCGATATTCTATTGCTGAACAACCGCGCGGCCAAGCTCATGGGCAGCAAGCGCATCAGCATCAGTACCGCCGATCGCACGATGTACGAAGGGGCCATCAAAGAGATGAAATCCTTCACCGACTACGCGCCTTCGTGGGTGCTGCTGATCGTGTCGCTGTCGTTGGGGCTAGGCACCATGATTGGCTGGCAGCGCATCGTAAAGACCATCGGCGAACGCATTGGCAAAGAGCACCTTACGTATGCCCAAGGTGCTTCATCAGAATTAGTTGCGGCCCTCATGATTGGCGTCAGTACCAACTATGGCTTGCCTACCAGCACCACGCACGTTCTGTCGTCGGCCATTGCCGGCTCGATGGTAGCCAACCGCGGCGTCAAGAACCTGAACCCCCAGATGGTGCGCAACATTGCCCTGGCCTGGGTACTCACGCTGCCTGTCACGATGTTTTTGGCGGGCGGTTTATTCTTGCTCTTCCGCGCTGTTTTATAGCGAAACTGCTATTCTTTGAAACACACAAAAAAGCCGCTCCAATTAGGAGCGGCTTTTTTGTTGAGTTACCAGCCAGTAAACATTGAGTTTTCCACAGGCTAGTCAGACGAACCGGAATCAAAAAGCACCTAACTACCTAAGCTATTAGGCACTTATCCACTTTTCCACACCTAAAATTGGTGTTTTTGTGGATAACTACTTGCCTAAGAGGGCCATTGCACTTCGAGATCGTCGTTTATAAACACCCCGAAGTTGACGAACTGAAGCTGATCTTCATCAAAGTAAAGGTCAATCATTTCCTTCTCGTAGGAGAGACGGGTTTCGCCAGTATCCATCTTCTCGACCTCGGGCGTTTCGAGGCCGTTGCGGCTCATCAGCTCCTGTACTTCCTGCACGCTTTTGCCATGCACAGACTCGCCGAAAAGGCGCATGCCCGGATGGTCGGTTTCGATGCAGCTGAGGCGGTAATCGTCTTCGCGATCGAAGTAAAGCGAATAGCCTTCTTCGAGGTAGTTCCAAGCCTGGTGTTCAAACTCGTCGTCGTCTTCGGCTTCTTCGATTTCTTCGGGCTCTCCCATCAGGGTGCGCACTTCGTCCATGGAAGCGCCGAATTTCAGCGGCCCCATGCCCGTGCCGAGGATGATTTCGTGTTCTTCTGTGCTGGAGGATTGTGGTGATTGGGGAGTGTTCATAGCGGTGGCCTCTGGTGAAAATTGGGGTTAAAGGTAGAAGTTCTTATTTGCCGTAGCGCTGCTCAAAGTCGAGGCGCTGGCGTATGTAGTCGGGGTGCTGCCGCGCCTGATCCCATTTTTCTTTGAAAATAGAGGCCGCCACGGCCTTGTCGGCGTCTTCGGGTGAGCGGGGTAGCTCTGCACGGCCGTGCGCTCCGCTCTGCCCCTTTTTGTCGGCGGGCACCGGACCGGCGTATTTCTTGCCGCCGCGGTGGTTGGCGTAGCGGCGGGCGCGGGTGTAGCCCATCTGCAAAAACTTGCGGGCCATGTCGGCACCCACAAAATCCTGGGCTTTGAGGTAGTCGAGAAACAAGGCGTAAATCTGCTCCGACGATTCGCGGGCGATTTCTGGGGTGCGAAAGCGCCAATGCGGCAGGATTTCGCCCTTGTAAGGCTCCACCAACAATACCCCCTGCTCGCCTTTGCCGACGCGGTAAAGCTCTGGGTGCCGCCGAAAATCGGTTTGGTGAAAATCGAGGGTGTAGTCGAAGGGCATACGGCAGGTGCAAGCGGTTTTGGTGCGGGTATACGCAAAACCAGCGCCCAGTAGCCGAACTATCCACTTTTCCACACGGCATACCGTGGAAAAGTGGATAGTCGCCGATTTTTCGCGCCCGGTGGCTTTTGTTTCCGGGCCGCATTGCTTTTCCCTGTGCTCCCGGCCGACTGGCCCGGGCTCAACTTTTCAAACCGAGCCGGCCCACGAGCTTTTCCACATGGTTAATAACTTTTGAAATAAATTTTTTAAAAAATATCTCTTTGTCCCCAGTCGTTAGGGCTGTGCATAAGTGGATAAGCGAAAAAGGTTATTAACAGGGCTGATAACTTGTGTACAAGTCCTCGTTTATGCACCGGCTATCAACAGGGTATGTTGATTATAAATGATTGATTATAAGATGTTTTATATCAATTATTCACAATCCACAGCGTTATCCACGAATCCACAATTCACACCTTTTCCCCATTGTGAATTGTGGAGTTTTCGGTGCAAAGTTATCCACCCTTATCCACGCCTCTGTTGGCCTGTAGCGGGAGTGAGATGTGCAAAAAACGTTATCCGCTTTTTGTCCACCGCTTATCCCCATGTTTCCCCAGTGTTATCCACAGATTTCCCCATTGTGATGGCGCTACGTGGATAAACCTGTGGAATGCGTGTGGAAAAAGGGCGAAAAAGCCCCTCAGTAACTTGAATCGCAGGTCAGGGGTGTGGATACTTCAGCTTGGGAGCCAAAAAACAGGTCAAATACCGTTCTTCCGGCCCCGCAGCAGGCGGCCAAAAAACAGTAACTAAAGGACGAAAAGAGGCGAAAACCAGCCCATAACTGCGAGCATGGCGGCGGCGAACAGCCTAAAAGGTTAGCTTGATGGCCTCTTCTTCCCAGCCAGCGCGTACTTGCTTGGTCTGGGGATAGATATAAACGGGCTCAGCGGGGAGCAGCAGTTTGGGATCGCCGCCGCGCCAGGAGCCGTTGGCGTCGGCATCGATGAGCACCCGAATGCGGTAAGTGCCCGGTGTCAGGAAGTCGAACCGAAACGTATTGCGCGGGCTATCCAGCGACTGCACCAGTTGATACGTGTTGTCGAGCAGTTGCAGCGTGTAGCGCTTGTACTTGGTTTGGATGGTGCCGCTGAGCGTTCCGAACGGAGATTGCTCGGTGAGGCGCAACGGAATCGGACGAAAACCCAGCCGTGACCCCGTCACCGAAGTGATCGCGGTGCTGTCGAGCACCAAGGAGATCTTGTTTTTAGCTTTTGTATTCAGATTGATAATCAACTGGTTGCGCTCGGGATTGAGCGAGCCATCCTGAGGGGCGCGCAACGGCCGACGCGAGGTAGAGTCTTCGACCAGCGTACCAAAAGGCTTATTCGCTGCCAGGCGAACCGGTTCGTTGAACTGAATGCGCAGCTGGCCCTGCCGATATACTTCCCGGCCGCCGCCCTCAAGGGAATAGGCCGGGCCGCGACGGGCGGGAGCAGTACCCTGAAAGCGCACGTTGAGGGTATCGCGGCCGGTGTTGCCCACGCTGTCGGTAGTAGCCAGAATATAGCGGCCTTCGGGGAGGACAGGCGTTTTGTAGAGAATGACCGACCGGCCTTTTTCTGCCATTTGCACCGCTTCGGTGAGCTCGGGCGTCGTGGCCGAAGCGTTCAGCGGTGTGAGCGAGGCTTGCTGGATACCTTCGTTCAGGCCGATTTTGTAGTTGTTGAACCCAGGCTGCTGGGAAGTAATCAGCGCTTTGCGAGCATCCGGGCGCACCAGCTCGAAGCGCAGGCTATCGACGCCGGGCCGAACTGTGAGCAAATCGGGTAGGTAAGCAATCTTCTCCCCTTCTTCGTAGCGACCGCTCTGGTTTTTGTCGGCCAAAGCATACATGCGGTACTTGCCTTCTTTGAGGTTGCGCAAGGCAAAATTTCCGGTCTTATCAGTACGCGCCAAGTAATACGGCTTGCCGCGGCGCACACCCAAAGTATCGGCTTCCGGATACAGAATTACCGAGGCTTCGTTGGCCGGTTGGCCTGTAAGCAGGTCGTGTACAACGCCTCGCACCGAGCCCGAATCCAGCTGAGGGCCGGTGCTGAAGCTGAATAGTACATCTTTGGCCGGCGTGCTTTCGGTGATATCCGAAACGGCATCGCCAAAGTTGAAGGAGTACGTGGTATTCGCGTCAAAAGGCTTCTCAAACGTGAGGCTGATGGCGTTGCGCTCCTCCCGCACTTTGTAGTGGTTGGCGTCCGGAATGACGGGTGCCACAATCAACTTCTTCTGCAAGTCCTTTACCTGCACCGACTCCGAAAACACCAGCCGCACCGTTTGTTCCTTCACGTTGCGCGCCCCATTGGCGGGCGTCGTACTCACCAGCTTGGGCGCCACCGTGTCGCGGGGGCCACCTTCGGGAGAACTGACGGCCGCGCAGCCACCGAGCAAAGAACTAACAGACAGAAGAAGCAGCAGATCAGCGCGAACGAACATCGGCGGGCGAAGGCAGTGGAAAAGTAGAAAATCAGCGTTTGCTAGCTACGTAAATCAGGCTAGAATATTGCCCGTTGTGTTGCGCGGCGTATTTATTGGACTGAAAACCAGTCTTTAGCACCGTAAGCAAACCACCGCCGCGCTCGGCCCGGTGCTTTTCACTGAGCATGCTCACATAGTAAGCATCCAGCTCCATCGGCAGCGTTTCGCGCACGATCATCTTGTGCTTTTTGAGCAGTTGCGTCATCGTTTTGGGCGCGAAATGGTACAAGTGCCGGGGCACATCGTACGCCGCCCAATCTTGGCGATAGTGCTGAGCATCAAGGCTATCGACGTTGGGTACAGCAATGATCAGCACGCCGTCGGGCTTGAGCAGGCCGATGAGCTGACGCAGGGTTTCGTTGAGCGTGTGTACGTGTTCGAGCACGTGCCAGAGCGTAACGGCATCGAAAGTGCCGGCCTCCAACGAATCGAGACTGCCGGAGCCGATGGGCTGGCCCACGCGTCGTGCCGCTTCTTCGCGTGCCCGCGCATTGGGCTCAATACCCACTATTTGCCAATGGCTCGCTTTGCAGGCGGCTAAAAAATGGCCCGTGCCGCATCCGTAATCCAATATTTTGCCTTTGCGCGGCGCGTGCTTGTTCAGTAAGCTCACCTTGCGGCGCATCGTGAAAAAGCGTGCGATGCGGTAGGCTTGGTTGATGACGCCCGCCGCGGCACTGTTGTGCGACACGTAGTCGTCGGACTCGTAATAGCGCCCGATCTGGTCCGCGTTGGGCCGCGGATTGGTAAACTGAAAACTGCACGCCTCGCACTGCACAATGGCGAAGCTTTCCTTACTCACCGACTTGTCTTCGACTACCAGCTTGTTGCGAAAGTCGCTTTTCCCACACACCGGGCATTTATCCAAACGTTCGTAGGACACGGATTGAAATTATGGAGGCAAAACTCTGAGTGCGGAAGCCCATCAGGAGAACCAATACGGTACCCCAATTTGCCTCCGCACTCAAAATTCAACATTACTTACCCAAGTACACCATCAGGACCGAAATATCGGCTGGCGACACTCCGCTGATGCGCGAGGCTTGACCAATGGTTTCGGGTTGTACGCGCAGGAGCTTTTCGCGGGCTTCGTGCGAAAGGGCAGGCATTTGCTTGTAATCCAAGCGGCCCTGAATCACGAAGTTTTCCAGCTCCAAGAAGCGTGCAGCCTGCTGGTATTCCTTCTCGATGTACGTTTCGTACTTGATATTGATAATGGCTTGCTCTAAGCTATATTCTTGATATACAGATAGTTGTAAAGCAAGCGCCGGAAGCACGCTGATCAAGTGAGCCAGCTCCACGTTCGGCCGACGCAGCAAGTTGATCGCGCGCGTCTTTTCCGTGATGGGCGCCGAGCCAATCGATTCCAGCAACCCATTGACTTCGGCGGCCTCCACGGGCATATTCTTCAGCAGCTCAAGCACTTCCGTGGTCTGGCGAAGCTTTTCTTCCACGCGCCGCATGCGTTCTTCCGATGCTAAGCCAAGCTTGTGGCCAAGCGGCGTGAGGCGGATATCGGCATTGTCTTGGCGGAGCAAGATGCGGTGTTCGGCCCGCGACGTAAACATGCGGTAGGGCTCGTCGGTGCCTTTGTTTACCAAGTCGTCGATGAGGACGCCGATGTAGGCTTCGCTCCTTTTCAGGATGAAAGGCTCTTTGCCGTGCACGCGATTATGGGCGTTGATACCGGCCATAAGGCCTTGGCAAGCAGCCTCTTCGTAGCCCGTAGTACCGTTGATCTGGCCGGCGAAGTAGAGGTTTTTGATGCGCTTGGTTTCCAGCGTCAGGTTGAGCTGGGTCGGCGGGAAGAAATCGTACTCGATGGCATAACCCGGCCGGAACATCTTGGCGTTCTCGAAGCCCACAATCTTGCGCAAGGCGCGGTATTGCACGTCTTCCGGCAACGACGAGCTAAAGCCATTCACGTACACTTCCACCGTGCTCCAGCCTTCGGGCTCCACAAAAATCTGGTGGCGGTCCTTGTCGGCGAAGCGGTTGATTTTGTCCTCCACCGACGGGCAATAGCGCGGTCCTAAGCCCTTGATGCGACCCTGAAACATGGGCGACTTCTCGAAGCCCTCGCGCAGAATGTTGTGCACCTCAGAATTGGTGTAGGTGATGTAGCACGGGCGCTGGGTGGTCAGGCGAGGCGTGTCGAGGTAGGAGAATTTACTCGGCTCCTCGTCGCCGGGCTGCACTTCCATTTTGCTGTAGTCCAGCGAGCGGCCATCGACGCGGGGTGGCGTACCGGTTTTCATGCGGCCGGCTTCGAAACCCAGCTCTTTCAGCTGCTCCGTAATGCCCGTGCTACCGCGTTCGGCGGCGCGTCCGCCGCCAAAATTTTTCTCCCCAATGTGGATCAGGCCGTTGAGAAACGTACCGTTGGTCAGCACCACGCTTTTTGCCCGAAACTCAATGCCAAGCTGGGTGCGCACGCCGACCACCGTATCATTTTCGACCACCAAGCCCATTACAGCTTCCTGCCAAAAATCTACGTTGGGCGTTTGCTCGAGGGTCATGCGCCACTCTTCGGCAAAACGCATGCGGTCGCTTTGCGCGCGCGGGCTCCACATGGCGGGGCCTTTCGAGCGGTTTAGCATCCGGAACTGGATCATGGTTTTGTCGGTCACAATGCCCGATTGCCCGCCCAGCGCGTCAATTTCCCGCACGATCTGGCCTTTGGCCACGCCGCCCATCGCGGGGTTGCACGACATCTGCGCAATCGTGTTCATGTTCATGGTCACGAGCAGCACCTTCGAGCCGAGGTTGGCTGCCGCGGCCGCCGCTTCGCAGCCGGCATGGCCCGCTCCTACTACAATGACATCGTATTCCTGCTCAGTGAACATAATCGGGGGTGTTATTTGGGAACTGCTGGGGAGAACAGCGGAGAAGTAAGTTTTGTGCCAGATCTAAAAACTAGTTCCTGTTTCTGGTTCAGGAAGAGTCAGTTGTCCGGTAGCATGCCCTAGAAAACCAAAAACCGCCCCCGTTTCGGTCGAAACGGTTGGCGGTTTTGAGGTGGTTACCAGAAAGTACCTAACGCAACGCGCTCAGAACGTGCGCAAAGATAGGCAGTCGTCTTCTTTTTTGCGCATCGCCGTCTGGCTCAGCAAGTCTTTGTCGGCGTAGCCAAGCAGGTGCAACACTCCATGAATCATGACGCGGTGCAGCTCATCGCGAAACGCGACGCCGAGTTGCTGGGCATTGTCCCGCACCCGTTCTACGCTGATGAACACGTCGCCTTCGATGATGTCGGCGTCGTCGGCGTTGTCGAAGGTGATCACGTCCGTGTAGGTATCGTGTTCGAGGTATTCGACATTGACTTGGTGCAGGTACTCATCGGAGCAGAAAATGTAGGTCAGGTGCACGATTTCGTGTTCGTGTACTTCGGCTACGCGTTCTATCCAAGAGGTAAGTTCCTCAGCATCAGTTAGTTCGAAATCAACATCTTCTACCAAGAACTCAATGCCATGAACCTCATACGGTTCATCCATCGGCTCTTCGTCGTGGTCGGGGGGCAACGAGGTCATGCCGCAGTCTGGTCGGAAGAAGTGGTAGCAGCCGATTCGTCGGCCGTGTCGGGGCTGAGCATAAAAGTGAGCTGCACGTTGCGGCCGTCCTTGTTAAACTCCACTTCGTCGGCCAAATGGCGAATCAGGAAGATGCCGCGACCGCCGGGGTTTTCGAGATTTTCGGGAGCCGTAGGGTCGATCAGGTTGGTGTAATCAAACCCGTTGCCTTCGTCTTCCACTTCAAACTTCACCCGGTCTTTATCGACGTACAGCGACAAATAGACGTTTTTGTCCTTGTCGAACTTGTTGCCGTGGCGAATTGCGTTGTTTACCGCCTCCGTGACGGCCACCATGATATTGCCGTAAATATCGTCTTCAATGTGGAAGGTATCTTTCGAGTTATCGATGAAACTTTCTACCACGCGGATGTTCTCAACGAGCGAAGGAATCTGAATTTTGACCTGCTTCATAAGGGAGGGTAAGGGGGCAGCGGCGGTAAAAATAGCGAGGTGCTACTTCATTTTCTGAAAATATTCACTCACCTCGCGCTGGTAGTACGGCGTGAGGGCTGGTGGCACGGTGCGGAGCAACTCGGTTTGCCGGTCTTTCTGGCGTTTGTATTTGTCAAAAGCAGGCGGAAAAACAGGTGGTCGATTTTGGGCCGTCTGCGCTTCGCGCTTGTCATCCTGGTCCCGCTCGCGGGCCGATTTCTCGGCTTCCAGCAAACGAGTCAGGATTTGGCGCTGGCGCATAATGGTCTGCTCCGTCAGCCGCTTATTTACGAGGTCGGTCTCGGTTTGTTCCATCATTTTTTTGATGTCGCCGGTTCCGCCCGCACCCTCCTGGCCTTTGCCATCTTTTGCATTTGGGCCACCGGGCTTGCCCTGCTGCTGCATTTTTTCCAGGTCGCCCATGGCCTGCCGCAGCATTTGCTGTTGAGCTGCGAGCTTGGCTAATTCCTCCGACATAGCCCGACCCGATTTGCCGCTTTGCTGAAGCTGCTGAATCTGCTGGTTGAGTTGTTGCTGCATGCGCCCCATCTGGCCTTCGCCGGCGGCACTGCCCTTCTTTTTTTTGCGGCCCGATTTGCCGCCGCCTTGCTGCTGTTGCTGCTGTCCTTGGCGCTGTTCTTCCTGCATTTGCTGCAAAGCCGCGTCCAGCATAAGCGCCAGGTTGTTCATCGACGTCATGGCCAATTGCTGGCTGCTGGTAGCGCGGCTTACGTTACGCTGCCGAATCTGGTCGAGCGATTCGTCCATGCGGCCGTTCATCTCCCCTACTTCGCGGGTTACAAATGACTGAATCTGAGCCGCCTTTTTGGCCAGTGCGTACAGCGAATCCTGAATCACGGCTGCGTCGTCTTTGAGCTTGCGCTGCTGCTGGCTCAGCTGCACAAAGCGCGGGTCGGTCTGGTCGACTTGCCGAAACTCCTTCATCACGCCTTCCTGGTCAAATGAGAGCTTGAGCAGGTTTTCCAAGATGTCGCGCAGGTCGTCGATGTTTTCCTGCTGCTGATCGCTTTCTTCCTCGCTCTGCTGGTCCTTCATTTTCTGAGCCATCTGCTGCATTTTCTGCGCGGCGTCTTTTTGGCTCTGGCTGGCTTTCTGGTTCTGGTTTTTGCCTAGCTCCTGCTGGCTTTCTTCCATTTCCTGCTCCACCTGCTGCTGCTCCTGTTTCATCTCGTCGGCGCCGTTCTCATTTTCGAGCTGCTCGTCGATTTTCTTCAGGTCCTGCAGGTCTTTCTTGACGTCTTCAAATTGCTGCTGCATCTGGGCTTGCTGCTGCTTTAGCTCCTGCTGCTTTTGTTGCTGCTGTTGCTTGTCGCCTTGCTGGTTAGCTTTGTCGTTTTTCTGGGTTTCGTCGGCCAGCTTCTGCTGCTCTTTGGCTAGCTCATCGAGCTTGTTGGTCGCCGATTCCATCTTCTGCTCGTATTGCAGCTGCTTGAACATCTCCAGAGCCCGCTCCAACTCTTTCTGCAACGTATTCTCCTTGTTTTCAAGCTGTTGCAAAAGCTTCTGCATTTCGGGCTGTACCATGTCCTGCTGCTGTTCCAAAAGCTTTTGCAGCTGCTCGTAAAGCTTCTTGGTTTCGGGGTCGAGCAGGGTTTCCATGAGCTTCTTCAGTTCTTCGGCCTTCTCTTTTAGCTGCTCGCTTTTGGGGTCAAACTGGTCCTGCTTCTGGTTCATCTCCTCGAACATCTTCTTGACCTCGGCCATCTGCTGGTCCATCTGCTGCTTCTGGTTCAGCATCTCTTCCAGCTGCTTGCGGTCCTGAAAGTTGAGGTCGCGCTTGGTCTTGAGCTTGTCACCGGCCTTGGCCAGTTCGCGCTCCAGCTTCTTCGACTGCTGCGCGCTCTGGCTTAGCTGGTTTTGCATGGACTGGGCCTGCTCGTTCAGCTGTTTTTGCAACTCGGCGCGGGCCGGCAGCTTGAACTCAGCTTGGCGCGTCCGGGCGCTTTTGGGGCCGTGCACGCCGTCGTTGTCCCATACCTGCACGAAGTATTCGAGGCGGTCGCCGGGCTTCATGTTGAGCGGCTGCAAATCCCATTGGTAAGCATACGTCTGAGCCGAGCCGCTTTGCAACGGCAGCGCCCGCGCTTTGTAGCCCGTATTTGGGTTCTGAGCCGACGTAACGCGGTAATGTAACTGCAAACGCGTCAGGCCATAATCGTCTCGCACTGAGCCACCTAGGGCCAAGTAGCGCAGCGAGGTCGTGTCGGCGAAGCTCTCTACCGTCACCTCCGGCACTTGATCCTGAATGGCCGTAATCTGATACTGAATGGGGTCGCGGTTGAGGCTGATGGCATTTTGCAAGCGCACCGCGTACTCCTGCGAGCGCATCACCCGATGCGTGACAACAAATTGATTATCAGCCTCTTCTGCAATTACCGTTTCGTCCGGATTTTTGAATTGCAATTGCAGCTTATCGGTGGCGGCGGTAGCAAATTCCCAGCGCACGGTGCTGCCTTCGGGCACGGTCAGGTTGCCGCTGTTGCGGATGGTTTCGGCCGGCTTGCCGATGTAGGCCGGGTAGGTTACCTGCATGGAGAAGTCGCGGAGGTTGGGCCGCTCACGCACCAGCAGGTTGTAGTCATCGGAAGTGAAGCCCGCGGCGGCTAGCTGAAACGCCACGTCTTTTTGCAACTGCTTGAATTCGAAGCTGTAGTGGTTGCCTTGCTCTTTGGTCAGACGCCGTTCGCGGCCGCCGTACACGATGTTGATTTCGTTGGGCAGTACTTCGCCTTCTATGCGCACGTTCAGCTTATAATCTTCGTTGCGAAAGGCCCGTAAGTCCTTGTTTTCCAGAACAAACTGAAACGGTGCAGGTGGCGAATACGCTTGACGGTAGTGCAAAATGCGCTCCGTACCCTGCACAAACAGGCTTGGGTACACCAGCAGCACCAGCACAATGATGCCCGCCGGAATGGCCACGTATTTCCATAGCGGCCGCGTCTGCGTTTGGATGTTGATGCCATCGGCAAATTCCAGACCTGTAAACTGCGCCGCCCGCTGCTCTAGGCTCGCCGCGATAAGGGCGTTTTCCTGAGCTTTGCCTTGTAACTGCAAGGCATTCAATAGCTTATCCTGTACTTGCGGAAACAGGTCGCCGACGCGTTGAGCGGCTTGCTCATCGGTGAGCAGGCGGCGCAAATTGGTAAGGGCCGCCAGCGGCTGCCAGATCCAGTGCACAAACGCGTACACCACCAACCCCAAAAAGCCAAACAGCAGCCCGCCCCGTACCCACGTGGGCAGGTAGAGGAAGTATTCGAGCAGGTTGAAAACGACAAACAGCGTTAGCAACAGGCCGCCGGCCACCAGCGCACCGCGCACCAGCAGGCTTAGGTAAAACTTGCGCTTAAAAGCATCCAGTTGCGTGAGCACCTGTTGCAGAGCCGGCAAGTGGGCAGTTGAAGGGAGCGTAGCTTTTTCCACGGACATAAACACAGACCAAATCGGGCTCAGACAAGATACAGCTTAAACGGCAGCTCCGACCAGAAAAGTGCCGCGCAAGCAAGCCTCGCCCTTATAACTCCACAAACGCCGGGCAGTGATCCGAGTGCACCACATCGGGCAAAAGACCAGCGTTTTGGATGCGCGGTTGCAACTGCTCATCGACCAGCACATGGTCTAAGCGCCAGCCCACGTTGCGGGCCCGGGCGCCGGCTCGGTACGTCCACCAGGAGTAGTGGCCCACCGCATCGCCGTGGTGGTGACGAAACGAGTCGGTGAAGCCGTCGGCGAGGAAATCGGCGAACCACGCCCGCTCCTCTGGCGTGAAACCAGGGCTGTTTTGGTTGGCCTTGGGGCTGTGCAGATCGATGTCGCGCTGGCAGCAATTGAAGTCGCCAACAATGACGAGCGGCGGCACCGTGGCCCGCAACTCATGCACGTACTTGCGGAAAAAATGCAGCCACTCAACTTTGAACGCCTGCCGCTCCGGTCCGCTTGTGCCCGAAGGCATGTAGGTATTGATCACCGAAAACCCATCGAAGTCTAGGCGCAGCACGCGGCCCTCGCTGTCGTAACAATCAGTACCACAACCGATTACAACATTGTTGGGTTTTTGCTTCGAAAAGGTAGCTACGCCGCTGTAACCCGGCTTTTCTGCCGGATGCAAACAAGCGTGATACCCAAGGGCCTCAAGACCAGAGATATCCAGTGCCTCACGGCCTGCTTTAATTTCCTGCAAGCACAGGACGTCTGGCGCCGCGTTTTCAACCCAGCTCAGCAGGCCTTTGCTCAACGCCGAGCGCAACCCGTTGACGTTATATGTGATGATTTTCAAAAGGAAAACTTCGGTGATAAATAGTTGAAAACCCAAATCAACCGTCCTCCCAAGCGAAAGCAAAGGACCTCTTCCGCACTAGTTTTTACTACTTGTGCAGAGGCCCTTTGCTTTCGCTTGGGAGGACTGGCAGGTGGGAAAACGCCAACCAGAAACAGTTGGAAAGCTTTGGTTATTCCTCGTCTTCCTGTTGCTGAAAATACTCGAGCATATGCCATTTGAGCATACGCTCTTGCTCTTTGAGGCTGGCAAAAGGCACTGGCCGCAACAGTTTGTAATGCGGCCAGCCATCTTCATCGATGCGCTCTAGCTCGTAGTACCCGCTGATGCTGAAGAGCTTACACGTAGCAATGTGCATCAGGTCCTGTTTTTGTTCTTTGGTAAACGGACCTGCGCCCTGCCCAAGCTCCTGCACGCCGATAAGCAGCAGCAGAGCATTGAGGTCTGGTTTTTTGCCGAAGCGCTCGCGCATTTGGTTCATCAGCTCCCACCAGCGCTGCTCAAACTGCGCTTCGGTTTCTTCCGGATTCAGCATGATTAGGCGCTGTGTTCGGCGTGCGGCGGAGCCGGCACGGCCCCCTCCTCTTTCAGGACTTCCCAGTACTCCACGGCGCGGCGGAAATGCGGAATCACGATGCTGCCGCCGATGATGTTGGCAATCGCAAATACCTCGTACAGTTGCTCTTGCGTGACGCCTTCCTCGTAGCATTTGCCGACGTGGTACTTGATGCAATCGTCGCAGCGTAGCACCATGGAACAGGCCAGCCCCAGCATTTCCTTGGTTTTTACATCCAACGCGCCTTCCTGATAGGTATTGGTGTCGAGGTTGAAAAAGCGCTTAATGACCTTGTTATCAGCCGCCATGATCTTTTCGTTCATGCGCTGGCGGTAGTCGTTGAATTCGGTGACGAGGCTCATAAATGGGAAGTAAGAATGATAAGCTAGTGGCTAGCGCTGAAGCGTTCTTGCGCTTGCGAAGCGATGGCCCCCAACGGAGATGGAAATTTAGAACACGAAAGTAGGCACAAATGATCCAGCGGTTTGGGCAAACCGCCGTCCGGCGCTACCTTCAAGCTGCGGTTTTTTCGCTTCCCGATACCTACGCCCAACCCAACCGTTTTGTGAACATACAAACCGCCTTTGCCGATTTTGTATCGCTCATTTTTCCGCGGGTATGCCTGGCGTGTGAAGAGGCCTTGCGCCGTGGCGAGCAGCATATTTGCACCAACTGCCGCGTCGAGCTGCCCTACACCGGTTACCATACGCTTGCGCCGGCTCAGAACCCGTTGGCACGTCGGTTCTGGGGCAAAGTGCCGTTGCGCTACACGCTGAGCTACCTGAAGTTTCTGCGCCGCGGCCGGGTGCAGCATCTGTTGCACCAGTTGAAGTACAAGGGGCAGCAGGAAGTTGGCCAAGTGTTGGGTCAGTGGTACGGGGCCGAGCTAGCTGCTCAGGGCTTCGCCGCCGAATTTGACCTTATTGTACCCGTGCCTCTGCACCCCCGCAAGCTAGCCCAGCGCGGCTACAACCAAGCCGACAGCTTCGCCGAAGGATTGGCCTCTGCCCTATCGGCGCCTTGGAGTGCGCATGCATTGCGCCGCACAGCTCACACTAAGTCGCAGACCCAGAAAAACAGAGTAGAGCGCTGGCAAAACGTAGCGAACGTTTTTGAAGTAACCGAATCCTCAGCCATTGCAGGAAAGCGCATTCTGGTAGTGGACGACGTGCTTACCACCGGTGCTACCCTGGAAGCTTGTGCTGCTGTGCTGTTGGCGGCCGGTGCGCAGGAGGTGAGCATTGCGACCATTGCCAGCGCAGAACTAGCTTGACCTGAATAACAAGGAGTATTTTACAGGTTATTGATTGTCAAAGAGTTATAAGTTGGTATAAGCAAACAAAAAGCCCTTGCAAACTGCAAGGGCTTTTTGTTTGATAGGTTAAAAAGTAAGCTTACTTGTTCGAGCCAGCGTTGATCATAGCGCAACGGAAACCGATGGTAGCGGTAGCCGAATCTTCAGCCATGAAGCGACGTGTGCCAGGCGAGAGCCAGTAAGCTACGTCGCGCCACGAACCGCCTTTGTACACGCGCACGTGGTCGTCGATGAGCGACTGGTAGCCTTTCTTGTCGTACTTCTCAGCAGGGTCGAGGAAGCCGTTCCGACGGAAGGGGTTCAGGTCTTCTACGTCTTCGAACGACAGCGGACGGTAAATGTCCTGTACCCATTCATTTACGTTGCCAGCCATGTTGTAGAGGCCGTAATCGTTCGGAGGGTAGTTGTAGATGTACTCCGTGATCATGGCGCCGTCGTTCAGGCTACCGGCGATACCAGCGTAGTCACCACGGCCACGCTTGAAGTTGGCCAGGAAGCTACCCATGTTCTTGCCGTATGGGTTACGAACCTGACGACCATCCCAAGGATAGATGCGCTTGTTTTCTTGGTTTTCGTTGCCGGTTTCCTGCGTTCCGATCAAAGCTTGCGCGGCGTATTCCCATTCAGCCTCAGTAGGCAGGCGGTAATTAGGCAGCGTGTTGCCGTTCTCAATCGAAATTTTGGGTTTGCCGTCGCCGGTGTCAGCGCCTTCGGCTGCATCAGCAGTTGCCTTCTTTTTGCGCTTAAACAAGCCGCCGCCACCGCCGCTTGAGCCGCTACCTTCGTCAACACCAGCAAGGTGCTCGTTGACTTTGGCTGTGCGCCACGTGCAGTAGTCGTTAGCCTGCAACCAGCTTACGCCCACCACTGGGAAGTAGCGGAAGCCGGGGTAACGCAGGTAGTAATCCACATAAGGGTCGTTGAACGACAACTCGCGCGCCCACACTGCCGTGTCGGGCAGCGCCGACTGATAGAATTCCTCCGACGAGTCTTTGCGTACGAAGTGCAGGTATTCGAGCCAGTGAATGTTGGCTACCTCGGCTTCGTCCATATAGAACGAGGCGATGGTCACGGTGCGCTCCACGTTGTCGCGCGTCATGGCCACATCTTCCTCGGCTGAACCCAGCACGGTACGACCGCCTTCAATAAATACCAATCCGGGTCCTTCAGGGATGCCCTTATAATCGGCCACCTTCATGCCCTCTTCGGTGTTGTACTCGATGCCCGTTGTCGAGCTGTACTTACCGGGTTTCGTAGCGGTAGGCGGACCACCCTTACAAGAAGCCAGTGCACAGGCTCCAACAATGGTGTAACGCAGGTACTTGGAGAAATTCATGATTGAGTTGAAACTACCTGTGATTAAAGGTTTTAGAGAAGGCAATTTGGATGCAATAATACAAAAAGTTAGAAGGCCGGACAAGGAATCGCCGGGTAATTCCGACGTTTTAATCGGCGCCATGCTGCTTCCAGTGCATCGAACTGCCGGATGGATAGTGAAAGTTCATGCGCTCCTCCCAAATCTGCACTGAATTGACTCAGACTCACATCATAACTGTATCCCAAGCGAAAAGCCCCTACGTTGACCCCGGCAATTGCCGTCAGAATTTGCTGCGGATGCAGCGACCCTGGTAGGGGTACTCCCCGGTACACGGCCCCCAAGGTAATGGGGGTCACAGTACCGTATAATCCAACTTCTGCCCGCTGCGAACCACCCTGATAAGTATAATTGATGGTAGGTGTAAGGCTGATTTCGCGAAGCTCTTTGTTAACGGTGGTCTGCGCGAAATAGTATTTGTAACCCGCATTAATATTCAGACGCAGAGGTAGTTTGCTCTGCGTCATGAAGCCTAAGTCGGGTTGATTGAGATGATGCGCGGCCACCCCCAACCACGCCTGCTTGGTATACAGGATAACGCCTGTACCAATGCTGAAATAGTTAACGGGCTTATAATCAAGTGGTTCTGCAGAAGGCCCGGTGATCGTTCCGTCGTCGGAAAGCTGGTCGCCGAACACAAGATTGCCGTAGCTGATGCGTTGGTGTCCGTAGCTGGCTTTCACGCCGCCGCTTAGGCTTAGGTCTTCCGTCAGGCGGGTGTGGTAAGCGTAGACGCCACCGATTTCGTAGCGCGTGTAGCCAATGGAGCCCGTGCGGTCGAGGTTCATCAGCAGGCCTACCGCGCTGCGCTGGTCGCGAAACCGATAATCGGCGGCCAGCTGGCTCGTCTGGAATGTGCCCGCCAACGTTGGGAACTGGTTGCGGTAGCTAAAGGTGATGCTGTAATCATCAAGCAAGCCCGCAAACGCCGGGTTGGTGTGCAGCCGTGTAGCGTAGGGCTGCGCATAATAAAGGTCTTGGGCGTGCACAGCTCCCGGTTGAAAACCCGCCATAGCAACGGCAAACCCAATACCAAACAGCTTTTGACGTTTCTGTGACCTGAAAGTAGACGAAACCAATCGGAACAATCCTGATATGCGCATATGCAACCCCTCTAGCGTTTGTCGGCTCCTACTTTGACGCGCCGTAGCACAAACGTGGGAACTAAAATGCCAATTTCCTTCATCTTTACCAGTAGTGCCGAGGCAATTAGTGGCGTTCGAAATTTGCTATGTCCCTAATGTAAGTGCAAAAGTAGCTACAACGCGGCCTTACTTTTGCCAACTCAGAGTGTGTAGTACACTTTTTGGCGGCCTCCACTCCTGCTGTTCTTATCTCGCTGATCTTCCCTAAGTTTTCCTGCATATGCGCAAGTTGTTTTTAGGAATATTGATTTTTCTGGTGGTGTTGGTGGCTGCTGTCGCCTTGGCCCCTGTCCTGTTTAAAGACAAGCTCAAACAGGCCCTCGACAAGCAGTTGGCCCAACGTGTACGGGCCAAAGTTGAGTACGACCCCGACAAAGTCAGCTTAAGCTTGTTCCGCACGTTTCCGGATCTGGCCCTGAGCATCGACGGCTTGCGCGTGATCGGCCAGGATTCTTTTGCCCGCGATACGCTGGCTTACCTGCCCACGTTCCGGGCCGGCCTGGATTTGATGAGCGTAGTGCGTGGCGATCAAATCAAGATCAAAACCATCGAGTTCGATCAGCCCAATATCAACCTGAAAGTATTGAAGAGCGGGCGCGCCAACTGGGACGTATTTATTTCCGATTCGGCCGCGGCCAAAGCCGGACAGGATACGACGCAGGTAAACGTAGCCATTAAAGGGTGGGAGATCAACAACGGCAAGCTGCGCTACGAAGACCGCAGCATTCCGTTCGCGATGAGCGCCACCAACGTGAACCACACCGGCTCCGGCGACTTCGAGCGCAACGTGTTCGATATGGTATCAAAAACGACAGCCGACAACTTCACCATGAACTACGCCGGCGTCGATTACCTGTCGAAAGCCAAGCTCGATGCCGACGTGACGATGGCCATGGACTTGGGCAAGATGCTGTTTACGTTTAAGGATAACAACGTCAAGGTCAACAACTTCCCGGCGAGCTTTGCCGGGACTATTGCCATGCCAGCCAAGGACATGGACTTCGATCTGAAGTTTAAGGCGCTGGAAACCGACTTTAAAAACATACTGAGCGTGGTACCGGGCATGTTTACGGAGCAGTTCAAAAACATCCAGACGGAAGGCCGGATGGCATTCGATGGTTACCTGAAAGGCACTTATAACGATCTGAAAATGCCTGGCTACGGCGTGAACCTGCAAGTGAAAAACGGCATGTTTAAGTACCCCGATCTGCCGCAAGCCGCCCGCAACATCAACGTGGATATGGCCGTGGATAACCCGTCGGGCTTCACCAACAACGTGAAAGTCAACGTGAAGCAATTCCATCTGGACCTCGGCAAGAACCCCGTCGATGGCAACGTAATCGTGGACGGACTGGAGCCGATGAAAGTCGACGGGCGCGTGAAAGCCAACGTCGATCTGGCCGAAATGATGAAGGTGTACCCGGTGCAGGACCTGATTTTGCGCGGACAGCTTTTCGTGGATGGCACGGCGAAGGGCGTTTACTCTAAAACGCAAATGCCAGTGGTACAAGCCGTTATGCGTATGACCAACGGCTACGTGAAATCGAAGCAGTTTCCGGCGCCAATCGAGAATCTGGCGTTTAACGGTACTGTCGTCAACACCACCGGGCAGCCCAACGACACGCGCATCAACATTCCGCAATTTCGGATGCTGCTCGACGGCGAACCACTGGAAGGCCGCGTGGCGGCGCAAAACATCGACAAGCCCATTTTCGATGCCGACGTGAAAGGCGTAGTCGACCTGACCAAGCTTACCAAAATCTTCCCGCTGGAAGGCATGACCGTAACGGGTCGCCTCAACGGCAACGTGGCTGCTAAAGGCAAAATGGCTGATATTGAGGCTGGTAGATACCAGAGCGTGGTGGCTTCGGGCACTGTAAATGCGCAAAACATCACCTACAAAAGCACCGATCTGCCGCAGGGTATGCGCGTGACGCGGGCCACAGCCACGTTCAACAACGACCAGATTGTGCTCAAAGACATGACTGGTTTTGTGGGCTCGTCGGATATTGCCGCCAACGGTGTGATTTCCAATTACATGGGCTATCTGTTTACGCCGGGTCAGCCGCTGCGTGGCAACCTGACCGTGAATAGCAACCGCTTCAACGTGAACGAGTGGATGGTGGACGAGGTGAGCTCAACGCCTACCGCTGGGGCCAAAGCTGCCACCAAAGCGCCCGCCACCGCTACTAAAGCCGATGGCGTACTGCAAATTCCGAAGTACTTCGACCTGACGCTGAACAGCAACGCGGACCAGGTAGTGTACGACAACCTCAAGCTCTCCGACGTGAAAGGTACCGTGGTGGTGCGCGACGAAACAGTTAAGCTTAACGGGCTGACATTTAACACGTTGGGCGGGTCGTTTGCTACAACAGGTAGCTACAGTAGCAAGGATCTGCAACACCCCAAGTTCGACTTTGGCCTGAACGTCAAGAACTTGAATTTCCAGAATGCTTTTAACGCATTTAATTCCATCAAGACGTTGGTGCCGCTGGCCTCGCAGGTGGAAGGTATCTTCTCGACTAACTTCAACGTGAGCGGCGAAATGGGGCCCGACATGATGCCCAACTACAGCACGCTTACGGGCAAAGGAGTATTTGATATTGTACGGGCCGCAGTGCTTAACTCGCCCGTAATGAACAAGA
The DNA here is from genome assembly GCF_006337165.1 of Hymenobacter jejuensis. Classification (NCBI taxonomy): domain Bacteria; kingdom Pseudomonadati; phylum Bacteroidota; class Cytophagia; order Cytophagales; family Hymenobacteraceae; genus Hymenobacter; species Hymenobacter jejuensis. The sequence continues at coordinate 2,025,796 of NZ_CP040896.1, forward strand.
TAAGCTCGCTGACGCAGTTTGACGAACTGAAGAAATTTGCGGTGGAAAACAAGGACGTGGCCGCTGAGATCCTCAACGGCAACTTCATCGTGAAGCCGTTTGACGTGAACATTGGTCAAATCAAAATGACGGTGGGCGGCTCTAATAACGTGAACGGCAACCTCGAATATGTGACGGCCCTGAATGTGCCCACCGGCAAGCTTGGCAACCAACTCAACAACCAACTCACGCGCCTGACAGGCGTGCAAAACCTGCAAGGCACCGACCGCGTGACGCTGGGCCTGAACATCGGCGGAACCGTTTCCAACCCGCAGGTGAAGCTCACGACCGGCAGCGTAAAGTCGCAGGCTAAGGACTTGGTTACCAACATTGTGCAATCGAAAGTCAACGATGCTAAGTCGCAGCTTCAGGCCCGCGCCAAAGTAGCCCAAGACAGTTTGCAGAACGATTTGCAGCGCAAGCAGCAGGAACTAGCCTCGAAAGCCCAGCAGGAAATTGAGAAGCGGCGCCTGGAAACCGAAGCCAAGCTGAAGCAGAAGGCAACGCAGGGCCTAAACAACATTCTGTTTGGCAAACCTAAGAAAGCTCCGGCCCAAACGGCACCGGTTGAGGAAACGCCAACAGCAGATAGTACGAAAACCAGATAATAGAATTATTTTTTGTTCGTTCGGGCAGCAGTTGGCTAACTTGTTGCAGGCAACGGAGCAGGTCGTGCCGTATTAGCGGACGATCTGCTCCGTTTTTTTCATCCCTTCCCACCGTTCATTTCTTATGAAATCAGTACGCTTTATCAGTTCAATAGCCGCAGTTGGCTTGTTGGCGCTCATTGGATGCAGCAAAGACAACGAATCGTCCGGTAGCATGTCGAAAATGGAGGTGCGCCTCATCGATGGTCCCGGCGATTACAAGGCCGTTAACCTCGATGTGCAGAGCGTGCAGGTGCACGTAAAAGATGGCGACGACGAGAAAGGCTGGGAAAACTTCGCCCTGATTAATCCGCGTTCTTATAACGTGATGGAGTACGTAAACGGCAACTCCGCCCTGCTGGCCAGCGCTGATTTTCCGGCCGGTCGCATCTCCCAGATTCGCTTGGTATTAGGGCCAAACAACACCGTTACGCTCAAAAATGGCCAAGTAAAACCTCTGACCACGCCCAGCGGCCAAACCTCGGGCTTGAAGCTGAAAATCGACGCCGACATCACGCGCGATGTGACTTACCAACTGGTGCTCGACTTCGACGTGGCAAAGTCCATTGTGGCGCGCGGCAACGGCGAATACAACCTGAAACCCGTAATCCGAACCTTTACCACGGCCATTGCGGGGGGCATCAAGGGCAAAGTCTCGCCCGTGTCGCAGCCTCAGATTCTGGTGATTCGCAACGCGGCGCCCATCGACACGTTCAGCACGTCGCCCAACGCGGAAGGTGGCTTCCTGGTGCGGGGTTTGGCAGCCGGTTCGTACCGGGTAGAGTTCTGGAACAACAATGCTCTTTATTCCAACTCCACGAAGCAAGCCACGGTCACAAACGAACAAATCGCGGACCTGGGAACTGTTGAATTAAAATAAGTACTTGATAATCATTATCTTATAAAAAGTAGAACTAGCCTGCTATTTTCATAGCCCCCGACTTGGGTTGGCTATGCTTAGGTTAACTTCTGCACAAGCTGCAACAGCTCCTGCTGGGTCGAGCGGGTTTTGTCTTTGCCATACCAGCCGTGGATTTTTTCGGCGTATTCTTCATGGGTAGCGCCTTCGGCTTTCAGGCTTAGAAACAGTGCCTGTGCTACCGCCGGTCGAGGGCCCCAATGAGTAATTTCGGCAAGGGTATCAGCTTGTAAAACAACGAGTTTGGGGATGGAGCGACTGCCGTTGGTGAGATACTGGTCCATGAGGTCCAGGTTTTCGTCGCGCAGCAAGTAGCGGGAAGTCAGCTTGCCTGCCGAAGCCTGCACCACGGCCTCCAACACAGGTACAATTTGGGCCGCATCGCCGCACCAGCCTTCTGTGATTACTAGCCAGACGTAACGACCGGCCAAGTTGGCCACCGCTTCGCGCAGCTCCGGCAACAGCACGAGCGTTTTGTCGATGCGGCTCATGCGCTGCACGTTAAGCTGGGTGTAGTTCGTCAGCGCTTCCGACTGGTTAGGGCCGGTAGTGCGCTGTTGCTCCAGCAACTCGTCGATGAGCTGGCGGTAGGAAGTGTAGGAATAGCCCGCAGCCAAGCGTTCGGGAGTCAGGACGGGAGCCAGAGAAATATCCATGTGAGAATGAATCAGTTAGATAGATCCTTATAACAAATAAAAGCCCTCCTGTTTTAGAAGCAGAAGGGCTTTTTTCGAAATCAAGCGCCGAGTTTACAGGCTCACCGTTTCCTTGCCGGCGGCCGTCAGCTCGCGGCAATACGTGATAAAGTCTGTGTTGATGGGTTCCAGGTCGTGTTCGCGCAGGCGCGTAGCCACTTGGCCGCGGTGGTAGTTGGCGTGCACGTGCACATGCGTCAGAATATCAGACACTTGGCTTACATACGAATCGCCAACCGAATTGCTGTACGAAATGGTCCGGTGCAGCTCGGCATCGTCGGCGGCCTGCGCCATCTGATGCAGGCGCTCAGAGGTTTGCTCGTGCAGTTGGTGCAGTACCTCCAGCGTGTGCTCCTGCCACACTTTCACGGGGCTTTGTGTGCCGGTGAGGCGGGCAATCCAGATGTGTTGGGCGTTGAGTACGTGGCTGAACAAGCGCAGGCACACGGCCGGAATTTCCTGGCCCGAACGGGCTATTTCATCGAGGCGGCCGAGCAGCGTATTGTTGGCCCACACGTTGTAAGCCGCCAATTTTTCAATGGTATTGATCATGGGAAAAGAAAAAGAGAAGGAACACTACTGCCTTGGATCTTGCCAAACCAGCTTTTCTTCGGTTTTGTTCTTGTTAAAGTTGGGGCAGTTGCCATCGCCCTTGCCCGTGATGCCGCCGTCGGGTTGGCACATCACTTGGCCTTTGGCGTTGTAAAGCGTCGAAAACTGGTCGCAGCAGGCAGCGCTTTCGTAGTAAACTACTTGATTATCATAGCGATAACGAAATATCTGTGTGGGTGGGTTTTGCTTTTTCTGCGCCATTAGCTTTTGAATGCGGGCGTTGAGCCACGCGGGCCGGGCCGTGGTATCGAATGCCGCTTCGGGGCCGCGGTTCAGGTCGACGGTGTTGGTGCTGGTAGGCGCCGGGGTGGTGTTGCCGTTCACGTTGCCCGAAGTGGGGGCGTCGGTAGGCGTCGTGACGTTGACGTTGCGCTGGCAGGCGGCGGTCAGCAACACAGAGGCAAAAAGTAAAGACAGGCGCATAACAAAAGGGCTTGAAGGGGCGCGAAAGTACACACTGTGGCCAGTGGTGCAGGTGGGCAGCTTACAAAAAGCAACTCCAGAGGATCAGCGATTTCTTACGCCGAGCTTCCGTAATAGTTTATCTTTCAGAACATATGGGCCAGGCGTGGGCCAAATATGAGCGCGCCCACTACTACAGCCCCCAATGCCGCTACCAGTACGGCGCCGGCTGCCACGTCTTTGGCCTTGCCGGCCAACGGGTGATACTCCGGTGATACCAAGTCAGTTAGGGCTTCGATGGCCGTGTTGGCCAGCTCGGCACTCCAAACGGTGCCCACGGCCAGCGCGACCAAGGCCCACTCGGTGCTGCTGATCGTAAAATAAAATCCCAGCCCGATTACCACCACGGTGGCGGCGGCATGAAACTGCAAATGCACTTCCGAGCGCAGCGCGGCCGTCACCCCGCGAAACGCGTGGCCAAAGCTAGCGGCACGGCGACGGAGCAGGCTTGGCCGGGCCGGGTTGGGAGTTGGGTTATCCACGGGCGTCAAATTCACGAAATACCGTTTGCCGCAGGTTTTCCCATTCGGGGCGTAAAATGCTGAAATACACCGAGTCGCGGCGTACGCCGCCCTGCGTAAACATATGGCTGCGCAACGTGCCTTCTTCCGTTGCGCCCATCCGGCGCATGGCCTCCCGCGACTGCCAGTTGCGGGCATCCGTTTTGAGTTCGACACGCTCGCAGCCGAGTTCGCCAAAGGCGTATTTGAGCAGTAAGTGCTTGGCTGCCCGGTTGATACCCGTGCGCTGAAACTCCTTGCCCACCCACGTCCAGCCAATTTCGAGGCGCTTTTCTGGGATCGCGAAACTCCCGTAGCTGGTGCTACCCGCCAACCGGCCCGTCTCTAAATCAATGATGGCGAAGGGATACCGAATGTTTCGGGCCCGGTCACGCAGGGCCTGCGACAAATACGTCACTAATCCTACCGCATCCTTGGGGTTTGGCGTGGTGGTATAGCGCCAGATTTCGTCGTCGAAAATGATGTGCTTAAGCGCTTCAAAATCACCCACTTCGAGTGGTCGAAGGCGGACGCGGGAATTTTCAAGGGTGATACAGCGGGAGCAATCCATGGGGGCGGGAGTTGGGCAGGCAAAGATGCCCCGAAAAAATAAAAGCTGCCACCTTAACCATCACGCATCAAAGCCCAAGCCGCGCAGCAGCAGCTGGTATTCGGCGGCGGGCAAATGCCCCCCGCTGGCCTGCGGATGGCCGTGCGCAAAATTGGCGGGTGGCGTAGCGCCAATGCGAGCGAAGGCCTCGCGTAAAATATTGGGAATGTGTAGGTTACTGCTAGCGGCTCGGCCCGCCACGGCCACTGCCCCGTCGGGCAGGTAGCCCAGGTTGGCACAGAGCACCACCCGGTCGGGCAGGCGCTGAATCCACTGCTGGGCAATGAGGGGGTGAATTTGGCAGGGCGAATTAATGGTGATCACCGCCACGGGCGAAGCATCGGGGCCTTTTGGTGGAAATTTGGGCGGTAGCTTCCGGGCGACGTTGAGGGCAGCGCTCACTTCGGCGCGGTAGCCGGCAAGCTTTGGGTCTTGGGCAAGGCCCCGCGGATTGTCGTCGTGGAGCAGGTAGTGAAGGGGCAGTGCCAAGTCAAACTCACCGGCGCGGCGGGCGGCGTTGCACATGGCCACGGCTTCTTTCAACCACTTGGCCGTGTACTGCTTTTTGACTTCGGGAAGCAACGCCCAACGCGCTTGATCGCCCAAGTCGGAAATAACGCCAATGGCCGCAATCCATTGTAAATCAATTGCATTTGTTTCAGTGGCTATCAGCTCGTACGCCAGCCACGCCGAACAAGGCACTGGGTCGAGGCCGTAGCCGGTGAGCACCGTGCTGCCCGCCGGCGGATAGCCTTCCGGAATGTGGTGATCGACGTAGAGCACGGGAATGCCATCGGCTTCGAGCGTGCCGCTTTTGTGGACGCCTAAGTCGGTAACGATCAGTGCGTCAGGCTGAAATGCGAGCAGCTTTTCCCGCACACCAGGCGTGAGAAACGCATTCTCGCCTTTGCCCGACGGCACCACTACGACTTCCCAATCGGGCCCGATCTTTTGCATTCCGCGCCCAAATACGGCTCCGGCGCCCAAGCCATCGGCATCGAAATGGCAGTACACCACCACGCGCCCACGGGCCGGAATTTGGTTGAGAAACTGACGAAAAGGCGCGACGAACTGCGGGAAGGCTGGAGCCATACACAAAAGGGCAGCCGGCCTAAGCGCCAACTGCCCTTTTGTTCGTAAAGCACAACGAGAAGGTTGTACCGAAAAGCTACTTGATCTCGCCGACCATGTCCTCCGGCTTCAGCCATTCGTTGAACTGCTCCTCGGTTAGGTAGCCGAGTTTCAGTGCGGTTTCTTTCAGTGTACTGCCCTCACGGTGAGCCGTTTGGGCAATTTCGGCAGCTTTGTAGTAGCCAATGTGCGGGTTGAGCGCCGTGACCAGCATCAGCGACGAGTTAACGTGCTTGTCGATGTTGGCTTTGATGGGCTCGATTCCTTCCGCACAGCGGTCGTTGAACGACACGCATACGTCGCCTATCAGGCGGGCCGAATGCAGGAAGTTATAGATCATCAGGGGCTTGAACACGTTCAGCTCGAAGTGACCGGTGGCGCCGCCAATGTTGATAGCTACGTCATTACCAAGTACTTGTGCCGCCACCATCGTCATGGCTTCGCTCTGCGTGGGGTTTACTTTGCCGGGCATGATCGAAGAGCCGGGCTCGTTGTCGGGAATGTGGATTTCGCCGATGCCCGCCCGCGGACCCGACGACAGCATCCGGATGTCGTTGCCGATTTTCATCAGGCTGACCGCTACCGTTTTCAAAGCGCCGTGGGCTTCCACAATGGCGTCGTGAGCAGCTAGTGCTTCAAACTTGTTTTCGGCAGTTACGAAAGGCAAGCCCGTCAGGTCCGCGATGTGCTTGGCTACGTTTTCCGAGTAGTTCGGCGGCGTGTTAATACCCGTGCCGACGGCCGTTCCGCCCAGCGCCAGCTCCGAAAGGTGAGCCAAGGTGTTCTTGATCGCACGCAGGCCATGGTCGAGCTGCGACACATAGCCTGAGAACTCCTGGCCCAGCGTGAGCGGCGTGGCGTCCATGAAGTGCGTGCGGCCGATCTTAACGATGTGCATGAATTCCTGCGACTTACGCTTCAGCGTATCGCGCAGCTTCTCGATGCCGGGGATGGTCACTTCCACCAGAATCTTGTAGGCGGCAATGTGCATGGCCGTCGGGAAGGTGTCGTTCGACGATTGCGATTTGTTCACGTCGTCGTTGGGGGCCAACACTTTCTTTTCGTCGGTGAGCTGGCCGCCTTGCAGCACGTGACCGCGGTAAGCTACCACCTCGTTCACGTTCATGTTCGACTGCGTGCCAGAGCCCGTTTGCCACACCACCAGCGGAAACGCTTGGTCGAGCTTGCCTTCCAGAATCTCGTCGCATACCCGACCGATGAGCTCGGCTTTTTCGGCTGGCAACACGCCCGCATCGCGGTTGGTGAGGGCCGCCGCCTTCTTCAGATAGGCGAATGCCCGGATGATCTCCTTGGGCATCTTGTTGATATCCTGCGCGATCTGAAAGTTCTCGATCGAGCGTTGGGTTTGGGCGCCCCAGTAGGCGTCGGCGGGCACCTGTACGGGGCCCATGGTGTCTTTCTCGGTGCGGAATGGCATGTAGCTGATTGAGCTAGGGTGATGAATCCGGTGTTGGTAGCGGTAAAAGTACGGAACCCGTAGCGGGGGGCAAAGTTGGCAAAAGTCGTGGGCTGGCAGCCATTCACGGCCGGGCTGCGTACAAACTTGCCCGGCCCAACAAGTCGTGATTCCGCCTCTTTTCCACTTCCAAACCCCTTTCTACGTTATGAGTACGATCAAAAAAGTAATCGAGGTGTTAGCCTCCTCCGATAAAAGCTTTGAAGATGCTCTGCAACGGGCTCTTACCGAGGCCAGTACGACCGTAAAGGGCATTAAGTCGATTTACATCAAGGACCAAAGCTGCCGCGTGCGCGACAACAGAATTGTGGAGTACCGTATCACGGCCAAAATCAGCTTCGAGGTGATGCACAAATGGGACCCCAGCGGCATCAACACCGCTCCCGAAGAGCTACAGCAGCCCACCGCCGACGACGCCCCCGCCAGAAGCATCGACGGTGGCGGCACGCCCGATTACAGCCACGTCGAAGTCAAAACCGAACCTGATTTGCCCCGCGAAGTACAGCCCGGCGGCAGCGCCACCGAACCTGAAAGCGGCGGCGGTTACAGCGGCTAGAAGTTCGTTGGTTGAACATAAGTTACTGACAGTTAATGCGTTGTGAATACATCGTTTTCTGTCACCCCTATCTGTCATCCTGAGCAATGCGAAGGACCTTGTCACGTTTGCAGACGCCTGTAGTTCTGGCGTGATAAGGTCCTTCGCGTTGCTCAGGATGACATATTTTTTATAACTACTTACAGACCAAAGCGTTAGTCGATCCTAAATGACACGGTTACTTTCACCGTGCGGGCGGCCCGGCGGCCGTTGGCGGTGCCGGGGAGCCAGGTAGGGCCTTCCTGCACCAGTCGAATGGCTTCTTGGTCGCATTCGGGGCTGAGGCTGTCGAGCACTTTCACGTCTTCGATGGTGCCGGCAGCCGTAACCGTAAACTTCAGCTTGACGCTGCCTTCCAGATGCTGCTCCAAGGCTTTGTCGGGATATTTTAGCTCGCGCTTCAGGTACTCGTGGTAGGCCGTGAAGCCGCCTACCGGCGCGGGCGCAACAGGTGGCGGCGCGGGCATCCGGCTATTGGGTACCGCTGTTACTACTACTTCGTTAAGCGCCTTATTGTCAGCAGATAACGCCAATGCGAAAGTGCTGTCGCGATTAAGTTTGTGCTCTTGGGTTTCGTAGCCGATGGAGCTAACCGTGAGCTTGTCCTCCCCTTTTGGCACAGCAATGGAAAAGGAACCGTCGGCCGCCGTACTGGCCCCGATGGAAGTGCCTTTCACCTGTATTGTGGCACCGGGCAAGCCCGCTCCGTTTTGCTTGTCGATAATGCGGCCGCTAATGCGACGCGTATTACCCGTAAAGCCCTGAGAATTAGCAGTTGGGTTGCTCATCTGAGTCCGGAAAGCCGCGCTGGATTTTGCTTTCATAGGCGCCGCCGCAAGGCCCCCGATGGCAGCTGAGTCGGGGGCAGCGACCGCAACAGGTGCCTCTTTGGCCTCCATAGAGGCGCTGGCCACGGCATCGGCTAACCCCGTGGCTTCTCCGGTTGGAGTAGCTGCATCGGCCGCGTTTTTGCGCCGGCTCAAAGGCCGCGGTGCGCGTATGGGCGAGGACTGAGTAGAGCTTAGTGCTTCAAGATCAGCTTCTTGCGTTGGCGGTGCTGCGGCATATTCCGGCGCTGCTTTTTTGGTTGCCAACGGTGCGCTGGCCTTCGGCACCGCCCGGGGCCGTACGACCGCCGCCGTTTCCGCAGAACGGGAATTCATCGGCTGACGAAGGCCCAGCCACAGCAACGCGCCCGCTACTACCAGTAACGCTACCACTGCTGCCAGGCGTTGCCAAGCCCCTGCGGTGCGTTGGGGCGCTTCCTGCGCCAAACGAGCTTTCAGGCGCGTATGTAGCTGACTGATTGCGTGTTCCGTGGTTTCGGCGTCACTTACCGAAAGTCCTTCCAACACGTCGGCACAGCGTTCGCAGTCGAGGGTGTGTGCTTCTACGCGGTGCTGCTCGGTGGGAGGCAGCGTGCCCGCCACATACTGCCGCAGCAGCGCCAGCGGCAGGTGGCCGCCGGGCTCAGCCGGGAAGGAGGAAGGGGGTTGCTGATTAGCGGGCCGCATCGGGAGAAGGATCGAGAGAGCGTTTGAGGTTGCGTTTGCCGTTTTGCAGATGGCTTTTTACCAGCCCAAGATCATAGCCGGTGGCGTCGGCGATCTCGCGGTAGCATTTCTTTTCGAGGTAAAACAATTCGAGGCAGCGGCGTTGCGGCTCCGGCAGTCCGGCCAGTGCAAGTTCCAAGGCTTGCAGGCGCTCCTCGTTGGCCACTTCGTCGTCGGGGTTATCTCCTAACAGATGCGCGACCCCCGCAGATTCCACATCGGCGGCATCCGGAAAATGAATCACTACCGGTCCGCTTTCCGGGCCGGCGCGCTGGCGTGCCCGCAGCTGCATCAGGCAATGGTTGCGGGCTGTGGTATGCAGCCACGCCGGAAAATTGCTGACCTCGTGCTGCCGTAAGCTGACAACGAGTTTTTCAAATAGCTGCATGACAGCATCTTGCGCGTCTTCATCGGGCCGCAGGTAGCGCCTGCAAATGGCAAACACCGTCGGCATGTGCCGCTCATACAGCACTCCCAAGTCGGCTACCTCGCCTGTGCGGCGGTAGCGCGAAAGCAGCTCCTCATCGGAGAGCTCGGTGGGCGGTTGTGGGCGACGCTTGAAAAACATGCAGCCGCAGATTATGCAGATTTTCTCAAAACGACATTATGAAGCTAGTAATCCAGTTCCCTTCCTTTTTCAAATTCCGCGCATCAAGCGGCGAGGGGGTGCCCGCAGGACGGGGTGGTAACGGCGTTGTTTACAGGGGCAACTAAACAACCTCCGCACGCGGGCCAACTACCCCAGCGGCAGCTTCGCTGCCGCGTCCCCTCCTCAGCTGAGGAGGGGAGTGGAAAATTTCTGTGCTTGCTATATGGAATTCGGTAGAGTGGTGCATCAGGTTAGTGAACCTTCACCTCTAATGCCTGATGCCATGAAAATCCTACTCTTTCTGCTGACTATTTGCCTCGGTAGCATCATAATGCAACCGTCTGTCGCACAGACAGTTGTAAACAAGCCCTCAGCGGCCACAGCTGACACCGTTACGGTACGGGGCCGGGTTACCGATGCCCAAACTAAACAAGGTCTTCCGGGCGTAACGGTGCTAGTAAAGGGCACTGCTCTTGGTGTTTCCACTGATACTAATGGCTTCTATAAGTTAGTGGTGCCAAGTATTCGGGCCGTTTTGACGTTCAACTCAGTGGGCTACGCTACGGTCGAACGAAAACTGGATGCAAAAGCGACTGGTGCGCGTGTTGTCAATGTGGCCCTACACCCAGATACCAAGGCGCTACAAGAAGTGGTAGTAACGGGCGGTTCTCCCTCGCAAGCGTTGATGGGCAGTGTGAGCGGAGTACAGAGCCAAGCGGCCCACGACCGGAAGCAGAAGCGCGGGGGTGTTTCGGTTCAAATTCAGGGCATAAGCTCGATGCCGCGTGCGCCGTGGTATGGCCGCAGCGAGAGCTACGCCACTATTCAGGAAAACAGCTTCCATACAGCTCGGAAAGAGCCGCTTAGCACCTTTTCCATCGACGTAGATGCGGCCAGCTATTCGAATGTGCGCCGCTTCCTCAACGACGGCCAGCGCCCGCCCCGCGACGCGGTGCGCATCGAGGAAATGATCAACTACTTCACCTACGACTACCCACAACCGGCTGCTAATGAGCCCTTTTCGGTGACAACCGAACTGGCTACCTGCCCTTGGAACCCCAAGCACCAGTTGTTGCAAGTAGGCCTGCAAGGCAAAAAGGTAGAAACTAGCAACTTGCCAGCCGCCAACTTGGTGTTTCTGGTCGATGTGTCGGGCTCGATGAGCGGGCCTGACCGGCTGCCGCTGGTGCAATCGGCGTTGCGGCTGCTGGTGAAAGTTTTGCGGCCTCAAGATCGGGTGTCGCTGGTGGTGTATGCCGGGGCGGCCGGGGTGGTGCTGGAGCCCACGCCCGGCACCCGTCGCGCCGACATTCTCGACGCCATCGACCGCCTGCAAGCCGGTGGCTCCACGGCGGGCGGCGAGGGCTTGCGCCTGGCTTACAGTACAGCCCGCAAGTACTTCAATAAAGAAGGCAACAACCGCGTAATCTTGGCCACCGATGGCGATTTCAACGTGGGCGAGCAAAGCGATGCCGCTATGGAACGCCTCATCACCGAGGAGCGCGAATCGGGCGTCTTCCTGACGGTGCTGGGCGTAGGCGAAGGCAATCTGCAGGACAAAAAAATGGAGTTGCTGGCCGACAAAGGCAACGGCAACTACGCCTACCTCGACAACCTCGACGAAGCCCGTCGGGTACTGGTGCGGCAGTTTGGCGGTACGCTGTTTACCATCGCCAAGGACGTGAAGCTGCAACTCGAATTCAACCCGGCCCGCGTGCAGCAATACCGCCTCATCGGCTACGAAAACCGCGCCCTGGCCGACGAAGATTTCAACAACGACCGCAAGGATGCCGGCGAGCTTGGGGCGGGCCACACCGTCACGGCGCTCTACGAAATTGTGCCCGTTGGGGCGCCGCCCGTCGTCGATCCGCTTAAGTACCAGGCCAACCCAGCGGTAGCGCCCGCGTCCGCCACGGCCGATGTGATGACCGTGAAGCTGCGTTACAAGGAGCCCCAGGGCAGCACAAGTCGCCTGCTGGAACGGGCGCTGCGGGGTACAGCAACGCCCATTGTGCAAGCGTCTGAAAATCTGAGGTTTGCGGCGGCTGTTGCCCAATTCGGTATGCTGCTCCGTCAGTCCGACTACCGCGGGTCGGCAACTTTCGAAACCACCGCTAAGCTTGCCGAAGGTGCCCGCGGCAAAGACGCCGAAGGCTATCGGGCCGAGTTTGTGCGCTTGGTAAAAACAGCCGAAGCCGCCCGGCGGCCCACGGAAGACCCCGAGAGCTACGGCGTCCGCTAAAACAGAAAGGTCCTGCAACGTAAAGCTGCAGGACCTTCTTGGGTGAACGGTGGAGAGAAAGGGCTTAGGACGTAGACAGTAAGCAAAAAGAGTGCCCTACTGAGTATAAGTATGTGAGCGGCGTCAAAACTTTTTTCGTTGCGGCCGCCGGCCTCTAGAACGAGAAGTTCAACGAGGCTTTGACCACGCGGTTTTTGGCGTCGAAGTTGTTGTTTTTGTCGAGCGAGGTAAGGCCGTAATCGTAACCGGCGCTCAGGCCGAAGCCGCTTTCGAACTGATAGCCAATGCCGCCGGTCGCGGAAAAGTCGACGGGGCGGAACTGGTTTTTCACGTCGAAATCCTGCTTGAAGGCCGAAAAGCCGAGGGCGCTGGCGTTTACACGCACCTTGTTGCTGACCAAAAACGAAGCCTGCGGACCAGCATAGATGTACAGGCCGGGCGTGAGGTACGCTTTCGCTACCAACGGCACGTCAATGTAGGTCATGCGCGAGGTTGCCGTAACCTTAGCATTCAGGAAATCAAACTGTTGGAGCGGAATACGGCCCGAAAGCTCGGTGCCTTTCTCCGAGTACAGCACGCCGGGCTCAATGGCAAAATGCGGCCCCAGGGGCAACGTAGCGTACACGCCGGCATGAAAACCGGGTTTGGTCTGCTTCGTGACGGCGCCGTTGGTGTATTCGGTTACGTTCATCACGCTCTGCACGGCGTCGCCCGACCAGTCGGCCACGTTCACGCCGGCCCGAATGCCGAATTGCACGCCGTTAGCAGTGCCTATAGAAGACTGACTAACAGGCCGTTGGTACGTAGCCCGCGATTCGTACTGCGGGCCGTTGTAAGCGGGTACGCGGTGTTTCTGAACTTGAGCCTGCGCGGCGGTAATCGAAACAAAAGACAATAGGGTAGCGGCGGCCAAGCGGCCGAATTTTGAAATCGTGTTCATGGCTATTAGTAAGGGAGGTCGGGAAAGACAGACTTCGCGGGTCGCCGCATTGCGCGTTTGCGGCTGTGACCTAGCTTCGGAAGGGTATATCAAAAAACCGTGCCAAACCTTGATTAAGCCAAGCGAGTAGTATGGTAACTAATTCATAGTCAATAAATTATAACAATAACTTTCCGGCTGTTCTATTTCTTCAATCGCAGAAAAACTCTGAATAATCTTGCTTTAGTGCCGAGCTGCATTCACGGTTTATCGAAGAAAAATAGTCCCCGGAGGGTATTTTCGGTAGTCCGTCTTCGGGGGTAGAACCAGCCAGATATCCACTCTCGTTTTGGGCATTTCAGGAGAGGAATGCACAATATGAACTTGCCCTACGGCTGCTGGAGCAATTCGAAGAACTGCTGCTGTTTGTTGGTCGAGCACATGTCCGTTAAGCGCAAAGGCGAGTGGCCCATGCAGGCCGAGCTGGCGACCCAATTGACGGAACGACTTGCTACGAATATGCTTGGATGTGGTAATATCGATTACCCCAATGCCCAGGTTTTGCAACTGAGGCGCTGCCTCCTGAGCAGCAGGAGCATCTGAGCCTTTGTACACCGTGACTTTCTTAATCTCTTGGGGATCAAAGTCTGATAAGACCCCATTGATGATAACGGTAGAATTGAGCACGTATACTGGATCCGGAATGGCTATCTGAGGCCGGCTGTAGGAAGCCGTTTCTTGGGCGTAACTCCCGACGGGATAACTGCACACCCCTAGTAGGCATAGCATGCGAAGCCAGCAATAACGCATAGAGTAGGTTTGGGGAGGACGGGTAGTAAAGTGCAAAGGCTAAAACTAGGCACCTGTAGCTGATTTATCCTCACAATTGCTAGATTCCTGCTGAATGCTAAGTTTCACAAACTGCTAACTATGAAGCGCTTCTGCAAAATACCTTTTGTCAGGTCGCTTGCTTTCTGAGAAACAGAGATTGAAGTAATCTCTGTTTCTCAGAAAGCAAGCCAATTTGAGAACGCCGTAAGGACCTGAGGCGGGGTGCACATCCTCCCGCCTAACCCTACTCTCTTATTTAGGAATTAAGGTTAGGTTAGCGATCTTATTACCCAGCTCTTTGGACATTTCTACGGAAACGGCCTGAGTAGTCGGGTAGTGCAAGCCCGCGTAGACCCTGGAATATGAGGCCTCTTCCCGCATGGCCGTAATGGAAGCATAGTGCCGCGGAGCTAACCCTCTCCAGGAGTACGCGTTGTCGGTTACCGGGATGTCGCCGCATTCTCTTATTAACACCTGCATAATGGGACCGACTATCCCGACAAGGCCGGAAGGATACTCAGGGTAAGCTGGCGTAGGCAAATACGGCAGCCAGGCCGGATCAATCTTCCGTTGGATATAAGTCACTGGGCGAATAAGGTTATATTGATATTTGGCTCTGAACGTAACAACAGGACCGTCCTTCATCGCAATGCCGGTTTTGGCGTACAATTGCGTCGCCTCTCCTAGCTTAGCCTGCTTGTTTTCCAGGATCCCGGTTATGATCGAAAGCATATGGTAAGGAGCCGGAACCCCTACGCCCGCCCCGCCCGCATCTGCCCACCAATCGGCGATTGCTTTTTGCTCCGGGGTTAGTGCTTTGCCTATGTCATATACTGCTTTTGCTTCTTTTATAGAATTGTGATGCCGGATCTTCTGAATACGGAACGGGCAACGGAGGCGCTGTAGCTGTTAGGTTTGAGGACAGAAAAGGCCTTGAATCCTTTAAAAAAGGTCCTACCGGGGCAGCAAAAGCTGGTGGGGTAAGCACCCATGACCCTGGAAACACAGGCGGCACATATCCTTGGCTGCCTAGGTTGAAATTATCGGTTGTGGACCAGTTGTAAATAGCCGCCGCAACGGCTCGCCCATAGGCTTGCGAACGGGTAATAGCTTCCTGAGAGGCGCTTGCTTTAAACCGGATGTTGTAGGCATTTTCCAGTGAGTCAATACGAGCTTTGTCCGCGTCCGTCAGCCCAACTAAAAACTGCTTGAACAAGCTGGCCAGAGCAGCATTGGCACTGGCGCCCCACAGATACTCCCGGCCTTGTTCCGGGGCTGGCATAGTAGGCATTTGATATAGCTGGGAAGCCAAACTCACCGCGCCTTTTGTGCTGGGACGCACGGCTTCATAAAGGCCCACCCCGATGTACCCAAAGTTTCGGTAGTTGGAGATAATAACCGGTTGCGGACTAGTGCGCAGCTGCGTTTTTGCAATGAGCTTGTACCAGTCGTACACGACGGTGGCGCTTTCCTGTTGGGGTTTGGGCGGCTGGTGAAATAGTTGCTCAACGAAGTCGTCGCAGCTGTAGAAGAGCAAACCGGAAAGGAACAGCATAACCAGAGGAACCACTTTCCGACGGTTGGGCAGAGATAGGTGCTTCATAGTAAAAGAAGGGATTGGTGAAAGAATCGAGAATGAGGGAACAGGTGCAGCCCTCAGGGCAAGCTTCCTGCTGAGGAGCAGCGGCTCCGTCCAAACCAACAAAGCGGTGAAAGGCCGTCAGCTGGCAAGGGCCAGCACAGCAGGAGGCATCCAATAAGAGTTGGAAAAAGAATTGGGATGCCTCGGATGGCAGAAGAGTTACTCTTCGCCGGATCGAAAAAGCTTAACGCTTACACCAGAACCGTCGCCAAGACGGTGCCCATGAACCAACGAACCCCTACCGGGAAGCTCGTTACCGGATCCACTCCACTAGGATAAATATGCTATGTAATATATATAAATTAACTAGTATATCCCGGTCTCACGACCAGATTGCCTAACCCCGGTTTTCAAGTCCCCGATCCATTGTGCACGCCGCAATTAGGTAAGCATCAGTGGCTAATCTCAAGCCGGCGATCCGTGTAAGCGCGCGAAAAGATTTTGCTTTTGTAAAATCCTTTTCTGACTTTTAGCCCGTCAGCACCGCAAACTCATGCTACCTCAACAGGCCCGCTTCTTTTTTAGCTATTACTTCTACTACGCTCAGGCGTAGCAGCGAGGCCTTTTTGTAGCTAACCCATACAAAAACTTAAAAGCCTCCTGCACCCCAGGGGGCTTTTTTAATGACCCGCCTTTTCAACATATGAACCCCACGGCTCCTTTTTTTTACGGCTATTATTACTTCTTCTTCTGGAAGAAGCGGGGCCTCGTTTGCACATCCTAACCAAGGAGAACCAAAGGGCCCCGCACAGCGGAGGCCCTTTTTTATTTCGTCAGCAGCATACGCTTTATGAACCATACCATCGCCATTCAAGGCTTCGAAGGCAGCTTCCACCAGATTGCCGCCCAGCACTATTTCGGCCCCGCCCTCACGCTGGCGCCGTGCGCCACGTTCACGGAAGTGGTGCGGCAGGTAACGTGCGGCGAAGCGCATCGGGGTGTAATGGCCATCGAAAATTCCATTGCGGGCAGTATCTTGCCGAATTATAACTTATTGCAACAGAACGAGTTGCAAATAAGTGGCGAAGTGTACCTCACCATTGGACAACACCTGATGGCGTTGCCCGGCCAGTCCTTGGCCGATATTCGGGAGGTGCATTCGCACCCGATGGCTCTCCTGCAATGCGCCGATTTTCTGAGCCAGTATCCGCACCTGCGGCTGGTCGAAACCGAAGATACTGCCCTGAGTGCCAAGCGCATCCGCGACAACCAGCTGGCAGGTGTGGCGGCCGTAGCAGGCCGGCTGGCCGCCGACTTGTTCGAGATGGACATCCTGGCCGCCGACATTCAGTCGGCCAAGGAAAACTACACGCGCTTTCTGGTAGTCGAGCGGCCGGAAGACGCCCAATCGCCTGCGAGCCCTAATAAAGCGTCGCTGTATTTCCACACCGTCAACACACCAGGCAGCCTCGTGAAAGTGCTGAGCTGCATTGCCGACCACAATATCAACCTCTCCAAGCTGCAATCCATTCCGCATCCGGGCCGCATCTGGGAGTACTTCATTCTGGCCGATCTGGAATTTGATCGCCCCGAGCAGTTTCAGGCCGCCCTGCATGCCGTGGAACAAGTCGCCGAAGGCCTGCGGGTACTGGGCGTGTATCAAAAAGGAATAACGTATTGATTTTATATAATTAATTGATTATCAGATAATTATTTCTGATCACGTACTTCACTTCTCGCCTCTCATGCCTCTTCACATAAGCACCGCCCAGCGCCTGGCCCACACCGGGGAGTACTACTTCTCCCGGAAGCTCCGCGAAATCGACGCCCTGAACAAAGCCGGCGCCAACGTCATCAACTTAGGCATTGGCAGCCCCGACATGCCGCCGCA
Organism: Hymenobacter jejuensis; assembly: GCF_006337165.1. NCBI lineage: Bacteria > Pseudomonadati > Bacteroidota > Cytophagia > Cytophagales > Hymenobacteraceae > Hymenobacter > Hymenobacter jejuensis. The sequence continues at coordinate 2,043,090 of NZ_CP040896.1, forward strand.
TCCCTCGGTGATTGCCGAGCTAAACCAACAGGCCCAACTGCCCAACACCCACGCCTACCAGAATTACAAAGGCATTCCGGCGCTCCGCAGCGCCATGGCCGACTGGTACGCCCGCTTCTACGGCGTTTCCCTCGACTCAGAAGGGGAAGTGATGCCGCTGCTGGGCTCGAAGGAAGGCATTATGCACATCTGCATGACCTTTTTGCAAGAAGGCGACGAAGCCCTAATCCCGAACCCCGGGTACCCGACTTACCGCGCCGCCGTACAGCTCAGCAGCGCCACGCCCGTCGACTACGACCTCACGGCCGACAACCACTGGCTGCCCGACCTGAAGGCGCTCGCCCAACAGGATTTGAGCCGGGCAAAGCTGATGTTTGTCAATTACCCGCACATGCCCACCGGCGCCCGCGCCGACGCGGCTTTTTTCGCGGAGCTGGTGGCCTTTGCCCAAGCGCACAACATTCTGCTGGTGCACGACAATCCGTATAGCTTTATCCTCAACGATCAGCCTGCCAGCTTATTAGCCACGCCGGGCGCGCGGGAAGTAGCCTTGGAGCTAAACTCCCTGAGCAAGTCGCACAACATGGCCGGTTGGCGCGTGGGCATGCTGGTTGGCCGAGCCGATCTGTTGCAGGAAGTGCTGCGCTTCAAGAGCAACATGGATTCGGGCATGTTTCTGCCCGTGCAGCGCGCCGCCGTAGTGGCGCTGGGGCTGGGCGAGGAATGGTACGCCGAGCTCAACGCCCATTACCGCGCCCGACGCGAGCTGGTGTTCGATTTGTTGCGTGCCATTGGTTGTACTTTCGATGCGCAGCAGACCGGCCTGTTTGTGTGGGCCGCCATTCCGGCTGGCTTCGCCGACGGTTACGCGCTGAGCGACAGAATACTGGATGCGGCACGGGTGTTTATCACGCCGGGCGGCATTTTTGGCACCAACGGCGACCAGTTCATCCGGGTGAGCCTGTGCCAGCCCGAAGCCGTGCTACGCGCCTCATTGGATCGAATTGTAAGTGCCCTGCACACTAGCCCGGCCAACGCCTAAGAACATGGTTGTCACGATAATAGGAGTGGGGTTGATTGGCGGCTCGCTGGCCTTAAGCCTGAAAGCGCACGGCGTGGCCGGCAGCGTGATCGGGGTCGATCAGAGTGCCGAAAACCTGCGCAAAGCCTTGGAGTTGAACCTCATTGATGAAGGCACCACCGACTTGGCCGCGGCCGTACGCCGCTCGAGCTTGGTGGTGGTGGCCGTGCCCATGGACGCCATGCTGACGGTGCTGCCGCAGGTATTGGATGTGGTTGATCAGCAAGTAGTTATTGACGTCGGCTCGACGAAAGAAAAGCTGCTGACCGCCGTTGCCGACCACCCGCACCGCGACCGTTTTGTGGCGGTGCACCCCATGGCCGGTACCGAATATTCAGGGCCGGAAGCGGCGGTGCCTCACCTGTTTGAAGACAAAACGCTCGTAATCTGCGATGCCGAGCATAGTCATCCGGCTGCCGTGGCACTGGTAGAAAAGGTGTTTCAGCAGCTGCAAATGCGCCTCGTGTACCTCGATGCAGCCTCCCACGACGTGCACACGGCCTACGTGTCGCACATTTCCCACATTACTTCTTTCGCGCTGGCGCTCACGGTGTTAGAGAAAGAGAAAGAAGAACAGCGCATCTTTGAGCTGGCCAGCGGCGGCTTCGAATCGACGGTGCGCTTGGCCAAAAGCTCCTCGGCGATGTGGGTGCCCATTTTCCGCCAAAACCGCCTGAATGTGCTCGACGTGCTCGACGAGCACCTGCGCCAGCTTCAGCACATGCGCGATATTTTGCAACAAGAAGACTATCAGGCGTTTACCAACCTGATTGAACAAGCCAACGTCATTCGTAAAATCTTAAAATAATGGATCAGTCATCTCCCCTGGCCGCCCTCGGCAAGCCTTCCATTCACAAAAAGCCGCTCATCATCTCGGGCCCGTGCAGCGCCGAAACCGAGCAGCAGACCATCGAAACCTGCACGCGTCTCGCGGCTACCGGCAAAGTCGATATGCTGCGCGCCGGCATCTGGAAGCCGCGCACCAAGCCCGGCCTGTTCGAAGGCATCGGCACGAAAGGCTTGCCGTGGATGAAAAAGGCCAAAGACCTTACAGGCCTGCCGATTACGGTGGAAGTAGCCACGGCCAAGCACGTGGAGGACTGCCTCGCCTTCGATGTGGACGTGCTCTGGATCGGTGCCCGCACGACCGTAAACCCCTTTTCGGTGCAGGAAGTGGCCGATGCCCTGCGCGGCGTGAACATTCCGGTGCTGATCAAAAACCCAATCAACCCCGACATCGAGCTGTGGACGGGCGCCGTGGAGCGCATTGCCAAAGCCGGTATTAAAGATATTGGTCTGATTCACAGAGGATTCTCTAGCTACGGCAACACCGATTTTCGCAATGCCCCGATGTGGCACCTGCCCATCGAGATGAAGCTGCGCCTGCCCGAATTGCCGCTTATCTGCGACCCAAGCCACATTGGTGGTCGCCGCGATGTGCTGCAAAGCATCGCCCAAAAGGCCATCGACCTCGACTACGACGGCCTGATGATCGAATCGCACATCGACCCCGACAATGCCTGGAGCGACGCCAAGCAGCAAGTGACGCCGGAGCGCCTGGGCGAGCTGATTGATAGCCTCATCTGGCGCGCCGAAACCACTGACAAACAAGAGTTTCTGACCGCGTTGGAGCGCCTGCGTCAGCAGATTAACCACATCGACGACGAGATCATGCAGCTCATCAGCAACCGCATGGCCATTGCCGAGCAAATCGGGGTGTACAAAAAGGAGAATAACATCACCATTCTGCAGCCCAGCCGCTGGGGCGAAATTTTGGAGCGCGGCGTAAAGAAAGGCGCCAAGCTAGGCCTAACGGAAGACTTCATTCATAAGTACCTGGATGCCATCCACATCGAGTCTATCAACCGCCAGAACAACGTGATGAATAAGTAGGAGCGAAGCATTTTCATTTCTCCTAATGCTAAACCCCGCCTGTCATCCTTTGCTTAGGATGGCAGGCGGGGTTTTTGTTGGCCAATGGCGTACAACTTATTGATAATTAATAAGTTGTGTAGAGAGTTAATTCGGCTTAGCTTCGGCTGGCTTAGCTTCGGCTGGCTTGGCATCGGCGGGCGTTGCTTCGGCAGATTTTGCCTCAGCAGCCTTCGTTTCTGCGGGTTTCGGCTCCGGCGTCGCGGTGTTCTTGGCGGGCGTCGCTTTAGCGGTTGCGGGCTTTTTTGTTTTGGAGGTCTTCTTGCCAGTCTTTTTTGCGGCCAGCAGCTCCTTTTGGGTTTTGATTCGCTCCTCGATCTTGCTAAGCAGGAAGCTGGCGTCGGACTTGTGGGCCTCGTCAGGAAACTGATCTACAGCCAGTTGCGCTTCGGTGCGGGCTTTCTCGTACTGCTTCAGCTCCAGGTACACAAAGGCAAGGTTGAGGTGGGCCGTGGGGAAGTCCTTTTTCAGTTCGATGGAGTGCAGAAAGTACGGCACGCTCTGCTTAAACTGGCCGAGGCGCTGCTTGGCGTAGCCTACTACAAAATACGATTTGTAGTCGCCGTAAGCGTGTTTGTGGGCTTCCTCATAATGCTTGATCATGAGCGGAAACAGCTCATCCTCAGTCTTTTTCTTCTCAGCGCAGTCGCATTGCTGCACGGCGTAGTAGTAGTCGCCGAGGCCGCGGTCGAGCTTGTAGTTGTCGGGGTACTTTTGCTTGAGGGAGTCCAGCACGGCCCTCACCCGGAAGCGGTAGCGCGTACCCGGGGCTTCGTGCTCTTGGTTTTCCTCCAACGACTCCAGTGTGCTTAAGTCCTTGAAAGTGAAGCTTCTATAGTTGCTGCTGGCGATACTGTAGTTCAGCACGATCTCCTCTTTTTTGAGGGCCACGGCGGGCTGGGCATTTTTGGGGTCGTAGTCGTTGAGGAGCTTAAAGGCCGACTCGTACTTTTTCTCCGCCACCAGGTCATCGGCTTTCCGCAGAACTGCCATGTTGGTTTGGCCCCATACCGTGTTGGCCATCAACAACAAACCCGCACTTAGACTTACAAAACAACGCATACTTGTTGGGCACTAAAAAATAGGTGCGACGGACTTTTTATGGGTCGCGGGTCAAACATACAGCCACTCGCGCGGCCTAAGAACGACGACGCAGCGGCCAGCGTACGCCGCTTCCAGCAGGTACTTAAGATAAGCAAAGCCAGGAAGCTAAAGATTCTCAGCTTCAGCCTTTTCGCTGTGGCGCTGCGGGGCAAAGGATCTCAGGTCAGGCTGAACTAGCCGAAAGATACTGGTTCGGCGGTAGTTGGCAGCAAACCCACGGCCGGCGCGGCGTGCTGCTTTGGCCGTTTGCAAAGTTCGAGCGTACTTGGTGGCATGCTCTTTTATACCGTTATGAAGCCCTTGGTGCAGGTGGCGCTGCGGGTATTTTTTCGCCGGCTCGAAATCCGGCACCCCGAGCGACTACAGGAGCCTGGTCCGTTGTTAATCGTTGGTAATCACCCCAATACGCTTATGGACCCGCTGGTGGTAGCCGTCAACCGCCGCGACCCGATTGCGTTTCTAGCCAAGAGCACCTTCTTTCAAAACCCCATTCTGCGCCGGATCATGGAGTCGGGTAATTCTATCCCGATTTATCGGCGGCAGGATGCTGAAACCGGCGTGGGGGGGGCTTCGCCCGAAGAACTGGCGGCCCGCAACGAAGCCGCCTTCAGCCGCTGCTACGACTACCTCGATCGGCGCGGCACCATCATGATCTTTCCGGAGGGCACCAGCATTTCGGAGCGCCGCCTGCGGCCCCTCAAAACGGGCGCGGCCCGCATTGCGCTGGGAGCCGAAGCGCGCCACAACTTCCAACTGGGGCTGCGGGTGTTGCCCTTGGGTATCAATTACTTCGATCCCACGCGGTTTCGGTCGGATGTGTTTGTCAACGTTGGCCAGCCTATCCGGGTAGCCGACTATGCCGACCGCTACCGCCAAGACCCCGAGGGCGCTGCCGATGCGCTCACCGAAGAAATCAGGGTGCGGCTGGAGGGCCGCCTCGTGATTACCCGCGACGCTGCCGACGACGAGTTGGTGATGCAGGTGGAACGCACGTTTACCGATCATTTTATCGACGACAAAGAAACCCTCTACGACAACTACCTCCTGAGCCGCAACCTGTTAGAAGGCATTGCTTACTTCGAAAAGCACGATCCGGTGCGGCTCAACGAAGTGCGCGAACGCCTGAAAACGTACCTGCAAGACCTGCGTCGGGTGCACCTCACCGACGAGTCGCTGGAATCGTCGCGGGGGCAAGGCAAGCGCTGGAGCCGAGGGGCAGTGGCCGGCGTGAAACTGCTGCTGGGGTTTCCGGTGTACCTGTATGGGGTTGTCAATAATTACGTGCCCTACATTCTGCCCTCGGTGGTGGCACGCCGGGCAACCAAAGACGTAGAGTTTGTGGCCCCCATAATGCTGGTTGTGGGCATGCTCACCTTTACGGTCTGTTATATTTCACAAATTGCTCTGATAGAGCACTTTGTACAGGATTGGCGCCTCACGACTGCCTACGCCCTGAGCCTGCCACTGACGGGTTTTTATGCCCTGAGCTATTGGAATAGCTTGGCGGCCCGCCTGCGCCGTTTGCGGGCGGTGCGGCTGTTTCGGCAACACCGCCCGGTTATCGAAGGCTTGTTGCGGCAACGTGCCGGTATTTTGCGCCTGCTCAGCGAAGCGCGGGAAGCCTACTTGGCCGGATCAGGATTCCGTTGAATAGCTCAGTTGCTGCTACACTACAGGCAAAAGGGCCCGCTTCGGCGGGCCCTTTTGTTTATTGCCAGGTTCATAATAGGCTGCTTACTAAGAGGTTATACATTGCATTTTTTATTTTAGCTCCTCCATAATAGTTCGCATAAAAACCATCGGAGTGCTTTAAGAAGGAAGCTTCTTTTGTAATGTAAAGAGTAATTTATAGAAGTTTTTTGTTCGAATCTTGCTTAAGTCTAACAATCTCAAAAAAACGTAAATATAGATTTTAAAAATATTTTATTGTATAATTATCACATCTATTCACCGAAAAGTATTCCAATTAATTCCACCCATGAAACACCTCAAACTACTAACAGCGTCTGCGGTTCTTTCATTTTCCTTGCTGACCAGCTGTCAAAAGGAGAATGATGCATTGGTAAGTGCTCCCTCCACTACCAGCTCAAGCCAGCTTGCCACATTGCCAGCCGGCTCGGAAGATCTTAAAGCAAATTCGGGGCTACTGGCCAAAGCCGACCCGCAGTACCGGGATATGGTACGCCGCGCGACGGCCATTCAGCCGACGCCCTGCGATAGCAATACCCCCTTGAACCTGTGGCTGGATCAGCAGCTAAAAGACTGGACCAGCCTGTCTTTTGCGAAGGTGAACAGCACGGCCATGCTGGACTTGCCAACGTACGATGCCCTGCTTTTTGAGAACAGCTCGGCAAACCAATACTTTGGCCAGAAGGGCGAATACACGCAGCGCTTAACCAAGACGTTCAAGGACTTGCAGCGTTTCTGGAATATTCAGTCGCAGGACATTGTGCTGGCCGCCATGCACGGCAACATGCTGCAAGACCGCACCAAACTGATCCGGACCTACAAAGCCGCCTTCGGCTTGTCCGATGCCAGCGCCGCATTCTATGCTGACCGGGTATTAACCTTTTTGAAGGCCTCGCCGGAGATGAGAAATGGTACCCACCCCATCTTCACGTTCAACGCGTTTGCTCAGGAAGGCTTCGACTTTCCTCCGTATGGCACCATCCCCTCTAAGATCATTATGGGCGACGGCATCATGGAAGCGTACACTGCCCTCGGCTACGATGATGTAGCGCCGCAAGCCATTCTGGCTCACGAGTTTGGCCACCAAGTACAGTTCCAACTGGGCTTGTTCACGAATGAGAATACGCCAGAAGCTACTCGCCGTACTGAGTTGATGGCCGACGCCTATTCGGCTTACTATCTCTCGCACGCCCGCGGCGCTTCGATGCAGTGGAAACGCGTAAGACAGTTCTTGCAGGTGTTTTTCAACATCGGCGACTGCCAATTCTCTAGCACGGGCCACCACGGTACGCCCACCCAACGCATTGCCGCTGCCGAATTTGGCTACAATACGGCAAACGATGCCCAAAAGCAAGGCCATATCCTGACTGCTCAGGAGTTTACCAAGCTATTTGAAGCGCAACTGCCTGCTATTGTTAAGTTGTAGACAACGCATTCGATAAGGAAAAAGGGGAGCAGCAATGTTCCCCTTTTTTTATGGCTACGCTTCTCGTTTAGGCCTTACCAACCGTTTTTCACCCCCAACCCTAAGGTCAGGATTTCGGGAATGCGGAGCGTTTTGTTGGTCAGGGCGCTTACCAGGTGCAAGTCGTTGGTACTCAGTTCGGAGTAAAATGAAGTGCGGCGGGGCCAACCGTGCAGATTGGGCTCGGTGGAATGATGCGTGAGGCGCAGCCCGGCAAAAGCCCCAAGGCGCACCGCCGACGACCACCAGTAGTACCCTTTGGGGTAGCGACCAGCCGAGTCGTTAGTCAGGAAGAATTGTTTGCCGGTGGTGTAGTTCAGGAAGCCGCCCACCGATACGGGGTTGAGGCGCCAGTCGCCGCGCCCACCGAGTTTGGGCTCGAAAGGCGTGTACGTCGTTTTGAAAGTGAAAACGGCCATGCGGCTGCCGCCAATGGAGCGCGGCACGTAGCCCACGAGCACCTCCGGCTCCAGCCGCCGGTCGGCCAGCCAGTAGCCACCGCCCACCGCCACCACGCCCTGCCCGCCCGCTAACTGCACCGTCAGGAAGAACGGCCCTGACCGGCGTACATCGGCCTCGGCTTGCGCGTGCGCGAAGCAGGGGATAAAGCTAAGTATCAGTATAGCAAGTAGTTGTATTTCAGTTCTGCGACGCATACTGAACGGTTTCAAGGCGAAACTGGCGCCGCCCCCATACCGACACAATATGGTAGCGGCCCTTCTCGAAGTTGTACGTGGTCAGGTAGGTGATGCCGTCGCGGAAGGGCTGGCCGGCCGTGTAACGGTGGATGTGCCCGGCCAAGTGCAACACCAGCTGCGGATTGCTGCGCACGGTGCGGGCATACGGCTGCACCAGCTGCGGATCGAAGTCGGCGTCGGTGGGCGGCACGTGGCACACCACAACGGCGCGTTGCGTGCCGGCCGTGTCGGCGAGCTGCTGCGTGAGCCAACTTACGTCGGGCACCTGGCCCTGGAAGCCGTATTCACGGCCGTTGGTATCGACGCAGATAAACTTCGTGCCGCCGCGCACAAACGAGTAATTCAGAGGCCCGAACACCGTTTGGTAGGCGTTGCGGCCGTTGCCCACCTGGTCGTGGTTGCCGATGACGGTGAGGTAAGGCACGCGCAGACGTTGCAGGCGGCGGTGCATCCAGCGCATTTCCCGCACCAGGCCAAAGTCGGAAATGTCGCCCGCAAGCATCACGAAATCAATGTCTTGTTGCTCATTGACGCTAGCCACAAAGTCGTCGGCCTCGTCGTAAAATCGCTGCGAGTCGCCGATAAACACGAAGCGCAGCGTGTCGGTGGGCGAAAGCGGCTGTTGTTGGAGCCGGCGCAGATTCTGAGCCGTAAGGTGGCGTTCGGCGGCGGGTACGTAAGCCTGATTGGGGCTGTATTCCAATAAGTTACAGCCACTCGCCGCTAGCACCACTGCCATAGAAAGCAAAAATAGGCGTGTAGAGAAAAGACGCATAAAAACACTGGCATAAACCGGAGAATAGTTCTCCTTAATGGTGTAGTAACAGGCTGATAACTAGATAGTTGTTGTAAGTATCAAAAACAAAATGTTGGCTTCAGCCGCCGGCGGCGCTTATAGCCCGCTACAGGCTAGAACAACACATAAGCAGGCCTTTGAGTTATTGCCGAATTGTCGAAATGAGGGAGCGGTCCGAATGCGCACTTCTATGGGCGGCGGGCGCTGTTAGGGCATTTTACTTCTATATTAACGGCTTGTCAGAAGAAGTTGGTTTTCTTGGGAAAATGCTGGCTTTCAGGCAACACTAGCGTCCTTGTTATATGCTTATGAATAAAGTATTTACCACGTTTGCGGCCCTGGTTTTTCTACTGTGCACAGGCGCCGCTAAGGGGCAAATAGCTGAGCCCGTAGAGTTGGTAAACCCACTGATGGGTACCGACTCGAAGCCTAGTCTTTCGAACGGAAATACCTATCCGGCCATCGCGTTGCCGTGGGGCATGAACTTCTGGATGCCGCAAACCGGCAAAATGGGCAGCGGCTGGGCCTACCAATACAGCGCCGACAAGATCCGCGGGTTCAAACAAACGCACCAGCCTTCGCCCTGGATGAACGATTACGGGCAGTTTGCCCTGATGCCCATCACGGGCAGGCTGCGCTTCGAGGAAGACGACCGCGCCAGTTGGTTTTCGCACAAAGCCGAAGTCGCCAAGCCGTATTATTATCAAGTGTATCTGGCTGACCACGATGTGGTTACGGAAATTGCGCCCACCGAGCGTGCGGCGAGTTTCCGGTTCACCTTTCCCCGCACCGACAGCGCCTACGTCGTGCTCGATGCCCTCGACAAAGGCTCGTACGTGAAGCTGCTGCCGCAGGAAAACAAGATTGTGGGCTACACCACCCGCAACAGCGGCGGCGTGCCTGAGAACTTCAGGAATTACTTCGTGCTGCAATTCGATAAGCCGTTTGCCAGCACGAACATATATAAGGATAAAGAACTAGTTACTAACGTATTAGAGTTTCAAGGAAATCACGCGGGTGCGGTCGTGGGCTTCAAGACGCGCAAGGACGAGCAGGTGAACGTGCGGGTGGCCTCGTCGTTCATTAGCCCGGAGCAGGCTGAATTGAATCTGAAAGAGATCGGCAACGACGACTTCGAGGCGGTGAAGCAAAAGGCCAAAACGGCCTGGAACAAAGAACTCAGCCGCATTCAAATTGAGGGCGGCACCCCCGATCAGCAGCGGACGTTTTACTCGTGTCTGTACCGCTCGCTGCTGTTTCCGCGCAAGTTTTATGAGCTGGATGCCGCCGGCAACGTGGTGCATTACAGTCCCTACAACGGCCAAGTGCTGTCCGGCTACCTCTACACCGACACGGGGTTCTGGGACACGTTTCGCTCGCTGTTTCCCTTCCTGAATTTGATGTACCCGAGCGTTAATGCCCAAATGCAGGCGGGGTTGGTAAATGCTTATAAGGAAGGCGGTTGGCTACCGGAATGGGCCAGCCCCGGCTACCGCAACGTGATGGTGGGCAACAACTCGGCCTCCGTGGTGGCCGATGCCTACCTGAAGGGTGGGCGCGGCTACGACATCAATACCCTTTACGAAGCACTAGTGCACGGGGCCAACAACGCTGGCCCGTTGGAAGCCGTGGGCCGCGCGGGCGTGCAGTATTACAACAAGCTGGGCTACGTGCCCTACGACGTAAAGCTCAACGAGAACGCCGCCCGCACCCTCGAATACGCCTACGATGACTTTGCTATCTATCAGTTAGGCAAAGCGTTACACAAGCCCGCCAAGGAGGTGAATCTCTACGCCAAGCGCAGCCAGAACTACCGCAACCTCTTCGACAAACAAACCGGCCTGATGCGCGGCAAAAACCAGGACGGCAAGTTTCAGGCGCCCTTCAACCCCTTTAAGTGGGGCGATGCCTTCACCGAAGGCAACAGTTGGCACTACACGTGGTCGGTGTTTCACGACGTGCAGGGCCTGATGAACCTGATGGGCGGGCCCAAGCCGTTTGTGGCGGCACTGGACACCGTATTTACCCTCGCGCCGGTGTTCGACGCTTCGTATTACGGCTCCGTGATCCACGAGATCCGGGAGATGCAGATTGCCCACACGGGCAACTATGCCCACGGCAACCAGCCCATTCAGCACATGATTTACCTCTACAACTACGCTGGCCAGCCGTGGAAAACGCAGTATTGGGTGCGCGAAACGATGAACCGCCTCTACCTGCCCACCCCCGACGGCTATTGCGGCGACGAAGACAACGGCCAGACCTCGGCGTGGTACGTGTTTTCGGCCCTGGGCTTCTACCCCGTCTGCCCCGCCACCGACCAGTTGTTGGGTGCGCCGCTGTTCAAGAAAGCCACGCTGCGGCTGGAAAACGGCAAAGAGGTCGTACTCAACGCCCCGGCTAATAGCGAGGCCAATCGCTATATCCGTAGCGTAATAGTCAACGGCCAGTCGTACGCGCATAACTGGCTTAGCAACAATGAATTGCAAAAAGGTGCAACGGTAGATTTTGATATGGCTGCCACGCCCAATACGAGCCGCGGCACGAAGGCAGAAGATGCGCCGTACTCGTTTTCGAAGGCGAAAAAGTGAGCCATACCACAACCTAGAGGTATTGCAAAGCCTTGTCTAGGAGACTTCTGTGCTTAGTAGGGCAATGCCAAAACACATTCTTAGTATACTACCTTGCCAGCTTCAACCTCCTTCCTGAAGCTGATGAAACTCCTGCCTTTTGCCACGCTGCTCTTTGCGTCTTTGCCGGCCTTCGCCCAGAAGCCGAAACCCACCGAAAATCTCGTGCAGTATGCCCACCCCATCGTGGGTACGCAGAAGATGGGGCACACCTTTCCGGGCGCGACGGTGCCTTTCGGGATGGTGCAGCTCTCGCCCGATACCGACACGCTGAGCTACGAGCAGAACGGGAAGTACAACCCCGACGTGTACAAGTATTGTGCTGGCTATCAATACGATGATAAAACCATCGTGGGCTTCAGCCACACGCATTTCAGCGGCACCGGTCATTCCGATCTGGGTGATTTCCTGGTGATGCCCACCACCGGCCCGCTGCAGCTCAACCCCGGCACCGCCGACAAACCCCAGAGCGGTTACCGCTCGGCGTATTCCCACCAAAACGAAGTAGCCGAGCCCGCTTACTACCGGGTAAAGCTCGACGACCACAACATCCTGGCCGAGCTGACCGCCACCAACCGCGTCGGGTTTCACCAGTACACGTTCCCGAAAGCCGACGACGCGCACATCATTCTGGATTTGATGGCGGGCATTTACAACTATCCTGATAAGAACGTCTGGACGTTTGTACGGGTCGAAAACGACTCATTGGTAACCGGTTACCGGCATACCAACGGCTGGGGCCGCACCCGCACAGTGTACTTTGCCATGCAGTTTTCGAAGCCGTTCCGGGGATACGGCAGCCGCAACTACTCCAAAAAGGAGGTGTACCGCGGCTTCTGGGGGCGCTTCAACCAAACGAAAAACTTCCCCGACCTAGCTGGCCAGCAGTTGCGCTTGTACTTCGACTTTAAGACCGCCGCCAACGAGAAGATTAAGCTCAAGTTTGCGCTCTCGCCGGTGAGCACAGCGGGGGCACTCCAGAATCTGCGGACCGAAGCGCCGGGCTGGGATTTCGACCAGATCAAGCGCCAAGGCCAGCAGCAGTGGCAGCAGGAACTGAGCAAAGTGGTGATTCAGGCAGCTAAGCGCGAGGACAAGGACAACTTCTACACGGCTATGTACCACGCCTTCCTCAGCCCGACTACCTATATGGACGCCGATGGACAGTACAAGGGCCTCGACCAAAATGTGCACCGCGCCGATGGGTTTACCAATTACACAACGTTCTCATTATGGGATACTTATCGCGCTCTGCATCCGCTCTTTAACCTGCTCCAGCCCAAGCGCAACGCCGACATGGTGCAGTCGATGCTGGCGCACTACAGCCAGAGCGTGGAGCACATGTTGCCGGTGTGGTCGCACTACGCCAATGAAAACTGGTGCATGATCGGCTACCACAGCGTGCCCGTCATTGCCGACGCCATTGTAAAAGGCAACGCGCCCTTCGACGCCAACAAAGCCCTGGATGCCTGCGTGATCACGGCCCGCCAGCAGTGGTACGACGGCATCGGGCTATACCTGCAACTGGGCTACGTGCCAGAAGACAAAAGTGGCTCGTCGGTGTCCAAAACGCTCGAATACGCCTACGACGACTGGTGCATCGCGCAGGCCGCCCAAAAGCTCGGCCGCCAGGATATTTACCAGGAGTTCAGCAAGCGCGCCGGCAACTGGCAGAACGTATATGATGCCCGCATCGGCTTCATGCGGCCCAAGCTCAGCGACGGAACGTTCCGCAAAGAGTTTGATGTGTTAAGTACCAATAATCAAGGGTTTATTGAGGGAAATGCCTGGAACTACAGCCTCTATGTGCCCCAAGACCCTGCCGCGCTCATCAAGCTGATGGGCGGCAACCAGCGCTTCGTGCCGCACCTCGATTCGCTGTTCACGATGCACCTGCCCGACAAGTTCTTCGCCGAAACCGAGGACATCACCCGCGACGGCATCATCGGCAACTATGTGCACGGCAACGAGCCCGCCCACCACGCCGCCTACCTCTACAACTGGACCAACCAACCCTACAAAACCCAGGAGCGCGTGCGCATGATCCTCAAGCGCATGTACCACCCTACGCCCGGTGGCCTCGGCGGCAACGACGACTGCGGCCAGATGAGCGCTTGGTACATCTTCAGTGCCTTAAGCTTCTACCCCGTCGCGCCCGGCTCTAATGAATACGCCCTGGGTAGCCCCGCCGTAAATGGCGCTACGTTGCACCTTGAAAACGGTAAGACCTTCACTATCAACGTGAAAAACCAGAGCGATAAGAACGTGTATGTAAAAGAAGCGCGGCTAAATGGCCAAAAGCTGACGCGTCCGTTTCTGGCGCATCAGGATATTATGAACGGCGGCGAGCTGACGTTTTTGATGGCAGCGCGACCGTGAAGCCAGCTTCCGGTGTATTTTGAAAAGCTGTACGAATCTTCAATAATCAACAATGCTGGATTCAATAGATGATATTGATTTTGTATTAAGACTTCATTCTGAAGGATGGAGTACCTGTATTATTTATATTGAAAATAAGTCTTATGAATTAATTATTACCCATGTTTTTGGTGACCCTTATTACAACTTTATGCATTCTCTTATGGGTTTAATAAATGGGCTGCAGAGTGCAAATTTCTTTTGGTACAACGAACCGGGAGGGGCGAGGATAGAAATAACAAAACTAAAGGCTGGTAAAGATATAGTTCTAGTGAACATTCAAAGTTTTAAAGAAGCGTTTGGAAACGAAATAAAAGTATACGAAGAAAACATTTGTTTTGAGATTAAGCTCAAGTCACTATTGATATTATCGTACATGCAACTGAAGAAAATATTTTTGTTGTTAAAAGAAAGAGATTTTGCGCAGCATAGAAGCGATGGTTTCCCGTTTCGAAAATTTGTTGAATTTGAAAAGGCTGTTAAAGATTTTGTTAGAATCTAGCCTTTTTGATAGCGTTAGTTCCGCCCCGTACCTCCTGCTCACCGATCTCTGACCCGCATGTTATACACACGAGACAGAGCCCCACGCTATCTGACAGGCATTTTATAATGTGTTCATTATCAAATGCCTGTATAAAAACTCGTAACGCATTCCAACCCGGCAATCACCCACAAAAAAGCCCCACCCCAAGCTGTAAAAGTCTAGAGGTGGGGCTTTTGCGCGCCGGGCGGGTAGCCTAGCGGTTAGGATCGAAGGTGGGGGCGCTGGCGTTTCTGTTTTTGGAGCGGTTGTACAGGTAAGCAGCGCCGGCAGCTAGCAAGGCTCCGCTTACCAGTTTGCGGCCTATGCCACTTGAGTTTCTGGTGGCGCTATCTACGCTGCCGGAGGCAACGTTGCCAGCAGACCTACCCCCAAACAGGCCCGAAAGCAGGCCTCCCATTGTACCGCTATGGCGGTCAGAACCAAATATGCTCATGATTGACAAGGGAAATGGTGTGGCTAATCTAACGTATGCAAGGCCTGATTGGTTGACCTAAGCTATCCCCTAAACTGCCGCGAGTTTAGCGCGACGTAACTCGCGCTGGCTAAAGCTTAAATATTCAATCCCTTGTTAATTAAGTAGTTACTCATCCAAATATTGGTGCACGAACTTAATGGCCATAGAGCCTTCGCCCACGGCAGAAGCCACGCGCGCCATCGCACCCGCACGGCTATCGCCGGCGGCGAAAATGCCGGGCACGCAGGTTTCGAGTAGGTAGGGCTCACGCTCGCGTTTCCACAGGGAGCCGTAGCGCGGATCGGTGACGAGATCGCGGCCGGTGAGCAGGAAGCCTTTGCTGTCGCAAGCTACTGTCTCACAGACCCATTCGGTGCTGGGTTTGGCCCCGATGAACACGAATAACGCTTGGGCGGGCCGCTCTTCCAACTGGCCGTTATTGTTGAGCACGACTTGTTCGAGGTGATCGTCGCCGCGCACTTCCACGACCTGTGCAAAAGGCAAAATCTGAATGTTGGGCGTGCGGCCGATCTGCTCGATCAGGTACGCCGACATAGACGCGGCAAGCGATTCGCCCCGAATTACGATGTGCACTTTGCGGGCGTACGTGGCCAAATACATGGCCGCTTGCCCCGCCGAGTTGCCGCCGCCCACGATGTAGACGTCGCGTTGGTCGCAGGAGCGAGCCTCGGTGCGGGCCGCGCCGTAATACACACCGGCACCGGTAAGTTTGTCAATGCCAGGTACTTCCAAGGTGCGGTAGCTGACGCCGGTAGTCAGGACAACGGCCCGCGTACTGATCTCGCTGCCGTCGCTCAGGGTCAAGACTTTGTAGCCGTCCTGCACGCACAGGCCGGTAACCTCCTGGGCCAGAAACTCGGCTCCTAGCCGCACCGCCTGCGACCATGCCCGGTGCGCCAGCTCGGCGCCGCTCAGGCCGGTCGGGAAGCCCAGGTAATTTTCGATGCGGGAGCTGGTGCCCGCCTGCCCGCCCGGCGACTGGCGCTCCACGATCAGCGTCTTCAAGCCTTCCGACGCTCCGTAAACGGCTGCTGCTAAGCCCGATGGCCCGGCCCCGATCACGACCACATCGTATAGCTGCGACGATGCTTTTAGCGCCAACCCGATTTTGCTGGCAATGGCTGTGCGGTCGGGGCGCGATTCGGCAGTGCCGTCTTCGAATACGACGACGGGCAAATCGGCGGCGGTGAGGCCAGTGGTGTCGAGCAGTTCCTTGGCTTCCGGATTGGTTTCAAAATCCAGCCATTGGAAGGCCACCATGTAGCCGGCCAGAAAATCCTTGAGTTCGTGCGAGAGCGGCGACCACTGAAACCCGATCAAGCGAAGTCCCTGAAAACGAGGCTTGTACTTGGCCTGCCACGCCGTAAGCAGATCGTGCAGGGTGGGATACAGGAGCTCCTGGGGCGGATTCCAGGGCTTCATCAAATAGTAGTCGAGGTGGGCGTTGTTGATGGCCCGGATGGCTGCTTCCGTGTCGGCGTAGGCCGTAAGCAGCACGCGCTTGGCATCGGGAAACAGCACGCGGGTTTTCTCCAGCAATTCCACACCTTCCATCTGGGGCATGCGCTGGTCGGCCAGCACGAGGGCCAGCGGCTCGGCGCGGGCTTTGAGTTCCTGCAACGTAGTGAGGGCCTCCTCGCCGGAGGCAGCGCGCAGAATGCGGTAGTCTTTGCGGAATTCGCTGCGCAAGTCCCGGTCTATGGCATTCAACACCTGCGGATCATCGTCCACGGCCAATACGATCGGTTTTTTCATGACAAGGCGTTGTTTGGTAATGTATTGATTATCAAATATTTACATAAATCCTGTCAGCCTGAGCGCCAGCGAAGGACAAAGAAATAGCGGGCATGTGCCAGCGAAATACCTTACTCCACCGGCAGCCACGCGCAAAACTCAGTGTGGCCAGGCTTTGACTGCACTTCCAGCCGTCCACCGTGGTTGCGAATGATGCGCTGGGCGATATCGAGGCCCAGGCCTGTGCCTTCGCCCGCTTGTTTGGTGGTGTAAAAGGGCTCGAAGATGTGCGGCAGCACGTCAGGCGCAATGCCGGGGCCGTTGTCGATGATGAACACGCGAACGAAGTCGCCGCCAAAGGTGGTGCGCAGGGTGATTTGGCCCCCCGGCGGCAAGGCATCGATTGCGTTGTCGAGCAGGTTGGTCCAGACTTGGTTGAGGCTGCTGACCTGGCCGCGCACGGCAGGCAAGCCGTGGGCGTAGTCGCGAATGACGCGGATGTTTTTCTGCCGCAGCGGGTAACCCAGGATATTGAGAGTGCTTTCGAGGCCGGCCTGCACATCGAGAGGGGCGTAGTCGGCCGAGCGATCCATGTGCGAATACGTTTTCACGTTGTTCACCAAGGTGCTGATGCGCGCGCTGGCCTCCTGCAAGTCCCGGATCAGGCGGAGGGTCGTCAACTGGCCTTCCAGCCACGTAAACGCCGCTGCCCGCGCTGTTTCCGGCAATTTTTCCGAAACCGGAGCCAGCTCCTCTACGCCAATGCCTGCTTCCAGCAACCCCGACGCCAGGCGATAGCCATCGGACACGCCTTGCTCTTCCAGCCAGTCGGAGACTTCATCCTCGCGGTCAGCGCATTCGAGAGCCGTGAACTTCGGCACCTCCGTCACGTCTTTGGTGGCCAAAGCCGTAAGGGCCGCAAGCGCTTCGGGGGTGGGGCAGGAGGCGACAAGTGCTCGCAGCTGAGATGGCTTGGCCGCCACGAGCTGCGTCAGGGCTTCTGCGGCGCGGGCGATGGCCGCGGCTGGGTTGTTGAGCTCGTGCGCCAGGCCCGCCGACAGTTTGCCTAAGGCCCGCAGCTTCTCGTCGCGCTCTTGTCCGCGCGCTTCTTCGCGGGCGCGGTCGCTCATCAGGGCCACAAGTCGCTGCACCAGCTCCGGGCTGGCTTGCTCCAGCTCCGGAAACTTGTCGCGGTGCAGCGCATAAATGACGGTCGGCCCGACCGCCAGGGCCAAGCCTTTAAAAGTCCGCAGTCGCGAATACGGCAATACCCCGCTTACCTGGCCAGCCTCAATGCGGAAGATTGGCTCCCGGTTGCCGTTGTTGACAGCGAAGAATTGCAGGCCGCCGGAAAGAATCGCGGTCATGAATTCGGCCGCTTCACCGGGCTGTACTATGGTATCGCCGCTGGCGTATTCGCGGCGTTCGCCGTGCTCCACCAGCCACGTAAGCGTTTCGGGTGGTAAGTCGGCGAAGGTCGGCACAACAGTCAACTCAGCCGGAGTCAGGGCAGTAGGCATTGGCGACAAAATTAGGGAGAGTGAATATACTTAATATAAAACCTGCTAGAGTAGGCCCGAGTTTGACCCAGCCCAAAACTCAGCGCTAAGCAGGGCCAAACCAGCCGGAAAAGCCGTTCTTGCCAAACTTTTTCGGGCTGGTAAGCATTATATCTTTTTCCCTACGACCATCAAATGGCCAAACTTAAGACTCTCTATTTCTGTCAAAACTGCGGGGCACAATCGGCCAAATGGATCGGCCGCTGCCCTTCCTGCGGCGAGTGGAATACCTACGTGGAGGAAGTAGTACAGAAGGAAAATACGCAGGCCACGGGCTCCTGGAAGCCGCCTACCTCTTCGCCCGGCACCAAAACAGTGGCCAAGCCCCGGGCCATCGGCGAAATCCATTTTGAAGAAGAAGCCCGCATCAATACCCAGGATGCCGAGCTCAACCGCGTGTTGGGCGGGGGCTTAGTGCTTGGCTCTCTGGTGCTTATCGGTGGCGAACCCGGCATAGGCAAAAGCACGCTAATGCTCCAGATTGCCATGAACCTGCGCCAACTGAAGGTGCTATATGTATCGGGTGAGGAAAGCGAGCAGCAGATCAAGATGCGCGCCGAACGCCTGGGTCCGCAACACCCTGATTGTTATATACTTACCGAAACTAATACCCAGAACATTTTCAAGCAGATCGATCAGCTTCAGCCCAACGTAGTCGTGATCGACTCGATCCAGACGCTGCATTCGGGGTTGGTGGAGTCGGGGGCGGGCTCGGTGTCGCAGGTGCGCGAATGCACCGCTGAGTTGCTTAAGTATGCCAAGGAAACGGGCGTGCCGGTGCTCATCATCGGTCACATCACGAAGGACGGCTCCATTGCCGGCCCCAAAATCCTGGAGCACATGGTCGATACGGTGTTGCAGTTCGAGGGCGACCGCCACTTGAGCTACCGCATCCTGCGTACCACCAAAAACCGCTTTGGCTCGACCTCCGAACTGGGCATCTACGAAATGCAAGGCACGGGCCTGCGGCAAGTATCCAATCCCTCGGAAATCCTGCTCTCGCAACGCACTGATAATCTGAGTGGTATGGCGATCGGCGCTACGCTCGAAGGCAACCGCCCGCTGCTTGTGGAAGTACAGGCCCTCGTGACGCCCGCCACCTATGGCACGCCCCAGCGCAGCAGTACGGGCTTCGACGCCAAACGCCTGAACATGCTGCTGGCGGTGCTCGAAAAGCGCTCGGGGTTGCGCTTGGGTCAGCACGACGTGTTCCTGAACATTGCCGGCGGCCTGCGCCTCGACGACCCGGCGCTCGACGTAGCCGTGTGCGCTGCGGTGGTATCGTCGCTTAATGATATCCCGATTCCGGGCGAAGTCTGTCTGGCTTCCGAAGTCGGGTTGAGCGGAGAAATTCGGGCGGTGAGCCGCCTGGACCAGCGGTTGTCGGAAGCCGAAAAACTGGGGTTTCAAGAGATGTACATTTCCCAGTTCAACGCCAAAGGATTGGACTTAGGCCGGTACGGCATTCGGGTACACCCAGTGGGACGATTAGACGAAGTTTTGAGCGGCTTATTTGGCTAAAACCAACAAAACTTTGGCGTTAGGCGAACGTTACGAAAAAAGTAACGTTAGGGATTGGACTTTGTTAATTGTAATGCACTATCTTCGGGTAATAAATTGTCTTTTACCGTGAAAATACTGTTTGTGTAGTTATTCTGAGTGTTATGGACAATAGACATTTTCAAGCTTAGGGACCGAACATTTTTCTGATGGCATTTTCTATCCGACTTTTCGCTGGGCTCTTGTTCGCTTCGCTTTGCACCGCTTCTATTACCTCGGTGCACGCCCAAGGAACAGTGGTCATAACGGGTAAGGTCAATGGTAAAACAGCGGACACGGTAGCCGTATCGGTGCGTGAAAATCCGCTGGATCCGAAAGAGCAGATTACCTACGCTCGCCTCGACGACAAAGGCGAGTTTCGCATGGCGATCAAGATCTCCGGCCCGTCGCGTGCCGATCTGGTATATGCCGACGACGTCACGGACCTCTTTCTAGAGCCGGGCAACGCCCTGGAAGTCCGCTTCAAAGGCAATAGCTTGTCGACATCGGTGCGCTACAAGGGCAAAGGCGCCGAGGCCAATACCTACTTAGCTGAGGTAGACGAGCATTTTGTGGAAAACGATGGCTTTCAGGTACTTCCGGAAAACATCATGCTCTACGAACCGGGCTTTTTGTCGTTTCTGGATTACCGCCGCAAGGAGGAACGCAAGTTTTTCGAAAACTACGCCCAGGACAATCAGCTTTCGCCTGCTTTCAAGCAGTACGCGCAGGCCGAAATCGACTATAGCTACGCCAACGACCGCCTCACGTTCCAGGATTTGCGCGAGCAGGTAGTAGCCACCGAAGGCCGTCTGAAGATGACGCCCACGTACTACGACTTCCTCAACGACAAGAGCCTGTTCAGCAACGCCACGGCCGTGCAGAGCGAGATGTACCAAGAGTTCCTGCTCAACTACATCCACTACCTCGCCACCAACGACAAGCACCTGCGCTCCGACCCCGATTTTTACCAGGTGTGCTACGAGCTGGCCAAGAGCCAATTGTCGGGCGACGTGCGGCCCATCATCATGGGGCGGGTGTTGCAGGAGTCGTTTCGGTTTGGCCACGTAAAGCAATCGGAAACGATGCTCGCCGATTTCCGGAGCTCCGACCCCAAGAACATGTATTATCCGCTGTTGCAGAGCGACTTCGAAACGCACAAAGCGTTTGCTATCGGCTCGCCGGCCCCTAATTTCCGGTTGATTTCGGTGAAGGGCGACACGGTATCGCTGAGCAGCTTTGCCGGCAAGGTAGTGTACCTCAACTTTTGGCGCACGACCAGCGGCCTGGCGCTGCGCGATTTGCCTTACGCACAGGACTTAGCGCGCAAGTTTGAAGGCAAAAACATCGTGTTCGTCAACATTGCCCTCGATGAAAACGAGCCGGCCTGGAAACAGCTGGTAACCAGCAAGAAGCTTCCGGGCGTACAGCTCCGTGCTGCGGGCGGCATGCGTTCGGGAGTGGCCCGCGCCTACGCGTTGCAAGACGTGCCCGCTTACTTCCTGCTGGCCGAAGACGGTACCTTCCTCAATACCAAGCCCAAGCGCCTGAGTAGCCGCGCCGCCGTCGACGAGATCAAGGAAGCATTTGGTAAAGCCTCAACCTATACCAGTGCCTTGCCTATCACTCCTAAGTAACTGATTGCACATCAATTGGTTGTGTAAAAGGCCGTCTGTGAGTAACAGGCGGCCTTTTGTTTTTGAGTTCGGCAAGCACCATTTGCGCAGGGAGCTTTAACTTGGCGGCGAAAACAATCTTTGTGCGCCCGGTGGGCAATTTTTCGTTGGCCCGTTTCTGATGCTATCCTCCTCCGCAGCCCTTCCGCGCTGGCTCCACCGGGCTGGGTTACTCTTGTTGCTGGCTGCGATCCTCTTTCCCCTGGTGTTCGACGTCTTCCGGGCCCCCATTCAGACGTGGGACGAGTCGCGGCTGGCCGCGAACGCCATCGAGATTTATTGGTCGCACAACTGGCTGGTAACCACTTACCAGCACCAGCCCGACCTGTGGAATACCAAGCCGCCGCTCTTGATTTGGCTACAGGTACTGCTGCTGGGTTTGGGGCTGCGTGGGGAGGTTGCCATGCGGCTGCCTACAGTGCTGGCCTGCGTAGCGACGGTGCTGGCGCTCTACCGCTTTGCGTCTCGCACACTACGCAACGCGGGTGCAGGTCTGCTGGCGGGTTTCATCCTGGTAACGAGCCCTGGCTACGTGCGCGAGCACGTCAGCCGGACCGGCGACTACGATGCACTGCTCATCCTGTGGATTACGCTGGAGTTGCTGGCCTTTTACCTCTATCTCGAAACCAACCGCCGTCGGTATCTGGTGCTTTGGGCTATCGCCTTGAGTGCGAGCATACTGACGAAAGGCGTGGCGGGACTGCTGGGCAGTCCGGCATTGGTTCTGTACGCCCTGAGCCAGCGTAAACTCCTGCCTTTGTTACGTCAGCCGGCTGTATGGCTGGCACTGATTAGCGCCTTTGCCGTGCCGGCGCTGTATTATCTGGCACGCGAACGGGCGCTGCCAGGCTATTGGCACGCGGTGCAACTCAATGAGCTAGGCGGCCGCTTCCAAAATGCACTCGAAAGCCACGATGGGCCCTGGTATTACTACTTTCGCAACGCGGCAACGCGCTTTTTTGTGAGCTGGCTGCCGTTGTTGCCCCCCTCCCTATTGATTTTGGCCTTCGAGCGCGACGCGGCTACGCGCCGCTTGATTTGGCTGCTGGCCTTGTTTGTTGGCTGTTGGCTGCTGGTCATCAGCGCTGCCGCAACAAAGCTGGAGTGGTACGAAGCGCCGCTCTACCCAATCCTGGCCCTGCTGATCGCTTTGGCCCTGACAACGCTATTTCAGCGGTGGCAGCAAAGCTCGTCAATGAGCCCACGTTGGCAAGTGATAACGGGCACACTCGCGCTGCTGGCGCTGGTGTGGCTGCCCTACAAACAGATTATTGATCTGATCATCACCAATCGCCAAAACGACATAACCTGGGGCCCGGAAGTGCGCTACGGTTACTATCTAGGCCGCTATGTGCGCCAACATCCTGAAGACAAGACCATTGACGTATACCACCCCGGCACGCTTTACGGAAGCAGCTTCTGGTTTTACCGGCAGGCCTTGGCCCGCGAAAGTGTAAAAGTGCAGCCTCATTCGAGTCGGGAACCGCTGAACTTGGTAACGGGTGCGCATGTAATCGTCTGTACGCCTGAGGAGCAGCAAGTCCTCGCCGATCGCTACCAAGTGACCAAGCTTGAGGAGGAAGGGCCTTGTGCCACTTTTGAAGTGTGGGCTAAGAAATAATATAACTAATTGATTAGTAATCATTTGTAATTTGTTGTGTTAAGCTGTTTGTTATCGGATAATTGAATCACCTTTTCCAGTGCTTTGTATGTTTTGGCTTCTTGTTGTAGTAATCATTTTGGTGGGCGGCGTGCTTTACTTTCTGCGGCAGCCGCCTTTCGGGGCGGCTCCGAGTGGCGCACGGCTGGCGCGCATTGCCCAGTCGCCCAACTACCGAAATGGTAAGTTTCAGAATCTCTCCCCCACCCCCGACCTAGCCGAAGGGGTAAGTTACGCGAGGGTGATGCGGCAGTTTTTCTTCGAAAAAAGCGCTCGCAGCGCCCCCGCCGCCTTGTTGCCTTCGCGCAAAACCGATTTGCGTCAGCTTTCTTCCGCGGAAAACGTGATTGTGTGGCTGGGGCATTCTTCCTATTTCCTACAGCTCGACGGCAAGCGCATCCTCGTCGATCCGGTGCTGAGCGGCAGTGCTTCCCCGCTGCCCTTTGGCACCCGCAGCTTCGCGGGCAGCGATGTGTACACCGTCGCCGACCTGCCCCCAATCGACTACCTCTTCATCTCTCACGATCATTGGGATCACCTGGATTACGCGACTGTCAAGCAGCTGCAACCGTCTGTCAAGCAGGCGATTACGGGGCTGGGTACGGGTGCGCACCTAGAGCGCTGGGGCTATAACCCGAAGCAGGTAGTGGAGTTGGACTGGTACGAAACCCATGTGCTCGCCGCCGGCTTTGTGGTGCGCGCCACCCCGGCCCGCCACTTTTCCGGCCGTAGCCTGAGTCGCAACCGGGCGCTCTGGATTTCTTTTGTGCTGCAAACCCCAAGCCAGCGAATCTACTTGGGTGGCGACTCTGGCTATGATACTCATTTTAAGGCTATTGGCGACGCATACGGCCCGTTCGATCTGGCCATTCTGGAGTGTGGGCAATACAACCAAAGCTGGAAATACATCCATATGATGCCCGAAGAAGTGGTGCAGGCCGCCTTCGACCTCCGAGCCCGCGTCCTGTTGCCGGTGCACTGGGCCAAGTTTACGCTCGCCCTGCACGCCTGGGACGAGCCCATCCAGCGCGTGACCGCCGAAGCCACCCGCCTCCACCTCCCCGTGCTGCACCCGCTGATTGGTGAAGCAGTAAAGCTGCAAGAAGCAGCACCACCCGTCGCATGGTGGAATGGGCTGTAAATGCTTGTACATTAAGAAATTATAGGAGCGTTGCTAGGGCTAAAAACTAGCTCCCCTCCTTTTTTAAGGAGGGGTTGGGGGTGGTAAACCACGTTGAACAACAACTAGCTCTAATTTCTAACTCTAGCCGAACCACCCCCAGCCCCTCCTTAAAAAAAGGAGGGGAGCTAGCTGTTTAGCTCTAAGTTCTCGCCTTAGATTTTTCCAAAACTTCTCGGGGCTGGATGGTTTGTAGGTACGCTTCAACGCGTATTCCCGACCTTTACTCTTACATGGCATCACTTCTCACCGACGGCTTAAACTTCATTTCCAAGCTCACGCCGCGCCGGGCGCTTAATGCGGCGCAGGTGGTCGGGAGCTACGCCCTGAGCAAAGCCACCGGCAAAGCGCGGCATTGGGGCTTGCCGCTGGCCTTGTCCTTTGAGCCGACTACGAGCTGCAATCTGCGGTGCCCAGAATGCCCCAGCGGCCTGCGCTCCTTCACGCGCCCGACGGGAATGCTGCCCGATGAGCTGTTCAAAAAGACCATCGACGAAGTGCATAAACGGCTGTGGTACTTGATCTTCTACTTCCAGGGTGAGCCTTACCTGCACCCCAATTTTCTGGACTTGGTGAAGTATGCCGCCGACAAAGGCATTTATACCGCCACCAGCACCAACGCCCATTACCTCAACGACAAAAACGCCCGGCGGACCGTCGAATCCGGCCTCGATCGGCTTATTATTTCCCTCGACGGCACTACGCAGGAGGTGTATCAGCAGTACCGTGTGGGTGGCAAGCTCGACAAGGTGCTGGAAGGCACGCGCAACATCATTCGGTGGCGTAAAGAGTTGAAATCCAGTACGCCTCGGGTGGTGTTTCAGTTTTTGGTGGTGCGGCCCAACGAGCACCAGATCGAAGACGCCAAGCGCATGGCCAAGGACATGGGCGTGGACGATGTGTGGTTCAAAACCGCCCAGATCTACGATTACCAGCACGGCTCACCCCTCATCCCGACCATCGACTATTACTCGCGCTACGAGAACAACAACGGTACGTGGAGCATCAAAAATCGCCTGCTCAACCACTGCTGGAAGATGTGGCACTCTTGCGTCATCACCTGGGATGGCCTCGTGGTACCCTGCTGTTTCGACAAAGACGCCGAATATCGCCTCGGCGACTTACAGCAACAGAGCTTTCGTGCGTTGTGGCAAGGGACTAAGTACCAGAAGTTTAGAGAATCCTTGTTGAGAGGTCGCGACCAGATCGAAATGTGTCGCAACTGCACCGAAGGCACCAAAGTCTGGGGGTAAGCAAAGCCGCTATTTCCCCGGCTAGCTGCTGGCGCAGTAAGAACGACCAACTCCCCTCCTCGGCTGAGGAGGGGAGTTGCGGCAATAGCTCCCGTTCCTTAAAACTCTTCGCTGCCGATGGGTGGGCCGGCGGGCATGGGCAAGGCCGGCGCGGGCTGAAACTTGTCAGGGTTGGCCTCAAACTGCTTGATCGTGTTCAGGCCAGCCAGCAACGTGCCTTTCTGCTCGTCGCGCTTGGCCGATTTTGCCTGTTTGCTCATCCAGTCTTTCAGTTCCTCAATCTTCAGGGTAGCAAGGGCTTTCACGTTGGCCGGAGACTGCGAAGAGGCAGCTAAGCCAAGCAAGCTATTCAGGGTCAAGGTCTTGACCCGATTCTGGATTTCGCCGCGGTAGCCATCTTCCGGCTTGCTTTTCCAGGTTTGGTCGAGCAGCTTATCGATTATTTGCCCCAAGCCGGGCTGTTGGTTGTCGCGGGCATGGTACTCGACCAAGCGGGCAGCCCGCTGCGGATTGAGCAGAAAATCGAGGGTGGTAGCCGCCGCCGATTCGGCCGCGCCGGTAGGGTCGAAGGTAAGGCCCGTGCGCGAGGTAAACGTCTCGCGGCTAGACGGATAGCCGACCGGGCGCGGCGGAATTTTCTGCAACAACTGCTCTGACAAAGCCAGTTCGGCGGGCGAAATGGTGCGCATCAACGCCGCAAACGCCTTCCATTGGTCTTCGGGGGCCACAAATTTCGTGGTGGTCTGGCCGTCGCCTTTTACGGCGTATGTGTAGTACAGCCCGCCAATGGCCTTAGAAGCCGCCTCTACTTGGTAGCGCTGCAACAGATAAATCGGGACTAAAGCTTCTTCTATCGTGGCCATGGGCCGGCCGTCGGCGATGGCTTTTTCCGAAAAATTGGCCAGGATTTTCTGCCGGACGTCCATGAGGCGGTTGAGCTCGTCGGCGGCGTTCTGGCCGTCGTCCCAGAGATGTGCATAAGGGTGCGCGCTGCCGACTGGCCGCGAGTCTTCATCGGCAATGAAAACGTACCCGTCTTTAAGGGTCTGATTGATAATATTTTGTAGCTCTTGTTCTTCCTGTTTGCCTTTCGGAAAATCTTGGTAGCCATATAGAATGGCCCGCTTGTCCCAGCCGCCAATGCCGACGGCGTAGGCTTGGCTAAGGTCGACGGTGCCATCGGGGCGGAGCAGAATGCGCGGCATCGGGTAGTCCATCACCGAGGAGCGGTCGAGGGTACTGGCCGCGTAATTGTGGTACAGTCCCAGGGTATGGCCCACTTCGTGTGCGGCCAACTGTCGGAGCCGCGACACGGCCATTTTCATCATTTCCGGGTTGGTCGGTTTGCCGGTTTCATGAGGCTGCAACAAGCCCTCCGCAATCAGATAGTCTTGGCGCACGCGCAACGAACCCAGCGACACCTGCCCTTTGATGATCTCGCCGGTGCGCGGATCGGTGATGGAAGCACCGTAGGACCAACCGCGCGTAGAACGGTGTATCCACTGAATGAGGTTGTAGCGAACGTCCATGGGATCAGCCCCTTCCGGCAGCAACTGCACCTGAAAAGCGTTCTTGTAGCCCGCTGCCTCAAACGCCTGGTTCCACCACGAAGCGCCCTCAAGCAAGGCCGAGCGAACCGGTTCGGGCGCCCCGCGATCGAGGTAATACACGATGGGCTCAACGGCCTCGCTCACTGCCGCCGTAGGGTCTTTCTTTTGCAGCCGGTGCCGATTGATCAGGCGCTTGACAATTGGCTGATCGATGGGCGTGGCGTAATCCATGTAATCGGTGCCGAAGAAGCCCGCCCGCGGATCGAACCGACGGGGCTGGTAATTGGCATCGGGCAGCTCGATGAACGAGTGATGCATGTGCACCGTCAGCGCGTCCGGGTCGGGCGTTACCGATCTGATTTCCTGGCCTTTGGCATCGCCGGTGAGCGTAATGATGGCCTCAAACTCCGAGTTCTTCGGAAAATTGCGCGTGTTAGGCAGAAACATCGCCGAGCGGCTTTCGTCGGCCTTGTACGCGCCTTGGTTCATGGCCGCCAGCCGCTTGGCCAGCTGGTGGCTATCGCGCAGCAAAAAAGGCGTGAGGTCGAGCAGCACGCGGCTACCTTCTTGGGCTTCTACCTTGAAACCCCAGATCACGGACTGCGCAAACGCCTGCTCCACCGACTTGCGTTCGTCGGCGTTGTCGCTGACGGCGCGGAAGTCGTAGTTGGGCTGGAGCAGCAGCACTTTGGGGCCGCTCCGGATAAATTTTACAATGCGGGTTTGCCCAATCTGGCCGCGGTCGAAGCCCAAGTCGTTGGAGCCCACGCCGTTTGGCAACGAGCTGACGTACAGCACTTCCTGATCGAGCCGCGAAACCTCCAGCAAAACGGTGCCGGTTTTTTCGTCCCAATAAAACGGAAAGAACCCATCAAATTTTTGATAGCCTTTGGTGCGGGCCGCGATGGTTTTGGCGCTCTCGGCGGCGGGTGCTGGCTTGCTGGTTTTGGCGGTCGCAGGGCCCTGCGCATGGGCCGCGAGCTGACCCGACAACACGAAGCCAAGCGCAAGGTAGAGGTAAGTGTTTCTCATGCAGGAAAGGGTTTGCTGGGCATAATGTACGCCCGCATTCCGTTCCGGCCCGATATTGCTCAGTAATAATTTGGGTTTTCTCTTTCGCTATCTCAGCTTGTGCACGTTTACTTTTCTGCTAGTGCTCCTAATAGTGTTTTAGGTAAATAATTGATAATTAATTAGTTATACCAAAACGCTATTCCGTCCATGGGTACAAGTCCGGGGGCATGTGTTCGTCGGCGTGGGTAGGCAAGGGATGAAGCGCGCGAGTTTTGTCGATGAACATAAACGCATCGTAACGCTCGAGCATGACAGACGGCACGTAACTGCCAAAGCGCTCAAATTCAGGCCGGTATACTACCCCGATGGCCCGATGACCTACTGGTTGCTGCAAATCGGGGTGTTGGCGCAACTCGTTGGAAAACAGCAGACCATTTTCGCCCTGAAGCTGGCTATGCAGCATCTCTTCCCAAGTGCCGCGCGGTGCCTGCGGCACGGGCATTACTTCGTAAGGAGCGCCCCATTTCTTTCCGGCAATCACGGAGCCCTCGTACGAGCCAAAGCCGACGGCGAACACGTTGTCGGGGCCATACGCCTCGCGGGCCAGCTGCCCGACATTTACCAGGCCTTCGCGGGCCATATTGGTGTAGCGCGCGTCGCCGATGTGGGTGTTGTGCTCCCACACAAGGGCCTTACTGTCAGGGCCATGCAAATCAAGAAGGCGCGTGAGGGTTTCCATCATGTGGCGGTCGCGCACGTTCCAAGAGGCCGAGCCACCCCGGATCATGGCGCGGTAATAGCGCTCGGCGTTCACGGCTACCAAGGCGTTTTGCTCCGCTGTGAACTCAGCTTCTCGGCTCAGCAGGCCGTCGGCGTGGCTGCTTGCTACTTGTTGCCGCAAGGCGCGCAGCATATCGGTTACTTCATCCTCGCAATCCTTTGATACAAAGGCTACTGCCTCGGCGTATTCCTGTGGGTCGTTGCCGTACGGCTCGAAGCAGCGAAAGGCACGGTGCGCGGCCTTCACGGCACCATCGCCCTGCTTTTCTACATAGTGCAGAATTTCCTGCAACGACTCCCAGAGGCTGTACACGTCCAGCCCATAAAAGCCAGCGCGGTGCTCGGGCGCCTGCTGGCGGTTGTGCAGATGCAGCCATTCTATTAGGGCCGCAATTTCCCAATTGCCCCACATCCAAGTGGGCCAGCGGTTGAACGTCTGGAGCAGGCGCGAAGGGGAGTCGTAGTTTTTGTGGTCCTGCTTGATGGCGGCATTTACCTCAAAGCAATCGGGCCAGTCGCCTTCCACAGCGATAAACTGGAAGCCCTTTTCCTGAATCAACCGCCGGGACAAGGCCGTGCGCCAAGTGTAGTACTCGGAAGTGCCGTGCGAAGCCTCGCCCAGCAGCACCACCCGGGCGTCGCCGATGGCAGCCAGTACCGGATCGAGGTCGGCGGCCGTGCGCAGCGGATGGGTAGGAAGCAGCATGGTCACGGTTGAGTTAGGGTGGTGCCCAAACAGAGAAGTGCGTCGCAACTAGGTCGCAACGCACTTCCAATCAAGGTAGTAAAGCCTATTTGTGGCCTTTTACCAGATTTTTGCCGAGGTCTTCTACTTTCTTCAGAAACTCGTCGGTTTCTGTATCAGCATATACGCCGTAAGCGGTTGATATAGTGCCTTTTACGCCGTCCGATGCTTCAATGGCGTACAGAATAGACATGTCATCGGGATCGCTTTCGCCTTCGAAGCGGTAAAAATCGACAATGGTCACGTCTTCGGGGCCGTAGGTTGTGGTGTTGGCGTCGTCGCCAATAGTGTGCAAACGACCGTCTACGACGTTGAAATCTGCGGTAAAGCCGTCTTTCGTGAGCTTATTTTCGACGTTCACGAGGGAGCGTTCTTCTTCTTTGTCTTGCATCGTAGTAGGGTTTTGTCGGTTGGTGAGAAGGGGCGGAAGGGCGCAAAAAAACAAGCCCCCGCCCAGCTATACGCAGCCGGGACGGGGGTAGGTTGTCTGAATTCAAAAGCCGCGACGCGGCCGGTTATTTTGCGTTGGCCTGAACAGCCGCCTTTTCAATGGTGCGTTGCAGCCGATCGACGTCGATGGCCCCGCAGGCGCCGCCACAGCCTTTTGGACAGGCGCCCTCGCTCTTGCCAAAAAACGACCGCCAGAAGATGCGGCCGACGTAAAACGCCGCGGCCGTAAATAGCACAGCGATAATGAAATACTGAATTTCGGCGGAGGTGAGGGTCAGGAGCATGACAAAAGCAAAACTACGGCGAGCCGGGAAAAGTTTAAGCCTACCAGTACTTCCGAATCGTGTCCTGCAACTGATTGTGTAGCAGGGTGTTACTAGCCACTACTTCGCGGCCGAAAATTGGGTCGCCGTCCTCGGTAAACTGCGTAACGCGGCCCCCAGCTTCCAGCACCAGCAGTATGCCGGCGGCCACGTCGTAGGAGTTGATGTTGAACTCGAAATAGGCGTCGAAGCGGCCTGCGGCCACATAGGCCAGGTCGAGCGCGGCCGAACCCACCCGGCGAATGCCTTGCGTGTTCTGCATGAAAGAACTCAGAATCTGTAGGTAGCCGTCGAGCTTATCGAATTTGTAGTACGGGAAACCCGTGGCAATCAGTGAGTCATGCAAATCGTCGGTGGCCGAAACCCGGATGGGCTTCTCGTTGCAGAACGCACCCGCGCCGCGCGCCGCGCGGAAGCATTCGTCTTGGTTGATTTCGTACACCACCCCGATCACCAGCTCCTGCCGTTGCATCAGCGCCACGCTCACGCAGTATGCCGGCTGGCCGTGGATGAAATTGGTGGTGCCGTCGAGTGGGTCAATGATCCAGTTGAGGTCTTCGGCGCGCACGGCGCCTTCGGTGCCTTCTTCGGTGATGAAGCCTGCTTCGGGCAGCAACTGCCGCAGCGCATCGACCAGCATTTTCTCGCTTTGCTTGTCGACGTACGAAACCATGTCGTGCAAGCCTTTCGACTGCACGCGGCTGAGGTCAAAATTGGCCGCCTCCTGGCGAATAAACTGACCCGCCTGGCGGGCAATATCAGCTACCTGAAAACTGAGGTGGTTGAAATCCATGAAGTTATGTTAGAGTTCGCGTCCTTCGGCTGGGCTTAGCAGCACAGGCTTGAATTAAGTTTGTGTGTTTTAGGCAACCTTAACAAACCGGCGCACGAGCGTAAACGCCAGCAGCAACACGGCCAGCACTTGCATTGCGGGGCCGATCAGCTCGCCGTGGCGGGCGTAAAAGGTGAGTTCGGTGTTGAGGTGTACCGGGTAGCGGCGGGCCGTCTGAATCCACCAGCCAGTCTGGGTGATGATGTGGCCGGTTTGATCGATGAAGCCCGAAATGCCGGTGTTGGCCGAGCGGGCAATGTCGCGGCGGGTTTCGATGGCGCGCAAGGTGGCGTATTGCAAGTGCTGCAAGTGCCCCGGCGAATCGCTCCACCAGCCGTCGTTGGTGATGATGCCGATAAGCGTGGCACCGTTGCGCACGTATTCGGCCACAAAATCAGAATACACTGACTCATAGCAGATTACGGGTGCCACGCGCAAGTCCGGAGTCTTGGTATTAAACACCGTCCGTTCCGCTTGGCTGCCGTAGCTGCCAACTGTGCCGCCCAGGTCGATGTTGGCGATGAGCTTGGTCAGGGCCACCGGTACTTTTTCGACGCCTGGTACCAGCCGCGATTTGTGGTAGAAAACCGGCGGTCCTACCGGGCCCGGCAAGAAGGCCGCCGTATTGAACACGTCATAATACCCCAAGTCGTCGCGGAAGCGAGCCGTGGGCGACGCGGTTTCTTTGCTAGGATAGCTCTGCAAACTCGTAACCCCAGTAATAAGCTCTAAGCCAGCGTGTTGCTGCAAGAAATTGCGAACGCGCTGCACCTTGGGGTTGCTGTCGAAGATGTTCTCCCAATAAGGTTCGTCGAGAGCCGTTTCGGGCCACATGACGAGCTTGGTCTGGGGCGTGAGGTTTTTCTCAGTGATCTGAATCAGACGCGAAAGCTGCTCGTCGTAGGGAATGAAGTTGGCTTTGCCCTCAAACTTCTCTTGGTACGGGTCGATATTCGGCTGAATGACAAGCACTTCAGCCGTTTTGCCTTTCTCCTGATAGTTTGCCCCGATGCTTTTGGAAAGCATAACAGGCAACAGAATCGCCAAGAAGGGCAGCCACCTCAGGCGCATTATCTGCACCCGGCTTAGCTCTGGCGCGGAAGGCTGCTTGGTGGCTAAGTATTTTGTCAAAGAATTGAAAACCAGCAAATTAACTACCCATATCCAGAGCGAGCCGCCCAGAAAGCCGGTGTATTCGTACCACTGCACCCATTGGTTGGCTTGGGCAAAACCGTTGCCGAGCGTGAGCCAGGGCCAGGTCAGGTCCCAGTGCAGGTGAAGCTGCTCAAACGCGATCCAGTACACCGGCAACGACAGGTAGCCGATCGTGGGCCCGGCCAGGCGTTTGGTGTGGTAGAAGGCCATTATGGGCAGGCACATCAGCAGGGCGTTGAGCACCACGGCGGCGATGCCGCCGCCTACCGTGCTGTAGCTTACCCACCACGTCGTGAAGGCATTCCAGAGCACGAGCATGAGGTAGGTGTAGCGAAACACCTTCCAGCCACTAGCACCGCGACTGACAAGTAGCTGTTCCATACGCAGATACGGAACGAAAGCAACCAGCAGGAGCAAGGCAAATAAGGCCGAGTGTACGGGCCAGCCCAGCCAGAGCAACCCCGCGCTCAGTAGCGCGAGCAGGCTGGGCGTCCAGTAGGCGAGGCGGGAAGCGGGGGCGATGGGGGGCGCGTCGACAACGACGGCGCTACTCCTGGTTTCCTTGAACGACGACAACGATTTCTCCTTTAATAGACGTACGGGCCGCAAACTGCGCCGCCAACTCGGCCAGCGTGCCGTTCACGGTTTCTTCGAATAGTTTGGTTAGCTCCCGGCTCACCGATGCCAACCGGTCGGGGCCCAGGGCCTCGGCCAGCTGCTCCAGCGTCTTGACGATGCGGTGCGGGGATTCGTAAAAAATCAACGTGCGGGTTTCGGTTGCGAGTTCGCGCAAGCGGGTTTGGCGGCCTTTTTTTACGGGCAGAAAACCCTCAAACACAAACCGTTCGGCCCCGAACCCCGACTTTAGCAAGGCCGGCACAAAAGCCGTCGCGCCCGGCAGACATTCTACGCCCAAGCCGCGGCCGAGGCACTCGCGCACCAGCAAAAAGCCCGGATCGGAAATGCCCGGCGTGCCCGCGTCCGATACCAGCGCCATGCGTTCGCCTTTTTCGAGGCGGTCGAGGACGCGGGCTACGGTTTGGTGCTCATTGTGAAGGTGATAGCTCAGCATCGGCTTCTTGAGGCCGAGGTGTTGCATCAGCCGGCCGCTGGTGCGGGTGTCCTCGGCCAGCACCGTATCGACCTCGCCCAGAATGCGAATGGCCCGTAAGGTGATATCTTCCAGGTTGCCGATGGGCGTAGGCACGAGGTACAGTACAGTATCAGGCATAGAGCAAAGGTAGCGGGCGCCGCCCGGACTTACAGCCGCTATCCAACGTGGTGCAGGGCTGCTACCCGGTCGATGGCTTCGGCGAGGCGATGATCGCGCTTGGTTACGGTATTGCCGGCATCATGGGTGCGCAGGCGGAACTCGACAAAGCCGTATTCGTTGGCCCACCACGGATGATGATCGAGGCGCTCGGCCTCCGCGGCCACGTCGGTCATGAAGGCAAAAGCCGTTTTGAAATCCGGAAAGCGGAAGCTGCGGGTAAGTGCATTGTCTTGCTGGGTCCACATGATGATTTGGTAATCAAATTGTTATGAAAGTTAGAATAAAATGCAGACGTTGAGATCGCCTCGCGGCGCTCTTAGTGAGGAGTATAGGGCGAGGTTGCTGCGGTAGAACAACCCAAATCCCCAAACCACAGTACACTTCTATACGACCCACCTAACTCCTTCTAAACGAGTCTTTCTAATGGCTATCGATCCTAATAACCGCCCTGTTCGCGTCATCAACGACGATACGACGAGCGAAGAATTTCAAGCCGGACACATCATTCCCGGCGCTAGTCCGCCCACTAACGAAGACGCCCGCGGCGGCTTCGGCAACCGCGACGGCAAGCAAGGCTACGGCACCGACAGCAGCGACGGCATCTCGGCCGTATCGGTGAACGAAGACGCCGACAAATCCGAACACCCGGCCGACAACATGCGCACCGCCGACGAAGGTGCCGACCAGCGCCCCAATCAGGACTTGCCCGCCGACGATGACATCGACGCCCGCCGCGTCGCGCCTATTATCGACGAACTGGAAGCCGATGACTTGCGGCCAACCGACGAAATGTCGGACCCCGATTCGCGGGTAGGTATGGGTCAGATGGAACAGCCGCAACCCAACGCTATCGACGTGGGTGCCACCCCCGAAACCAATGCCGATCTGCTGGACCGCAACGCGCAGGAATCCGGCATTGAGGTGTAAGTGATTAATTGTCAATTAGTTGTATTTTAACTTTAATTGCCACAGCCATGCCCTACAAGAGCAATAACACCAACCAGCAATCAAAGGAAAATCACGGCAGCCCCTCGCAGTCGGAGCAACCGAAAGGCGCCGGCAACCTGCCCGTCAACGATTTGGACGAACAAACCGAAGACCGGCTCGAACAGGAAGCCGCCGACGCACCGCAGCGGCACCCCAATCGCAATCTCGACAAGCCCGATATCGACAAGCCTACCTACTCTTAAGTAGCTGGCGCTGATCGTCAAAAAGCACCTGCCTTCAAATGCAGGTGCTTTTTGGTTTATAACGATTTTGCTTGCTGCCTGCTTTTTCGCTCCGCCCTGAATTTGGGTACTGCACGACGCAGTACGCTGCCCGCCCGCCGCTTTTCCACACCTTCCTTGCCATGGCCCGCTACGTCACTACCGATTTGCATGGGTGCTTGCTTTCCTTTCAGTGCGTGCTGGAAGAAGTACTTGCGCTAAAGCCCTCCGATGAGCTATATGTGCTCGGCGACTACGTCAACAAAGGGCCCGACAGCCGCGGCGTGCTCGACTACCTAATGCAACTGCCCGGCCGCGGCTTTCGGGTGCAGTGCCTGCGGGGCAACCACGATCAGGAGCTGCTGGACGCGGCTCGCGGGCGAGACAAGCTTACCTGGGCTTCGGCCGCCGATCGAAGGCTGACATTGCAGAGCTTCGGGGTGGAAGACGCCATTCAAATTCCGGAGCGCTACCTGCACTGGCTCGATGCGCTACCCTACCAGCTTGACTTACCGGATTTTGTGCTGGTGCACGCCGGCTTCAACTTTCGGCTGCCACCCGATAAGATGCGCACGGATTATCATACCATGCTCAACATCAAGGAGTTCGTGTTTGATGCTTCGCGTCTGCAAGGCAAGCGGCTTCTGCACGGACACGTACCGACGCCCACCGCCGAGGTGCAGCGCAGCGTGCGCACGAAGCAAGGTGCCATCAGCCTCGATACGGGCTGCGTATACCGCCACAACCCCGAGCTATCGCACCTGGCGATTCTCGAACTGGATGAATTTGCGTTGACATTGCAGCCCAACATCGAGCCACCTTACGAAATCGCAAGGCGTTGATCAATAAGGTGTTGTGGTGTTAATCGGCGTGGAATATCGGATCTTTCAGCAGGTGCTGCGCCGCCCGCCGATACGGATTGACGGAGTCGGAGGCCACGTTGCGGAGCATGCGCGAGGCTTCTTCTACCCGTTCTTCCTTCCAGGAGGCCATGCCCAAGTGGTAGCGAGCCCGCCCCGCCAACGGCGACTCGGACTGTTGGCTGACGCGCCGTAAAAATGGACGAGCCGCCGCCGCCTGGTTTTCGCGCAACAGAAAAATACCGTTGTAATACAGCAGCGTGTCCTGGCCAATGTTGTCGGTGGGGACGCGGCGCAGCGTGCCCAGCGCCGTAGAAAAATGTCCTTCGCGGTATTGGCGCATGGCTTCGGCCAGCAGCGGCCGCCGGTCGCCCTGCACAGTTACCTCGGGTAGGCCGGGGTCGGGCACGTAGTAGCGCGTCCAGGGGTCGTTGCCGCGGATGCCGGGGCGCGTCATCAGCCACACGCCCGCGATCAGCAACAAGGCACCGGCGGCAAGGATGCCCCAACGCTTCTGGGTGCTGCGTTTTCGGCGGCGCATTCGGGTTACGGCGCTTTGGCGCTGGTCGAGGCGTTGGTCGAGGGCCAGTAAGCGCTGCCGGAGTGTGGCGTGGCCTGCTACCCAACGCAGATCGGCGGTGAGTTGCTCGTAGATTTCGTAGGCGTGGCGCAGGTCAGCATCGTGACTCAGGCGTTCTTCGAAAGCCGCCTGCTCATCGTTCGACATCTGACCGTCGGCAAAGCGCTCTAGTTCTTCTATATAAGGGCGCAAATCAGCAGGCGGTATCATACGCGAAGGCCTAAGCACGGGGTAAAAACTTACCTGGTTACTCGTTCGGCGGTGAGGAGGGTGGCAAATTACGCAGAAACCACGGGTCGCTCACACCGAAGCCACTGCATCGGAGCGTGACAGCAGTTCGTAGAGCTTGCGCAGACAGTTGTTTTTCTGGATTCGCGCCACGTTGGCATTGGCATAACCCATTTTTCCCGCCATGGTTACAAAATTGTAGCCTCGGTAATAAAAAAACAGAAGCACTTGCTGCGAGTCGGCGCTGAGCTGCATAAAGGCTTGGAGCAGTTTCTGCCGCCGTTGCGCTTCGGCCTTGGGCAACACTTGCGCCTGCTGGATCACAAACGTCGTCGAGACCTGCTGGCGGGCCATGCCGTAGATGTAGGCGCGCAAATCAAGCGGCAACCGCGTGATCCGGCCATCCACTACCTGATCGTAGAAGTCGAGCAGCACTTCGCGAAGCAACTCGTGGGCGGCCGGCGACTGCAGGTTGTGGTGCTGACGGGCCCACCGCGCAAAGTGGTTGCGGTGCTGCTGGTAAAAGGTCAGGAGCAGCGATTGATCGCCCACTCGTAACTGGGTAAGGCTCTCGGCAAGTGGCTGATTCATAATTACTTAGCAATTAGCAATAAGCTGTGGCTGGCGAGGATGCGGACCGGAATAAAGAGCAATGTATTAAGAAGCACAAAGTAAATGGCAAAGGCTCAGGCAACCTACGAGCAAAAGGTAGGAAGGGGATGCAGCTTCTTAAGTTCATAAATGTTAATTGAACTACCTTTGGGATATGGAAACGAGCACCGCAACTCTCACGCAGGACACCGTCCTGTTCGATCTTATTCGCCAGGAAAACGAGCGTCAGACCCACGGCATCGAGCTGATTGCTTCCGAGAACTACGTCTCGGAGCAAGTCATGCGTGCCCAGGGTTCGGTGCTCACCAACAAATACGCCGAGGGGCTTCCGGGCAAGCGCTATTACGGGGGCTGCGAGATTGTAGACCAAGTCGAACAACTCGCCATCAACCGTGCCAAAGAACTCTTCGGGGTGGAATGGGTAAATGTGCAGCCGCACTCCGGTGCCCAGGCCAACGCAGCCGTGATGCTGGCCATTTTGCAGCCCGGCGACAAGATTTTGGGCTTTGACCTCTCGCATGGCGGCCACCTGACGCACGGCTCGCCGGTCAACTTTTCGGGCAAGCTCTACAAGCCTTCGTTTTATGGCGTGGAGCCCGAAACCGGCCTGATCGACTGGCAAAAAGTAAAAGAAACCGCCCGTCGTGAGCAGCCCAAGCTCATCATCTGCGGCGCCTCGGCCTACTCCCGCGACTGGGATTACAAAGCCCTACGCGAAGCCGCCGACGAAGTAGGGGCTTTGCTTCTGGCCGATATTTCGCACCCTGCAGGTCTGATTGCCAAAGGATTGCTGAACGATCCGTTTGCACACTGCCACATCGTGACGACCACTACCCACAAGACCCTGCGCGGACCGCGCGGCGGCCTGATCATGCTGGGCAAAGACTTCGACAATCCCTTCGGCCTCAAAACTCCGAAAGGCGAGCTACGCCCCATGTCGGCCCTGCTCGACTCGGGCGTGTTTCCGGGTACGCAGGGCGGCCCCCTGGAGCATGTGATTGCGGCAAAAGCGGTTGCGTTTGGCGAAGCCCTCAGCGACACGTACGCCGAGTACACGCAGCAAATCATCCGCAATGCGCAGGCGCTGGCCAAAGGCTTCACCGACCGCGGCTACCAGATTATTTCGGGCGGCACCGATAACCATTTGATGCTCATTGACTTGCGCAGCAAGGGCCTAACGGGCAAATTGGCTGAGAACACGCTGATCAAAGCCGACATCACCATCAACAAGAATATGGTGCCCTTCGACGATAAGTCGCCGTTCGTGACCTCGGGCATGCGCATCGGGTCGGCAGCCGTTACGACCCGCGGCCTGCGCGAAGCCGACATGGAGCGCATCGTCAGCTTCATCGACGACGTACTGATGCACCACGACGACGAAACTCACATCGGGCAGGTACGCCGGCAAGTGAACGAATGGATGCAGCAATATCCGTTGTTTAAAGGAGCCGAATAGTCAGGCACGGGGCAGGGCCACAACGCACCCTAGCGCACACACCGGCAACATCCGGGGATCGCTGGTTTACGTTTGTTCTCTAACTCCCTTCGACGCGGCTATCTGGCTCGTTACCTATTACTCAAGTAAACCTCTGTGGATCAGGCTCATATAGAACCCGAGCAGGCGCTCGGTGAAGCGCATGAAATGACGTTCATCGACCATCTGGAGGCCTTGCGGTGGCACATCATCCGCGCGGCCGTCTCGATTGTCGTGTTCACAACCGGGGCATTTTTTGCCAAGGACTTTCTTTTTCACGACCTCATTCTGGGGCCGTCGCGGCCCGATTTCTGGACTTATCGTATGTTCTGCAAGTTCGGTAACTGGATTGGCGCGCCCGACCTGTGCATGGATAAGATCGGGTTCGTGATCCAGAACCGCGAGATGAGCGGCCAGCTGACCATGCACATCAGCACGTCGTTTATGGTGGGCATCGTGCTGGCGTTTCCGTACACGTTCTGGGAACTCTGGCGCTTTGTGAAACCGGGCCTGTACCCGCACGAGCGGCAAAACTCGCAAGGGGCCGTGTTCTTTGTGTCGGTGCTGTTTATCCTGGGTTTGCTGTTTGGGTATTACATCGCGGCACCGCTGAGTATCAACTTCTTAGCCTCCTACACCGTCGATCCGACCATCGAGAACCAGATCGACATGCAGAGCTACATCAGCACGCTCACCACCATGTCGCTTTCGTGCGCTTTCGTGTTTGAGTTGCCCATGATCGTGTTCTTCCTGGCCAAAGCCGGCCTGATTACGCCCGAAATCATGCGCCTCTACCGCAAGCATGCCATCGTGGTTATTCTGGTGCTAGCTGCCATCATTACGCCGCCTGACGTTTCGGCCCAGATCATCGTGACCATCC
The DNA here is from genome assembly GCF_006337165.1 of Hymenobacter jejuensis. Lineage (NCBI taxonomy): Bacteria > Pseudomonadati > Bacteroidota > Cytophagia > Cytophagales > Hymenobacteraceae > Hymenobacter > Hymenobacter jejuensis. Next base: position 2,082,487 of record NZ_CP040896.1, read on the forward strand.
CGATTCTGCTGCTTTACGAGTTGAGTATCAACATTGCTCGCATCGTAACGCGCAACAATCTGCAACGCCTCAACGCCGAGTTGGCGGCCAATAAAGGGCGTGCGTAGGGCACTCACTCCGATAACTAACGCATAAACCAAGCGGCCCTCCGGTGATTGATACGGCAGGGTCGCTTATTTTTGAGCCTAAACCTGACCATGATGAGCAACTCCCTCGCTATCGGTTCCGACCACGCCGGTTTCAAATACAAGGAAATGCTAGCCCAGTGGCTACGCGACAACGGCTACGAAGTGCAGGACTTTGGCACGTATTCCGCTGATTCTGTGGACTATCCTGATTTTGTACATCCGCTGGCCAACTCCATTACCGGGGGGCAGTTTGAGCGCGGTATTTTGGTTTGCGGTTCGGCCAATGGCGTGTGCATCACCGCCAACAAGCACAAGGGCATTCGGGCGGCTATCGCGTGGGCGCCCGAGTTGGCCACGCTGGCCCGCCAGCACAACGACGCCAACATCGTCTGTATTCCCGAGCGCTTCGTGAGCGAAGAAGCCGCCCGCGCCATCGTCAGCCAGTTTCTGAATACGCCCTTCGAAGGCGGCCGCCATCAAACCAGAGTCAGCAAGATTGATGGTTGATTAAATATATAATATGTTGATTGTCAAGAGATTATCTATTTAATCAACTGATAGACTTTTTCGTTGGCTGTCGGCTTATAGCGCCCGAAGATGCTGGGCACTTTGTACTGAAGTTCCGGCAGCAGACCCGCTTCGTCGATGAGGTAGTCGGGCGGATTGGGCGCGAAGTTGTAGGCCAGCCGAAATACCGCGGCATACTCATTCAGGTGCCCAAAATCCTTCTGGGCCAGCTGCCAGTCGAGGTATGGCGACGCCAGCCGGTTCTGCACGTAAGGCCGCCGGTCGGGCCCCAGCACAAGCAGCCGTTGTCCTTGCAGGGTAGCATAAATCGGGTTGGGCTGAATGGCGTAGTTGCGCTCGGAGGGCAGCTGCAACACCCCGTCGAGGTGCAGCACGTCGCGGTATCGGATCATGACCACAGTGCCCACCAGCACCAGCAACATTACCTCGGGTACCCATGCCCGCCGGGCTTTTTGCCAGAGAAATAGGCTGAAATATGTAAGCGGCGGCAGAAACAGCACGAGAGTGCCGGGGGCTGCTCCGCGGCCAGCCGCCGCCATCGCGAAGGCCACCAGCAGCCATACTAGCATGAGTTGCAAGAACTTAACCTGGAAAACCAGCCCCAGCGACGTAGTAAACGTGCGTCCCAACGCGAGCAAGAGCACCACGCCTGGCACGATCAGGAGCCGCAGCTGCAAGAACAGCGGCAAGCCATCGGCCCCCGCCACCACACCGCGCAGCACAGGCTGCAAGTGAAACTGCACAAAGCTGGGCAAGGCCTCGGCGTAAAGAAACAGCGTGGCCGCCACAGCGTACGGAAACAAAAAACCACATACCAGCAGCAAAAAGCTTCGGAAAGAATTGGCTGCGAAGATGATAACGGCAAACAATCCCACCAGCAGAAACAGCGCCAACGGCAAATAACAAAGCGCCGCCACCCCAATCAGAAAGCCCGCCCGAAACAGGCGCCGGTTGTCGTAGCCTTCGCGGGTGGTGGGCAGTAAAGCACTGAGCGACAAAATGATAAACGTATGGCCAATCAGGAGCGGCGACAAGATATCGAGGTCGAAGGTGAGGCTGGCCAGCAACAAGTAAGTGAGCGCGCCCACGAAGCCGCGCTCAGGATGCACGTCGGCGCGGTTGAGTACCACGTTTAGGCGCAGGGCTTGCAGAGCCAGAATGCCCAGCGCCAGCAGGCGATACAGCAGTAGCGGTCGGCTGGCAATCACATCGAGGGCACCAAACAGCACCGAGGCCAGCGGGGCGGTGCTGTCGTAGAGGTCGCGGTAGGGCAGGGCGCCTTCGTGCAGCCGCTCGCCCACGAGCAATGCGTGTAGCTCGGCGGGCATCAGGGGCACGCCCAACCACAGCAGCGGCAACCGCAGGGCCAGCAGCAGCAATACCAGCAAAATAAGGCGGGAAGGAAGCGGGCTTTTGAAAAAACGAAGCAAAGCGGGAAGGCTTAGGAACGTAACAAGTCGGGAGACTGGCTTCGGCGGATGAAGTCGCGCGAGCAGCAAAGGTAGCAGCCTGTTACTGGAGCCAATACGTCTCGACCTGATGCCGCAGGCTGGTCGACTGATATTGTTGCAGCAGTGTAGGGGAAGGGTAGCATGGCGGCTCAATGACCTTCTGCTGGCGCCTCAGCACCACTCGCATGCCTGCGGCGTCGGGTCGGAAACCGTCAGTCTTGCGCCCAAGCTGCACGAAGTCGGTAAGTTCCCAAGTCCCTAAGCCCCCAACTGCTATCTTTGCCAATTCATATGGAAAGCAAACGACAGCAAAAAGTTGCCAGCCTCCTGCAGCAGGAACTGGCCGCCGTCTTTCAACGCGACTTGCCCCACCTGTTTCCGGGGCTGGCGCCCGGCATCAGCACGGTACGGGTGTCGCCGGATTTGGGCGTGGCCCGCGTGTACCTGAGCCTGCTCATTGCCGGCAATGCCGAAGGCATGCTGGCCGAGGTGCGCGACAACGCCAAAACCATTCGACTCGCCTTGGCCAAGCGGGTGCGGCAGCAGCTGCGCATTGTGCCGGACTTGGCCTTCTACCTCGACGACAGTGCGGCTTATGCCGCCCGCATGGATCAGGTGTTCAGCGGCTTAAACATCCCACCGTCGCAGCCGGAAGACCCCGACAAGGACCAGCCTGACTCGAAGCGCCCCAAACTTTTTGCCGACGAAGATGAGGAATAAGTGAATTGCCTTTTCGTGTGCAAATAATTGATTATCAATGTTTTACACACAGGGTCAATTCGCGATTCGTCCTTCATAACTCAACGTTTCCCTTTGTATTACGATCCGATTAAAAAGTCGCTGGGTGAGGTGTTTAACCGCACGCCGTGGCTGCGCCGCACGTTTTACGTGTTGCTCGATTTGTTGCTGTTGCGTACCTGGCACGTACACCGTGAGCTGCGGCAATGGGCCGCGGGGCGTACCAACGAGGCGCTCAACATCCTGGACGCCGGTTCTGGCTACGGCCAGTACACATACTGGCTGTCGGGGCTGAGCAAGAAATGGAACATCTTGGCCGTGGACGTGAAGGACGAGCAGATTGCCGACTCCAACCGCTTCTTCCGCCAGATCGGCCGCACCAACGTGCAGTTTGCCGTGCAGGACTTGGTGCTGTACCAAGAGCCCAACTCTTTCGACCTAGCCCTGTCGGTGGACGTGATGGAACATATTCTGGAAGACGTAGAGGTGTTTCGCAACATCCATGCTTCGCTGAAAGACGGCGGTATGTTGCTGATTTCCACCCCTTCCGACCAAGGTGGCTCCGATGTGCACGCCGACGGCGAAACCTCATTTATCGAAGAGCATGTGCGCGACGGCTACAACATCCACGAGATTCAGCAGAAGCTGCGCACGGCCGGTTTCGAGCGCATCGAAGCCCGCTATAGCTACGGCGAGCCCGGCCAGATTTCGTGGCGCCTAAGCATGAAATACCCGATTCTGATGCTGGGAGCCTCGAAGTGGTTTTTCGTGCTGCTGCCGTTTTATTACCTCGTGACGTTTCCGTTCTGCTTGATTCTGAACACATTGGATGCGCGCATGAAGCACGATTCCGGTACGGGCCTGATTGTAAAAGCCTGGAAATAGACCTTTCACGCTTAGCGGCGTATCTTGCTCTTGTGCTTCATTGGTGCATTCCCACAGTTTTTACTATGGTTGATTCAACACTTAAAATAGAAGTTCGAGGGCGAAAGGTGCTCATTCCGGTTGCGCAGGAAGCGCGCCTGACCGGCTTTCCTATTTACGCGTAATCTGACATAAGTATATGATTGTCAGATATTTACCTAATAAGTTGCTCTTTATCCTCGCGCGTTGAACGTCCCTCTGCTCATTGCCCGGCGTTACTTTTCGTCGAAGAAGAAGCGCAACATCATCAGCATCATCTCCAACATCTCCATGATCGGGGTGGCGGTGGGCACGATGTCGCTGATTATCGTGCTGTCGGTCTTTAACGGGCTGGAAGATCTGGTGCGCTCGCTCTACGGCAAGTCGGACCCCGACCTGCTTATTTCGGCTGTCCAGGGCAAGGCGTTTCCCGTGTCGCCGGCGCTGCTAACTCGGCTCAGCGCCACGCCCGGTGTGGGCCTCGTGACGGAAGTAATCGAAGACAATGCCCTGCTGCAATACCACGACCGCCAGATGGTGGTCAAGATGAAGGGCGTCAGCAATAACTACTTCGCCCAGAGCAACATAGATTCGGCTATTGTGGAAGGTGACCACCGCCTCAATCGCAACGGCGAACACTACGCGCTGCTCGGTGCCGGCGTGCAGCACGAACTCAGTATTGCCCTCGACAACCGCTTTTCGCCCTTGCGCTTGCTCTACCCGCGTAACAGCGGCAAGAAATCCTTTTCCATAACTGACCTCGACAACGCTTTTACCCAGCAGAATATCTTGGCTGGGGGCGTATTCCTGATCGAGCAACACATCGACGATAGCTACATTTTTGTGCCGCTCGATTTTGCCCAAAGCCTATTGCAGTACGGCAACAAGCGCACGGCGCTGGAAGTAAAAGTAAAAAACGACGAACCCGTCGACGACGTGAAGGCGCGGCTGCGGAAGGTGCTCGGCAAACAGTTTAAAGTGCTGGACTCCGATGAGCAGCACGTAAGTCTGCTGAAAGCCATTAAGGTGGAGAAGATGTTTGTGTTCATCACATTCGCCTTCATCCTGCTGATTGCTTCGCTCAACATCTTCTTTTCGCTGTCGATGCTCGTGATCGACAAACGCAAGGACGTCGCCATCCTAATGGCCATGGGCGCGACTTCGCACATTGTGCGCAACATCTTCCTGCTCGAAGGCGCCATTGTGGCCATGGTCGGAGCCCTAACGGGACTCATCCTGGGCGTCACGATTTGCTGGGCACAGCAAACCTTTAAGATCGTATCGATGGGCATGGCTACCAGCGTGGTAGATGCCTACCCGGTGAAGATGCAGCTGGTCGATATCGTGCTCACCGGCTTGGCGATTGTGGTGATCACCATTACGGTATCAATCCGCCCGGCCCTGGCCGCTTCGCGCCTCGACGTGCGAGAAAACCTTTAGCAAATTCCTGTACAAAAGGGTAATTCGTCTACTGAGGAGTACGCTTCAGTGGTAAGAAAACCATTTTCTGCCTTGTCAATGTAACTATTTATAGATTTAATTTTACTTTTTAATAGAAATTACGCTATTTAGCATTTGTTACTACTTTCGATGTTGCATATCTGTCGTTGATTATGAAGGTTTCAACTTCACAGCCGTTTCAAATTGTTTATTCTTTGCTTGAACACGAGTACTTAGGGTACTTGTTCGAGTCATATGTAGTACAACGCAATTCGAGAGGGCAACTCACGCTTCAACATCAAACGGTTTCGGCCAAGAACGCCTCCGAATTTGCTGATGGACTGGATGCTACGGATTTCGAGCTCGTAGCCCTGACCGACCAGATTCAGCAGGATGCCGTCATCAAAGAATTCTGGTCGAAAAAGACCACTCCGGCCGATTTCTTCCTCAAAATTTACGATCCGGAGAAAGGCGACAAAGGTTTGCAGGACGCCATCTGCCGCTACGTGCAGGAGCGCATGGGGCAGATACTAGAACGTTTGAAGGGGAAGTGCGTCTTCATCATGGGCAAGGACGGTGAGCCAACCTGGCGCGAAATCCAGGTAGCGCCCGAACCGGCATCGGTGCTGTTTCATTTCCGCCGCAACGACGACAGCACGCATTACTTCCCAACCATTCAGTACAAAGGCCAAAAGCTTGATTTTCAGTTTAAAGGTGCCGTTATCGTGGCCGCTCAGCCCGCCTGGATGCTTGTGGACGACACGCTGCACAACTTTCAGAATGACGTCGACGGCAAGAAGCTGCAGCCGTTCCTGAATAAGAAATTCATCGTTATTCCGCGCCAGGTCGAGGATAGTTATTTCCACCGGTTCGTGGCGCCGCTGGTTGAGTCATTCGACGTGCATGCCCGTGGGTTCGATATTCGCTCGGAGCGCTACGTGGCCCGGCCCCAGCTTACCTTCACCGATTCGCCTAGCGCAACGGTGGTGCAGGACGAACGCAGCCGCACCAGCGGCCGTCGCACGGCGGAAGTGGTAACTAATTCTGTAGCAGATACTTCCGAGCAGATTCATTTTGATCTGTCGTTCCGCTACGGCGATCATACCGTGCACAACGGCTACGACAAGCGGGTGTGCGTGAAGCTGGAAAAAAACGAGGGTTCATATATATTCCACCGCCTCATTCGCAACCTCGACCGCGAGCACGAAATCATTCGCGAGCTGAAAGACCGTGCCTTGGAGGTGCGCAACGGGCGGGCAGTGCTCGAAAAAGCCACGGCCTTCCGGTGGCTGCACAGCAACGCCGAAGAGTTGGCACGGCTAGGCTTTACGGTGCAGCAGGCCGCCACGTCGGGCAAAGACTACTTTATCGGGGCTGTGACGGTTCAGGTAGGCATCACCGAAACCAACGACTGGTTTGATGTGCACGGCACCGTGCGCTTCGGAGAGTTTGAAATTCCGTTCGTCAAGCTGCGGCCCTACATTCTCAACAAGCGTCACGAATACCGGCTGCCCAACGGTCAGATCGCTATCATCCCCGAGGAGTGGTTTACGCAGTACTTGGAGCTGTTTGCGTTTTCTGAAGAGCACCACCACAGCCTCACGCTGCGCAAACACCACTTGGCCTTAGTGGCTGATTTACAGAACGGTAACCTCGCCAACGTGGTAATGAGCCGCAAGCTGGAAAAGCTGCGCGAGTTCGAAGCCGTGGAAGACAAAGCATTGCCCGCTGGCTTTAAGGGAACGCTCCGGCCGTACCAAAAGGCGGGTTATAACTGGCTGCATTTTGTAAAAGACTATCGCTTTGGCGGTTGCCTGGCCGATGACATGGGTTTGGGTAAGACGGTGCAAACGTTAGCGCTGCTGTTGGATCGCAAGGAAAGCGGCGAATCGGACGGGGCAGCATCGCTACTAGTAATGCCTACTTCTCTGGTATACAACTGGTTAAGCGAAGCGCAAAAGTTCACGCCGGGTCTGCGCATCCTGACCTACACGGGCACTTACCGCGACAAAAACGTGGAGCAGTTTCAGGACTACGACGTGGTGCTGACCAGCTACGGCATCGTGCGCCTTGATACGGAACTGCTGAAAAGCTACGCCTTCGATTACGTGATCTTAGACGAGTCGCAGGCCATCAAAAACCCCAGCTCGACCACTTCGCAGGCCGTGCGCGGGTTGCGCTCGCGCCACCGCCTCATCCTGACGGGTACGCCGGTGGAAAACAGCACGATGGACCTGTGGTCGCAGATGTCGTTTATCAATCCGGGGTTGCTGGGTTCGCAGGCGTTTTTCCGCAAGGAGTTTCTGAAGCCCATCGAGAAAGGCAAAGACGAAGTGCAAACGCGCCGGTTACACGCCCTTATCAAGCCGTTTATCCTGCGTCGTCATAAAGCCCAGGTAGCCACTGAGTTACCCGATAAAATTGAGCATCTGAGCTATTGCCCCATGACTGAGGAGCAGGCGCACTGCTACGAGGAAACCAAGAGCTACTACCGCAACAAGATTCTCAAAAACATCGAGGAGCACGGCACGGCCAGCACGCAGTTTATGCTGTTGCAAGGCCTGACGAAGCTGCGCCAGATTGCCAACCACCCGCGCATGGCCGACGAAGGCTACGAAGACGAATCGGGCAAGCTGCGTGAGGTGATCCGGATGATCAAGAGCATCGTTTCGGAAGGTCATAAGGTGTTGGTATTCAGTCAGTTCGTAAAGCACTTGGACATTGTGCGGGCGTCGCTCGACGAGCGGCAGATCGAATATGCTTACCTCGACGGCAACACCCGCGAGCGGCACAAAGAGGTGAATCGCTTCCAGGAAACCGAGGAGTTGCGCGTGTTCCTGATCTCGCTGAAGGCCGGTGGCGTAGGGCTCAACCTCACCGCCGCCGACTACGTGTTCATCCTCGACCCGTGGTGGAACCCGGCCGTAGAAGCGCAAGCCGTGGACCGCGCCCACCGCATCGGCCAGCTCAAGACCGTGTTTACCTATAAGTTCATCACCAAGAACACGGTGGAAGAGAAGATTCTGGCGTTGCAGAACAAGAAAATCCAGCTGGTAACCGACCTGATTACGACGGACGAAGCCATTATCAAGTCCTTGACCAAAGAGGATATTGAGGAATTGCTAGGGTAAGCCTTCGGTAATTCTCAACGAAAACGGGGTTCGGAGCTAGGCTTCGCGCCCCGTTTTCGTTGAGTCAAGAAGTGGTTGACGCAAACTCCGTCACGAGTTCTGCGACTCGCGCCACATCGGCCGACGTATGCAAGGCGCTGAGCACTATGCGCGTGATGCAGGGGTCGGTAGGCGACGGATACGGAAAGCTGGAAATCCAGACGCCGCGCTTTAACATAAAATTATATATCTGATTATCAGATATATACGAAACAGGAAACCTGTTGAAAGATTGGAGCATGCCGGTCGGCTGCACGGCTTCGGCTAGTTGCTGCACGTTGGCCGCCAGTTGCGCGCGAGCTTCGCGGTAGATTTCGCCAGCGCGCACAAAAGCGTGTAAATAAGCGGGAACGACCGGCGAGCTGGCGGCAAAAAACGCACTTTGCCGCAACTGCCCGATAAATGCTTGCGAGCCTAGCACTACGCCGCCCGGAATGCCGCAGGCCTTTCCTAATGAGCTGACCACCACCACGTTTATTCCTTCGGGGACGCGCAACTCCGAGATAATACCAGCGCCCGCAACCCCCGTGACGCCAAAGCCGTGCGAATCGTCGATAAGTAAGGTAATAGGGCGATCGCGGGGCAACTGGCTGACCCAACTGAAATCGTAGCGCTGCACCCGCAACGGATCGAGGGAGTTACTGATAATCACCACTGGCTCAGCCGGTTCGGCGGCAAGCCGTGTGAGAAGCGCCGAGGCCCAGTCAGGGTAGGATAAGGCAGGCGCCGCGGGCAGATCGGTCGTTAGCCACGCGGCTGGGTGCGTACCGGGCGCGTACTCGAAGCGGCCGGCGTGGGCTAGTGCCTTCACGGCCATCTGCCCGGCCAGGTAGCCCGAAGAAACGGTGAGCGCAGCTTCGGCGCCGGTATAGCGGGCGAGGTGGTGCTCGGCTTCGTCGTAGATGCGCAACTGCAAATTGGAGATGCGCGAGCTCGAATAATTGGTCCCGTAATGCTGCATTCCTTCGAGCAGCAGCGCCTGAAACTGTGCATTGCGCGCCATACCCAAATAGCTGGTGCCGCTGCAAAAGAGGTATTCCCGGCCATCAGCAAGGATGGTGCGGCCGGGGAGCTGATCTATCTGTAACACAGGCAGTACGAAAACAGGATGGAGAGCGCCGGAAAGATAGAACCTTGAGCTGCTCAGTGGCGCCGCCCACAAACAAAATCTGCCGGGAAGGCGTTTGTGCACTAATGCACCTTCAGCTCCGCACGCCCGTTTACCAACAGCCTTTGCAAGTTTTCATGGGGTTTACGCGCGATTTATTTCTGCGCCTCGCCCCGCCTTTCCCGACGATGCGGCTGTTGCGCTTTGATGGCTGCACGCCCGGCGACCGCGTGGAAATAGAGCTTCTGGTTGGTCCTGCACGCTTCCGCTGGACCAGCCTGATTACCGAAGCCGGGCAGCTGCCCGATGGCTCTATGTATTTTATCGACGAAGGGCAGGAGCTGCCGCGCCCGTTGCGGTATTGGCGACACCGGCATCTTATTGAGAATGATTCAGTTAAGAGCGGCAGTGTCATCGTCGACGACATTACCTATCGCACTTCTTCGCGGTTGCTCGACCTGCTGATTTACCCGTTGATGTGGGCACAATTTGCGTATCGCAAGCCCATTTACCGCCGCACTTTCGCGCGTTTATAAGTCCAACACCATCCGGATGTCGGCGCGCTGGTATTCGGAGGCCGGCAACGGCGCTTCTACGAACCCTAGCTTCCGATACAGGGCCAGCGCCGGGCTCAGGCGGCGGTTCGACAACAACTCCAGCTGCCGGATGCCCAAGGCTCGCGCTTTCGCAATGGCTGCTTCGCCTAACAGCCGCCCGATGCCAAGTCCTTGTGCACTAGGCGTAACGGCCATTTTGGCCAACTCAAATACCGCATCGGTTTCGCGCAGCAGTGCGCACGTCCCGACGAGCTGCCCTTGGTACGAAGCCATAAAAATATGGCCGCCTTGGTCCAGAATATAGCCTTGCGGATCGTCGAGCATGCGGTTGTCGGGTTCTTCGAGCTGAAAATAACGGGTTATCCACTCGTGGTTGAGGGCCCGGAAAGCAGGCTGATGCTCAGGGCGATAGAGAATAATTTTGGGCAAAGACTCAGCCATAAGATCAGGGGAATAGGCATACAAAGGCGCAAGCGGCGTCGCTGCGCGACGGGTGCAAAATTACCGGTTGGCTGCGGTAGTTGCGCCTGCGGGCTTTGGCGTACTTTTGTGTTTCTCTTTTGCTTTTCATTGCCTCACTTCGCTGCCATGCCCGCTACCATCACCCTCAAACCCGGTAAAGACCATTCGCTTCGTCGCTTTCACCCTTGGGTGTTTTCGGGCGCTATTGCCCGCATGCAGGGCGAAGCCGTTGAGGGTGAAGTAGTTACCGTGCAGGCTTCCAACGGTGAATTGCTGGGCATGGGCCATTACGCCCCCGGCTCTATCGCCGTACGCATGCTGGCATTTGGAGCCGACGCGCCGCAGCCCGATGCAGCTTTTTGGGAAGACCGGCTTCGCAATGCCTACGAGCTTCGGCAGCGCCTGGGCCTGACGGGCACAGGGAACACCAACGTGTTTCGCCTCGTGCACGCCGAAGGCGACGGCTTGCCCGGCCTCATTATTGATGTGTATGGCGATGTGGCTGTGATACAAGCACATAGCGCGGGCATGTACCGCACGCGCCCACAGATTGCCGCGGCGTTGCAGGCGGTGTTGGGCACACATCTCAGGGCCATCTACGACAAGAGCGCCGAAACCGTGCCGGCCAAAGCGGCCCCCGAGGCGAAGAATAATTATCTGCTCGGCGAAAGCACTGGTAACGAGCATATTGTCGAGGAAAACGGGCATCGGTTTGCTGTTGATTGGGAGACGGGCCAGAAAACCGGCTTCTTCATCGACCAGCGTGACAACCGGGCGTTGCTGGCTCGCTACGCGCCCGGCCGGCGCGTCCTGAACACCTTTTGCTACACCGGCGGATTTTCGGTGTACGCGTTGGAAGCGGGAGCCGAGTTGGTGCATTCTGTCGACAGCTCCAAGCGTGCCATCGAGCTTACTGATCGCAATGCGGCCCTCACCGCCCACGCCGACCGCCACGAAGCCTACGCTCAGGATGTGTTTAGCTTCTTGAAAGAGCGCCACAACCAATACGACCTCATCGTGCTCGATCCGCCGGCGTTTGCCAAGCATTTGTCGGCGCGCCACAATGCGCTCATGGGCTATAAGCGCCTGAATGTAGCCGGCATCAAGCAGATTGCTCCCGGTGGCATCTTGTTCACGTTCAGCTGCTCACAGGTCGTCAGCATGGAACTGTTTGAAGGCGCCATCATGGCGGCCGCCATCGAAGCCGGTCGGCCCGCCCGCATTCTGCACCGCCTCACGCAGCCTGCCGACCATCCGGTAAGCCTGTTTCACCCCGAAGGCGAATATCTGAAGGGTTTGGTGCTGGCCGTGGAGTAAACAATTGCCATCGGTTGGTTGTGTAGCAATGTGCTGCCGCGCAAGTTGGTTGTGATACGGCACGCAGTTGACAACCAACCCAAACCCCACACTTGGCGCGAACGAGGAATACCCGGTAGCGCGTTTCTGCCCTTCCGTAGTTATGGCTGTCCGCTCCAGATCTTCCTCCAAGCCTCCCGTTGCCATCATCGGAGCCGGCATTGCCGGCATTGCTGCTGCCGTGCGGCTGGCCGCGCGCGGGCACGCCGTAACGGTATTTGAGGCGGCCGCTTCGTTTGGAGGCAAGATGCACCAGTTTGAGCTGCCCGGCGGCTACCGGTTTGATGCCGGTCCGTCGTTGTTTACGCTGCCGGAACTGGTGGACGAGCTGTTTCGGCTGTGCGGCCGCGATCCGCAGGAGTATTTTCGCTACCAGCGCCTCGACCCGATTACGCAGTATTTCTTTGCCGACGGCACGCGCCTCACCGCCTGGGCCGATGAAGAAAAGTTTGCGGCCGAAATCGAAGCGAAGCTGCAAGTGCCCGCCGTAACGGTGCAGCGTTTCTTGCGGCGCAGTGCCAAAGCATACGGGGCTACAGCTAATACTTTCTTACACAAGTCGTTACACAAAGCCAAAACCTACCTTGCGCCCGAGGTGCTGCATGCGGTCGCGGCGCTGCCCCAACTGGGCCTGACGGCCACCATGCACCAGCGCCACGCCAAGACTTTCGCTGACCCGCGCCTTGTGCAGCTCTTCGACCGCTTCGCCACTTACAACGGTTCCGATCCGTACCAAGCGCCGGCCACGCTCAGCATGATTCCGCATTTGGAGCACGGCATTGGCGCGTTTTACCCCGAAGGCGGCATTTACAGCATTGCCCAGAGCTTGGTGTCATTGGCCGAAGAGTTGGGTGCTACGTTCCGTTACAACGAGCCGGTAGAAGAAATTCTGACGGCCGATGGCCTCGTGACCGGCGTGCGCACGCCGCAAGACGTCTATGATTTTGGGCTGGTAATCAGCAACATGGACGTTGTGCCTACCTACCGGCGCTTGCTACCGCATGCTCCGGCGCCCGAGCGCACACTGCGGCAGCCGCGGTCGTCGTCGGCCCTGATTTTTTACTGGGGCATCGAGCACGAGTTTCCGGAACTGGGGCTGCACAATATCTTCTTTTCGCAAGATTACAAGCGCGAATTCGACGCCATCTTTCAGGATAAAACGGTGGCCGCCGACCCCACGGTGTACGTCAACATCACGTCCAAATGCTCGCCTGCCGATGCGCCCGCCGGCCACGAGAACTGGTTTGTAATGGTGAATGTGCCCCACGACGAAGGCCAGGACTGGGCAGCGCTTACCGCGCATACGCGCCAAGCCGTGCTGAAACGGGTAGGTAAGGCGCTGGGCCGCGACATCGAACCGCTCATCCGAAGCGAGCGCGTCTGGACGCCGCCGGGCATTGCCGCGGATACCTCGTCGTTTGGCGGTGCCCTGTACGGCAGCAGTTCCAATAATATGCTGGCGGCATTTCTCCGCCATCCCAATTTTTCGCGTAAACTAGAAGGTCTCTACTTTTGCGGCGGCTCCGTGCATCCGGGCGGCGGCATTCCGCTGTGCCTGCTCTCCGCCAAAATTGTCGCGGGCCTAATCTCTACCCGATAAAGGTGGAGTGAAAAACGCGACATAACAACGTATTTTCATAAATGATTGATTATCAATTATTTATGAAAATACGTTCAATATTCAGAACTCAACATTCAAAATTTCAACCAAGCGTGCCCTTTACGGACCCAACTCAACAGCCGCCTGCCGCTACTGCCGTAGCTCTCGAAGCGCGTCAGCGCCGCCTGCGCATGGCGCAGGGGGTACTTCTTCTTTTTCACGTAACGGGCTTTCTGGGCCTGGGCTTTTCCAAAGATCCGAGCTTCTACCTGCAATTCGTGCCGCTCAACCTGCTGCTGACGGCGGTGTTGCTGCTGGCTTTTCAGCCCGACCGGAGCGCCACGTTTGCCTGGTTTTGCTTCACCGTAATGGCGGTGGGCTTTTTTGTGGAAGTGGCCGGCATCCGCACCGGAATCATTTTTGGCCATTACCAATACGGCGACGTGCTGGGTTTGAAATGGCTGAACGTGCCGCTGCTCATTGGGCTTAACTGGCTGATGCTAACCTACATGACGGGCGTGTTGGCGCGTTACCTGCCGGGGCCCGGCTTCGTGCGGGCTGTGGTAGCTACTCTGCTTATGGTGGGTATGGACGTGTGCATCGAGCCAGTGGCCGTGCGCTACGGCTTCTGGACCTGGGATTTCAACGTGATCCCGCTTCAGAATTTCAAGGCGTGGTTTTGCGTAGCGCTTATCTTGCAGGTGTATTTCAACCGCAACAATTTCGTCAAGCGCAACGCGCTGGTGCCCTTCGTCTACTTGTTGCAGCTCCTGTTCTTTTTCGGGTTGGGATTGGTAGGCTAAGGGAATTGCAATTTTTGTAGGAGAGCCTGCTTTTTTTTTGCTTTTTGAGTGCCGCTTTCCACCCCTCTATGCAACCAAATTTAAAGTCAACGCTACTGGACGAGGTTCAGCAGCTATTTCATCGGCATGGTGTGCGTGCGCTCTCCGAAGACCAGATCATCACTTCATTGAGCATCTCGCCGGCCACGTTCTACGAGATGTTTCAGGACAAAAACGACCTCGTAGACCAAGCGGCCCGGCACGATCTGGAGCGGCAGAAGCGGGAGCATGCGGCCATGTTTGCCAAGGCGGGCAGTCCCGTCGAGCGCATTTTGCTACTGCTGCAACACGGCATCAAAGAGCTACGGAACATTCCCGGCACCTTGTATTCCGAAATCCAGCAAGATCACCCCCAGACGTGGGCGATGATGCTGGACCATTTGGCCACGTATTCGTATCCGCAGATTCATAACCTGTTGAATGACGGGATCTTGCAGAAGCAATTTCGCAGCGACATCAACATCGAGCTGGTCACCAAAATCATTCTGGAGCAAGTAAATCTGCTGCTCAACGCCGATATATTTCCGCCCTCGCGCTACAATTTATCGGAGGTATTTCGCAGCATCTACCTCTATTACATTCGCGGCATCTGCACCGATGAAGGCTTTAAGCTCGTGGCTGCGCACTTCTCCAAGGCGTAATTACTTGAACTTCGTGACCAAAAATGGCCGCTGCAACTTAGGTTACAGCGGCCATTTGGCTTTTGGGCAAGGCCGGTTTAGTTGAGCGAAACGCGCACCTTTTTGGTGAACTCGCGCATGGCATCCTTAAACTCGGAGCCATTGTCCTGCATGTGGTTCAGGATGAAGATGGCGGCAAACACGTGCGTGAGCTTTTCGCCTTCGTCTTCGCCTTCTACTTCAAAAGAGGGTTCGCGCTCCTCGAGCAGCGCTTCTTCGGCGGCTACCAGCACGGGCAGCGGTTGCGTCTCGACGAGGCGCTTGATGGCGGGCATTTTCATAACCTCTTGATTTAGTTGAGGTTAGAAATAAGGCTTACAACGGCCTCTTCCTTGCTGGCCGAAACGGTTTCTACCAGCTCGCCTTGTTTGAAGATGGCAAAGAAGGGCAGCGTCGTGACGCTGGCCAGCTTGCGGGCCTCGGGGCTCGTTTCGGCGTTCACGTCGAGGAAGGCGATGTTCTGAAACTGCTCGGTTTCGGAGAGACGCTTGAATTTGGGCGAGAATAGGCGGCAGTTGCCGCACCAATCGGCGTAGTATTTCACAACTACTTTCTCGTTGTCGGCGAGAAGCTGGCGGAAGTCTGCGTCGGTTGCTTTTGTAACAGGCATAAAACTTTGAAAACGTGAAGAAGCTGGTAAAAGGGCAGGCAGATGAGAATAGTTCTTACCTGGCGACAAAGCTAAAGCCTTTTCGGGTGAAAAAGGTTGTGAAAAATACCAAGTAAGCTGTGCGTCCAACTTCCCCTGCGGCCTCACGTTTGTAGCAACTACCGGTTCCGGGCGGCTTTTCTACAGGGCAGATGAGGGCGTTGCGACCTCGCCGTCAGTGCTGTAAATAAGCTGTGTGCCTGGGTTAACTGGCTCTATAAATTGCTCATATGCAGAATATTATCTTTTTTGGCGACAGCCTTACGGCCGGATATGGCTTGCCTGCCAGCGCGGCTTTCCCAACGTTGCTCCAGCAGCGCATCGACTCCCTAGAGCTTCCGTACAAAGCCATCAACTACGGCGTGAGTGGAGAAACCACAGCCGGCGGCCGGCAGCGCATTGCCAGTGTGTTGCAGCGCCAGCCCGTCGATGTGTTTGTACTGGAGCTGGGTGCCAACGACGGCTTGCGGGGCATCCCAGTCCGCGAAACCATCCAAAATCTGCAGGCCATCCTCGATCAGGTGCAGCTAAAATATCCGGCCGCGCAGATTGTGCTGGTTGGGTTGGAGTTCCCGTTCGACCTCAGCGCTTTCGGCAGCCATCAATATGGCCGGTATGCTGCCGAATTCAAGGCGCTTTTTCGCACGCTCGCCGAAAAGAATCAAGTGGCGTTTGTGCCTTTTCTGCTGCAAAGCGTACTCGGCCGCCGCGACCTAAACCTTCCCGACGGCGTGCATCCCAACGCCGAAGGCTATAAGATCGTGGCCAACAACGTGTGGGCGGTGCTGGAGCCTCTCTTACAAGCCAGTAGCTCGTTTTCTGGGTAGCAAAGCCAAAGGTGCCGCATGCGCATAGCCCTCAAGCGCTTTTCTATCACTTGGGGATATGTGCTTCTTAATGAATGGATTGCGAATCCTGCTCGGTTACCTCGTGCGGCAAGGCCTGTAACACTTGCTCGATGTGCGCAATGAGGCTTAGCACGATAGCGCGCAACTGTTCGGCTTCGGCCGGGTTAGGGTTACTGGCCTGCCGCAAGCGCTCTAGCTGCTGAAGCGGCTCTTCCGCGCCGGCTATTCCCAACGACAGCAGGTTGGGCTTGATGTGATGCAGCAGCTCCGCCGCTTTGGGCCACAAGCCGGCTTCTGCTGCCACGCGCAATTCTTCGAGGCTCACCGGAATATTGGTGAGAAACGAGCGGATAATCTTGGCCACAAACGCCTCCCGCCCGCGCGACAACTCGCGCAAATGCGTTAGGTCGTATAGCGGGGCGGGCGGCGGGGTATTTAGTAGGGCCTCTAGCTTTTGGAACAGGTCTTCTTCCTCGAAAGGTTTGGCCAGGCAATCGTTCATGCCGGCCGCTAGATATTGCTCATTATCAGACCGAAAGGCATTGGCGGTAAGAGCCAGAATGGGCGTGGCGGCCCGGCGCGGGTCGGGGTGGCGGCGTAGGTGGGCCGTGGTTTCCAACCCATTCATGCCGGGCATCTGAATGTCCATGAGCACCACGTCGTAGGTATAATGCTTGAACAACGCCACGGCCAAGTTGCCATCGGCCGCCTCGTCTACCTGAACGCCCCAGTCTTCCAGAAATAAGCGGGCCACATCGCGGTTAATTTCGTTGTCTTCCACCAGCAACACGCGCTTGCCCGCCAACCGAGTGGTATCGGTGTTTTTCGGGCGTTCTACGGGCACCGACAGCGGTGCGCGCGGCAGGCTAAGTGTAAACGCAAACGTGCTGCCCTTGCCTAGTTCGCTTTCCAGATGCAGCGTGCCGCCCATTTGGGCCACCAGCGCCCGGCTGATGCTCAGTCCTAGGCCCGTGCCGCCGTAGTTGCGGGTGGTATCGGTGTAGGCTTGGGTGAAATCTTCGAAAATGTGAGCTTTTTTGTCTTCCGGGATGCCGATGCCGGTATCGGCCACGCTAAACTGTACGGTCAGCTGCGAATCGGTCTCGGCCAGCAACAGTCCTTTCACGGTGATGCTGCCCTGTTTCGTGAACTTGACTGCGTTCGCGACCAAGTTTATAAGTATCTGATTGATACGGTATTGGTCGCCGACCACCCACGGCAGCGGGCAGCTTAGGCGTAGTGGCGTTGCGTAGAAGGCCAAGCCTTTTTCGGCAGCTTGTAGCGCCAGCGGCTGCACGGCTTGTCCCATCGAATCGCAGAGGTTGAAGGCCGTTTGATCCAATTCCAGCTTGCCCGACGTGATCTTGGCCATGTCGAGCACATCGTTGAGCACGGCCAGCAAGTGCTGCCCCGACGAGCGAATAACGTTTAGCTGCTGTTGCTGTATTGGGCTTAACTGACTCTTGGCTAGCAAGTTGGCATAGCCCAAAATGCCGTTCATAGGCGTCCGGATTTCGTGGCTCATGTTGGCCAGAAAGTTTTCGCGGGCGCGGGCGGTGGCTTCGGCTTCGTAGCGGGCGCGCTTCATTTCTTTCTCGGCCAAAATGCGCTCCGTGATGTCGTGGGCGTGGGAAAGGACGTACGGCGCGTGATTGGTTTCCTGAACGAGGTAGTTGCGATAGTGCACGTACCGAAGTTCAGTGCTGCCATCGGGCAGGATGCGCTGGAGTCCGGTAACCTCTTGGTTAGTAATGATTTGCTGTAGATATTCCGCGAAGCCGTCTTGGTCTTCTGCGGGCATGGTGGCCGCCAAGCTACGCCCGACAATTGCCTCGGCCGGCCGGTTGAGCAACGTAGCCAACGCCGGATTGACGGAGAGCACGTTGCCGTTGAGATCGTGCGTACAGATCAGGGCCTGCGCGTAGTGCATCAGGTCGCGGTACTGCTTTTCGCTGCGTTGCAGGGTTTCCTGAATCCGCTTCAGAGCGGTGATATTCGTGCTCACCGCCAACACTTCCACCGACCCGTCCGGGCGCTCGATGGGACGTCTAACGGTTTGAAAATAAAGCACTTCGCCCGAGGGCAGCGTGAACGGATCTTCCGATACAATTTCTTCGCGCGTGTCGCGTACGTACGACTCGGCCGCGGCATAAATCTGTCGTTCCTGCGCCTGTATCGATGCTTGCGGGTAGCTCTGGTCGTAATCCTCCAGCCGCTCGCCCAGTGCGCGCAGCTGCTTCATGCCGCGGTTCTGGAAGGTGAAGCGGCCCGTGGCGTCCCGCACGTAGATCATGCTGGGATTGGTATCCAGTACCTGATTTGCAAACTCTTGCTGTTCAAGTAGTTGCAGCTCGCTTTGACGGAGCTTTTCTTCGGCTAAATAGCGCTCTGTTACGTCGAGGCCGTAGCCCAGCATCATCCGGAGCGAGCCATCGGCGTGAAGGATTACCTTGAAGTTGCGCTGGTGGTAGCGGGCGCCATCCTCGGAAGGGGTTTCTTCAATCCAGGAAATAGACTGCTGATTGCCCAGAGCCTGCGTAAATTTTGCCTGTCGCTGCTCGGCGTATGCAAGTGGGTGTCCGTACTGTGTGCAGTAGTCGGTGAGGGTGTGGCCGAGTAACCATTGCCGGGCAGCCGGGTCGGCTACGGCGTGCGGATTGGCGTAGAGGTAGCGCTGCGCCTCGTCGAGAACGACTATCTCGACGGGCAGTTCGGCCAGAATAGTTTCGTAGAAGCTGCGCTGCTCCGCCAGCTGGGCATCGGTGCCAGCCGACGCGCTTGTCTGTGCTGCCGGGGCTTGTGCCAGCGCCGATTCCAGCTGTTGAATGCGGTTCTCAGCCTGAATTAAAGCGGCAAGAAGGTCCTCCTTAGAGGCCGAAAGAGAGAGGGAAGCGGACATAAAATAAAGGCAAGCGGATACGTAAGATAGTTTGGCCACCGCTATGTGCTGCTGTCGGTCTGTCTGAACACCGCCAAATTCTGTGCGAACGGTGCGCGATTGTGGCCGAACGAAACGAGGCTGCCGCTTAACTCGCTGAGTCGATACGAAGCCCAGGTCAAGAAGGGTGCTTTTGCATTCGTTTTGCTCAAAAGCACACAAGCCGGAAACCTGCTGTGTAGCTAGTTTCCGGCTTGTGAAATTAAAACTCGGCTTTATTACATAAATACTTTATTGTCAAGTATTTATGTAATAAAGCCGAGCGCTATTATTTAAGCGTTGTACATTCTTTCGTAGTATTCCGTCGCCATGCGGTGCGACTCGAATTCGGGCTCGACTTCGAGCATGCCGGTTTTGGCAATTTCCAGGAAATCCTGGGGCTGGCTGTAGTAAAGTGGCAGAATTTCCTGCTCTAGCACGTCGAGTACACCGGTGGCTTCGATGTCATCTTTCACTGGTTCGGGCTCGTTCACGTTGGCTAATGGGATCAGAAAGCCGTTTTCACCGTGGCGCACAAACTCCGGTACCCAACCATCGGCGATGCTCAGGCTGACGCAGCCGTTCATGGCGGCCGTCATGCCACTGGTGCCGGACGCTTCGCGCGGGAAGCGTGGCGTGTTCAGCCAGATGTCCGCCCCCTTCTTCATGGCCGCCGACAACCCCAACTCGTAGCCCGTGAGCACGGCGCAGTTCTTAAACGGCTTGGTTTTGCGGATGATGTCGTTGAAGAGAGCAATGGCGCCGTAGTCCTTGGGGTACGGTTTGCCAGCCCAGATGACCTGCACCGGCCGGTCGGCGTTGTTGATGAGTTCTTGAAAACGCTGGAAGTGTCTCAGAATCAGATCAGCGCGCTTGTAGCCAGCAAAGCGCCGCGCCCAAACTACGGTCAGCACTTCCGGATCGAACAAGTTGCCGGTCTGGTCGGCCACGATCTTGAACAGCTCCTGCTTGAGCTCGCGCTTGCGGGCTTTCAGGGCGGTGTCGTCGTTGGCGGCTAGGGCTTCGTGCAGCTTTCGGTCGCGCCAGTAAGTGCCGTTTTGCGAGTTGGTGATGGCGATGATGGGGCAAATGCCGTTGTAGTGGCCCCACATTTCGTTGGCCACTTCGCCGTGCACTTTCGATACGCCGTTGGAGATGTGCGAGAAGCGTAGCGCCGTGAGCGTGTAGTTGAGCGTGTTGTTCTCGACCTGGGCCACCCGACGGATTTCTTCTTCCGGAACAGGGCCGAAAAACGACATGTCCGTCAGGAGCTTCATCGGATGTTCTTCATTACCAGCAAGTTCGGGGGTGTGGGTCGTGAATACCAACCGCTTCTTTACTTCCTCCAGGTTCCGGCCGTGCTTGTCGTAGAGGAAGAACGCCAGCGGCAGGCCGTGGCCTTCGTTGAGGTGGTAGACATCCACCTTGCGCTCCAGCAGATCGAGCAGCTTGCCGCCGCCTACGCCCAGCAGAATGGACTGTGCCACGCGCGCTGCGGTATCCGGGTCGTAGAGGTGGTGGGAAATGGTGCGGGAGATGTAGTCGTTTTCCGGAATGTCGGTGGTCAGGAAAAACATCGGGGCCGTGCCGAACGTGTCGGGGGCCAGGTACATCGCCTTCACCAGCACCGGCGCATCATGGATGATGATGGGGAACGTCAGGCCGGTATCCTGCAGGAAGGAGTACGATTTGAGGCGAAAATCGGCCCGCATCGTCTGGTCTTCGTTGCGGCCCTGGTCGTAATAGCCATACGACCACAGAATGCCGATGCCCACCAGGTTCTGCTTTAGCTCGTAAGCCGACCGCATGTGCGAGCCGGCCAGAAAGCCCAGGCCGCCGGAGTAGGTCTTAAGCGCCTGATCCAGCGCAAATTCCATTGAAAAATAAGCCGCCGAGGTCTTGAATTTCTCGGCAACAGGGTACATGTTCAGGTCAAATGCCATGTAGGGGATAAAAGTCGAAGTTGAAAAATCAGGCTGTAGCAGAGTCCGCTACGGCTCGTCAATGTCCGCACATTCTGAGCGAAAAAAAAGCGGAGGTCAAACCTAAGGTTCAGCCTCCGCTTCAAGGACGAGAACTGGCCTTTTTTGTTACGCGCCGCTCTTCATTGCTTTTAACTTGCTGTAGGTCTGCTGCGAAATCTGGTATTGGCGCTCCACAGCTTGGCGGGCCGGGCCCGTCAGATCCGAGTCGGCGAGCGCTTCCTGGTAAGCTTTCAGGGCCCATTCTTCGCCGTAGATATTGGATTCGAGCACGGCCACTTCGTCGCGGCCCGTCACGAGGGCCTTGGCACCCATCCAGCCCCGGTACAGCTTGCCTTTGGTCGTGGTGCCGGTCTGGCCGTCGCTGCCGGCACTGCGGGCAAAGCCGTTTAGCTCGTTGGCAAATTGCTGGCTTTGGTTGGCTAGTTCTTGGTAATAGGCTTTGTGCTGCGGATCAGTGCTTTCGGTAGCCGCGTGCTTGTAGCCTTCGATGCGGTCGTTTACGAAAAGGGTAAGCTCGTTGAGCGTGTCCGCAGTTTTGGAATCAGTAGCCATAACAGGCAGAAAGTGAAGTGAATACAGAAATAATATTCCTGACAAACGGCCCGCGTAGGCAAAGGGTTAGGCTAAAACATAAGAGTCAGATTTACAGATAAATAGCCAAAATCTTGTAGCGTACTAAATGCGGCTGATTTGGTAATAAAATGATAAAATTGGACTGTGCAAAGGCGCAGTCGTCACCCGTTACTTTTGCTTGCGTACACTGAACTCCATTCCTTCCTCACCAACCAAACCAATTTATGCGTACTTCTTTTCGCTGGCTAGCGGCCTCGTTGCTAAGCCTTTCCGTGTTGTCCTGCGCCAAGCAGGAAATGGTTTCGCCCACCCCGACGGCCGTGTCGGCCTCCGCCGATGTAAGCGCTACCGGCTTCCCCGAAACGTTTGAGTCGGGCACCAAAACGGCGTACACCGCGGGCAGCGTGACGCTCGGCTCCGGCTCCTGGACCCTCGACGACGCCCTGCTCGGTAATACCACTGCCGACCACAAAACGGGTACGCAATCGGCCCGCGTCCGCAACCTCGGCACGCTGACCATGAACTTTAACACCACGGCCGGCGTGGGCGTCGTGACGGTGCAACACGCCGTGTACGGCACCGACGGGAGCAGCCAATGGGAACTGTGGGCTTCCACCAACAGCGGCAGCTCTTACGCCAAAGTTGGCTCCACCATTACCAGCTCCAGCACTACGCTCCAGACGGCTTCCTTTACCGTGAACTTGGCCGGCAGCGTGCGGCTGCAAATTCGCAAAACGTCGGGGGGCACCAACCGCATCAACCTCGACAACATCACCGTCGAGCAGTACGGCGGTACCACGCCGCCACCTACCGGCACGGGCAAGAAATTTTTGTTTGACGCCACCCACGCCGAAACCGCCGGCAATGCCGATTGGGTGCTCGACGTAGACAACGGCGTGGTACCACGCTACCCCACGCCGGCTGCTTCGGGCATCACCAGCACCACCCCCGAAACCTACTGGACGGGCGCGCTGTCCTCGTGGGGCGTGGCGTTGGTAAAGCAAGGGCATCAGGTTGAGAATCTGCCGGTTGGCACGGCCATTACGTATGGCAATACTTCTAATCCGCAGGATTTGGCCAACTACAATGTGTTCGTGATCGACGAGCCCAATACCTTGTTTACGTCGGCTGAAAAAACAGCCATCCTGAGTTTTGTGCGCAACGGCGGCGGCTTGTTTATGATCTCGGACCACGACGTTTCGGACCGCAACAACGACGGCTACGATTCGCCCGCCATCTGGAACGACCTAATGAACTCCAACTCGGTACAAGCCAATCCTTTCGGTTTCAGCATTGATAAGAACAACATCGTCGAGACGTCCAGCAACGTGCGCACCGGCACCAACGCCATCCTGAATGGTTCGCAAGGCACCGTGACGCAGATCAAATACAGCAACGGCGCTACCATCACCGTCAATTCCACGGTGGCCACGCCGCTGATCTGGCGCTCGACTTCCACGCAGGGCAATGCCAACGTGCTATGTGCCAGCAGCACCTTCGGTACCGGCCGCGTGGTGGTAGTCGGCGATAGCTCCCCCGCTGACGACGGCACCGGCAGCCCCGGCAACACCGTTTACCCCGGCTGGACGGAAATCGCTAGCCACGCCAAGCTGCACATGAATGCTTCGTTGTGGTTGGCGAAGTTGCAGTAGGTCAAGTATTTGAAACTATATTATAAAAAGCCCGCTTCCCTAACAGGAAGCGGGCTTTTTGTGTTTTCTGCGTTAAGGCTAGTGCTAAGCCCCCCTCCTTTTTTAAGGAGGGGTTGGGGGTGGTAAAAGCCGTTGAACGGCAACTAGCTCTAGTTTTTACTTCTAGTCTTTACCACCCCCAACCCCTCCTTAAAAAAGGAGGGGAGCTAGTTTTTAGCTCTTGGGCTTCTCCAGCCCTTTTTGCATGTCCTTGCCAACAGCCCTACCTTTCCTCCTTGTTTTCACGCTCTGATTTCTGATCATGAAGTTCTTCCCCGCCTTCGCCTTGGGGCTGTCGTCGTTGCTGGCGGCGGCTCACGCCGAACCGGTTGCCGCCCAAATAACCCAAGTGGCCGGCCTCGCAGCCAACGCTGCCCGCGTGGCTGCCGCAAACAAAGCCGCCGGCATCAGCCGCATCGACCCGACATTTTGGTGGGTCGGCATGAAAAACCCCAAGCTACAACTCTTGGTACACGGCCCCGGCATTGGCGCCAGTCA
The DNA here is from genome assembly GCF_006337165.1 of Hymenobacter jejuensis. Taxonomy (NCBI): domain Bacteria; kingdom Pseudomonadati; phylum Bacteroidota; class Cytophagia; order Cytophagales; family Hymenobacteraceae; genus Hymenobacter; species Hymenobacter jejuensis. The sequence goes on from NZ_CP040896.1 coordinate 2,106,611, forward strand.
GGTAAGCCTCAACTATGCCGGCGTAACCTTAGAAGGTACCCAGAAGCTGGACAATCCCAACTATCTGGTTATCAACTTAAATGTTAGCGCCGCCACTAAGCCCGGCAAGCTCGCGCTGACCTTCAGCGGGCCCAAAAAGACGACTTACCAATACGAATTGCGTGCCCGCAGTACCGACAAAAACCGGGTGCAGGGCATCAATAGCAGCGACTTCATCTACTTCCTGATGCCGGACCGCTTCTCCAATGGTGACCCGAAGAACGACGTAGTAAAAGGCACCCGCGTCAACCACATTGCCCGCGACTCGATGTATGCCCGCCATGGCGGCGACCTGAAGGGCATTGAGAATCACTTCGATTACCTGAAATCGATGGGCGTAACGGCCATCTGGCCCACGCCGGTGGTCGAGAACGATATGCCCAAGGCTAGCTACCACGGCTACGCCCTCACCGACTACTACGCCGTTGACCCACGCTACGGCTCCAACGAAGAGTATGTGCAATTTGTGCAACATGCTCACCAACAAGGACTTAAAGTAATCCATGATGTGGTGCTCAACCACATGGGTAGCTATAACTACCTACAACTCGACCCACCGACCAAAGACTGGGTGCACCAGTGGCCCACCTTCACGCGCAGCAACTACAACTCGCAGGCCCTCAACGATCCTTACCGCGCGCAATACGACAGCAAGCTCTACAATGACGGCTGGTTTGACACCACCATGCCCGACCTTAACCAGTCGAATCCGCTGGTGGCCAACTACATCATCCAGAACTTCATCTGGTGGATAGAATACACGGGCCTCGACGGCTACCGCATCGATACGTACCCGTACTCCGACACGAAGTTTCTGATGGACTGGAACACGGCACTGCTCAATGAGTATCCGCAGTTGCATATGTTTGGCGAAGCTTGGGTTGGGAGCACGGCCCAGCAAGCCTTCTTTGCCCGCAACATTTTCCAGCCGGTCAATGGTTACAAGTCCAACCTGCCGGGCGTGCTCGATTTTCAGTCTAACGCCGCCATTCAAGATGCACTCCGGAAAGAAAACCCGAATGTGAGCAGGCTTTATGACGCCTTGCAGGGCGACTGGATGTACGAGGACGCCACGCGCAACGTGGTATTTATGGATAATCACGACATGAGCCGCATTTATTCGGTGATTGGCGAAGACCTGGACCGCCTGAAGATGGGCTTTGCCTGGCTGCTGACCACTCGCGGCATCCCGCAGCTTTACTACGGCACCGAGATTCTGATGAAAAATTTCTCAAACCCCGACGGCCTGGTGCGCGCCGACTTCCCCGGCGGCTTCTCCGGCGACAAGAGCAACAAGTTCACGGCTGCCGGCCGCAACGCCCAAGAAAATGAGGCATTTACCTACGTCAGCAAGCTCGGCACCTACCGCAAGTCGCACCCGGTGCTGCAAACCGGCAAACTCATGCAGTTCATCCCTAACGACGGGGTGTACACCTATTTCCGCTACAACGACCAGGGCCAAACCGTGATGGTAATGATGAACTCCAACAAGCAGGAAAAGACCATCGATGGTGCCCGGTTTGCCGAGCGCACCAACGGGTTCACTTCGGCGCAAGAGGTCGTGACCGGCGCAACGGTTTCCAGCCTGAAGTCCTTTAAGATTCCGGGTCAGACGGCTTGGGTATTGGAATTGCATAAGTAGCTATTTGTAAGTAACTTGTAAAAAAACGGCCGTTGCTAAGTATTCAAGCTTAGCAACGGCCGTTTTGGCGAATAGTCTGTTTTGTGTCGTTGTCGAAGCTGAGAAAATGCTGCGGATAAATACGGGAATTTGAGTCCTTAAAACCCATCAGTTGCGTATTTTAGGGAAACGACTCCTTGCCATGACAGACATCACCGATCAAGTTGCCATCGTTACCGGGGCGAGCCGCGGCATTGGGCGGGCTACGGCATTGTTGCTGGCCATGCAAGGCGCCAAAGTGGTGTGCGTAGCCCGCTCCGCCGACGAGCTGGAAGAAGTAGCCCACAAAACCCACGGCTTGGCCGTGCCCGCCGACGTAGCCGACGAAGTCGATGCCCAAAACGTAGTCGATGAAGCGCTACTTCACTTCGGTCGCCTCGATATTCTGGTGTGCAACGCGGGGGTGGGCAGCTTCGACACGCTGGAAAACGTGCTGGCCACCGAATGGGACCGTATTTTCGACGTGAACGTGAAGGGCACTTTTCTGATGTGCAAAGCCGTAGTGCCGCACCTGAAATTGCAAGGCAGCGGCCATATTATAGGCATCACGTCGGATGTGGCCCGGCGTACTTTCGCTCATGGCTCGGTGTATGGTTCGAGCAAATATGCGCAGGACGCCCTGCTGAGCGCCCTGCGCAAGGAAGTGCGGTCGTTCGGCGTGAAAGTTAGCAGCATCTATCCGGGTCTGGTCGATACGCATTTCAATGATGCTCAGCCCGGTAGCCCCGAGGCCGAAAAAACCCATCTCAAACCCTCCGACATTGCCCAGGCCGTCCGCTATGTACTCGAAGCGCCCCCGCACGTAGTGATCGACGAGCTGATGATTCACCCGCTGACGCAGGACTATTGAGGCCCGAAACGGGAAGAAACGCCGCTGCCCAGTTTCGGATTCACTGCGCCAATCATCGCAAATAGGCTCCTTGCAATCGGTAACCTGTTATCTTACCGGTCGATATGAAGAAAGTCCTACTGCCGTTGGCTGCCTTGGCGCTTGCTTTGGCTGCATTTAGAATTCCTTTTTCTTCCCCCAATTCCGCGCCTGTGGCCGAGCCAATTTCCCTTGCGGACCCTAATACGACCGAGGAAGTGCCTCAAGATAATAAGCTGATTATCTATCAGTTAATGACGCGCCTGTTTGGCAACAAAGCCACTACCAACAAGCACTACGGCACCCTCGCCGAAAACGGTGTAGGCAAGTTTAACGACATCACCGATACGGCCTTGCTCGCGATCAAGAAGCTGGGCGCGTCGCATGTGTGGTTTACGGGCGTCATCGAGCACGCCACCATGACCGACTATACCAAGCACGGCATTGCCCTCGACGACGCCGATGTGGTGAAAGGCCGCGCCGGGTCGCCCTACGCCATCAAGGATTATTACGACGTGGCCCCCGACTTGGCCGTGAACGTGCCCAACCGCATGGCCGAGTTTGAGGCCTTGGTCAAGCGCACCCACAGCCACGGCCTGAAGGTCATTATCGACTTCATTCCCAACCACGTAGCCCGCACCTATAAATCGGATGCCAAGCCCGCGGGCGTGGTAGACTTGGGCGAGAAAGACGACAAAACCAAGGCCTTCGCGCCCAACAACAACTTCTACTACCTGCCCGGCCAAGCCTTCGTGGTGCCCAAGGAGTACAACCCCCTCGGGCTGGGCGCAGGGCCACGGGAAGACCATAAGTTCCAGGAGATGCCTGCCAAGGCAACCGGCAACGACGTGTTTTCGGCGGCTCCTTCGGTCGACGACTGGTTCGAGACCATCAAGCTCAACTATGGTGTCGACTACCAGAACAACAGGCAATTGCACCTCACGCCCGTGCCCGATACGTGGAAGAAGATGCGCGACATTCTGGTGTTTTGGGCCAACAAAAACGTCGATGGGTTCCGTTGCGACATGGCCGAGATGGTGCCCGTCGAGTTCTGGACCTGGGTAATTCCGGAGGTGAAAAAGGTGAAGCCCGACCTCATTTTCCTGGGCGAAGCCTACAACCCCAAGGAGTACAAGCGCTACCTCACCGAGGGCAAATTTGATTTTCTCTACGACAAAGTCGGCCTCTACGACGGCCTGCGTCGCCTCATGCACGGCGAAGGCAACACCGACGACATCACAAAAGTCTGGAGCCAGGAAAGCCGCGGGTTTGGCTCGCGGATGCTGCGCTTTCTGGAAAACCACGACGAGCAACGCATTGCCTCTAAGGACTTTGCGGGCGACCCGCGGGCGGCCATTCCGGCCATGACGGTGTCGGCTACCCTGGGCTCAGGGCCGGTGATGCTGTACTTTGGGCAGGAAGTGGGCGAGCCGGCGCACGGCAGCGAAGGCTTCAGCAGCGAAGACGGCCGCACCACCATTTTCGATTATTGGGGCGTGCCCGAACACCAGAAATGGATGAACGGTGGCAAATTCGACGGCGGCCGCCTGAGCGCCGAGCAAAAGCAGCTGCGCGACTTCTACAGCCGCCTACTCAACCTCACGGCTACCAGCGACGCCATCCGGCGCGGCCGTTTCTACGAGCTTCAGGATGCCAATAACCTCGGCCAGCAATACGATCAACGGCACGTATACAGCTACCTGCGCTTCACCGACAAGCAGAAACTGCTGATCGTAGCCAATTTCAGCCGCGACAAAACGTCAAAACCCACCTTGGTCATTTCCAAGGAAGCGATGCAGGCCGCCGGGCTCAACCCCGATAAAGTGTACACCTACACCGATCTGCTCAACAATGCCCCCGCCACCCAGGGCCTCACCCTGACCTTGGCCCCGCAGAGCGCCTACGTCTTCGAGATCAATCTGAAGCAGTAACTTTTCTTATCTTTAAGTGTCTTCCGGCTACTGATAATTAGTGCTCATAACTATTTGATAATCAATTAGTTATTTTGGTAATTTGTCCGTATTCGGTGGCTCTTTCGTCCTGTTCTTTACCCCAAAATTCCCCCGATGGCAACCAGTGTAGCGGCTCCTACTGATACCCGCCCCAAACCCCGCCTGAGTTTCTGGCAAATCTGGAACATGAGCTTCGGCTTCCTGGGCATCCAGTTCGGCTTTGCCCTGCAAAATGCCAACGTGAGCCGCATCTTCGAAACGTTGGGCGCCAAGCCCGATGAACTGGCGTTCTTTTGGCTCGCGGCTCCGCTCACGGGTTTGCTGGTACAACCTATCATTGGCTACCTTTCTGACCGCACCTGGAGCCCGCGGTTCGGACGGCGGCGTCCCTTCTTTACGGTTGGTGCCATTCTGGCTTCCCTGGCGCTGCTGTTGATGCCCAACGCCTCCGCCCTCTGGATGGCCGTGGGTACGCTGTGGCTCATGGATTCCAGCATCAACATTTCGATGGAGCCTTTTCGAGCTTTGGTCGGTGACCTTTTGCCCGATGAGCAGCGCACGATGGGTTTCGCTGCCCAGACCTTTTTTATTGGCGTCGGTGCCGTGGTGGCCTCCATGCTGCCCTACATTTTCACCAATTACCTGAACGTGCCCAACACGGCCGGGCCGGGCGAAATTCCTCCGTCGGTGCGCTACGCGTTCTATATGGGCGGTGCGGCTTTTTTCGGGGCTGTGCTCTGGACGGTACTGCGCACCCGAGAATATCCGCCCGAAGACCTAGCCGCTTTTGAAGAGGAAAAACGCCGGACTGCCGGCTTTGTCAACGGGCTGCGCGAGTCGTTTATGGGAATCTTCCAGATGCCCCAAACGATGCGCCAACTGGCTGTGGTGCAGTTCTTTTCGTGGCTGGCGCTGTTCTCGCTCTGGATATACACTACGCAGGCCGTTACGGCGCACGTGTACCATACTTCCGACACGACTTCCAAGCTCTACAACGAAGGCGCCGACTGGGTGGGCGTTTGCTTCGCTGTATATAATGGCGTTTCGGCGGTGTTTGCGCTGTTGCTGCCCTTCATTGCTCGGGCCACCAGCCGCCGGTTCACGCACATGCTTTGCCTGATAGCCGGTGGGTTGGGCCTGATTTCCATCTATCTTATTCAGAATCCCAATTTCCTGTTGCTATCGATGGTGGGAGTGGGCATTGCTTGGGCCAGCATTCTTTCGGTGCCTTATGCTATGCTGGCTGGGTCGCTGCCCGCCAACAAGATGGGCTATTACATGGGTGTGTTCAACTTCTTCATCGTAATTCCGCAGGTGGTCGCCGGTCTGATTTTGGGCTGGGTTACCAAGCACCTATTCCACGATCAATCAGTGTACACGCTCGTGTTTGGGGGCTGCTCAATGATCTTATCGGGGCTGCTCACTCTGCGCGTTTCCGACGAAGGTGATGCGCGCCTGCCCATCGGTCCGCCGCCCTTGCCCGAACCCGGCTACGACGCACCTCTGCAAACGGACCCACGTCTGTAAATCGTCTTGGCTTACTGCCAAAAAGCCCAACTGCGCTCTGCGGTTGGGCTTTTTTGTGGTCGTTTGTAATTAATTGATAATTAATCACTTATGATAGTTAGTGTTTTTGGCGCCCGGCCGCTCTACGTATCCTTACTGATATTTCGCATTTATACGCAGGCGCAATTGCTTGTAAATCAGCATTTAACCCGGTAGCTCGAGCGGTCTTTCCTGCGTATGCCTTGGGAACATTGGCGCCTTCGTTGCAGCAACGCGGCGCCTAGTTATCCACGGGTGCCTATGCTAGTAGCTTTTATCTTTTTCGGGTTCTTTTTTAGTGTTTGCGCGCTGATGCTGTGGTGGTTAGTTCGCGCGAAGCCGGTCATCGTCGCATCGTCAGATTGCCCGCGGGTGAGCATTCTGGTGGCGGCCCGCAACGAAGAAGCCGTAATCGAGCGGTGCCTGGCATCGTTGACGCAGCTGCGCTATCCCACTGATAAACTGGAGATACTCATCGCCGACGATGCCTCTACCGATAACACCGCCGGCGTCGTGCGGCGCTTCATTGCCGATAAGCCGCAGTTTCGGTTGCTCACGGTCAGGCACCGGCTGGGCACGGCTCGCGGCAAAAGCAACGCCCTAGCCCACCTGTGTCGCGCCGCCACAGCCGATTATTTCTTCATCACCGACGCCGACATGGCCCTGCCGCCCGACTGGATTCAGACCATGCTGGGCGCGGCTCCCGATGGCGTAGGCGTAGTAACCGGCGTCACGACCTGCAACACTACGTTGTTTGGACGCTTGCAAGGGCTGGACTGGCTGTTTGGCCTGAGCGTGATTCGCCTGCTCACCGACCACGGCTTGCCCGTAACGGCTGTCGGCAATAACATGCTCGTAACGCGCGCCGCTTACGAATCCATCGGCGGCTACGAGGCCATGGCCTTCACCGTCACAGAAGATTTGCAGCTGTTTTCGCTGATTGTCGCGCAGGGGTGGGGCTACCGCAACCTCCTCGATCCGCGGGTGCTGGGCGTATCGGTGCCGCAGCCTACGGTGCGGTGCCTGTTGCAGCAGCGCAAGCGCTGGATGAAGGGGGCCGTGCGGCTGCCGTGGCAACTGTCGGCGCTGTTTGGCCTGTACGCGCTGTTTTACGTGGCCGTGTTCTGGCCGGGCTTGTTATCGCTCGGCAGCATCGCCGTGCTGTTCAGTGCTAAAGTGCTGTGTCAGATGGTGTTTTTGAAAATCACGCTGCGGCAGGCCGGGCGCCGCGAATCGTGGGCGGTGCTGCTAGGCTATGAGCTTTACCTGTGCCTGATGTCGGGGGCGGTGCTGGTGTATACCGTGGTGCCGGGTCCTATTCAGTGGAAAGAGCGCCGCTATCGGTGGGCGGAGGGGTAAGCGCGCCGGCAGAAACGTTCTGCAAGACCGGATCGCTCAACCACTGCTGAGCGCTCTGCTCGCCCGTAAAGGTCTTAAAATGAACCTGTTGTAATTGGGATTGTTCCGGAGCGGCTTCTGCTTTTTGCAGCCGTTCGTTGAGCAGCTCCAGGTGGTACGGCGCCACCAGATAGGCGATGCGCGCAGGCCGTCCGCCCAAACTCGCCAACAGATCAGCCCGAAACGTGGTGAGCACCCACTCAAAATCTTCGGCCGAGGCCAGGCCGCGGCTGCGCAAATCAATTTGCCAGCGCATGACCCCGGTGGTCTTGGCCAACTCCAGGGCTGCGTGGTAGCCTGCCCGGTGCTCTTCGGAACCAACCGGCTGCGTCCAGCGCACAAATAATACCTCCAAATCGGGACGGTAGTTGAGGCGGACGTAGGTAAGGTCAATCGAATGCATAGGGGCGAACAACGTACAGAGGTAGGCAACGGCTGACCGGTTATTTAAGTTTAAACACGACTGTAATCTTATTAAACCGGCCCGACTAGCTTCAAGCTAATGTGTTCATACACTGAAAGATAGCTCAGGCAGATGAAAGTTGTATGAGCCCAAAAACAAATAAAAACCGCGCTTGCAGCCAGCAAGCGCGGTTTTAGTTCATCACAAGACTAGCAACTGCTCAGACGCCGCCCAAGCTTTTCTCCCGAATGGCTTTAAACTCCGAGCCAGTTTTCCACTTCGGAAAGGTAGTTTCGCCGGCCAGGCGCTGCCCCACCCGAAACAACAGGCGGGCATCTTGTTCCACGCCGCCCAAATCCCATTTCGGATCGTATTCGTCGGCGGGCTGGTGATAGCGGTGTGCTTCGTAGTCTTCGCTGCGCTCTTTGGTGAAGGCGCGGCCGTTGGCGCGGCTCTCAAACCGCCCGTTGGCGTCCAGGGCGGGCACGCCTACGTGGGCAAAGCTGAAGTGGTCGGAGCGGAAGAAGCTGCCTTTCTCCGGCGTTTGATCGGGCAGAATGTAGCGGCCTTGCTCTTTGGCCGCGGCGCGGGCGTAGTCGTCCAGCTCCGACTGGCCGTAGCCGATCACCGTCAGGTCTTTCATGGGGCCGTTTACCGAAAGCGCATCCATGTTCAGGTCGGCCACGGTTTTGGCCAGCGGGTAGAGCGGATGCGCTGCGTAATAAGCCGAGCCCAGCAAACCCTGCTCTTCGCCGGTCACGGCCAGAAACACAATGGTGCGGCCGGGTTTCGTCTTGGCCTGCGTGAAGGCTTTGGCGATGTCGAGCAGAGCCGCGCAACCGCTGGCGTTATCAACGGCGCCGTTATAAATCGAGTCGCCGTTTACGGCTGGCCCGATGCCCAAGTGGTCCCAGTGTGCGGTATACACAATGTATTCGTCGGCGCGGGTAGTACCCGGCAACACTGCCACCACGTTTTTAGAAGCCGTCCGCCGGATTTTGTTACGTATTGACGTACTGACCGTTAGGTTTAAAGGCCGCGGCTTAAAGCCCTTCTTATTGGCGGCGGCGTAGGCTTCCTCGTAGTTCTGGCCGGCGGCGGCAAACAGGCGCTTAGCCGCGTCCAGCGTGACCCAGCCTTCCAGGGCACACTTGCTGGCGCCTTTATCCGGCGTTTGGGGGTAGAGCTTCGCGCCCGACCAGCTGCTTTGCACTACCGACCAAGGATAGGCCGCGGGCTTGGTGTCGTGGACGATGAGCAGGCCGGCGGCGCCGTGGCGGGCGGCCTCCTCGTACTTGTAGGTCCAGCGGCCGTAGTAGGTCATGGCCTGGCCTTTGAACACGGTCGAGTCCGCGCCCGCGTTGCCCGGGTCGTTGACCAGCACGACCACGGTTTTGCCCCGCACGTCCCGCCCGGCGTAGTCGTCCCAGCCGTACTCGGGCGCCACCACCCCGTAGCCGGCAAACACCAGGGGCGAATTTTGCACCGCCACCACCGGCTTCTCTTGCTCGGTGAAGGCCACGTAATCCGTTTTGTAGTTCAGCGTTAGGCTTTTGCCCTGCCCGGCGACGGTCATGGTCGGGGCGGGCATACCCGTGATTTCTACCAGCGGTACATCCTGAAAGTAGCTGCCGTTGGGGCCGGGCTTCAGGCCAAGCTTTTTGAATTCATCAGCCAGATACGCCGTGGTTTTCGCCTCGCCCGGCGTAAAGGGTTTGCGGCCCTGGAACTCATTGGACGACAATACTTTGATGTGCTCGGCAATGCTGGCGGCGGTAATGCCATCCGGGGGCGCAGCAATCGCGATTGAATCGGTGGCCGCGTCAGTGTCGTCGGTGGTGGTCGCGGTAGAGGACGATTTGCTTTGGCATCCCGCTAATAGGCTCAACAGCAAAGCGTTACCAAATAGCAAAGAATAGGGTAGTCTCATGGGCGGCAGAACGAGAGTGAGAAAGAGAAAGGCAGTGAGCGAGCAAAAAGCTGATCAACAGCTCAAGGTGTGGAAAATGCGGCACACTGAAAATTCCGGTAAATGAATATCTTAGGGGCCGCGAACAGATATAGTATCTTCAGGAGAAAAAATATAACGTTGCCGTAACCATAGTCGCCTCAACTATTACCGAATTTTGCCGTTCCATCCCAAACTCTCACCTATATAACTCTTCCGTTATGATCAAATTCTCCCCAACGGCAGTCGCAAGTTGCCTGTTCGCTACCGCAGCCTTGCTGGCCGGCTGCAAAAAGGATGGTCCGGTTATGCATGGCCCCGACAAGATGCCCACGCACGTTTCGTCGTTGCGGTTCATCGGCGAAAAGATTGTGCCTTTCAAGCAGGACTACAACAATACCACGATAGGTGGGCTTTCGAGCATCGACTACCGCCCCGATAAGGACAAATACTACATCATGTGCGATGATGCAAGTGCTTTCCAACCAGTGCGTTACTACACTGCTGACATAGATTTTGACCAGACGCAGTTTACGAACGTGAATTTTACGGGCGTCACCACCTTCAAGCGGCCCGACGGCAGCCTTTACCCCAATACAGCCGCTGATCGCTACAGCGCTATCGACCCCGAGGGCCTTGCCTACGACCCCGCTACGTCGCACCTCATCTGGTCGAGCGAAGGCATTCGTAATGTGACGGTTACGCCGGCAGTGCTCACCGATCCTTTTCTGTACGAGGCCAACCTCGACGGCACCTTTGTCGCCTCCTTTGCACTGCCTTCTCTGTTTAAAATACAGTCTACCGAAAACGGCACGCGTTCCAACGGCTCGTTTGAAGGTGTCTCAGTCGTGCCCAATAGCCGCTATGTCTTTACGGCCAATGAAGAGCCTGTGTATGAGGACGGGCCGCGCGCCGATTTCGGCGTGGCCGGTTCGCCCATCCGCCTGATCAAGTACGACAAAATGACGCATCAGCCGGTAGCGCAGTATGCCTACAAGCTGGATGCCGTGCACGCGGCCCCCATTCCCGCCGATCAGTTCCGGCTGAACGGAGTGGTAGAAATGGTAGCCATGTCGGAAACGAAAATGCTGGTCATGGAGCGTTCTTTCGCCGTGGGAGCGACGCCGGATTACGTGGTTAAAATCTACGAAGTTGATCTGGACGGGGCCACCGATATATCGCGTGTAAACAGCTTAAAAACAGCTATTTACACGCCAGTAAGCAAGCGCCTCGTGCTGGACGTGGCCTCCACCGGCATCAAGCGCGTCGACAACCTCGAAGGCATGACTTTCGGCCCGAAATTGGGCAACGGCCACTACTCGCTGGTGCTGGTTTCCGACGACAATTTCGGCAGCTCCCAGATTACGCAATTCCTGGCGTTTGAAGTAATTCCATAACCAACCGGTTACTAAATTTTTAAAAGTGCAACTGCCTTATTATTAGGTGGTTGCACTTTTTTATTTTCCGCTATCTCCAGAAGCAAATTGCAGAAAGCAAAAAAATAACGGGCGGCGTGCGTCCGTAGGGGAATGCATCCGTCTATTGGCGATGTTGTGCGGTACGTTACGACCGAATCACATCTTCATCTTTTGCTTTTCGTGTATTTATGACGCAAAAACGACTCTGGCTGTTGGGCCTGGGCCTCTCGCTCTCGCTGCACCCAATGCTGGCGCAGCAAAAAACCACTGCTGCCAAGACCAAACCCAAAACCGTAATCGTACCCGCCAAAGCTACCGCCGGCGGTGCGCGCTTAGTGGAAAAAGTAACCCGCAAGGGTTCGGAGCTGGTTATTCCGTACGAAAAATACGTGTTGCCCAACGGCCTGACGGTCGTTGTAACCGAAGACCACAGCGACCCGCTGGTGCACGTCGACGTGACCTACCACGTGGGCTCGGCGCGGGAGCAAATCGGTAAGTCGGGTTTCGCTCACTTCTTCGAGCACATGATGTTCCAGGGCTCCGACCACGTAGCCGATGAGCAGCATTTCAAGCTGGTTACGGCCGCCGGCGGCACTTTGAACGGCTCGACCAACCGCGACCGCACCAACTACTACGAAACCGTACCGGCCAACCAGCTCGAAACAGCCTTGTGGCTGGAAGCCGACCGCATGGGCTTTCTGCTCGATGCCGTTACCCAGCAAAAATTTGAAGTTCAGCGCTCTACCGTCAAAAACGAGCGCGGCCAGAACTACGACAACCGTCCCTACGGCCTGGCCGGCGAGAACGTATCGAAAGCGTTGTATCCGTACGGCCACCCGTATTCGTGGATGACCATCGGCTATCTGGAAGATTTGGACCGCTCGAACGTGGACGATCTGAAGAACTTCTTCCTGCGCTGGTATGGCCCCAACAACGCCACCCTGACCGTCGGCGGCGACGTGAAACCGGCTGATGTAGTACGCCTAGCAGAGAAATACTTCGGCCCGATCAATCGGGGCCCGGCCGTGCAGAACATGAAGCTGCCCGCGCCCAAGCTGGCCTCGGATCGTTATGTGAGCTACCAAGACAACATCCGCTTCCCGATGTTGCAACTGGTGTTCCCGTCGGTGCCGCAAAACCACCCCGATGAAGTAGCCCTCGACGCGTTGGCCGAAATTATTGGCTCGGGACGTAACTCATTGCTATACAAGAACTTAGTAAAGAACCAGAAAGCCGTTCTGGCGCAGGCCTACAACCAGACTACCGAGTTGGCTGGCCAGTTTACCATCACAGCCCGCAGCTTCCCCGGCAAAGGCCTCGACAGCACCGAAGTGCTCGTGCGCAAATCGCTGGCGGAGTTTGAGCGTACCGGCGTTTCCGACGATGCCTTGGCGCGCTTCAAAGCCAGCCGCGAAGCCGACTTGGTCAACAGCCTGTCGAGCGTGAGTGGCAAGGTTTCGCAATTGGCTGCTAATCAGACGTTCACTGGTAATCCTAATCGCTTGCCTATCGACGTGCAGCAGTTGGGTTCGCTGACCAAAGCCGATGTGCAACGTGTTTACAATCAATATATTAAAGGCAAGCACGCCGTGATCCTGAGCGTGGTGCCCAAAAATGCTCCCACGCTGGTTGCCCACGCCGACAACTACCAAGTGTCGAAGGATGGCTACCAGGCACCGAAAGACGAGTACGCCGGCCTGACTTATGTGAAGGCCAAGGACACGTTCGACCGCGGCACGCAGCCCAAAGCCGGTACCAACCCAGTGGTGCAGGTGCCCGCTGTGTGGCAGGACCAGTTTGAGAACAAGCTGCGCATTATGGGCACGCGCAACGCGGAAATCCCGACGGTTACCATGCTGCTGACCATTCGTGGTGGCCACCGCCTCGAGCAAAACGACCGCGACAAGGCGGGCATCGCTGCGCTCACGGCGGCCATGCTCAACGAAGGCTCGCAGAAATACACCAGCGAACAATTTAGCGCCGCCCTCGACAAGCTGGGCAGTGCCATTCAGGTGAGCGCCGGCAACGAAAACACAACGGTGTACGTGCAAACGCTGACCAAAAACCTGCCGGCTACGATGGCGTTGTTGCAGGAGCGCTTGCTGCACCCACGCTTCGACCAGGCTGATTTTGACCGCCTTAAGAAGCAAACCTTGGAAGGCATTGCCAACCAGGTGACGCAGCCGGTAGTCATTGCCGACAATACGTATTCGCGTTTGCTCTACGGCGGCCTCGACATCATGAGCACGCCGGTAAGCGGCACCAGCGCCAGCGTGCGCAGCATCACGCTCGACGACGTGAAGAAGTTTTATCAGCAGAACTACGCCCCCAACGTGAGCTACCTGACGGTGGTCGGTGACGTCGATCAGAAGACGGCGGAAGCGCAGATGGGCTTCCTGAAAGGCTGGCTGCAACAAGGCGTAAACCTGCCCGCCAGCCCCAAAACCCAGCAGCCGGACAAAACGCGGATCTACTTCGTGAACAAGGACGGGGCGGCGCAGTCGGAAATCCGCGTCGGCTACCTGGCCCTGCCTTATGACGCGACTGGAGATTATTACCGCGCTTACCTCGCCAACTATATCCTGGGCGGTGCTTTCAACTCGCGCATCAACCTCAACCTGCGCGAAGACAAAGGCTATACCTACGGCGCTCGCTCGGGCTATTCGGGCTCGCGTTTTGTGGGGCCTTTCACGGCCTCGGCCGGCGTGCGCGCCGATGCTACGGCGGCTTCGGTAAAGGAGTTCATGAAGGAGATCGAGAACTACCGCAACGGCATCACTGACGAAGAACTACAATTCCTGCAAGCCTCTGTGGGTCAGAGTGATGCGTTGCGTTACGAAACGGGCCAGCAGAAAGCTGCCTTCCTGGCGCGCCTGCTCGAGTACGACCTCGACAAGAACTACGTGCAACAGCAGAGCACCATCTTGAAAAACCTGACGAAGGAAGATGTCAAAACGTCGGCGCAGAAATACCTGCCCGCCGACCATATGTACATTGTAGTGGTTGGCGACAAAAAGTATTTGCCTGAAGTGCAACAGCTTGGCTACGAAGTAGTTGAGTTGGATGCTGACGGCAACCGCCTGACGCCTGCCGTAGCCGCTGCTCCGGCCGCCGCTGCCGAACCTGCGCCTGCGCCCGTCGAAACCAAAAAGTCGAAGCGCAAAGCCAAGACAGAAGACGGTAAGAAAATCAAGGTGAAGGAAAAGGCTGGCGAAGCCAAATAGCGGTCTGCTACTTCCTCATTGCAAAGGCCCGTCTCCAGTTGGAGGCGGGCCTTTTTGTTTATAACTACTTGTATATGAGTTATTTGTGTGGCTTGAGTTGGTGGGTATAAATTGTCTTTTGCCCTCTGAAGTAAATAGTATCTAAATAATATACTACTCGCACAAAGCACGTGTGTTTGTATCCTGTACCTTAACGTAGGAATTAGACACAACTACCCTTTTTATGATCTGCAAGCCCTTTATTTTGCTCGGACTTGGCTCGGCTTTGGCCTTGTCGCCAGCCGCCCAAGCCCAGCAAAAAGCCCCGGCCAAACCGGCCATGGCCACCACCAATTCTACCGGCGGCACTCGTCTGGTGGAAAAAGTAACCCGCAAAGGTTCGGAGCTGGTGATCCCGTACGAGAAGTACGTGCTGCCCAACGGCCTGACGCTGCTCGTGGCCGAAGACCACAGCGACCCGTTGGTGCACGTCGACGTGACCTACCACGTTGGCTCGGCGCGCGAAACAATTGGCAAATCCGGTTTTGCCCACTTTTTTGAGCACATGATGTTTCAGGGCTCGGATCACGTGAAAAGTGGTGAACACCCCAAGATTATCAGCGCCGCGGGTGGTAGCATGAACGGTTCGACGAACCGCGACCGCACCAACTATTTTGAAACCCTGCCCAGCAACCAGCTCGAAACTGCCTTGTGGCTGGAAGCCGACCGCATGGGCTTCTTGCTCGACGCCGTTACCCAGCAAAAATTTGAGATTCAGCGCGCTACGGTAAAGAACGAACGCGGCCAGAGCGTGGACAACCGCCCGTATGGCTTGGCCGACGAACTCAAGGATCGGGCGCTGTACCCGTATGCGCATCCGTACTCGTGGTCGGTGATTGGCTCGTTGGAAGACCTGGATCGCTCGAACGTGGACGATCTGAAGAACTTCTTCCTGCGCTGGTACGGCCCCAACAACGCCACCTTGACCGTCGGCGGCGACGTGAAGCCGGCCGAGGTGGTGAAACTGGTGGAGAAGTACTTCGGCTCCATCAAGCGCGGTCCGGCTGTAGCGGACATGAAAGTAGCGGAGCCCAAGCTGGCTTCGGACCGTTACGTGAGCTACCAAGACAACATCCGCTTCCCGATGCTGCAACTGGTGTTCCCGACCGTGCCACAGTACCACCCCGACGAAGTCGCTCTGGATGCGTTGGCTGACATCATTGGGCGCGGCAAAACGTCGTTGTTGTATAAGAACCTGATTAAGAACCAAAAAGCCGTGCAGGCTTCGGCCAGCCACCCGACCTCGGAACTGGGCGGCGAATTCACAATTTCGACTTTCAACGTACCCGGTCAGCAGCTTGATAGCACCGAAGCCGTAATTCGGAAGACGTTCGTAGAGCTGGAAAAACGCGGCATCACCGACGACGATGTACAGCGCTTCAAAGCCAGCCGCGAGGCCAGTATGATTAACCGGCTGGCCAGTGTAAGCGGTAAAGCTTCGCAACTGGCAGAATTTCAAGCGTTTACGGGCAACCCCAACCGTCTGCCGGAAGAGATGCGCAAGTTACAAGCCCTGACCAAGGCCGATGTGCAACGCGTTTATAATCAATATATTAAAGGCAAGCATGCGGTAATCGTAAGCGTGGTGCCTAAGGCCGGTACGCCCGTTGCCGCGGCGCATCCCAACAACTTTGAGGTATCGAAAGCAGGCTTTAAAGCGCCTGCCGACGAGTACAAAGGCCTAACCTATGTGAAGGCCAAGGACAACTTCGACCGTACCCAGCGGCCTAAGTCGGGTGCTAATCCGGTGGTGAAAGTGCCAGCTTACTGGCAAGAGGAACTGCCTAACGGTCTGAAGGTTATCGGGGCCCGCAACAGCGAAATCCCATCCGTAACCCTGTTGCTGAGCATGGGCGGCGGGCATCGGCTGGAGCAGCAAAACCCTGCAAAAGTCGGCGTCGCGGCCCTTGCGGCTTCTATGCTCAACGAGAGCTCACAGAAATACACGGGCGAGGAGTTTACGGCCGCGCTTAACAAGCTGGGCAGCACCATTCAGGTGAGCTTGGGCAACGATAACACGACGGTGTATGTGCAGTCGTTGACCAAAAATCTCGACAAGACCATGGCGCTGCTGCAGGAGCGCCTGTTGCATCCGCGCTTCGACGAGGCTGATTTTGCTCGCCTCAAAAAGCAAACGCTGGAAGGCATTGCGGCGCAAAACACTCAGCCAGTGACGGTTGCCAATAAAACTTACGCCCGCTTGCTCTACGGCGCCAACGACATCATGAGCGTGCCCACGAGCGGCACTGCAGCGTCGGTGCAAAGCATCACGCTTGACGACGTAAAGCAATTTTACCAGCAGAATTACGCGCCCAACGTGTCGTATCTGGTGGTAGTGGGCGACGTCGAGCAGAAGGACGTAATGCCCAAGCTGACCTTCCTGAAAAGCTGGGAGAAAAAATCGGTGGCACTGCCCACAGTGAATCCGGCCGTTCAGCCAGACAAAACGCGGATCTACTTCGTGAACAAGGATGGAGCCGCGCAGTCGGAAATCCGCGTCGGCTACCTAGCCCTGCCTTATGACGCGACCGGCGAATACTACCGTGCGTATTTGGCGAACTACATGCTGGGCGGCGACTTTAACAGCCACATCAACCTCAACCTGCGCGAGCAAAAAGGCTATTCGTACGGCGCCTACTCATACTTCGGTGGTACGCGCTACGTGGGACCCTTCACGGCGCAAGCCGGCGTGCGCGCCGATGCTACGGCACCCGCGGTAAAGGAGTTCATGACCGAAATTCAGAACTACCCGAATGGGGTTACGGACGAAGAGGTTGCTTTTCTGAAAACCGCTGTGGGTCAGAGCGATGCCTTGAAATACGAGACCGGCCAACAGAAGGCGAACTTCTTGGGTCGCATCGTAGAATACAACCTGCCCCGGGATTTTGTGCAACAGCAGCAAACCATCCTGCAAAACCTGACGAAGGAAGATGTCAAAACGTCGGCGCAGAAGTACTTGCCTGCCAACAGCATGTACATCGTCGTGGTCGGCGACCGGGCGAAAGCTTTCCCCGGCCTCGGCGAGTTGGGCTATGAGGTAGTCGAAATGGATGCCGATGGAAATCGGGTGGCTGCTCCAGCCCCAGCGGCCGCTGCTACTCCTGCCGCTCCCGCTGCCGCCGCTGCGGATGCTGCCGAATTGGGCGACAAAAAGATGAAGCGCAAGGCCAAAGACGAGGATGGCAAAAAGATTAAGATCAAGCACAAAGAAGGCAGCGACGCGAAATAATCGCGCTCAGCCGAATAGTAAAAAAGCCAGCCTTCGTATCGAGGGCTGGCTTTTATGTTTAAGATCTGTTGCGGCTAACGCAGTGGCTTATGTTGCCCTCACTAAACACGACGATCATGCAGAAATTAAGCAGCGCAGTCGCCTTGCATTTCCCAGCCTCACTCAGCATGGGCACGGGGGCGAAGTGTATCAGAAGCAGGTTTGGCCACCTAACCAGCAAGGAGCATTTCCGCCACTTCGCGCCCGGTGGCTAAGGCTGCGTTTTGCGAAGGATAAGCCGTGTGATCGCCACAGCGGTAGAGAGTATCGGTGAGGCGAAGCGGCTGACGCACGGGCTGTCCTGCCGAATATACAGGCAGGGCATAAGGAAGATGGTACGTACGAAGATGTTGCCACTGAGTTGCTTGCGGCCCAAACCAGTCCGTAAGCTCTTGCTGCAAACGTGCCGTCAGGGTTCGCTCGTCGAGGCCATGCTCGCCGTGGGTGCTAACGGAAACAAGCGTGCGGCCCGCAGGCGCGTAGGCCGGTGCCACATCGCTGGGAAAGCTCACATTGTGCGCCAGCGCATTGGGCTTCGCATTCAGGCGCAGCAACCGATCGCCCTGACCTGGCGAGCTTTCGGCAGCAAAATATGTGCAGGTGGTGCGCCGCCACGCCAGCGCTTCGGCGTGGGCTAAGGGTGGCAAAAGCTGACGGGCAGCTTCCCCATCGACAGCAACTACCACGGCGGAGGCTTCCAGGGTTTCGCCAGTTGCTAGCTGCACTGTGTTGGCTTCAATGGCCTCGGCTGCCGTATTCAGCCGCACCGAGCCGGCAGGTAATCGCTGGGCCAATTGCTCCGGAATCTGCTGCATACCCAGCGCCGGAATCACAGCTTCGCCTTGCAGAAATTGCTGAAAGACAAACTCGAAGAAATTGCTAGCCGTACCCAACGACCGATCCAGAAACACTCCGCCAAAAAAGGGCCGGAAGAACGAATCAATGATCTGCTCGCTCCAGCCGTAGCGCCGCAAAAAGGTGAGCGTGTCGGTCGCCTCGCGGTTGAGCAATTGTTCGGGCGTGTACTTGCTTACGTGCTGTACTAGGCTGAGAATCCGCAACTTATCAGCGAGCGTACCAATGCGCGAGGCGAGCGCCGTAAACGCGGCCGTGGGCCGTTGCAGTGGGTTTTGCAGGGTGGTTTGCTGCCCATCGGCCAATTGAATGACCGCCCCGGAGCGAAAAGCCCGCAGGTCGGCGGCGCCATAATCGAGCAGGCGCTGCACCTCCGGGTAGCGCGTCAGCAGCACCTGAAAGCCGCGGTCAAGGCGAAAGCCCTCCGGTGTAACGTCGGTGCGAACGCGTCCGCCTACTGCGTCGGCCGCATCCAAAACGAGCACCGGCCGGCCGGCGCGGTGTAGGTAGGTGGCGCAGGCCAAGCCCGCCAAACCAGCACCAATGATCACAACGGGAGCAGAAGAAACAAGAGTATCACTCATGTGATGCCAAACCGATAATGCCGCTCCAAGGTTACGGGTTAATGGGTCTTGGTTGTAAAGCGCTTATAATAAGGTGCTTATGCGAGGATGCTCGTCCTGCATACTGTCTTCCGCGCTTACCCTCAAAACAGCTTATGCGGCTTGGGTACTTTGCGCGTTTTCATGGTGTAAAACTCCGCCACACCGTTGCGGGCAAAGCGCACTTGCCACGCACCCATCACCGCACCTCGCTGATAGCCAATGGCTTGGTCGGCCGGATAGGCTTTCTTGATGAGCGCGTAATCGGCATCGGCAATGTCTTTGCCAACCTCACCGTGGCAGCGCAGGCAAAGTGCATCGTCCAGCACAATGGGCCGCTGGTAGGTGAATACCTCAGCCGATGGACGAGCAATATTGCGCATGGTATCATTTTGACTAGCAACAAGTTGCGTTGCCGGCTGGTGTTGCGGATTGCGCGGTTTGTTGCTAACGCGCTGGGCAGTAGCCTTCAGAACATGCGCCAGCGAATCGGTGGACGCGTACGTTTCGGGGCGGCAGTAGGGTAGAGCAGCCGCTACGCCGCCGTGCGCAAGCCGCTCGGCAAGCAGTCGGTGCAGTTCGCGGTCGGCCGAAAGGGTCAGGGAGTCGCCGGCCCAGCGGGTGGCGTGCAGCAAATCGGCGGGCATAATGCGTTTGACCACCCAGTTTTCGGCCTCAATGCCAATGCGTTTGCTGTCTTTCAGATGCTGAATCTGATCAGGACGACAGGCCGGCAACGCGGCTAAGAAAAAGGCCGCGACCCCGGCGGCACAAACAAGACGACGCATACAAACTGAAGGGTTACGACCGAATCCGGTTGCCTAACAACGCTCGAAGGTATACGGTTACGGCGGGACGCGCTGCGAGTACTTTGTGCCTCTGGCTATCTGCTTACTAGATAGTCTTTTAACGTAGTATAGTCGGCTTGCATTACATGGCTTTTCTTGGGCTTGGGCAGGAGTTCAGCCACGGCCGGAGGCAACGGTATTTTGCCTTGGATAAGGGGCTCTACCACGTCGTAAAACTTCACCGGATGAGCCGTTTCCAAGAAAATCCCCCGCTCGTTGGGGTGTTGCGCTAGGTACTGCTGCAAGGCCTGATAGGCCACCGCCCCGTGCGGGTCAAGCAGGTAACCGTGCCCGGCGTGTACCTGCCGGATGGTATCGGCAGTGGTGTCGTCGCTGATGGTATAGCCCGTGATGCTACTCTTAACGTGCTCATAATCACGTTGGAACAACTCCAGAATGCGCGTGAAATTACTGGGATTGCCCACGTCCATGGCATTGGAAATGGTGGCGATTGCGGCTTTGGGGGCAAACGTGCCGCTCAACAGATAAGCGGGCACCGCATCGTTGGCATTGCAGGCGGCCACAAAATGGCGGATCGGCAAGCCCGACACGTACGCCAGCAACCCCGCGCAGAGGTTGCCGAAGTTGCCGCTTGGTACCGCCACCACCGGCGGCTCGGCGTGCGACCATTGCTGCAAGGCGTAGCCGTAATAAAACTGCTGCGGCAGCCACCGCGCCACGTTGATGGAGTTGGCTGAGGTAAGAAATAGCCGGCTGGTAAGTTCTTGATCAGCAAAGGCTTGCTTAACCATGCGTTGGCAGTCGTCGAAGGTGCCCTGCACTTCCAGCGCCGTGATGTTCTGGCCCAGCGTCGTTAGTTGCAGCTCCTGCACTGAGCTGACTTTGCCCGACGGATACAGGATCACAACATCCACGCCTTCGACTCCCAAAAACCCGTTGGCGACCGCTCCGCCGGTATCGCCGGAAGTGGCGACCAGCACCGTAACGTGGCGGCTGCCGTGCCGCGAAAAGTAGCCCAGGCAGCGGCTCATAAAGCGGGCGCCCACGTCCTTAAACGCCAGCGTCGGGCCGTGAAACAGCTCCAGCACCGTACTGCGCTCACCGACGGGCACCAGCGGAAAGTCGAAGTTTACCGCTTCCGTGCAGATGGCGTGCAAGGCTTCCTCCGGAATGGCGGCCCCAACATAAGGCCGGATCATGTCAAAAGCCAAGGTGGCTTTGTCCTTCTCTTTCAGGGTGTTAAGAAACGAAGCCGAGAATTTCGGAATGGCTTCCGGGAAATACAGACCACCATCGGGCGCCTGCCCGGCAATCGTAGCTTCCCGAAAATCGACGACCGGCGCTTGGTGATTAAGACTGTAATAAAGCATGGAAAGGCAAAAGAAGAGAAGTGAAATTAAGATAGTTGTGATTTATAATATATTGATTATCAAGTAATTATGTAGGGATGTTAATTTCTGTTTCCACGGGCATTACGCGCACCCCTTCGAGGTTGATGGTGCTCACGTACGTATGAAAATCAATGCCGAGCCCGTGGTAAACGCTTTGCATGACGGCTTCTACTTGGCGGGCGGTGGTTTCGTGCTGGCTGAGCATGAAAATGGAAGGACCCGAACCCGAAATGCCGCCGCCAAGCGCGCCGGCTTCCTGACTAGCCCGTTTTACTTCGGCAAAGCCCGGAATGAGAATGCTGCGCACCGGCTCGATGATCACGTCTTCCAACGATCGCCCGATAAGCGCGTAATCGCCTTTCATCAGACCCGCAATCAGGCCCCCTACGTTGCCCCACTGCCGGATGGCATCCTTGAGCGGCACTTGCTTTTTCAGAATTTCGCGAGCATCGGACGTTTTTACTTCGATTTGGGGGTGCACCACGGTCACGTACAACGGCGGGGCGGGAATGGGAATAATGTCGAGCGGCTCCGTGGAGCGAATCAGGGTAACGCCGCCGTAAATGCAAGGCGCAATGTTGTCGGCGTGCCGCACGCCCGAGGCTACCTCTTCGCCGTACGTGGCAAACTCTACCAGCTCGGCTTGGGTGAACCGATTGTCCAGCAAGGCATTAGCGCCTACTACGGCGCCGGCCGCACTCGCCGCGCTCGACCCGATGCCGCTGCCGGGTTTGATGGCTTTCGCGATTTCAACCTCAAACCCAATGGGCTCGGACACCGCCCGCAACAACGCCAACAGCGCCGCCCCGGCCACGTTGCGCCGGGGTTCGGTGGGCAGGTTGTAGTCGTCTTTGTTGATGATGACGACGCCCGGTTGCGAGGTAAGGCGCAGGGTCATGGTGTCGTAGGGCGCGCCCAGCGCAAAGCCCAGCACATCGAAGCCGCACACTACGTTGGCAACGGTAGCAGGCGCAAGAACGGTTACTGAATTCATATATGCTTGATGTAGAATCAGTTATGGATTGCAGGCGGACTTGGTAATTACACCCGCGCCGCCCGAATCATATCGGCAAATACCCCCGACGCCGTAACGTCGGCCCCGGCGCCGGCCCCTTTCACCACCAGCGGCTGCTCAACGTAGCGGTTGGTGTAGAAAAGCACCACGTTGTCTTTGCCCTGCAAGGTGAAAAAGTCGTGCTCCGGCCCCACCTGCTGCAAGCCCACGGCCGCTTTGTCGTTTTCGTAGCGAGCCACAAACTTGAGCTTTTTGCCCGCCGCCGCTGCCTGCTCGTAGAGTTGGCGGAAGTGCGCTTCGTGCACGGCCAGCTGCTCGTAAAAGGCCGCTACGTCGCCTTCCATGCACGACGCGGGCAGAAAAGAATCGTTCGTGATGTCGTCCATCTCCATCACTACGCCCGCTTCACGGGCCAGAATCAGAATTTTTCGCATCACATCGGTGCCGCTCAGGTCGAGGCGCGGATCGGGTTCGGTATAGCCTTCATCCTGAGCCCGTTGCACCACGGAAGCAAAGGAGCTGGTGCCGTCGTAATGGTTGAATACGTAGTTGAGCGTCCCCGACAGCACCGCCTGAATGCGGTTCACTACGTCGCCGCTGCGTAGCAAGTCGTTGAGCGTTCCGATGATGGGCAAACCCGCGCCCACGTTGGTCTCGAAGAGGAAATTAGCGTTGAATTCGCGCGCTAACGACTTGAGATTCGCATAGTTGGCGTACGCCGACGAACAGGCTACCTTGTTGCATGCCACTACCGAAATACTCTTTTCCAGCAAAGCCGCGTAGCACTCGGCCACTTGGGCGCTGGCCGTAATGTCCACAAACACAGCATTGCGAAGGTTGCGGGCCTGGATGTTGGCCACAAGCTGCGTCAGCTCCATGGGTTCGCCTTCCTGCAATTCTTCTTGCCAAGTATTGAGGTCGAGGCCTTCGTCGTTGATGACGTACTTTTTGCTGTTGGCAACGGCGATCACCCGCAGCTGCAAGCGCAGTTTTTCCAAGAGATAGTCTTGCTGCTGAGCTAGTTGGCCTAATAGCTTGCTGCCCACGTTGCCCGCGCCCACGATAAAGAGGTTGACCTGCTTGTACTCGGTTTGGAAGAAGGCCTCGTGCAGTACGTTGATGGCTTTGCGAACGTCGTGCGACTGGATAACTGTGGAAATGTTCTTCTCCGATGATCCCTGGGCTATTGCTCTGATATTCACGCCGTTATGACCGAGCGCGCCAAACATCCGCCCGCTGACGCCGGGATGGTCCTTCATGTTCTCGCCTACAAGCGCGACAATGGCTAGGCCGGTTTCCAGTCGAAGCGGCTCGACTTTATTGCTCGCAATCTCATAGGCAAACTCCTCATCCACAGCGGTTTTGGCGCGTGGCGCGTCGGTGCTGCTGACGGCCACCGAAATGGAATGTTCCGACGAGCTTTGGGTGATCAGAATCACGTTGATGCGCTCCTGCGCCAGCGCGCCAAACAGCCGCTTCGAAAAACCCGGAATGCCCACCATGCCGCTGCCCTCGAGGTTGAGTAGGGCGATGCTGCCAATGCTCGAAATGCCGCGCACAATGGTATGGTTGGGCGGTGAGTCTACCTCGATCAGGGTGCCGTGGTCGGCGGGGGCGAAGGTATTCTTGATCCACAATGGAATGCCCAGCTGCATAACCGGCTGAATAGTAGGCGGATATAAGACCTTTGCCCCGAAGTGCGACAGCTCCATCGCTTCTTTGTAGGAGATGTGCGGGATGGCTTTGGCGCTGGTTACCAGGCGCGGATCGGCCGTCATCATGCCGCTCACATCCGTCCAGATTTCCAGCACGTCGGCATGCACGGCCCCGGCGAAAATGGCGGCACTGTAGTCGGAGCCGCCGCGGCCTAGGGTAGTAGTGGCACCTTGCGCGTCGGCCGCAATAAAGCCCGGTACCAAGTACACCTGCTGCTCTGACTCCGTGATTAAGTTCTTGATTTGCTGGTTGGTAACGGCAAAGTCGACTTCCGCCGCCCCAAATCTTGAGTTGGTGCGGATCAGCTCGCGGGAATCTAGCCACTGGCAGCGCAACGAAGCTGCCTGCACGCGGGCGGCCACCATCTGCGACGACATCAGCTCGCCAAAGCTCATCACGCGATCTTGGGTGCGCGGCGAGAGTTCGCCCAAGGCAAATACGCTGTCGCAGATAGCATCCAGCTCGTTGCAGCGCCGTTTTATGGCACTCAGCACCGCACTTTGGTTGGCCACCGGAACGAGGGCCTTCACCGTGTCGAGGTGGCGTTGTTCAATGGCTTGCAGGTGTTCTCGGTAAGTTTCGTCGCCGGCCGCGGCCCGTTGGCTGGCCTCAATCAGAGCATCGGTGACGCCGCCTAGCGCCGAGACGATTACAATGGTCGGCCCACGCTGGGCAGCGGTTGCGATGATGTCGATTGCTTTGTTGATGTTCTCTGCGTTGGCTACCGAGGTGCCGCCGAATTTCAAAACCTGCATACAAGTGAAGTGAGTAGAACACATAAAGGCCCGCTCGCTCAGTAAAAATCCAGTATCGGATTTTACCGGTGAGGGGCTGCAAACTCTGGGGTTGAAAAAGGAGAAGGTGGAGTGGGCAGCCCTGTTACCGGGTAATGACCATCCATGTGACTGTTGTAATGACAGTCAGAGCGCGGGTGAAATAGCGAATAGCAAGCTGCTGAGGCATATACGCGCGGGCTAGATGCTGCAAAGTAGTAAAACTTTCGAGGCATCCTAGCAGCCAAGTCAAATAAGCTGCCCTGCAAACGAGGCAATCGGGAACGCAGAGCCTTCTCGGACGTGTTTGTTTTCAGTACCTTTGCACCAGCAAATACAATTTCCCACAGGCAAGATGCTAGACAAACTGGAGGCCATTAGCCAGCGCTACGAGGACGTGAGTCAACAACTCATGCAGCCCGAAGCTATGAGCGATATGAAACGCTACAAGGCCCTCAACAAAGAATATAAGGACCTCGGCAAAATCGTGACGGAGTACCGCAACTATCAGCAGGTGCTCTCCAACATTGAGAACGCTCGGGAAGTCATCTCAACGGAGAAAGACGAAGATTTCCGCGAAATGGCGAAGGCGGAGCTCGATGAGCTTCTGCCCGAGCAAGATCGCTTGGAAAGCGTGATCAAAGACTTGCTCATCCCGAAAGATCCGAATGACTCGAAGGACGTGATCATGGAAATCCGGGCGGGCGCTGGCGGCGACGAGGCGGCGATTTTTGCTGGCGACTTGCAGCGTATGTACATGCGCTACGCCGAAAAGCAGGGCCTGCGCATGGACCTGATCGACGCCACGGAAGGCACCTCGGGTGGCTACAAAGAAATCGTGCTCTCGCTGAAAGGCGAAGACGTGTACGGCAAGCTCAAATTCGAATCGGGTGTGCACCGTGTGCAGCGCGTACCGGCTACCGAAACGCAGGGCCGCATTCACACTTCGGTGGCTTCTATTGTGGTAATGCCAGAGGCAGAAGAACTCGACATCGAGCTGGATATGAACGACATCCGAAAGGACCTATTCATGTCATCGGGCCCTGGTGGTCAGTCCGTTAACACGACGTATTCGGCCGTGCGCCTTACCCACATCCCAACCGGCCTCGTTGCTCAGTGCCAGGACCAGAAATCGCAGCTCAAAAACTTCGACAAGGCCCTGCAGGTACTGCGCTCGCGCATTTACGAGATTGAGTTGGCCAAGAAAAACGAAGCCGAAGGCGCTGCTCGCAAGAGCATGATCGGCGGCGGCGACCGTTCTGATAAGATCCGTACGTACAACTACCCCCAAGGCCGCGTAACGGACCACCGCATCGGCCTGACCGTCTACAACTTATCCAGCGTAATGGACGGCAACATCGACGAGTTTGTTGAGCAGCTCCGCATCGCCGAAAGCGCCGAAAAGCTGAAAGAAGGCGTTGTGTAAGTATTTGAAAGTTAATAGGTTATAGAAACCTGTCTCATGCGTCTGTCATCCTTCCTTCATTAGGATGACAGACGTTTTTTATGAATCCTATGCGCTTGCTGCTGCCCGTTCTGTCTATTTTTCTGTGCATCAGCTCGTTGTTAGTGGGCTGCGAGCCGAAGGAAGATGTCATCACGACGAGCGCATCGGCCAAGCTGGAGTTTTCCTCCGACACCGTGAAGTTCGATACGGTGTTTGTGCAAAAGGGCACGGTCACGAAACGGTTGTGGGTGTATAACCGCAATGCCCGCGCCGTGAAGGTGGAGCAGATTTCGCTGGGCACGCCGGCCAATTCGCCTTATACTTTGACCCTCAACGGTGAAGCCGGAGTTGGAGCCAGCAACGTTGAGATCCGGGGCAAGGACAGCGTATTGGTATTGGTGCGGGCCGCTATCGATCCTACTGCCGGCGACGGCAAGCCTTTTCTGATCGAAGATCAGGTACGGTTTCGCACGAACGGTAACGAGCAGAGTGTCAGGTTGATAGCTTATGGGCAGAACGCATATTTTCACGACGGTGAGACTTTGCCTTGCGATGCCGTATGGCGCAACGACAAGCCCCACGTCATTTACAACAGTGTGCTGGTCGGCCCCAATTGTACGCTGACCATTGAGCCGGGCACCCGCGTTTATTCGCACGCCAACTCCGCGATTGTGGTGCAGGGACGGTTGCTGGTAAATGCCAATTTCAACCCCGGTACAGCTACGGTGAAGGCGACCGACCGGAACATCGTGCGCTTCGCAGCCGACCGTCTAGAGCCATTTTACAACGAGATTCCGGGTCAATGGCGCGGAATCCAGTTCGACGCCAGCAGCCACGACAACGTGGTGCGGTATGCCGAAATCAAAAATGCGTCTTTCGGACTCTTGGTATACAACCCCCAAAACCTGCAACCGCGGCCCCGCGTGACGGTCGAAAATACGGTCATTAAAAACATATCGGGGGCAGCGCTTACGTTTGCCAGCGGCGGCCAGAACTTCACGGGCGGCGGCATCCTGAGCTTTTCCGGCGACTTTAGCTTAACTAATTGTCTAATAACGAATTGTGGGGAGTACGCGGTACTCAGTATTGGCAGTGGCTTGTTTGGTATGAATTTCTGCACCGTAGCCAATTTCACGCCCTCGTTTAAGCGCGACTCGCCTTCCATGGCCTTCACCGATGATTTTGCCACGCCGCAAGCGGCTAGGCAGCCCACTGTCGTGGACATTCGCAACTCTATTGTCTGGGGCAATACGTTTGCGAACGGCTTGCTCCTGAAGGACGAACTTTTATTTAAATTTAAACCAGGAAATATTCAACGAAATCTTGTTAATAATCTAATTAGGACGGATCTTTATAAAGAATATCAACTGCCCAATCAGTCCAATAACGAAAGCAACTATCCGAAATTTAAACGCCCGGCCGGTGTAGGTTACTCAGATAAATTTGATTATCAGTTAGATACCCTTTCACCTGCCAGCAATAAGAGATACGCTACTCCTTTTGTGTCGCGCGACCTGCTCAATGTAGCGCGCGATCCTTCTTCTCCCGACCTCGGCGCTTACGAGCGACTGAACCCCTAATTGCGAACCATGATCTGGGTTCAACGACGTTTGCGCTTACCGGCTGTGCGCCGCGGCTTTCACTTGGTTACTGATCTGTTAACGGCTGAGCTGCCCGAGCTAGAGCAAGTAAAAGTGGGTACTGTCCACTTTTTCATTCAGCATACGTCGGCCAGCTTGAGCATCAACGAAAACGCCGATCCTACTGTACGTCACGACTTTGAAAAATACTTTAACCGCGTAGCTCCCGAAAACGCTCCGTACTTTCGTCATACCCAAGAAGGCCCCGATGACATGCCCGCACATCTGAAAGCGGCATTGCTGGGGACTTCCGTCACCATTCCGGTGAGCAATGGGCAGTTGGCACTGGGGACTTGGCAGGGAATTTATTTGGGAGAGCACCGCAATCATGCCTCGCGCCGCTGGGTGATGGCCACGCTGATGGGCCAATCGTGAATCACTGCTTAACTACCTCCGGACATTGAAAAAATTATACTTGCGGAGGTGGCGAAATGAAAAATTTACCGTAAGAGGCAGAAAATACTCTCGTTGAGAGTCTCCCTATGTTAGCCTTTGTTCTCTTTTCGTCTTCCAAGTTGACCACGGCGGCTGCATTGTGTGCAGGGTTGATGGCCGCGGTGAGTTCCGACGAAAAGCCGGCTCACAGTACAAAACCAAGCCCGAGGCCAATCCAGCATCACTTGGCACCCGCCGTGCCGGTGCCGCTGGCCAACCGAAGCATCTGTGTGATTACCGACGACTCGTTGGCCGGACAGCCTTTCGGCGCCGAGCCGACGATTGACGAGTTGCTGCAAGCGGGCGCTATCATTGTGGTGCGCAAGCCGTTTGCCAACGTGCACGAGCGGGGCCAGGTCGACACCATTATTGTGCTGCGGCACCAAGGCAACCGGTTCGAGTATTACCGAGCCCCCGACAAGGACCTGTTACGCCACGCCTTTATTACCAATTTTCAGCCGACCTACGGCCGGCACTTGCAGAGCGGGATTACAGTAGTATCGCGCAGGAAGTCAACGAGTTGCCAGAACCTGCGCATCGGCGACACCGAACGCACCAACTACATCTCCGTGACCTACAGCGGCAGCAAAATCAGCACGGTAAAGGTGGAGCCTTACGTAGACTAGGCTCTAAAAGGTGCTGGTCCATCAGAAATATAAGATCATCAAGTAACTATTTGACAATCAAATAGTTACTTGATGATGTGCATCGCAGCTGAGTAGCGGAGCGTATCGAACATTACCAGCTTTTGCAAGCCTTCGACGCGGTAGTCGCTGAGGACGCCATTGGTGGTGTGCAAATACAGCTTCTTCTCCGAATAGAACAGCGGGTTGTTTTGAACAAGCCGCGCTGTGAGCTCGCGTACTTGATCGCCATCGGCGGTAACTGTCAGATTTTCAACGGTATTCTCAATCCCCGGCTTGCGGACGTAAGCGCGTTGGCCATTCGTGGGGGCTGATTCGATGGCGTACGCACCGCGCAGAGCCGGCTTGTTGATGTCGGCCTGGTAGAAGATTTGCAACTCCTTAGTCCAGTCTACGTGGGGCACGCGAGTGGTTTCCAGCTTTCCGTCGCGTAGATTTACCTTCTTCTCCACAGCCGGATTTTGCCGGTTCAGCAGCTGCGCTTGGGCATCAAGAAAGCCTTTGACGTCGAAATATTGCGTGCTGTGCGCCGCGGTTTGCTGAGGTTGCGCTTGCTCATCGGAACCGCACGCGGTGATTAGCAGCCCCCAGCCTGCTACCAGCCAAAAGCTACGCATTCGCAACGGGACTCGGAACAGCTTGCTCGGTGGGCTGCAACAGCGAATTTCCCGTCATATCGGCCGGTTGCGGAATGCCCATGAGCGCCAACACGGTCGGGGCAATGTCGCCCAGCTTTCCATCCGACAACGTGCCGTGGTAGTTGTTGTCAGCTAAAATGCAGGGAACCAAGTTAGTAGTGTGTGCTGTGTTGGGCGTGCCATCCGGGTTGATCATCATGTCGGCGTTGCCGTGGTCGGCGATGACGATGCAGGCATAATCGCTGGCTAGGGCGGCCTCTACTACATCTTTGGCGCAAGCGTCCACGGTTTCCACGGCCTTTACTACAGCCTCGAATACACCGGTATGGCCTACCATATCCGGGTTGGCAAAGTTGAGCACGACGAAGTCGGCCGACTTGGCTTGCAACTCCGGCACAAGCGCGTCGCGGAGGTCTTTCGCGCTCATTTCGGGCTGCAAATCGTAAGTTGCCACCTTAGGCGAAGGCCGCATGATGCGGGTTTCACCGTCAAATTCCACTTCACGGCCACCGGAGAAGAAGAACGTAACGTGTGGGTACTTCTCGGTTTCGGCGATGCGGATCTGCTTTTTGTGGTTGGCCTCCAGTATCTGCCCCAGCGTGTTATCGAGGTTATCCTTGTCGAAAATCGGGGTGACGCCCGTAAAAGTGGCGTCGTAATTGGTCATGGTGAGGTAATGCAGGTTCAGCCGGTGCATGTTGAAGGCGTGAAAATCCTGCTGCGTGAGGGCCTGCGTGATTTCGCGGCCGCGGTCGGTGCGGAAGTTAAAGCAGATCACCACGTCGCCCTCCTGAATAGTCGCCAAAGGCTGTCCGTCGGCACCCACTTTCACGATGGGCTTCAGGAATTCGTCCGTTACACCCTCCTTGTACGAGTCGAGCATCGACTGAATCAGGTTTTGCGAGGGCGTGCCTTTGCCATTCACCAGCAGGTCGTAGGCGATTTTCACCCGTTCCCAGCGGTTGTCGCGGTCCATGGCGTAATAACGGCCCACAATGGAAGCGATTTTGCCCCCAGCGCGCTCCAGGTGCTGCTCCAAGTCGTTGACGTAGTTGACACCGGCCTTGGGATCGGTATCGCGACCGTCGGTGAAGGCATGAATAAACACCTTGTGCACGTCGGCATCGTGCGCCAAGGTGCACAGGGCTTTCAGGTGTTCGATGTGCGAATGCACGCCGCCATCCGATAGTAGCCCTATGAAATGCAGGTTTTTAGCGTTTGTGCGGGCGTATTCGAAGGCATTGGCCAAGGCGGGAATGCCGCCTAGTTTGCGCTCGCGAATGGCTTTGTTGATGCGCACCAAATCCTGGTACACCACGCGGCCGG
The DNA here is from genome assembly GCF_006337165.1 of Hymenobacter jejuensis. Lineage (NCBI taxonomy): Bacteria > Pseudomonadati > Bacteroidota > Cytophagia > Cytophagales > Hymenobacteraceae > Hymenobacter > Hymenobacter jejuensis. The sequence goes on from NZ_CP040896.1 coordinate 2,137,685, forward strand.
CCCCAATGTTCATGTGGCCAACCTCAGAATTGCCCATCTGGCCTTCCGGCAACCCCACGGCTTCGCCCGAAGCTTGCAACTTGCTGTGCGGGAAGCGCTGAAACAGCGAGTTAACGAAGGGGGTTTGGGCTTTGTCAATGGCGGAGACCTCTTTGTTCTGCGCCAAGCCCCATCCGTCCAGAATCACTAACAATACCTGTTTATTCATACCACAAAGATAAGGGCAGGGCGCGTAACGTGTCTATTTTCTTATCTTGGTCTGATCAGGGCCAACGCAGGAGATATTTTATACGTAGTGCCCTGTTGGCATAGTTTTAGCGTATTGCATGATGCATTCTTTACTCTAGTATGAAACGCAACTTATATCGGGCCTTGGTCATTACCTGTCTGGCGCTGCTCTCCATCGCTGGCTACGCGCAGGGTGAGGCCTTCGGACCCGTTCGCGACGCTATTCGCACCGGCTCTTCGCATGAGCTGGCCCAATTCTTCAGCGCCACCGTGGAGCTGGGCTTTGATGGTGACAAGCAAAGCTACAGTCCTACGCAGGCCGAGTTCGTGATGAAGGATTTCTTCGCCAAGAACGCTCCCAACGGGTTTGAATACATCCACCAAGGGGCCAGCAACGGGGGCATCCCCTACGCCATCGGAAAGTATAACGGCAAGAGCGGTTCTTACCGCGTGTTCGTCAAGATGAAATCGGAAAGCGGCACCTTCAAGATCGACAACATCGAGTTTACCAAGGAGTGACCCGCCACTTCGTTAGCGAATACTAAAAAGGCCCCGGCGCATGTCGGGGCCTTTTTCTATTTTTGTACCGTGCAAAACGCCCCTTACCTCACTCCGGAAGCTCTTTCAACGTTTATCCGCACGGCGCTGACCGAAGATGTGGGCGACGGCGACCATTCTTCGCTGGCTGCCATCCCGGCCAACGCCCGAAATCGCGCCAAATTATTGGTCAAAGGCGAGGGTATTCTGGCCGGTGTGCAGTTGGCTCGCCTCATCTTTCGGGAAGTGGATCCGGCGTTGCGTATGGAGCTGCTGCTGACCGATGGTGCTCCCGTCAAACACGGCGACGTAGCCTTCATTGTGGAAGGACCTGCCCGCAGCATTCTGACGGCCGAGCGCTTGGTACTCAACTGCATGCAACGGATGAGCGGCATTGCCACTTACACTGCCTATCTGACAACTTTGCTGGCCGGTACCAAAGCCAAACTGCTCGACACCCGCAAAACGACGCCCAATTTTCGGTTGTGCGAAAAGTGGGCCGTGGTGATCGGCGGCGGCGTCAACCATCGCTACGGGCTCTTTGACATGATCATGCTCAAAGACAATCATGTGGATTATGCCGGCGGCATTCGGCAGGCCATTGAAGCCACGCATGCGTACCTGAAGCGCACCGGCCGCGATCTGCCCATTGAGGTAGAAACCCGCTCGCTGGCCGAAGTGCAGCAAGTGCTGGAAACCGGCGGCGTGTACCGCATCATGCTCGACAACATGCGGCCCGCGCAAATGCGGGAAGCCGTCAGGCTCATTGGTGGTCGCTACCAAACCGAGGCTTCCGGCGGAATTACGGAGCAGACCATCGCCGAAGTAGCCGCTACCGGCGTAGACTTCATTTCCGTAGGCGCCCTCACGCACTCCGCCACTATTCTAGACATCAGCCTTAAAGCATATTAACTCGTTGAATGCGAATGCAATTCGTTGATTATTAGATAGTTGAAAAACTGCTGATAGATTAGCTACTTCGTCATTTGAGCATTTGACACTACCGCAACATGAATCAACCCAATCAACGTGGTTTCCGTCAGGCGCAAGGGGCTTCGCCACTTGCCATCCGGACCAAAAAAAGCCAGCTCGACACCAACACCTACACCAAGTTGGCCATGGCCCAGGTGTGGCGCAAGGAATGGTGGTACGCTCTGATTCCGTTTGCCATCGGGCTGTTGCCCGCCGTAATTTGGCATTCGTGGTGGTGGCTGGCCTTAGCGGCCCTGCTGACGCTGCTTTACGTGCTGTTGCGCTCGGCCCAGATCACGGGCGTGACGCAGATGGAGCAAAGCAAGGCGCTGTTTGAACGCTTTAGCTATGAGATTGATGCTAAGCAAATTGTGATGCGCCTCAACGAGCGCGAAGGCCGTGCCCTGCCCTGGAACATGATCGGTAAAGCCAAGCGCGACGCCGAAGGCTACCTGCTGTGGTTGCAAGCCCCCGAAATGCCGGCCGAGCTCAAAGGCTGGCGTTTGTGGGTGGCGCGTACCTTTGAGACGCCGATGTTTTTGCAGCTGCCCCTCAAGATCTTCAACTCGCCTAACGACATCAAGCTGTTCGACTCCATGCTGCGGCGCAAAAACCTGCTGCCCGCCGCGACCGGGCTCGGCAACGGCCCCGCTTCGGCGTAACCCTTGGTCGGCCGAACCGGTATTCATTTACTCCTGCTTCTTTTTTCTTCGCTTTATATGAATAAAAATCTTTTGTTCTCTGCGCTGGCGGTAGCCGCTCTTGCGCTGAATGCATGCAGCGCTGAACCTTCGGATTGGCGTCCGGAAAACAAAGTATCCGTAGATCAGGTAGCGCCGGGTACGCGTTCGAGCGACAACTTCGACCAGCACACCGAAGCCGCGCCGAATCAAGCCAAGGGCGGTGCCATTGCCGAGCCCATCAGCTCCCACGCAACCCTCGAAAAGCAAGCCTTACCCACGGCCGATCAGGCCCGTACTGCTAACGAGCAGGAGGCCAGCAAGAACGCTAAGCCAAGCCAGGAGGACACCACCGCCAGCGGCCACGAAGTTCAGCGTTAAGCACCTCGCGCAGCCGTGATGTTGGCAAACTGTAAACCGGCCGTCGCGGGCGTATTGCTGGCGGCGGCTACTGCTTTGGCGGGGTGCAACAACCAACCGCTTGCCGAGAAGACCAGCGTTTCGTCTGCTGCCAAGCAGGAGGCGAGCCAGCCCGTCGCGAAGCCCGTGTTGGCTTACGTGTGCCCCATGGGGTGCGAGGGCAGCGAAAGCAACAAGCCCGGCAAGTGCCCTGTCTGTGAGATGGAACTCGTACGCAACCCTGCTTACAAGCCAAGTACCTCCTCCGACTCGCTCTGAAGGTGGCGAGAAGGTAACCGTAAAGTCGCAGGTAACGCTTTGACTATCAAGGTTTAACAGCAAAGGGCGCTCACAGCGCCCTTTGCTGTTAGCAGAAGTATGTTACTTATAATCAATTATTTACAAGTGAGGTGCCTGCCCGCTTAAGATATACAACTCCTATGTGGCTTTCTGTGCTGATGCTGTTTTCCACGGTGCTGGGTGCGGGCTGGCTGACCCGGCTTGTGCCCACAGCGCGCACCACCTGGATGAAGCCGCTGCTTGCGTTTAGCGGAGCGTATCTTTTCACGCTGACCATCACGCATTTGCTGCCCGAAGCCCTTACCCTGACGCCACACAACACGCATCGGGTAGGCTATTTTGTGTTGGCGGGCTTTTTCGGGCAGCTGCTGCTGGAGGTGTTCTCCCAAGGAGTTGAGCACGGCCACATTCACCACCAAACCCATCACGCTGGCCGCGTGCCCTACCTGCTGCTGTCGGCGCTCGTGATTCACTCTTTTTTTGAGGGCAGCATCTTGGTGCGCAACCCCGAAACGGAAGGCGTCGGGCAGAATTTCTACGCCATCACGGCCGGTATAGCGCTGCACCACATCCCGGCCGCTTTTGCGCTTATGGCCGCGTTGCTGATGCGGCTCAACAGCTTCTGGCGGGCCTTGCCGTATTTGGTGCTGTTTGCGCTGGCGGCGCCCGCCGGCATCATCGTGAGCAACTACGTAGTACTGGACGAGCTGCTCAGCAACGGTTGGTACGCGGCGTTGCTGGGTTTGGTAGCCGGCAACTTCCTGCACGTTTCCACCACCATTCTCTTCGAAACCAGCCCCGACCACCACCTCAACGTGCGCAAGCTAGTGGCCACTCTCATCGGTGCCCTGCTGGCCCTGGCTGTAGATTGGGTGTAATGTTCAATAAATCAACTAGTTGCTAAATCCAGTCGTCGGCATCGAAGATTGGCCCCATGCCTCGGAGCACACGCTCCAGTTGTAGCGCACGGGCGCGTTGCCGCATCAATTCTTCCTGCAAGTCCAGTAGGCGCTGGCGCATCGACAGAATCACGTCAATGCCTTCTTTATTAATGCTTAGGTCCTGATGCAAGCGTACCAGCCGGGCTAGGTGTTCAGGCTCAACTTGCAGTGTATCAGGCGCTTCGGCTTGGTGTAGCAATCCGAGCTCTACAAACTCGCGCAAGTCGTGCTCACTCAGGCCGTAGGTGGCGGCGCAATCGCGGAAGGAAATGGTGAGGATGTGCGTTTCCATAGCGGTAGGAAAATAACAGCAGATACAAAAGCAGTCAGTTTTATATAACTATTTAAGATTCAAGTGTTTCGCCACGGAGCTTGGCTAGTTGCCGAAACAGCTCTTTCTCCTGGTCGGTGAGGTGTTGCGGCAGCGTCGGAACCAGGCGCAGGTATAGATCGCCAAACTGCCCCGCCTGCCGATACAGCGGAAACCCTTTGCCGCGCAGCCGCAGCCGGGTGCCGTTTTGGGTTTCGGGCTTGATCTTGATTTTGACCGACCCCGACAGCGTTTCCACCACCTGTTCGCCGCCCAAAAGGGCTTTGTAAATGCTGATGGGCACTTCCATGGTCAGGTCGTTGCCGGTGCGGGTGTAGCGCGGATCGGGCAGCACCCGAAACGTAAGGTACAACGACCCATTGGGGCCACCGTTGCGGCCCGGTGCGCCCTGGTCGCGCAGCCGAATGACCTGTCCGTCTTCTACGCCGGGCTGAATGGTGATGCGCAGGCTCTTGCCGTTGACGTTGATCGTGCGCGGCCCGCCGCGGTAGGCGTCTTCCAGCGAAAGCTCCATCTCGGCTTGGTAGTCGTGGCCCGCGCCGGGCCGCGGGCTGCCCCCTTGCCGGCCGCCCATGCCGCCAAAAATAGAGCTGAAAAAGTCGGAGAAATCGGCGCCGCCAAACGGGTCTTCGGGTCCACTGCCGCCTCCAAATCCGCCAAAACTACCGCCTTGCCCTTGGGTATACTGCGACCAATCGAAGCCACCGCCACCGCTGCCACGGCCCGCACCCGCCTGCTGATAGCGCTGCCAATCGGCGCCGAGCTGGTCGTACTTGCGGCGTTTTTCTTCGTCGCTTAGCACTTCGTTGGCCTCGTTCAGCTCCTTGAACTTGCGCTCGGCTTCGGGGTCGTTTGGGTTTACGTCGGGGTGGTGCTGCCGCGCCAGCTTGCGGTATGCCTTTTTAATCTGGTCGGTAGTCGCGTTTTTCTCAACGCCCAGGATCTTATAATAATCTTTGTAGTCCACGGCTAGTCAGGAATGAAGAATTGGGAACGAAAAATGAGAAATAAAGCACGAGAAAAGCAGGTCCTGCTTCTTTCTTCATTCCTCGTCTTTTATTCCTTCTTATTTTTCAGGGGATCGTGGCCCCAGTTCATGAGCGAGTAGCGCCACCGCGAATTCTCGATATCTTCTTGATGGTGAGGGCCTTGCTTGAGGTGGCGGCTGATGTACGAATGTACTTTGTGCATGTGCGCCTCGTCGGCGGCGGTAAGCTCCGCTTTCTTTTTGCGCAAAATCTCGATGATGTGCTCGCCGGACTTATGCCCAATGCTTTCGCCGTCGCCGCTGTCTTGGCCCACCGATTTCGACTCGTCGGTCTTTAGCCATTTCTCTATTTCGCCGGCCGTCATATTGACCTGCTGTTTAAAATCGGTGTAGATGTCTTCGGAATCCTTCGAATCGCGCATGGTGAATGGGTGGTTGGGGTGAAACAAAAGCGTTCGGTTAGGGGGGCGTGGCCGCCTTTTCCAAACGCACCGGCTCCGGCGCGGGTTGCCTGCTCGACGCTAAGATTTTGGCCGGTAATTTGTATTTTAGGAGTTCTCGTTACTTCTACATCTTTCACTTACTTCTCATCCCACCCATGAAGATTCGTGTTTTCCTGCCCATTGCTTTGCTGGTGAGCCTGAGTGCTTTAGCAGCGCAAGCCCAAACCAAGTTACCACCCCGCAAGCCCGTTGCACCCCGCGGCCGTGTCGCGCCGACGGGCATTACACTAAAGGACGGCGCCATGATGAAAGAAGGCAAAGTCATGATGACGCAGAACGGCCACACCGACCCGCTGAGCCAAGACGTAACCCTGGTCAACGGTACCAAGATTGCGGTCAATGGGACTGTCACGGCGCCCGATGGCACCACAACCATGCTCAAGGAAGGCGACTACGTTTCGCTGACCGGCCGCGTCACGTCCGCGTCGATGAAAGCCCAACAAGACAGCCTCATGATGGCGGCCAAAGACGGGGGCAAGGACAAAACCAAAATGAAGCGCAAAAACAAGTAGCTTATAGTCAGGTTATTATCTTGCAATTAAAAGCGAAGCGGGCCGACTGGAAGTACTTCCAGTCGGCCCGCTTCTGTCTGGGTAAAGGCGAGTCGCATTCGCCCGAACTACGCTTGGGTGTAGTCCTGAAAAATAAGGGCTGCTTCGGCTTCGTCCTTCGCGCTCACGATCTCGTCCATCACGTACTGAATTTCCGCCTCGGTCCAGCCTTGGGCTTCTGCTGCCTTCACGAAAGCTCCCAGCGCCACAAACCGATCGGCCTTGGCTGCGATATCCCATTTGACTTTCTTGCGAATATTCATTCGAAAAATGGCGTAAGTATCTGGTTGGTAGGCTGATTTAGCGGGCGGCGTGCACCACTTTGAGCTTCACCGGCGCGACGCCCTGGCCCATGATGCCGATTTTGCGGGCCGCCTTCCGCGACAAGTCGATGATGCGGCCTTTGGCGTGCGGCCCGCGGTCCGTGACGGTCACTTTCACCGAGCGATTATTGCGCGGGTTGGTCACCCGCACGACCGTGCCGAAGGGCAAGGTGTTGTGTGCGGCCGTCAGGCGGCCAGGGCGGTACACGGTGCCGCTGGCCGTTTCGCGGCCGTTGAACTTATCGGCGTAGTACGACGCCTGGCCGCTTTGGGTGAAGGTACTGCTGCTCGCGCAGGCACCCAAGAACCAGGGCAGCACTAAAAGCAGCAGCGAAGCAAAACGAAGGCGAAAGTCAGGCATTGGCAAAAACAGAAAGTGAAGCCGGCAAGTAAGCGTTACGAAACAGGCGATGCTTGTGTTGAATATGAATATAGTATGTTGATTATTAATCGGTTGATTTTGATAATGAATCGTTGGCTTCTTTAGATGGCGTCGGAATACGCAGCGAAAGCAGGCTGTTGAAGCTGCCTTGGTATACGTTGAAATCGACGGTGCCCCGGATGCCGGGCACGTACGCTTCGTCGGAATGTTGCCAGATAATCCACTTTTCGCGGGGCAGCGACGGGCTATCCACTTCGTAGTGCGCCAGCCACAGCGGGTACTTGTCGAAGTGGCCGGCAAGGTGGCGTTTGTAGAAGCTGTAGTTGGAATACAGAATGGGACGGACGCCGTAATGGCGCTCTACCAAACGCAACCAAGTATCTATGTTTCTGCGCATTATAGAAACATCGTGAAACTCGGGGGCTTCCACGTCCAGCACCGGCGGCAGGTCGCCGGGCGCGAGCGGCACAGTGCGCACGAAGAGATTGGCCTGCCGGGCGCCGTCGTAGTTGGGCTGGAAAAAATGGTAGGCCCCACGATAGATGCCGGCCGCCCGGGCGCCCCGCCAGTTACCCGCAAAACGCGGGTCGCGCAGCGTCACGCCTTCCGTGGCTTTGATGAACGCAAACCGCACATCGTGGCTCGCGACCAGCTTCCAATCGATGCGGCCCTGATACGCCGAAACGTCGATGCCATGCACCGAATAGCCTGATAGTAAGGGGGTTCGCTCCAGCCCCGTCAGATTTTTACTGATAAACGTAGCATAGGTGCGGCGGGCGTAGCGATTGATTGGTCGCCGGTAATGCACGTAAAAAGCCAGCAGCCCGACCAGCAGTGCCAGAGCGGCCCAGCCCAAGTACCGGCGCGACGCAGCGGCGCGGGAAGAAGCAGGTCGTCGGGGTCGATTCATTAGCGTTGCCATCTCAAAGGTAACGTATCAGGATATAGGGCTGGTACCCGGCCCGCGCAAAAATGCCGATACCGGCGTAGATTTGCGTACAAGCCAGCGGTGCTGGCTCTATCGCCTACTTTCGCTAGCAGAAGAACAACGCAATGGCCACTTCCGATTTCTCCGACGCCCGCGACGAAGCCGGTCACCTCATCCGGGAGTTGCACGGCGTGACGCTGGCCCAGATTCTGGAGTATCTGGTGGCGCGCTACGGTTGGCCCGAGCTCGACCGCCGCATTCGCATCAATTGCTTCGCCGTCAATCCGAGCATCAAGTCCAGCCTTACGTTTTTGCGCCGCACGCCTTGGGCCCGGGCTAAGGTCGAGGAACTCTACATCCGAACCCGCTCAGAAGAAATTCTGAAGTCTAAAGGATAAAAGCCGAACTTATTTACATAAGTTATTGATTGTAAATAACTTATATCGAGATTCAATATTCAGTATCTGAAATTCAACATTCCCTCATGGCCGATGTTTCCCAAAAATCTGGTCCGCTGGCGCTGCTGGGAGGCTTCGTGTGCTTTGTCGGGTTTGAAGCGCTCGCGTATTATGCCTTGCGCTTTGCCACCTCCGGTCTGGGCATGAGCAACCAGATGCAGCCCGAAAACACGATCGTGAGCAATTGGGTGAAAACGGTGGTGTTTCTGCTGCTGCACCTGGCCTTGGTGGTAGTGGCCGTGCTGCTGCTCAGCAACCGGCTGCCGCGCCGCTACCGCGGGCAGGTGATGGGCTGGTTTTACCTGTCGCTGTTCACCGGCTTCCTGCTGCTGATTCCGTTGTTTGCGTAAAAGAATAACTGCTTCGCCGGCATCGTCAGGGTTAAAAATAGGGCTCAGCCGGCCCGCGAGATAAAGCCAAACAGGGCCGCCAACTTTGGCGGCCCTGTTTGCTTAAGTATGTGATATAGAATTGCTTACAGATGCCCAATTGGGTCGGCTTTGCCGTCGGGATCTCCCTTTACGTAGCCGCTGATCGTGAATGACTTGCCCTTCACAAGCAGCACGCCCGCCATGTGCGGCGTGGCCATGGAAGTACCGCTGATTGTGTTGTAGCCGCCGTTCAGCCACGTCGATTTGATGCTCACGCCGGGCATGCAATAGTCCACGGGCGGGTTGCCGAAGTTGGAGAAATACGCCCACGTGTCGGTGTTGTCCATGGCCGAAACCGTGTAGATGTTCGGGCCATTGACGCGGGCCGGCGAGTGGTTGGTTGCGCTGTCGGATTCGTTGCCGGCGGCCAGTGCAAACAGTACGCCGCCCGCAGAGGCGTTCAGCACCGCATTGTCGAGGGTCGTAGATACGCTGCCGCCTAGGCTCATATTGGCCACATCACCAGCTTTGCCCTTCGAACCCACATAATCGACTCCTGCTATGACGCCGGAAGTGGAGCCGCTGCCGCGGGCGTCGAGCACACGTACCGCGACTACCGTCGCCCCCGACGCTACTCCCACCACGCCAATGGAGTTGTCGATAGCTGCGATGGTACCCGATACGTGGGTGCCGTGGCCGTTGCCATCGTCGGGCGAGGCGTAGTTGGCGCCGCTAGTCAGAAACGACTTGCTGCGCGCGACGTCAACATGCAGATCGGGGTGATCGAGGTCGATGCCGGTATCAATGATCCAGGCCGTTTTGCCGGTTACGGTGGTATGGCCCACACGTGCAATGCCGTAGGGTATCGTTTGAGCCGGTTGGGTGGTACCACCGCCGGAGGTAGGCTTGCCCAACGTGATCACCCTGTCTTGCTCAATGTAAGCCACGCGGTCGTCTTGTCGGAGTTGCGCCACCTCGCCGGGCGTCAGGCTGGCTGAGAACCCCTTGAGTACGTGGCCATACGCATGACCAACTGCTTCTGCCCGCAGACCTTTGCCTTTCAAAAGTCCTTGCGCTGAGGCTTTTACCTTCGCCACTTTCTCCTCATAAGGGGCCGAAGGGCTTACGTCGACAGAACCGTCTTTGAACACGACGATGTACTGCCCGGGAATGAGGTCGCCTGCATTCTGGCCGTTATTCCCTTGCGCATCGTTGCTGGTAGCTGCCGCAGTTGGGTCGGTAGGCTCCACGCCCCCGTCCGAACACCCCACAAAGGTGGCCGTTGCCGCAAGTAAGGAAGCACCCAATAACCAAGGCGTAAACCGGATATTTAGTTGTTGTTTCTGCATGCTGTTGGCAAGTGAAGGGTGGAACAAAAAGGCCTCAGCGGGCAGCTTAGCGCCGTGCTTAGGCAGCGCGGGTACCTATCGCCACGTGCGGAAGCCAAATGTATATTAAGCTCTTAGGCGCTCATTAGCAAGTGCTTGAGTTGCTATCTGCTTCGCTAAACTCGTGCTGCAACGGCTAGTGAGGCTAAAAAAGCTGTTTACAGACTAATGAAGCTGATTTTGCTCGGAAAGCAAAAAATTATGATATTATAAATAATGAATATTATTTTATTAAGTCTGCTGAAGTAGCAAGCTGTTATAAGATCTGTGATATAAGTTACTTATAGTCAAATCCTTGTGAAAAATACTGCAAAATAAAAAAGCCACTGCGGAAGCAGTGGCTCAACAATGGAACAAATGCCGGTCGGTCCCGACGTTATAAAAGGAGCAGCAAGAGCAGATCTTAGCGCTGCTTGATTTCGATTTCGCGTTGGCGGGCTGCTGGGTCCTGGAACGGAATGCGAACGCGCAACTCGTTCTCTTCGTGCACCGCATCGATGCGGCTCAGGTCGAGGTTGGCGGGCAGGTCCAGGGTTTGGGCAAACAGCGGAGCGGCAAGCTTATCGTCGGGCTGGTGGCGGTATTCGCAGTACACCGTAAGCTTGTTGTTGTTGAGTAATACGTGGAAGTTTTCGGGGCTTACCGTAGGGGCCGCCACCCGAATCACCACGCCTTTGTCGCGCTTATCTACGCGCATCACGGCTTGCGCAGTGCCGCCGCCCAACGTATTGAGCAGGTCCAGTTGCGGAGCGATGTTGCGGATAAATTCTTTGCTGATCAGGTTCATGGTTTGGTTTTCCTCTCTTAGTACGAGCTCCTTAAATCAAATCTTGTACCAGCAACTAGGAAGGGCTTCTGTCACGCTTTCTGCGTCATCTTGGCGGGCTGAAAGGACTCGCTATTAGCTGTTTGTGGTCATAATGGCAGGGCAAGGGACACCGATTTATCTGCAAAACAACCAGAAATAGTGGCTCATCCCGCCTCGAAGCCCAGCTTGCGTATATAGGGGTAAAGCGTCCTCACGATACTCAGCACCTTGCTTATGCAGCCTGCTACTTTTGCCACCACGCGCACCGCCCGCTATTATAGCCTCGGCCCGGCCGGCCCCGATGTGCGCCATATTTGGTTTTGCCTGCACGGCGAAGGCCAGCCCGTTGCCGAACAAGCTGCGCAGCTGGAGAAACTCGACACGCCCGAACGCCTGCTGATTTTGCCCGAGGCCCTGTCGCGCTACGCCCTGCCACCCGACGAAGACGGCCAGCGCCGCGTGGGGGCTGCGTGGTTTGCGGCCGGCGATCTGCTCCCCGACTTCACCGACCTCACCACGTACCTCGATGCCTTGGCCGACGAAGTGCTGGCTACGTGTCCGCCCGATACGCCCGTAACGGTGCTTGGCTATGGTCACGGGGCCGCCGCCGCGTGCCGCTGGCTGGCCGGCAACCGCCTCGCCTACGAGCGCCTGATTCTGTACGCAGCTGTGTTTCCGCCCGAAATTGATCGGCGTGCGACCCTCGTTGGCCTGCCCGAACGCCCGGTGACGGTGGTAGCCACTACAGCCGATGCGTATACGCCCGAAGCGGCAGGCGAGGGGCTGGTGCAGGATTTGTTGGAAGCGGGCCTCAGCGCGCAGCTCCTCATCGTTGATGAAGGCCCCCTGACGTTGGCTGCGCTGGGCGCGGGCGGCGAAACCGTGGTAGAACCGGCTCCCGATCCAAATCCCACCGAATAAAAAAAGGTGCCTCTTGCGAGGTACCTTTTTGATTTGTATTGGTACTGTCTGATTATCAAGAGCCTACGCCCCGGCGGTCCAGGTCGTTGTTGGCTCCTTGTCCGTTGCCGACTTCCTGGCCTTGTTTGCTGCTTGAGGCACTGCTCTTGTCTTTAGAGGAACGGCCTTTGGACTGGTCGCCCGACTCACTGCTTTGCACCGGAATATCGGTGGCTTGCTGGCCCATGCGCTCCGACATCTGGCCGCTGCCCGAAGCGCTCTGGCCGCCCTTGACTTGGATCTGATGGCGCATGGTTTTCTGTTCGTCTTTGGGCACGTGCACCCGCAGCACGCCGTCTTCAAACGAGGCTTCTATCTGGCCAGGGTTCACGGTATCAGGGAGTTGGAAGGAACGTTGGAACGACCCGTAAGAGCTTTCCACAATGTGGTAGCGGCGGTCGTTCTGCTCGTTCTTAAACTGCCGCTCGCCCGAGATCGTGAGCCGGCCCTGATGAAAGTCGACTTTAATGTCTTCGCGCTTCAGGCCGGGCAGCGAAGCTTCGATTTCGTAGCCCTTCTCGGTTTCAAAAGCGTCTACCTGCGGCGAGAAGTTGGAAACACGTCCGCGCGAGGCCATCGAGTCGTTGAAGAAGCGGTCGAGCATGGACGAAAAGTTCGTCGGCATCATGTCCGAAAATGAGTCTTGATACTTCTGAATAGCCATGGTAGTAAGTCTTTAAAGAGTGAATTACTAATCTTGACGACGCGTATTTTACGTAGGCTAATTTCGGCTAGGTTTCACCAAATGGCAGAAAATTTTCGCTGTTTTTATCGTGTTGAGGCTGGTTTTTGGTTTTTAACAGGGTATTGCCATCTACGGCCCAGCTCCCGAACTGGCCGCTCCACAAAACGCCACGAAAAGGCAGCTACTGCCACCAAAATTGCCAGCATCGGGAGCACCTGCCACCCCGACTTTCCCCAGTCCATGAGGGCCTGGTAATACGCCCCACCGGCGAGGCTCGTGCCCACGCGGTGCAATACTCGGTACAGCAGCACAGGCAACATAAGGTGATAGAGATACACCCCGTAGCTGATGCGCCCCAAAAACACAAAAGCCGGCCATGTAAGCAGCCGGCGTGCCCTCGGGGCCGTGGTGCTGAGTGCGGCCGCCAGTAGCCCCGCCGCTGCCCCGGCTTGCAGTGTTGGCCCCAAGATAAGCCGTCCCGCGCCACCCAGTTTTTCCAGAAAAAGATAGGCCACCAGCAACGCCACGCCCACGCCCGTCCACCGCACCGCCGGCCAGCTAACTTGCTCAAGCACAAGGCCCAGCAGCCCGCCTATAGCAAACAAATCGAGGCAGGCCGGAGGCAGAATCAGGGCGAAAGAGGTGCCTGTAGCGTACAGCAACGCCCAGCGTACCAGCGGCCCCAGCACGGCCAACAGCCCCAACAACGTACGAAAATGCGGCACCGGTACCAGCAATACCAGCAAGGGCCAGACAAGGTAGAACTGTTCCTCTACGGCCAGCGACCACAGATGGCCCGTACCTTCACCCCAAGACAACTGCCTGAAAAACAGAAGGTTAGCGCCGTGCAGCGCAAACCACGGCAGATGCTCGCGAACAAAACTCAGCCGCAATACCCACGAAATCCCGACGACTAAGTAATAAGCCGGCAAAATGCGCAACGCCCGGCGCACATAGAAGGGACTTAGCACTTGCCAGCGCCCCGCGCCCGCAGCGGACCGCGCCCGGCGCAGAATTCCGGTAATGAGTAGGCCGCTCAGCACGAAAAAGCCCGTAACCCCCAGTCCACCCGTATCGAAGGGCACCCAACTGCTTGGCAGCCAATGCTCCCAGATGACCAGCAATACTGCCGCCGCCCGAAACGTATCGAGTTCGGGCCGGTGAGTAGCAGTAGAAGTTACAGGGCGCGCAGGCAAAGCCAAGGACATGCAAAGAAGCCCGGCCGACGGCCGGGCAAAAGTTGGGAGCCCGAAGTAAACGGTTTTGCGCCGACCGACGGCTTACGAACTGTGAATCTCTTCGGTATGCACGTCTGGGGCTTTTTCGGCGCCCAAGGCCCAGTCAATTGCTTCCTCCTTGTGCTCCAGCGGAAAATGCCGGATCTCGGCCGAGCTGACCAATGTACCGAGCGCGGCAGCGGCTTTGAGCAGGTTGCTGTCGTCGCTGGTGATGGCTACGCGATGAAAGTCGTTCCAATGCTTGACGTCCTGTTTGATGTCTTCCCAAAGGGCGCTGGCCGTGATATAATCGAAGCTCCGCACATCCAGGTACAGATTGAGCTTGCCCCACTGTTCTATTTTCTGATCAATCAGGGGTACAAAACTATCGTAGTCTGCTTTGCTGAGTGTGCCCGAAATGGTCAGGGCCAGTAGGTTGCGGTTGGGGTAATCGACGACGTCAAACATAACGGGAGCAGTAGGCAACAGGTAAGAATGTTGCTCCTTAATACGACGCCTAGCCAAGAGGGTTAAGCCGCCCCTCTGAAAAGAAGCCAAGCAACAGCGAAGCAATTTTATTGTTGCATAAAAAATTGACTATCAATATGTTGTACAGATTTGCGCTCATCTCCGATCGGTGCTTCATGCACAGCACAGGTCCCCGTGGCAATTTGTGGCGGACCATGAATATGGCTGTCTTACAGCACCTTATGGGGGCCAGCCGCGTTATTCTTTCTTCCGGCGCGTCCACTTTTCGTCAGCGGCGTTTAAGTAGGTAGCCAGCAATACGCAGGAAATGCCATAGCCCTGAGCTATGTGTTTGATAATGAAACGTTTATAATTTAAATAAGTCGTTCGGCAAAAATGATTGTACCTGATTCCAGAATCCCCATTGCTACTTCCTTAGTGCCTGCTTTGGAAGCCGAAAACATCCATCCCAAACGCGTTCGCGACAAGCAGCGCTTGCTTCGAATATCGGCGTTGGCCGTCGCGATTGCCTTCGTGATCAGCTTTGTCGCCAAGGGATTGGTGTATTTAATCAACTGGGTCTCGAATCTGGCGTTTTACGGCGAGTCGTCGGTGCAATACCACAGCCCGGCCGGCAATCATTTGGGCGCTTTCGTGATTGTGTTGCCCGCTATCGGGGGCATCATTGTGGGCCTGATGGCGCTGTATGGGTCCAAGGCGATTCGGGGGCACGGCATCCCGGAGGCAATGGAGCAAGTCCTGACCAATAAGAGCCGCATCAAGCCTATCGTGATGTTTCTGAAGCCGTTATCAGCGGCCATTTCTATCGGCACGGGTGGCCCGTTTGGTGCCGAAGGACCCATTATTGCCACGGGCGGCGCCTTTGGCTCATCCATTGGGCAAGCGCTGAAAATTACGCACACCGAACGCAAAATTCTGCTGGCGGCGGGCGCTACGGCGGGCATGTCGGCCATTTTCGGGACGCCCATCGCCGCGATTTTCCTGGCCATTGAGCTGCTGCTGTTTGAGTTTTCGCCCCGGTCTATTTTGCCGGTGGCGCTGGCCTGTATAACCGGCGCGGCGGGCCATCACCTGCTGTTTGAGTCCGGCCCGGCATTCGGGATGCCCTTGCTCGACACCCCGAGTAATATTGCTTTGGCTACTTACAGCTTTATTGGCTTAGTCGTCGGCTTGGCTTCGGTAGCGGTTACCAAGTTGGTGTATTTCATTGAGGATCAGTTCGAACACCTGCCTATCCATTGGATGTGGTGGCCGGCATTGGGCGGCTTGGCCGTGGGAGTGGTCGGCTATTTTGCCCCCCGCACCTTGGGCGTGGGCTACGAAAACATCACCGACCTGCTCTCCGGCAACCTCACGCTGCAAGTGGTGCTGTCGTTGTGTTTCCTGAAGTTTGTGTCGTGGGCCATTTCCTTGGGCAGCGGCACGTCGGGTGGTACGCTGGCGCCGCTGCTGACCATTGGCGGCGCTACCGGTGCCTTGCTGGGCGGCGTGATTCTGCGTTTTTTCCCCGGCTCCGAAATTGTGGTGCCGATGGCCGCGCTGGTGGGCATGGCCGCCATGTTTGCGGGGGCCTCGCGGGCTTTGCTTACGTCGATCGTGTTTGCCGTGGAAGCTACTGGCCAGTCGCACGCGCTGCTGCCGCTGCTGGGCGCTTGCACGGGCTCATATTTCGTGTCGTTTTTCCTGATGGACAATACCATCATGACTGAAAAAATTGCTCGCCGCGGCGTCAAAACGCCCGATTCGTATGAGCCCGACATGCTCGAAAAAATCCGGGTAGGGCAAGTGTTGCGCGAAGGCAGCCTGACAATTAGCGCCGACAATACAATAGAGGAAGTGTGCCAGTGGCTCGAGCAAGAACCAACCCGCGCCGACAATTACTTTGTGATCGTCGACAACGAAGGCGAGTTCAAAGGCATTGTCAGTTTCGCCGATCTCTACGGAAAAGTGCAGGACCGGCAAGCACCCATCCACACGCTGATTAGCCACAAGCCGACTTCGGTGCTCGACACTGATTCGCTGCGGACGGCCGTGGCCACCATGGCCCGCGCCAACGTGGATGTGCTGCCGGTGGTAGTGGCCGAAAACCGGAAAAAGGTAGCTGGCGTGCTGTCCTACAAAGACATCATTGCCTCCTACAAATACCGCCTCGACGAAGACGAGTTGGCGCAGGCCGATATTTCTGTTAAGCGCCGCAGTATCAAGATTTTACTGCGCGGCCAGAAATTACTGAAAGTAACGAAAGGGCGCAGCTAACAGGCTGTGGCACAGATGCCTTAGCGACGTATCTTGCCAAAGACTTAAGCCTTCTGCGTATGCGTTTGCATAAAACATTGGTGGTAAGCACCTTAGCTTTGGCTGGGTGCTTATCAGCGTCGCGCCTTGGTACGCCTGCTACTCACGTCGGAAAAGCTGTGCTACCGGGCCCAGTGGCCGGCACTGCGCAAACGCTGCTGCCCAACGGCTGGAAGCTTTCGCCGGCCGGCACCCAAACGCCGCTCGGCGACTTGCCACTCAACCTGGTTGTGGCGCCCAGCGGCAAACTGGCCGCCGTCACCAACAACGGCTACGGTCCCAACTCTATTCAGCTGCTGGAAACGCCGTCGGGGAAAGTGCTCGATCAGAAGGTCGTCCCTGCTGCCTGGTTGGGCTTGGCCTTTGGGCCGCAGGAAAAGACCTTATACGCCTCAGGCGGCGAGCAGAACCTGATTCACTGCTTTCGGATTGAAAACAACAGGTTGCTTCCCGACAGCGCCATCGTACTCGGGCCTCCGTGGCGAGACCGGCCGCAGCCCGGCAAGCCCAACATCGGCATTACGGGCCTCGCCGTCGATGCGCGCCGGCAATTGCTCTACGCCGTCACCCGCGAGGATAGTGCCCTCTACACCATCGACTTGCGCACCCGCGCTGTGGCCGGGCGCACCAAGCTGGGCAGCGAGGCCTACACGGTAGTGCTCGCGCCGCGCGGCGATGAACTGTACATCTCGCAATGGGGCGGCAGCAGCGTTACAGTGTATAGTGCTGAACAAAAGCGCATTACAGCTACTATCCCGGTGGAAAGTCACCCCAATGATATGGTGCTGAGCCGTGATGGACGGCGGCTGTTTGTGGCCAATGCCAACAGCAACTCCGTGTCGGTAATCGATACGCGTACCCAGCGCGTAACCGAAACCCTTTCGGCGGCACTTTTCCCCAACGCCCCCACCGGCAGCACCACCAACAGCGTGGCGCTTTCGGCCGACGAAGAGCGGCTGTTCATTGCCAACGCGGATAACAACTGCGTGGCCGTATTCGACGTGGAAACGCTCGGCGCGAGCCGGTCTCTGGGCTTCATCCCGACAGGCTGGTACCCCACGGCCGTGCGAACCGTCGGCAAAACGCTGCTCGTCACCAACGGCAAAGGCACGGCTTCCCTGCCCAATAATCAAGACGGCCCTGATCCCATGCACCAGATTGGCGAAGGCAAGGCCCCGCAATATATTGGCGGCTTGCTAAAAGGCTCATTATCAGCAATCCCCATTCCTGATGAAGCAGCTCTGACGCGCTATTCGGCGCAGGTGTACGCCAACACGCCCTACACCAAAGCCCGCGAACAGCAGCCCGATGTACCCGCCGGCAACCCGGTGCCGCGCCGGGTGGGAGAGCCTTCGCCGATCAAGTACGTGTTCTACATCATCAAGGAAAACCGTACCTACGACCAAGTGCTCGGCGATATGCCCGAGGGCAACGGCGACAAGCGGCTGTGCCTGTTTGGCGAAGATGTGACGCCCAACCACCACGCGTTGGCCCGCGAGTTTGTGCTGCTCGATAACTTCTACGCCGACGCCGAAGTGAGCGCCGACGGCCACAACTGGAGCATGGCCGCCTACGCCACCGACTACGTGGAAAAAACCTGGCCCAGCAACTACAGCGACCGCGGCGGCAACTACGATTACGAGGGTGGCCGTGGGGCGGTGGCTGAACCCAAAGACGGGTTTTTGTGGAATTACTGCGAGCGGGCCGGCGTGAGCTTCCGTAGCTACGGCGAGTTTGTGTTTGGCGGCAAAGCCAGCAAGTCGCTGCGCGGGCGCTATGCACCTGAGTATCCGGGGTTTGATATGAAAATCCGGGATGTGGATCGGGAGAAGGTGTGGGAGCGGGAGTTCGACCAGTTTGTGGCGGCCGGTACGGTGCCGCGCCTCCAGATTCTGCGTCTGCCCAGCGACCATACCGCCGGGGCCAAGCAGGGCGCCTGGACGCCCCTTGCTTACGCCGCCGACAATGATTTGGCCTTGGGCCGTATCATCGAGCACTTGGCGAAGAGCCCGATCTGGAAAGAATCGGTGGTGATGGTGCTGGAAGACGACGCCCAAAATGGCCCCGACCACGTCGATGCCCACCGCTCGACTGCTTATCTGGCCGGGCCTTTGGTGAAGCGCAACGCCGTGATTCACACCATGTTCTCGACCTCGGGGATGTTGCGCACGCTAGAACTGATTTTGGGGCTGCCGCCCATGAGTCAGTATGATGCAGCCGCTACGCCTCTATGGGAATGCTTTACGGATACTCCCGACGCCCGCCCTTACGTGCTCAAGCCCGCCCGCATCGATCTCGACGCCCGCAACACTGCCTTCAACAAAAGCTCGCGCGAGGCACAGAAATACGACTTCTCCCGGGAAGACGCTGTCCCGGATGTGCCCTTCAACGAAAACATCTGGCACGCCGTGCGCGGCGAGGACAGCCCCATGCCAGTGCCGCGCCACAGCGCTTTCGTGCGCTGCAAGCCCGAAAAGGACGATAAGTAGCAAAGCCCGCGCCGCCGTGCAGGGCAATTGCAACTTTTTAAGTCAAAACCCCTCCAAAATCGGTTCGGCACGTATATAACAAACGCAACAGGAAGGTAGAAATACTTCCAAAAAATCTGTCATTTGTTATAGAATACTACTCGCCGCTAATGTCGTTGACATCCGAAGCAAGCTTTATGCCCCGCAAGCTGTACGCGACTTGGGCAAAGGTGCTACAGGCGCTTAAACGCGCTTATGGAGGGGCTAATGTGTACGATGAAGCTGCGTTGGCCAACTGCACCGTAAATCCCGTATTCAACAATGCCGTGTTGTACAAAAAGCCAGACGTGCTCTGCAAAGTGCTGGCGGCTGCTAGTAGCGGAACTGATAATCACATACTTGTGCAGGTGCACAGGCTGACAGGCGCAATAAGGATTTTGCTTGTCAGCCTGCGCACCTGTCCTACATTCCTTTTGCCTATGAATAGATGAACCTGCAAACGTTTCCGGCCCAACCCCAATTCCTGCCTGTCGCTCGGCATAATGCCTCTTTTCCGGTGCAGTTGGCACGCAAACGGAATCTTACCGCTGTAGTGAATGCTCACTAAAAATCCCCTAATCCGTATGACCTCGTTTCTACAACACCCACGTTTCTTGCTGTGCCTCAGACGACTAGCGTTGTTGCAGGTGCTGTGCCTTGCCCTCTTTACGGGCGTGGCCGCCGCACATCCTTCCCATCCCAATCAGCGCGTGCTGGAGCTGCACATTACGCTGCAAGCCAAGGAAGAGAAAGTGAAAGCCGTTCTCGAAAGAATTGAGAGCCAAGCCAATATCCATTTTCAATACAGCCCCCAGCTAATTAGCGCCAGCCGCCGGGTTTCGGTGAATGCCGTGGCCCAACCGCTGGCCGTGGTGCTGCGCGACATGCTCACGCCGCTGCAAATCAACTACGAGCTGTTCAACGACGGCATCATCCTTAAGCCAGCCGATGCAACTGCCGACGCAACGGTGACCGGCCGCGTGGTTGATGAAAAAGGCGCGGGCCTGCCCGGCGTAAACGTGGTGGTGAAAGGCACTTCCAACGGCGCTCAAACCGACCCTGATGGCAAATACACACTCACGGTGCCCGAAGGCGCCACCCTGGTATTTTCCTTCATTGGGTATACTACCCAGGAGGTACCCGTGGGCGGTCGCACTACCATAGATGTCGCGCTAGCTCCTGATACTAAGACCCTTAACGAAGTGGTGGTTGTTGGCTACGGTACGCAGGCCAAGCGCGACCTGACCGGCGCCGTGGCCCGCGTAGAGGGCTCCGAAATCGTGAATCAGCCCGTGCAGACGCCCACCCAAGCCCTGCAAGGCAAAATCGCTGGCGTGCAGATCACCAACAACGGCTCGCCCAACTCGCAGCCCGTGGTGCGGATTCGGGGTACGGGTACGCTGCTGGCCGGCGCTAACCCGCTGTACGTGGTAGATGGGGTGCAAACTACCGACATCCGCAACCTGAGCAACGCCGACATTGCCTCCATTGACGTACTCAAAGATGCCTCAGCAGCAGCCATTTACGGGGTGCGCGGCGCCAACGGCGTAATCATTATCACCACGAAGCAAGGCAAGCTGGGCAAGCCGGTGCTGAGCTACAGCGGAACCGGCGGCTTCAAGCAGGCGGCCCACCTCGTAGACATGGCCAGCGCTGACCAGTATGCCAGCTACATCAAAGACACCTCGCCTTCGACCGTGCTCCCAACGTATAAGGGCACGACCAACTGGTACAAAGAGATCCTGCGCCGCAGCACGTATCAGAACCACAACCTGGCAGTGTCGGGAGCGAGTGAGAACGTAAAGTATTATTTCTCAGGCAATTTGCTCCAAGACGATGGCATTGTCATCAACAATAAGTTCTCGCGGCTGACGGTGCGTTCCAACACGGCCTTTACGCTGTCCGACAAGGTTACCATCAACTCGCAGGCATCCTTTAGCCACGCCGACGCCCGCGAGGTAAACATCGGGTCGGCCTACGGCAATGCTTACCGCGCGGCGCCCATCATCCCCTCGAAGGTGGACGGACGCTATGGCAACACCTCGGCTTTCGGCAACGTGGGCAACCCGATTCTGGATATCGAAAAAAACAATAACAAGCTGCTGGAGAATCGTTTACAGGGCAACGTCGGCATCGACGTAAAGCCGGTAACTTGGCTCACGCTGCGCTCGGCCATTAACGTGGACCTGATCGCGAGCAACCGCCGCGTTTACGATTATCAGTATATCAACGATGAAGCGACGTTCCTGACCGCCGGCGGCAACCAGCGCAACCCGCTCAGTAACCTGGCCATCACCAAGACCGATTCGTACCGCTACCTCTGGGAAAACACGGCTACCTTCCAGAAGACCTTCAACGACCAGCATAACCTGACGGTGCTGTTTGGTACGGTGACGGAAGAAGGGCAAACGACGCCGTTTTCGGCTTCCCGCAAGAGCGTGCCCGCCGACCCCAACCAGTGGTACCTGAACACGGGCGACCCGAACACGTCGGTAAACAACTTCGTCGATGCGACCAACCCCGATCCGTATTTGCCTTCCAAAGACCGGCGCATTTCGTTTCTGGGTCGTATCAACTACGCCTTCAAGGACCGCTACCTGTTCACGACCAACCTGCGCCACGACGCCACCTCGAAGTTTGCCAGCAATCGCCGCAACGGCTTCTTCCCTTCGCTGGGCCTGGGCTGGGTAGTGTCGGATGAGGACTTCCTGAAGGACAACAGCATGGTCAACTTCCTGAAGCTGCGCGCCAGCTACGGCCAGCTCGGCAACGACCAGATTCCGGCCAACTCCTACATTCTGACGGCCAATTCCAACATTCCGTACGTCTTTAATGGCACGCCTACGCTGGGCGCCACCATTACCCAGCTCAAAGACAACAGCGTACGTTGGGAAACCACCACCGAGTACGACGCCGCTGTGGAGTTTGGTCTGATGGACAACCGCCTGACCGGTGAGGTAACCTACTACAGCAAGCGCACCACCGACGCCCTGATCCCAATCAATATTCCGGGTATTTTGGGAGACCCTGATAATCAGCTGATTACAAACGCTGCTGATATCACCAACAAAGGCGTAGAAGCGGGCCTGAACTGGCGCGCCAACATCGGCGACGGCAACGACTTCAGCTACAACTTCGGGGTGAACGCTACCTTCAACAAAAACCGCATCGCCAACCTCAACGGTGGCCAGGCGTTGTTTGGGGGCACCAACCTCGTGACGCGTTCCGACAACGGCGTCGCGGCCGGTAGCTTCTACCTGCTCAAGGCCATTGGGGTGTACCAGACGGCCGACGAAATTGCCAGCTCCCCCAAATCTACTTTCGGCACGCCCCAAATCGGGGATCTGAAGTACGCCGACACCAACGGCGACGGCACCATCGACCTGAAGGACCGCTCGTACTTTGGCTCGTACCAGCCGCCGATCTACTACGGCATCAACGGCGGGCTGAACGTGCGGAACGTGGACTTCTCCTTTGTGTTTTCGGGCAACCTGAAGAACAAGGTGTACAACGCCAAAAAGCAGCTTCGCACCACCAACACGGACAACGTAGAAGCCAGCTTCGCCAGCGACCGCTGGACGCCTAGCAACCCCTCAAACTCCCAGCCGCGCGCCCTGATGAGCAGCATGCCCAACTCGACGTACTTCCTGGAGAAAGGCGATTTCCTGCGGCTGACCAACGTGGTGCTCGGCTACACAGTTCCGGGTACGTCGCTGGAGCGCTTGCATCTGGCTTCCGTGCGCGTGTTTGCGGCGGCCCAGAACGTGTTTACGATTACGAAGTACAGCGGCTTTACGCCCGAGCTGTCGGGTGGCCCGCTGGATTCGGGCATCGAAGCCAGCACTTATCCCATTAGCCGCACCCTCACGCTGGGGCTGAACGTCAACTTTAAATAAGCTACGCCGATGTCTCCTATCATCCCCTCTACCTTACTGCGCCGCACCGGCACGGCCGCTCTTGCCCTGACCCTGGCCCTGACCAGCGGTTGCAAAGATTTTCTGGAAGTCGCGCCGCAGGGCCAGCTCAGCGAAGACGCCATTCGCACCGACCCCACGGCCGCCCAAAAGCTCGTTGATGGCGTGTACAACGTCATGTACCTGGGTGGGTTTGGCCCCGATGTGCATGGCCTTCAGTATATTATCCTGACGGACATTGCTTCCGACGACGCCGACAAAGGCAGTACGCCCACCGACTATGCCGACGCCATTGGCGTGGACAACTTCACGCTGACCTCGACCAACGGCACCATCAACAATAGCTGGAACGGCTACTTCCAAGCCATATCGCGTGCCAACCAGGCCCTCGACAAAATCCCGCTGAGCCCGGCCCCGGAGGCAACCAAAAACCGACTGCTCGGGGAAGTGCGCTTCTTGCGGGGTTACTTCTACTTCAATTTGGTGCGCTTGTTCGGCGGCGTTCCGAAGCTCGACCGGGTACCGGCTACCTCGGAAATCAATAGCCCCGAGTTTCAGAAACGCGCTACCGCTGCTGATATCTATCAGTTCATTGTCAGTGACTTACAATTTGCTGTTGACAACCTGCCGCTGAAAGGGGCCACTCAAACCGGCCGGGTTACGAAAGCGGCTGCGCAGGGAATGCTGGCCAAGGTATACCTCTATCAGAAGAACTACCAGAAAGCCTACGAGCTGACCAACGAAATCATTACGGGTAAGTCGGGGGCATATGCTTTGTACCCAAACTACGCCGACATCTGGCGGACGCCGGGGGCCAACAGTTCCGAGTCGGTGTTTGAAGTCCAAACGGGCGTCAATGCTTCCTGCAACAACTCGGCTGTGGAGCTATACGTGGTCTGCCAAGGACCGCGCTCGGGCGGCAAAGGTGGTTGGGCCGACTTAGGGTTTGGCTTCAACACGCCGACTACAGCCCTGGTGAATGCCTACGAGCCCAACGACCTGCGCAAAGCTGGCTCCATCATTTTCATCAACCCAACGGCCCCGGCCGGGCAGCGCTCGACGGGCACGGTGCTTTGGGACGGCTTCCGCGTGCCAAGCCAAGATTCCGTGCAAGGCTCGCGGTACAGCTACAAAGCCTACCACAGCCGCACCAAAGAGCCTAACTGCGGCAATAATGACTACCTACCCAAGAACATCCGGGTGTTGCGCTACGCCGAGGTGCTGCTCATCAACGCCGAGGCCGCGCTGCAAATCGGCAACGCCAGCACGGCCGCTACCAACCTGAATCTGGTGCGTGCCCGCGCCGGCTTGGCGCCCATTGCGGCCCCTACGCTCCAGCAAATCTGGCAGGAGCGCCGCGTAGAATTGGCTCTGGAGCACGATCGCTTCTTTGACTTGGTGCGCCAGGAAAGCGTACAGCCCGGTCGCATCGTCCCGATTTTCGCGGCCCAGGGCAAAACGTTCACAAAGGGTAAGAACGAACTCTTCCCCATCCCGCAAGCGCAAATTGACCTCAGCGGCGGTCAGCTGACGCAAAACCCTGGTTATTAAGAAGATAGCAAATAGCCAAAACTAGATTAGAAAGTTCCCCTCCTTTTTTCAAGGAGGGGTGGCTAGAGGCCGGGGTGGTTAGCTGAAGTTAGAAAGCTAGAACTAGTCTTCGTTCAAAGACTTTACCACCCCGCCCTTCGGGCACCCCTCCTTGAAAAAAGCAGGGGAATTGCTAGCTCTAGCCTTAGTTTTTAGTCCTGCTCATGCAGTCGCCTGCACCCGTGTATGAAAGCAAAAATCTTAGTCCTCTTGTGTCTGCTGCTGCCGGGGTTTGGGCATAGCCAGCAAAAGCCCGCTTCTTCAAAAGCGCCTGTCGCCGCTAAGTTTGATGCCACCAAACGGCCCCGTAACCTCACCGACGAGCAGTTGCTGGACCTCGTGCAGCGCCAGACGTTTCGGTATTTCTGGGACTTTGGCCACCCGGTCAGCGGTATGGCCCGCGAGCGCAGCAACGTTGCCTATGATTATGGTAATGAAGTAGTTACCACAGGTGGTACGGGCTTCGGCATCATGGCCATTATAGTGGCGGCTGACCGCAAATGGATCACCCGTGAACAGGCCGCGCAGCGTATCTATAAGATTGTCAGGTTCTTAGAAAAAGCCGATTCGTTTCACGGGGTGTTTCCGCACTGGTATAATGGCGCCACGGGCAAAGTAATCCGCTTTGGGCAGAAAGACGACGGCGCCGACATCGTGGAAACGTCCTTTCTGTTTGAAGGGCTGATCTGTGCCCGTCAGTACTTTACGGGCGAAAGCACCCTCGAAAAAGACTTGCGCAACCACATTCTGTGGATGTGGGAAAACGTCGAGTGGAACTGGCACACGCAAGGCGGGCAGAACGTGCTGTATTGGCACTGGAGCCCCAACAACGGCTGGAGCATGAACCACCAGATTCACGGTTGGAACGAGTGCCTCATTACCTACGTGCTGGCGGCCTCGTCGCCCAAATACGCCATCGATAAGAAAGTGTATGACCAGGGCTGGGCCACCGGCAACGAGTTTCGCAACGGCAAAGAGTACTACAACATTAAGCTGCCGCTCGGACCGGACTTTGGCGGGCCGCTGTTTTTTACGCACTACTCGTTTTTGGGCCTGAACCCGCACGGCCTGAAAGACCAGTATGCCGACTACTGGCAGCAGAACCAGAACCACACGCTCATCAACTACACCTACTGCGTCGAGAACCCCAAGAAATACAAGGGCTACGGCAAAAACAGCTGGGGCCTGACCGCCTCCGACAGCTACCAGGGCTACGCCGCCCACAATCCTAAAGAGGACTTAGGCGTGATTTCGCCCACGGCAGCGCTTTCGGCCATGCCCTACGCACCGGAGCAGTCGATGCTGGCCCTCAAGCACTTCTACAACGACTTGGGCGACAAGATCTGGAGTGAATACGGCTTCGTGGACGGCTTTAGCGAGCAACACAACTGGTACGCCAAGTCGCATCTGGCCATCGACCAGGGCCCGATTGTGGGCATGATCGAGAACTACCGGACAGGCCTGCTGTGGAAGCTGTTTATGAGCTCGCCGGATGTGCAGCGCGGCCTGAAAACCCTGGGTTTTGAAAGCCCACAGATCAGTAAGTAGGTTCACATATGGCTGCTAAACTTCACCTCTCACTTACAAATCTGTCATCCTGAGCTTGCGAAGGACCTTATCCCGTTTGCAAACCCGCTTTGTTTTAGCGTGATAAGGTCCTTCGCAAGCTCAAGATGACAGGCGATGTGGTAACGCTTGTCTATGAAACGACTTTGTTGTTTTCTGCTGCTTATCATCTGTTTGCAAATAATTGATTATCAATTATTTGCACAGGGTATGTTGAATAAGAAGCAGTTGACGTATTGCAACCCGCTCAACCTGGACTACGGCTACACGCCCATCCCCAACTTCGCCGAAGCCGGCAGGCACCGCGCCACTGCCGACCCGGTAATTACCTTATACAAAGGCGATTACTACCTGTTCTCAACCAATCAATGGGGCTACTGGTGGAGCCACGATCTGTACAACTGGAAGTTCGTGTCGAAGTCGTTTTTGGAGCCGCAGCACAAAGTATACGACGACTTGTGCGCGCCCGCGGTGTTTGTGCTTGGCGATACGCTGCTGGTCTACGGTTCGACGCAGGAGAAGAACTTCCCGATTTGGATGAGCACCAACCCGAAGGCCAACGAGTGGAAGAAAGCCGTCGACCCGTTTCAGATTGGTGCCTGGGACCCGGACTTTTTCCTCGATACCGACGGCAAGCTCTACCTCTACTGGGGAAGCTCCAATGTGTATCCGCTTTACGGTCAGCAGATTAGCCGCAAAACCTTCGCGCCCATCGGCGAGCGCCGCGAAATGTTTAAGCTCAACGACGCGCAGTTTGGCTGGCAACGCTTCGGCGAATACCTCGACAATACCTTTCTCGACCCGTTTATGGAAGGGGCTTGGATGACCAAGTACAACGGCAAGTATTACCTCCAATACGGCGCGCCCGGCACCGAATTCAGCGGCTATGCCGACGGCGTGCAAGTCAGCGACAAACCGCTGGGGCCGTTCCGGCCGCAGCCTCACAACCCCTTTGCGTACAAGCCGGGTGGTTTTGCCCGCGGGGCAGGCCACGGCAATACGTTTCAGGATGTGTGGGGCAATTGGTGGCACCTGTCCACGATGGTGATTGCGGTGAAGAACAACTTCGAGCGCCGCCTCGGCCTCTGGCCCGCCGGCTTTGATAAAGACGGCACGCTCTACAGCAACACGACCTTCGGCGACTATCCGCATTATTTGCCCACTGGCCCCCAAGACCACTTGAAGAGCCGCTTTACCGGCTGGATGCTGCTCAACTACAACAAGCCGGTGCAGGTCTCGTCGACGCTCGGCGGCTACCTGCCCAATTACGCCGTCGACGAGAGCATCAAAACGTACTGGAGCGCGGCCACCGGCAACAAAGGTGAGTACCTCCAAACCGACCTCGGCAGCGTCAGCACGGTGCACGCCATCCAAATCAATTATGCCGATCAGGATGCCGAATTCCTTGGCAAACAGCAAGGTACGTATCACCAATACAAGCTCTACTACTCGCAGGATGGCAAAAAGTGGACGGTGCTGGTTGACAAAAGCCAGAACAAAACCGACGTGCCACACGACTACATCGAGCTGCCCGAGCCCGTCCGGACGCGCTATTTAAAATTGGAAAACCTGCACATGCCCACCGGCAAGTTTGCGATCAGCGGGTTGCGCGTATTTGGGCAAGGTGCTGGTACTAAGCCCGATATGGTAAAAGGCCTGGTAGTGTTGCGCACCGAAAAAGACAAACGCAGCGCCTGGCTAAAATGGACGCCCTCCGACAAAGCTTATGCTTACAACATCTACACCGGTATCGCGCCAGACAAGCTTTATACTTGCATTATGGTACACGGTCAGAACGACTACTATTTCAAAGGCATGGACAAAGACTTGCCCTATTATTTTTCCATGGAAGCCGTCAACGAAAATGGGGTGTCGCAACGTACGCCCGTGATGGAATCGAAATGACCGGTCCCAACGGAACCCCGTTCTGTCGGTAACCTACGCCGTGCTCTGCACGGCCTTACAAGTGCCCCTAGCCCTACTTTTTATAATTCCCACTTTACCCCATGAAACGAATTTTCCGTACTGCCCTGCTGCTGTCGCTGGGGCTGGTGAGCCCGCAAGTGCAGGCGCAGAAACCAGGTGCAAGCGCCACGGCCAGCGATCAGAAAATGAATCAGTTCGTTGCTGATCTGATGAAGAAGATGACGCTGGAAGAAAAGATCGGTCAACTCAACCTCGTGTCCGTTGGGTTCGACGTCACCGGACCCGTCGTCAGCAAGGATGTAGACGCAAACATTCGCAAGGGCTTGGTCGGGGCTGTGCTCAACACCTACACGCCCGTGGCGGCGCGCAAGCTCCAGCAAATGGCCGTGAAGGAGTCGCGCCTGCACATTCCGCTGATCTTTGGCTACGACGTCATCCACGGGCACCGCACCATTTTCCCGATTCCCTTGGGGCTTTCGGCTAGCTGGGACCTGCAAGCCATCGAGCGCAGCGCCCGCATTGCAGCCGAGGAAGCCTCAGCCGACGGCCTGAACTGGGTGTATTCGCCCATGGTGGATATTGCCCGCGACCCGCGTTGGGGCCGCATTGCCGAGGGCGGCGGCGAAGACCCGTACCTGGGCTCCCTGATCGCGCGCGCCATGGTGCACGGCTACCAAGGCGACGACTTGAGCAAGAACAACACCGTGATGGCCTGCCTCAAGCACTTTGCCCTCTACGGTGCCGCCGAAGCCGGCCGCGACTACAACACCACCGACATGAGCTTGCAGCGCATGTACAACGAGTACCTGCCGCCCTACAAAGCCGCCATCGACGCGGGCGTAGGCTCGGTGATGAGTTCGTTTAACGACGTCAACGGCATTCCGGCTACGGGCAATAAATGGCTGCTAAACACCTTGTTACGCGATGAGTGGGGCTTCAAAGGCTTCGTGGCCACCGACTACACGGCCATCAATGAGATGATGGCGCACGGCATGGGCGACGAAAAGCAGGTATCGGCGCTGGCCCTGAATGCGGGCGTAGACCAAGATATGGTGGGAGAGGTGTTTCTGAAGAATCTGGCCCAAAACCTGAAGGAAGGTACCGTCAAGCAGGAGCAGATTGACGTGGCCTGTCAGCGCATTCTGGAAGCCAAGTACAAGCTCGGCCTGTTTCAGGATCCGTACCGCTACGCCAACGACAAGCGCGCCGCTAAAACCCTGATGAGCAAAGAGTTCGTTGAGGCATCGCGCGACATTGCGCGCAAGTGCATGGTGCTGCTCAAAAACGACAAGAACGCCTTGCCGCTGAAGAAGTCGGGCACCATTGCCTTGATTGGCCCCTTGGCCAACCGGCAGCGCGACATGATTGGCAACTGGAGCGGCGCCGGCGACTGGAAGCAGGCGGTTTCGGTGGAGCAAGGCATCAAAAACGTAGCCGGCAACGCCGTAAAAGTCGTGTATGCCCAAGGCGCCAACATCGCCGACGACCAGCAGATGATCGACCGCCTGAATGCCCACGGCGGCGAGCTCAACATCGACAAGCGCGCCCCCGAAGCCATGATTCAGGAGGCCGTGCAAGTGGCGCAGGGAGCCGATGTGGTCGTGGCCGTGGTAGGCGAGTCGCAAGGCATGACCGGCGAAGCCGCCAGCCGCGCCGACATTGGCTTGCCGGGCCAGCAGCTGGAGCTACTGAAAGCGCTAAAGAAAACCGGTAAGCCGCTGGTAATCGTGCTGATGAGCGGCCGCCCGCTCACGTTGCCATGGGAAGATAAGAATGCCGACGCCATCCTCGAAACGTGGTTTGCAGGTACCCAGGCCGGCAACGCCATTGCCGACGTGCTGTTTGGCAGCTACAACCCCTCGGGCAAAATCACGGCTACCTTCCCGCAGACGGTCGGGCAGATTCCGTTGTACTACAACCACAAAAACACGGGCCGCCCCTTTGCCGGCGTGGCGCTGGATAAGTATAAGTCTCGTTATCTGGACGTTACGAACGATCCCTTGTATCCCTTTGGCTATGGCCTGAGCTACACTACGTTCACTTACTCCAAGCCGGAGCTTAGCAAAGCCACGATAAAGCCTTCGGAAGCCCTGGAAGTCAAAGTCAACCTGAAGAACACCGGCAACTACGACGGCGAGGAAGTGGCCCAGCTCTACATCCGCGACATGGTAGGCTCCAGCAGCCGCCCCGTGAAAGAGCTGAAAGGCTTTCAGAAGGTTTTCCTGAAAAAGGGCGAGAGCAAAACCCTCACCTTTCGCCTAACGGCCGAAGACCTGAAGTTTTACAACAACGATCTGAAGTTTGTCGCCGAACCTGGTGATTTTCAGGTATTTGTAGGTGGCAACTCCCGCGATGTGCAGGAGGCTAGCTTTAAGCTGGAGCAATAAAGAACATCAACTGCATCACGGCTGGCATTACACGCAGGCTGTGGCGCGGACAGGCAATCAGGGTCGGGAGGCGGCTACGTCTTCCGGCCCTGATGGCTTATTTCAGAGGTATACTTGCCTTTCACTATCATTCATTCCATTGACTTTTACTTCCATTCCCCGTCATTATTTTTCTAACGCTTTAGGGACAATTGCTTATGTGCCTGATGCTTACGTATGCTTGCGCTGGTCTGGGCAACCCTTGAACAGTTCCGAACTCCGTGCCCTTTACATTCACACTCGCAACCTGATGGAGCACCAGCATCTATGCTGCCTGCTGGCGGACCATCGGGCCATGCTAGCTGCCCTGGACTCGGCAGACCAAGAATGGCTGCTGACCCAATGGGTGCCCGAAACGGTGTCGCGCACCTGCTATACTCACTACGCTGTGTTGCCGGCACTCGAGCCGGCCCATCGGCTGCACACGGATCCGGTGGTGCACGATTTGCGTCGTCGCCTTTCCGTTGCCCTCTTCGAGAATCCTGATCAAGCCGTTCGCTGGCTCCAGACCGCCTAATTATGAAAAGCCGCGCATGAACTTCACGCTCTTGCCTTGGCTGCGTCAGCGCTTCGACCTGGCCCACGACATGGCCGAGCCGGCCGACATTGTTGCGGATGTGGACGAGGGCATGCGTTTCCGGGGTACCAACCTCTGGGTACTAATCTTTGCTATCCTAGTTGCGTCGGTTGGGCTCAACGTCAATTCTACGGCGGTCATTATTGGCGCCATGCTCATCTCGCCGCTTATGGGCCCGATTGTGGGCATTGGCTTTGGGGCGGCTACCCTGGAGCTCGGTTTAATTCAGCGCGGACTTAAGAACCTGTTTATTGCGGCTGGCCTGAGTCTGTTGGTATCGGCGCTGTACTTTCGCCTCACGCCCCTCACCGACGCTGGCTCCGAGCTACTAGCCCGCACCACACCTACCACTTGGGACGTCCTCATTGCCCTATTTGGCGGGGCGGCAGGAGCAGTGGGGCTCACCCGCCGCGAGCGGGGCAACGTCGTGCCGGGGGTGGCCATTGCTACGGCTCTCATGCCGCCGCTGTGCACGGCGGGCTATGGGCTGGCTACGGCACACTGGGCGTTTTTGCTGGGCGCGCTGTATCTTTTCTCCATCAATTGTGTGTTTATCAGCTTGGCTACCTTTCTGGTAACCCGGCTACTGCCTTTGCCACGTCATGCCTTCGTCAGCCGCCAGCGGGCCCGGCGGGTGCAGTTCGGCATATGGGCCGCGGCATTGCTTACAGGGGTGCCGAGTGTGTACTTGGCCTCGGGAATTGTGCAACGAACGGTTTTTTCGCACAACGCGCAGCGATTCGTGGACGAACAGCTTAACCTGCCAGGTACGTACGTGGTCACGCGTCGCATTGCGGCGGATACGCGCTCCATCAACGTACTGTTGGCTGGCAAGCGCCTTTCATCGGACCAACTGCAAACGGCCCGGCTGGCGTTGCGCCGCTACCGCCTCCCGAGTGCCCAGCTCACCGTGCGCCAAGGCTTGGCGAAGCTTGATTCGGCCGATGCGCAGACCATGCGCAATAGCTTGCTCGAAGATCTGCGCAGCCGTAACGAACAAACCTTGGCCGGCTACGAAGCCCGTTTGGCGCAGCTGCAGCAAGTGCTCACCCAAACCGATGCCTCTGCGGTAACGGGGCTTCCTGCGGCTCCGGCGTTGCTACGCGAAGTGCAGGTCGAGCATCCTGCCGTACGCCAGCTTGGCCTGAGCCGCCTTGTGCAGCCCGCCACCGATTCGCTCCATGCCGATACGACTGTCGTGGTAGCCGTAGGGGTAAAGCGCCCGCTGCCGACTGCCGAGCAACAGCGCCTGCGCCAGTGGCTGACTTTGCGTGCGGGTGGCAAGTACACAGTGGAGGTATTGATAAAAACCGGTGTTGCTAAGTAGCTTGTGGTGAAGCATTTGTAAGGCATCCGTGCTGTTGTACTGGCTAGGCGGCAATGCTTCTTGATGCGGTCGCGATTTACTTCTCTGCTGGCTGGGCAGAGGGGCGCAGGGCCGGGGACGGCGCCGGTTGCGCCAATGTTTCGCGCAGAAAACCGGTTTTTAAGTGTTCATACAGGGAGTGTGGATCGACTAGAGAGGCTACGGCCTGCGCCATCATGCCGCTGAGCAACAACTGAAAAATGGCCGAGTGGCGGTCTGTCATTTCCAATACCAAAATGGCCGCCGTAAACGGAGAGCGCACCACTCCCGTCAAAAAACTCACCATGCTCACCAAGATCAGCAGGTTGCGGTCTTCTAGCGGCACTCCACCTACCCGACTCAATAAGTCGCCTAGCACCGCCCCGGCACTCAGAGAGGTGGCAAAGATGCCGCCCGCTCCGCCCCCGCAATAACTTAGGGCCATGCCGGTAAAGCGCACCAGAAACAGATACCAGGGGGTGTGGCTGTCGTTTTCAAACAAGAGCCGGTTGATGATGGGCTTGCCCGTACCTACCCCTTCTGCGCCTACCAAGTACGCCAGCACTGCTAGCAACAGGCCGCAGCCTACTACCCACCCTACCTGCTGAGCAGTGGTTGCGAAGCGGCGGCGGTAATTGCCGAGCCATAGCAGGGTTTTGGCAAACAGTGCGCCCGCCAGCCCGCAGAGCACGGCTACCAAGGTTACCGTAATCAAAAACCAACCGGCATGCGCTGTGACTTTTGGAAAACCCAAGTACAGATAAGGGCCCTGCAGGGCTTGTGCCGTGAGGCCAGCCACGATCACTGCCGAAAATACGGCCATGCGGAAGCGGGCCATGTGCATCTGGGTGAGTTCTTCTACTACAAACACAATGCCTCCTAACGGCGTGTTGAATGCCGCCGCCAGCCCCGCGGCACCGCCTGTTACGAGCGCAATCTGCCGGGAAAGTTGGGGCCAGCCTGCGGGTTGTAGTCGGTTGATGGCCCGGAAAATCGCGGCGGCTATCTGAATGGTGGGGCCTTCACGTCCGATAACGCCGCCGCCCAGCAGCAGCGCCACGCTGCTCAGTATTTTAACGAAGGCCACGCGCAAGCTTAGCAGGTACCCTATGCGGGTGTGGTGGGCCGGCGTTGACAGTTCTATGCCTGCCATAACCTGCGGAATGCCACTGCCACGGGCCCCCGGAGCCCACCGTTGCACTACCGCCCACGACACGAGAAAGGCGACTGGCGTCAAAATAAAAGCCAATAAAGGTTCGTGGCGTAGCCAAGCGAAGCTCGTTTGCTCAGCCCACACGAATAGCTTCTCATAGCCGACGGCCACTATCCCTGTTACAACGGAGGCAAACCAAAAGGGAAAGCTTTGCAGAATCAACCGGCGCACGCGGTCGGTGTAGAGCCGGCGCAGCAGGTGTTGATCCAACCAAGCCAGCACGCGTGCGTAGCGGGTCAGAGAAGTAGGCATGAGGCGAAAAAAGGGGGTGTCGCCCCTTAATACTCCACAACGGATTATTTCGATATCTAAAGAATAAGTATAATTTTCTTCTTAATTGTAAAATACTGATTGCTAATTACTTATATAGAATATAAAATGTTTTCTTCAGACCAAACTAAGGATTTGAGCTGTGCTATGATTGTGAACTGGGATGCTATTGCTAAAACCCAAAACGGAGCTCGCCTATTGCGCGTACCTCACCAGAAAACCGCTCCGCCATATGAAAACTCCCGCTGCCTACAACCTGCTCAAGGTTTCGTCCCGTGCCCCGCATAATGTTCACAAAGAAGAAGTTGAGCGGGAGCTCCGGCGCATTCGCCAAGACTTAGTGGAGTTGCAGGAGCGGCTATACGCCGAAAACCGCCGTAGTGTGCTCGTGGTGCTGCAAGGCATGGATGCCAGCGGCAAAGACGGTCTGATTCGGCGCGTGTTCAGCGGCATCAACCCGCAGGGTGTGCGCGTAGATGCCTTCAAAGAACCCACGGACGAAGAGCTGTCCCACGATTTTCTGTGGCGCATTCACCGCAAAACGCCCGGCCACGGCATGATTCAGGTGTTCAACCGCTCGCATTACGAAGACGTGCTCGTGACCCGGGTTGATAATATCATCGATGACGAGGAAGCCCAGCGTCGTTTTGAGGCCATCAACGCTTTCGAAACCCTGTTGCAGCAAGCCGGCACGACCATTCTGAAGTTCTACCTGCACGTTTCGGAAAAGGAGCAACGCGAGCGTCTCGACGAACGCATCAACGATCCGTCCAAGCAGTGGAAATACGATGCCAGTGACCAGGGCAAAGCTTCGCAATGGCCACAGTACCGCGCCATGTATGAAGATGTGTTTGCGCACTGCAACCCGCCCACTTGCCCTTGGATTCTGGTTCCTTCCGACCAAAACTGGTACAAAGCCTACGTGGTGGCCAGCACGCTACGCCATGCCCTGCTGGAAATGAATCCGCAGTATCCCAAAGCTAAAACAGAAAGACCTAAATAATTGATGATCAATTATTTAGGTCTTTCTGTTTTGATTCGATGCTCATTTGCTACTCTATCGTGCCGATGCCCTCCGGCGCTGGCTGCACTGGCTGCGCCTGCCGCGGCAAGTGCAACGACGATTCGCGGATCAGCAGTTCGGGCTTCAGAATAATATGCGGCGGGGTGTACTCCGGGCCGCGCTTGAGCAACTGGAGCAACAAGCGCACGGCCGTTTCGCCCATCTGCTCGGCTCGCTGATCGACGGCGGTGAGGCGGGGGCGGGTCATGTTGGTGAAGGGGTCGTTGCTGAAGCACGCTATTGCCACATCCTGCGGCACCCGGAGCGACTTTTCTTCCAGTACTTCCAAAGCCCCAATGGTCGGGATGGCATAGGCCGCAAACACGCCGTCGGGCCGCGTGGGCAGGCGCAGCAGCTGCTCCATGCCTGCCCGTCCCGATTCGTTGTTCAGGGCCGGCAGTGAATACACAAGTTCTTCTTCCACAGGCATTCCGTGCGCCTGCAACGCCTCGGCGTAGCCTCGATATCGGTTACGGCTAGTGTTAAGGTGTTGAGGGCCAGCTAGATGGGCAATGCGCGTGCAGCCTTGCTCGATCAAATGTGTAACGGCGCGGTACGCCCCCTGAAAGTCATCCAGGATGACGGCTGTGCTGTTGGGCCAATCGGGTACGCGGTCGAAGAACACAAGGGGCGTACCGGAGTGACGTGCCTGCTCGAAGTGTTGAAGCTGGTCCTCGGTGGTGGCCGAAAGCGACACCAAAATGCCTTCGACCTGCGCGGCCAGCAGTGTTTCGATGTTGCGCTGTTCGCGTTGCAGGTCTTCGTTAGACTGGCACAACACCACGTTGAAACCCGCTTGGCTGGCTACTTTCTCAATGCCGTTCATCACGGCCGGGAAGAAATAGCCTTTGATGTGCGGTACGATTACGCCCAAGGTCTTGCTATGGCCTTTGCGCAGCGCCGCCGCCATGTGATTAGGCAAATAATTGAGTTCCTGCGCCAATTGCCGGACGCGCACTTTGGTGGCTTCGCTGATGTCTTTGTGGCCAGCCAATGCCCGCGAAACCGTAGACACGGATAAGCCCAACTGCCGGGCAATGTCAACTATGGATACACGCTTCTGTGGATTAGCCATACGGGAAGTCGGTAAGGTAAAAGAGGTAAAAGCAATGCAACGAACACGCTACCTGTAAAGAAGAAAAGCCTACGTGCAAGCTGTGTATATGCGTATGGTTATTTTAAAAAACTGGGGTATTTACAACAAAAGACCCCCAATCGATATGGCAATATCGGAATTATTGACCTTTTTGTTGCAAGCTCCCCTTAAATCCATTGGTTAAGGAAGCTACTTATTCTTTCTTACTACAGTTGCGCAAACAACATCGAAAAACCAGGGCCATAGTAGCCTTGGCTTACTGCTTAACGCTTACCGCCCGAAGGTTTGGTATGGATGGGGAAAGATGTAAAATTCAGTGAATGTTAAAATAATTATACTGTGGTTTCACACCGCGTCTTTTGTAATCTGAGTGGTATTGCTATCCTGCACTTGGGTTTAGAATATATTTTTCTTTGATATTTGTATTATTCTTGTGGATATCTACATTTATGCCAAGATCATAGCTATTGTTTCGGCTACTTAAAATCTCAAGTGCTATTTAAACTAATTGTGTCTTATTTATAAGTTATTGACTCGTAGTATGTCGAAATACAAAAACAGCTGTAGCTGTACTACAGCCCAACCTCCACGGGTTGCAAAAGAAGGCTTGCTTCTGAGGCTGTGCACGCATGGGTGTGGCTGCTTGATTCTGCTCCTATTGCTCTCCACAGCCGCGCTTGCCCAAAGCGAAAAGCGGGCACCCATCAAAGAAGGCGTCAAGTCAAAGCTCGCCGACCAAGCCCCAGTGAAAGAGAAGGAAGCGGCGCCGCTTCCGCCGAAAAAGCTGGAAGAAGCGTTGCGGCTGCTGCTGTCTGTCGCCTCCAAAGATTCGGCCCAAAATGCCCAGCGCCGTTTTCGGCCGACCGAAATTGAGGGATTAGTTATTGATCAGACTGTCAGTAAGATAGGCCACGATTTTTACGATGTGTTTTTTGGCCAGTGGGACCCGCCTAGCGACTTAGGCGACTTTACGGTGGTGGTGCGCGAAAAGCCCGGCCGCGGCAATAACACCTTGGTTTCGGTCGAAGTAAACGAGAGCGAACTGCTGGAATTGCCCTTGCCACCGCGCTATGAAGACATCGAAGCGGCCGCCCTCTACAGCATGAGTGTCGCCGTGGATTTTTTGGTCAACTCACGCAACATCAGCCAGCAGCTCGAGCAGACTGCCGATAATCCCGGCACTGAAGTTTTTTAACTGACGGCCGCCTTTCTTCTCTCAACCTTCCTGTTTCTATTATTAATGAAAGCAAATCTACTTCATGGGGCGTTGGTAATGAGTGTGTTAGCGATAAGCGCGCATAGCGCCGCCGCTCAGGACTTCACGTACAAAGCCAAAAATCCGGCTTTTGGCGGTGATACGTTCAACTACCAATGGCTGCAAAGCTCGGCCCAAGCCCAGAACTCCACAAAAGACCCGGCGGCGGCCAGCGCCACCGCGGGCTTTCAGCAGGACCCACTGAAGCAGTTTCAGGACAACCTGAACCAGCAACTGCTGGGACAATTGGCGCAAAAGCTGGTCGGTAATCAGTTTGGCGCAGGCAACGAGCCCCTCAAGGCTGGCAATTACAACGTGGGCAGCTATCAGATCGGCGTCACGCCCAATGGCGGCGGCTTTTCGATCCGGATAACGGACACTAGCACAGGCAACCAGACAACTATCACAATACCAGCTATATAACTTTTATACTGCCTCGTTTGCGCATCATGCTCCGCCCCACCCACCGTTACTTATTGCTGCCGTTATTGCTTTTGCTGAGCGTCGGTGGCTGCGCTCCTTATCTGCACCAGCGCCTCACCGAAAGCCGGGCCCGGATTGGAGCCGAGATCGAATCTAGCGCGGTGCTGCGGCAATTGCCCGAGCCCAGCGAGCGAATCGTAGTGGCTGTATACAAATTCCGCGACCAGACGGGCCAGTACAAGCCGACCGAAAACGGTGCCAGCTTTTCGACTGCCGTCACGCAGGGTGCGACCAGCATTTTGCTGCGCGCCTTAGAAGACTCGCGTTGGTTTAACCCCATCGAGCGTGAAAACCTAGGTAACCTGCTCAACGAGCGTAAAATCATTCGTTCCAGCCGCGCCGAATATTCGCAGATGACTGGCAAGCCGGAACCCGCTCTGCCTTCGCTGCTGTTTGCGGGCGTCATTCTAGAAGGGGGTATTATCTCATACGACGCCAACATCATGACCGGCGGGGCGGGCCTGCGTTATTTTGGTGCCGGAGCTTCGGGCCAGTATCGCCAAGACCGAGTGACGGTGTATCTGAGGGCCATCAGCACCAGTACCGGCGAGATCCTCAAGACGGTTTACACGACCAAAACCATTCTGTCGCAGCAAGTTGACGCGAGCTTGTTTCGGTTTGTAAAGTTTCAGCGCCTGCTGGAAGCCGAAACCGGCTTTACCTACAACGAGCCCACCGAAATGGCTGTGAAAGATGCCATTGAGAAATCGGTGCAGGCACTTGTGTTCGAGGGGATTCAGGAAAAGCTATGGGCGCCGCGCACGCCCGGCGATGCCACACAAAATGCTCTGAATCAATATTTTAAGGAAAAGAACGAAAACCAGCAGATTGATGCGCTGGGCCGCACGCAGCACGACCGACGGGGCCGCTTCGGGGTGGGCATCAGCGGCGCCACCGTCCGGTACACCGGTGATCTGAGCGCGCCCCGGTTTCGGGCCGGAGCCGAGCTTTCCCTGCACTACCTGGGTGCGCCCGGCAGCCCTTGGTCGGCCAGCGTGACTCTAGGCCGGTTTCAGTTGGGAGCCGGTGACTTTTACCGCGAAACCTTTAACTACGCCGAACTGACCGGGCAATACCGTTTGTACCCGCGCGATCGGGTTACGCCATACTTGCTGGCCGGC
Source organism: Hymenobacter jejuensis (assembly GCF_006337165.1). Classification (NCBI taxonomy): domain Bacteria; kingdom Pseudomonadati; phylum Bacteroidota; class Cytophagia; order Cytophagales; family Hymenobacteraceae; genus Hymenobacter; species Hymenobacter jejuensis. The sequence goes on from NZ_CP040896.1 coordinate 2,176,771, forward strand.
GCTGGCGCTACGGCACGTACCCAAGCCAGCACGAGTTCCCGAGTACTGCCGCATGTCGTAGCCGGGGCCGGCCTTGAAGTGCTGGCTACCGACCGGCTGGCTTTCGGACTGGGCATTGATAATCACTATTATCTATCCGACAAGCTGGATCGCGTGAAGCGGGGCAAGTACAATGATTTTTACTGGAGTGGCCGCGCCAGCCTTACCTTTTACTTAGGGCGCCCAGCGGTCAAAAAGCCGCTTAAATAAGGCCGGCCTGTGAAAAAGCACCTGTTTCGCGGAAGTTAAAAATAGGGTAAGTAGCTGATTGTTATAGGATTAACATCTATATAATTTATTTTATAAAAAATTTAACAATTTTATACATTAACGGCTTTGTATTTAAATATTCACATATATATTTGCATCATTCCTCCGGAGGGAATAACTATTTATTAGTTAAGTGCCACAAGATGCAGGTGCATCTGAAGGTTAGTGCCTTCTTCAAAACCCCTTTATTATCCCACCACACGTTCCATGAAAAAAGTTACATTCTTCGCCGCTGCATTATTTGTGACCGGCGCCTCTTATGCACAGAGCAACACCCAAAGCTCGTCGTCTTATGGTAATAACAACCGCGTGACCGTCAGCCAGGTAGGCAGCGGCAACACGGCTACGGCCCGGCAAAACGGCTTCGCCGCCCCCGGCAGTGCTACCGGTGACTACAACCAAGTTGACCAGACTCAGTCGGGCACCAATGGGTCGGTATCGGTAGAGCAGCAAAACGGCAGCCAGACTTCGGTGCAGATGCAAAGCGGCAACCGAAACACCGCTTCCATCCGGCAGGGCGACAATATCTCGGCCAACGACGCTACTACCAACAACTACAACAAGGCTTACCAGTACCAGACGGGCGGTGAGCGCAACAGCGCCTCCTCGCGCCAGCTGAGCGGTAGCAACACGTCCACCCAAACCCAAACCGGCGGCGAGCGCAACGTGGCCGACGTAGAGCAAAGCTGGGATCAGGGCAACAAGGCCACCCAAACCCAAGTTGGGGGCGGCGGCAGCGTATTCGGCTCTAGCCTAGGCAACGAAGCCCGCATTTTGCAGAACGGCGCGCGCAACACGGCCACGCAAACCCAAAACCAAGGCCTGCTCAACAAAGCCAGCATTACGCAGGATGGTCTTGCCCATGACAATACTGCCACCCAGACGCAGAATGGAAGCATCAGCAATACTGCTACCATCAAGCAACTGGCCAACTCTTACAGCAACACGGCTACGCAAACGCAAGGCGGACTTGGTGGTAATACTGCTTTGATTACGCAAGAAGCTGGTGCTCACAACAATACGGCTACGCAAACGCAGAACGGTAGCAATAGCTCTGTGACGATCACCCAGGCAGCCGGCGTATCGGGCAACAAAGCCACGCAAACCCAGGAGTCGTTCTTCTCGTCCGCTACCATCAACCAGCGCAGCAACAACAACACTGCTACGCAGACCCAGTCTGGGATTAGTGTTGGTTCTAAGGCCATCATCAACCAAGAAGCAGGCTCGGGCTATGGCCAAGCTACGCAGACCCAAGGTGGTCTGGGCGGCGGCAACTCGGCTTACATCGTGCAGCAGAGCACGGGCAGCAGCGCTTCCAATTACAACATGGCCAGCCAAGCGCAAACTGGTTCGCTCAACCTAGCTGAGACCGCACAATTCCTAACCGGCAACTCCAGCACGGTGCTGCAATCGGGTGTTGGCAACACAACTACCGTACGCCAAAACGCGCCGGCTGGCTTTGTGTTCCCTTCAGGCCACTAGTAGAGCGTTTAGCCGCTAACGGCTTAAAATAGATAGCACCTCACACATCGCCGGATTTGTGGGGTGCTATTGCCGTTAGGGAGAATAAAATACCTGTGATGGCACATATTTGCGTAAAAAATGCCTTATTTTTAGACGTAAATAGTAATAATCCGATACGGGTACTAGCAGTATTACACTCATCAGGCTTTATTCTGCCGATATGAAAACACGATTGTATGGGTTACTTACGATAGCCGGATTAGCGGTGGGTCTGCATCAAGCACATGCCCAAGCCTCCCCAGAGCGGGAGGGCATCAGCGCCGGCCAGCAACTCGTCGAAAAGATAGGGAATACGGCCCCGCTCCTGACGCCCAGCGTTACAGTGCCCACCAACCCGCTCAACCAAGCCCTGCTGCTGCAGCAAGGCACCGGAAATACGGGTTCTATCTCGCAGACGGGTAACAACTTGCGCACCACCATCACGCAGATTGGGGCTGGCAATGTCGCCGTGAGCAACGTTACGGGCCGCGGCACTACTTCGGAGATCGTTCAGAATGGTTATAATAACTCTGTAGAACAGCAACTGGCTGTGGATCAGCGCAATTACTCGGTTCAGCAGCTCGGCAACAACAACCAGCTGAAGCAGGTGGAAACGGGCACCAACACGAGCTTCCCAACCGGCTACGGCGTCAAAATGGAAGGCAACGGCATCAAGATGAATATTCAACAAGGCAATATTTATCGTCAGCCGTAACCCGTTTTTGTGAGATACTTAAGGCTTCGGGTAGGAAACTGCTGCCCGGAGCCTTATTTCAAGTTAGTTGTATGTAATTGATAATAAGATACTTATGAAACATCTATTGTTCTCAATAATTCCTTTCTTGGCCGCTTTTGCGCAGAAGGCAGAAGGCCCCGCCAGTTGCAAGGCCCAACTGGAAACTCACCTAACCGGCGACAACCTAACCATCGTAGGGCACTGCCAGAACCAATCGGCGCAAACCGTAACTCTGCGCTACGAGCTGCTCACCGATAAGCGCGGGCAATCTGGCACGTCGCATAATACGCAGTCGGGGGCGGTGGCGGTGGCTTCTCAGCAAAGCGCTGTGCTCTCCCAAACCACAATCAACGTGGCCCCCACCGATTTTTACAAAGTAAAGCTGCGGCTGCTCGACGCTCAAGGGACGGTAGTGGCTGAAGATTCTTTGGTGCATCACCCTGTAGCTTCCCGGCCTTAAATACACTTTCCGCATGCCGCCCCAGCGGTTTGTTTTCCTTCCTACCCCGTCCCTGTTCCCTCCCCACCGTAGTATGTTTATTTTATTTCGCACCCTTGCCCGCCTGTGCGTGCTGGTGCTGGTATGCCTCGCTATAACCTCCTGCGAAGACAATACAATTGAACCCTCCCGTTACGGCGCCCTGGAAGGCGTAGTGCTCGACAGCCGCACCAACGCACCCTTGGCCAGCGTGGTCATTACGACCAGCCCGGCTACTTCTTCGTTCACCACCGATGCGCAAGGCAAATTCTCGCTGCCTAACCTCGCCACCGGCAAATACACTGTAACGGCCCGCAAAACCGACTACACCGCCGAAAACGCCAACGTAACGGTGGAAGAAGGCACGCCTACTTCGGTGACTATTGTGCTGGACAAAGCTTCTGGCTCCAACCGTCGTCCTAATAACCCTTTTAGCCCTACGCCGGCCGACAAAAGCACCGGGCAGGTAGCCGCTAATCTACAGTTGAAATGGCGCGTTTCGGACCCCGATGGGAAAAGCGACTCGTTGCGCAATGACGTGATTCTCTACGAAAGCAACTCGACTGATCGGCGCTTGGTGCTGTCCAACTCGCGCGATACGACCGTCGCCGTGACCGATCTGAAGTATAACACTACCTACTACTGGCAAGTAACGGTGCGCGACAAAGCCGGCGAAGTAGTACGCGGCGACATCTGGAGCTTCCAGACCAGCGCTTTACCTGACAATCGCTTCCTGTATGTGCGGGAAGTCAACGGCAACACCGACATCTATTCTTCCGATAATGCGGGTGGGGCGTTGCAGCGCCTTACCTCCTCGGCCTTCATCGAAACGGCCCCGCAACTGAGCCCCAATCGCGACCGCATTGCGTATACTTCCAACGTGACAGGCCAGTTTCAGCTCTACACCATGAACCGCGACGGGTCGGATGCGCGCCGGGTTTCGGTGCTGTCCGTGGATGGCTACAACAATGCTGGCTTGGGCTACCACTGGTCGCCCGATGGCTCGCAGCTTATTTACGCGCATTACAACGAGCTCTACCGCATCAACCGCGACGGCACAGGCCTAACCCTACTGGCCACCGCGCCGGAAGGGCGTCACTTCCGCGAGTGCGACTGGACGGCCCAAGGCAACCGCATCGTGGTTCAGACGGTGGGCACCAACATCTATGATTCGGAGCTGTACCTGATGAACGCCGACGGCTCCAACCGCACCTTGGTGCAGGGCAATGCGCCCGGCCGCCTCGATTCGCCTACCTTCAGCATTGATGGTCGCCAGCTCCTGTACACCCGCGACGTGGCCGGCTTTGATAACGCCACCGGCCGCCAGCTCAACGCGCATGTCTTCCTCCAAAACCTCGACGGCTCCGGCCTGACCGACTTATCCGCTGCCAGCACCAGCAATGCGTCTACGACCTCGGGCAAACCGGCCGGCACCAATGACTTATTTGCTCGCTTTTCGCCGGATGGCAGCAAAGTTATTTTCGTCAACTCAATTAACGACAACCTCAGCGCGCCCGAAGTCTGGACCATGGACCTGGACGGCCGCAACCGCACGCGCCTGTTCCAGAACGCCACACTCCCTGATTGGCGGTAGGTTTATAAGTATTTGATTTTTAAGTAGTTGATAGGGATTATTTCCGTCCTTCTGCTGGGTTGCAGCACTGCTAGCCCGCAGAAATAACCCAAACGCCCCCGCCACTTTCCGAAAGTGCGGGGGCGTTTGGGTTAGCAGAAACAGGGTTTAAAATCCGGTTGCCTAGCGGTTCTGCCGGACCACGTTAACGTTGTCTTTTCCCTGTTGAATAACAGCGCTGGCGTTACCTGTAGCCCCTTGGTAGGTTTGAACATTGTTCATCGAACCCGTCTGAAATTGGTGCGCGTAATTAGCATCCCCAATCTGACTGATGTATCCTATATTATCGTATCCAATGCCAGACTGCTGGAAGGCGGTATTATTACTGCCAAACTGCTCAACAGTGGCGTAATCGCTACCTACCTGTTCTTGAGTGCTACTGTTATAATTACCCGTTTGAGTGGCGCTGGCTTCGCGCCCGCTTATTTGAGCTTGTGTTGCTCTATTGTAGCTGCCCATTTGAATAACGGTAGCACGAACTGACGAACCGGAGTTCTGTGTTTGCATGCTAGTGTTGTAGCTGCCAGCTTGCAGCGCATAAGCGCTTCCTCCCAAGCCAAAGTCCTTAGTTTGAATTTGCGTGTTAGCATTATGGTCGCCAGTTTGGGAAAGAAAAACTGAAGAGTAATTGCCTTCTTGTGTCTGCGTGTTGATATTGTGGTTTCCCGTTTGGTTAGTTGAAGCCACATTTGTCGAGCTAATTTGCGACTGAATGCTGGCGTTGTAGTTTCCTGCTTGGTCCAAGAAGGCTCGGTCACGGAAGCCTATTTGGGTCTGAATAGCTATGTTGTAATCCCCACTTTGAGAAGCGTTTACGCCGGTAAAATTGCCTGATTCGACCTGCGCGATTTTATTGCTCGCGCCCTTTTGAGTAGCTTTAGCTTCAGCATACCCTGAATTGCTTTGGGTTTGGGTGATTTGATTGAGTGTTCCATTTTGCGTTGCAAAAGCACTACCGTTTCTTCCTGCAAAGCCACCAGTGCTAATGCTGTTCGTTAGTGTGTTTTGTATTTGCGTGATTTCGTTTAGCGATCCCACTTGCGTAGCTCCGGCCGAAGCTTCTCCAGCCTGCATAACGGTCACTTTGTTAGCCGTACCGATCGAGGAAGAATGTTGCTCGTTATTTTGGGCGTACGTTGCCGTAGCTACCAAAGAGGCAGCTAATAAAATGGATAGGTGTTTCATGAAAATTTAATGGGCTTGAATTTTAACTATAAATTTTGTTCTCTTTTATAGAGGTAAACAATATATAGTAGAATGATTATAAGTCAATAAACTTCAAGAATAAGATAACCCAGCTAGTCAAAATCTTTTAAAGACGCTGGGGGTGCGAGTAGCGGCTGAACTTGGTAAGTACACGGTGTATTATTGCCGTCAAAGGCAGTGTAGCTGCGTAAGCAGGACTGGCTTGGCCCTTTATTTCCTTTCTATTTTGTTTCTTGCCATGCTTATTGTTCGTCGCGCTTCCACCTCCGATCTGCCGGCTATTCTCGACATCATTCGAAGGGTAGTGCCGCTAATGCAGGCCGTGGGTAATTTTCAGTGGGAAAGCAGCTATCCCAACGAGACGGTTTTTCGGCAAGATATTGAGCAGCAACAGCTTTGGGTAGCCGAGCTAGATGAAAAAGTTGTGGGCGTCGCGGCCCTTACCACCGACCAAGACGCAGAATACGCGCAAGCCGATTGGGATGCCACGGCGCCGGCAGTCGTTACGCACCGGCTGGCCGTTGCGCCCGATGCTCATGGGCGCGGCGTAGCAGCTGCCTTGCTTGCACAGGCCGAAAAGCTGGCCGTGGAGTGGGACTTGCACCGGCTGCGCGTCGATACCAATTCCGAAAACCAAGCTACCCAGCGTTTATTCCCGAAGTTGGGCTATCGTTTTGCGGGTGAAATTTCCCTGGGCTTCCGACCTGGTTTACGGTTTTTTTGCTACGAAAAACAGCTTGCTAAATAGCTCATCAATAAGCTATTATACTTACATGATTTGGAGTGCTTCTGTGAGTGGTTTACTGCCTTCTGGAAAACGTTGAGCGGCGTCATAACAGATAGGAGGTAGGCATCGTACCTTTCGGGCTTGACCACTTTTCCTATGAACAAATCGCTGCCCGGATTTCTGCAAATAACCTATCGCGACGATTTGGACGTGATGGTGGTGCGCTGGCTGCGGCAGGCCGAAGTGCCGGAGCTACGCCAAGGCTACCTAGCCATCTTGGAGGCTGCTACTGCAGTGGGCTGTCGGTATTGGCTGCTGGATGCCCGCCGTCGCCGCAACACCGACCAAGTGGCGCAGCGCTGGATGCTAGAGGAGTTTCTGCCGGCCAGCACGGCCCAACTCCATGGCCGCCTCTACATCTGCTACCTACTGGCTCCCGTATCGTTGCGCGATGCGGAAGCGGACGGCGCCTTTCCGCCCGCTATCTTTTTCGCCGATAAACCCTACATGGGCGAGCGCTTCATCGATGAAGGCGAAGCCATCGGCTGGCTGCGTCAGTGCCAGCAACAAGAGTTGTTAGTAAAATAAGTAAGTGATTATTAATCACTTATACGCCAGTAAATTTCCGCAGAATTTCGCGTAAGCGAGTCAGGTAGTGCGTAGGGGGTGGGGCAACGCTGGTTTCGAGCACAGGCTCAGCCGGGCGCGGGGCTGCTGGCGCGGGCTTGTGCACTGGGGTTTTGGAGGAGAACCGGGTAGCAACAGTTTTTCGGATGCTGGTGCGGGCTGGTTTGGCGGCTACTACCTTCGGCACGGCGAGGCGCAACGAAAGCGTCGGGTTGCCGTCGAGGCTATAAACAGGCTGATTATCAGTTGATTCGTTCTGATAATACTCAATTACGCGGGCGTAGTACGTCTTGCCCGGGGTAAGATGGCTAACGGTAGTCGAAGCGCCAGCGGCATCGGCCACCACAAAGTTGCCCCGGCCGAGTGTGTCGCCACTACTAAAGCTGCCTTTGGCCGTGTAGGCCACGCCGTCGAGCGGAAAAGCATCTACGGGGCTGCCTTCTTTCATCACAACCAAGCGGCGGGTGCCGCTGCCGCTGGCCCAGGTGAGCGTTACTGCCTGTGGCCCTGCGGGCACTGCGGCAAGGCGCGTGGCGTTTAGCTCGGGAGCAAACAAATCGTGCGTCGGCCAGGCGTTGGAGCCGTTGATGCAATCCCAGCCAAGGTCTTCGAGGTCGTTCCAGAAGCGGTTGGAAGGCCCGCGGCCGTTCAGCAGAATGGCCCATGTGTAGCCCGCCGACGTGCGCACCACGCAGCTAGCTGTGCCGTCGAGGCTGCCGGTGTGCCACCACGTGTTGTTTTTGTTGACCATCCAGCCCTTCGCATAATGTCGTTGGGCGGCGGAGGCTTGCGTCATGGTGTCGATGGTACCCGGGCCCAGCAAATCGGGGCGCGTAGGCGAGCCATCGACGGCCAGTACAAAACGCACCAGATCGCGGGCCGAAAACACCCAGCCGCCGTGCGCATTCATGGCCTCCAGGTTGCAGCCGCCGTAGGGCGTCTGCACGTCTTTGCGGGTGCCGTAGCAAGAGCGGCTACGCGTTTCGCTGAAGTATTCGCTTTCGCGCTCTAGCTTGTCCGCCAGTAAGTTATGGCCCAAGTGAGCTTCCTGCACGCCGCTGGGTGTCAGTAAGTTACTGCGTACCCAGGCTTCGTAGTGCTGGCCCGTTACGGACTCTATAATCTTGCCCAGCACGAGGTAGCCAATGTTGGAGTAAGCAAACCGCGCCCCCGGCGTGAAGTTGAGGCCCTTGGCCAGCAGAAAGCGCACGAGCGTCGAGTCGCCTACGGGGTTTGGGACGTGCAGCACTTTGGCCACGTGCAACGGAAAATCGATGGGGTCGGAGCTGCCGTAGCCATCGCAGGCCACTTCGCGGTTCCAGCCGGCGGAATGCTCCAGCAGATTCCGCACCGTAATATTATAAATGCGCTTGTCGGTGATGACGCTGCTGTAATACGGGCTGTTGAGGTAGCCATTGGGCCCGAACGCTTTGTGATCGAGGCTGATCTGGCCACTTTCCACCAGCTTCATGATGGCTACCGCCGTGACGGGCTTCGAGATGCTGGCTACCCGCAAAAGGTTATAGGGCTGCATCGGCACGGTGCGCTGGAGGTCGGCGTAACCGAAAGAGCGGGCATACACCAGCTTGCCTTGCCGGGCAATGGCAACCGATGCCCCCGGAATTTTCCAGCGTTGCATGAAGGCTTGAACGGTAGCATCGCAATTGGCTAATTGCGGGACGGGTATCCCTGTTTGCGCAACTGCCTTGACAGTTAGCAGGCCCAGGAATAAGGCCAATATCTTCTTCACAATGCTTACCTGGCAAAGAGTTCTAACACAATGCTTTCTGCCCCCGAATAGCTACCGGCGGCACAGCAAGTTTATTATATTATTTCTATAGTTTGGTAATGAAATTGCAACAATAAATATGAATTATTGATGAATTTTTCTCTTTCTAAAAGACGCTTTGCTACCTATCTTCAACATAGTGACTGCTAGAAGATTAGATGTGGATATTTTGGCTGGAAAACGTAACCAAAAAACTACTGATAAAAAGAGGGCGGCTTTATATCAAATATGATTTATCTAATGTAAGGCTGCCTTTGGGGCACATGCACTTATTCACCTCCGTCGCGGTAGCAAAAAGCGGTCATACGAAGCGAGGACTGCTATAACTCTTTGAATTTCAGGTCTAAGCAAATCGCTTGGATGGCTTCTGCGCCGGTAGCTGCAATCAGGTATAGGAAGTCTTCGAAGCCACCGTACATAGCGCCGGTTTCGTCCATAAACAACAAGAGTTGGTTGTTGTAGGCCTGCCCCACCACGCAAAGCTGGTGCTGAGGAAGCCGGGGCGCATACTTTTCGGGCACCCAAAATGCGTCGTCGGAACCCAGGGCCCGCAGGGCGTGGAAATGCGCCGAGGTCAGGCTGCCGTCGTGGCGTACGAAATGAAGCAGCAGGCCGCCAAACTCACTCAAGAAGCCGTGCACTGCCCGATTCCACGGAAGTCCTTCTCTTTCAATTACTTCCTGATACTGAGAAATGTCGGTGCTTCGGCCCTGATACCAACCCGCTTCTTGCAGCGCCTGCTCCACATCTTCAGCAAAAGCAATCATGCTCGTCTCGGTTTGAGGACTTTTGTCTAAAAGGTAAGCCCTTGCTTACAGTGCAAGTGTACAGGGTAATACAGACAAAGCTCAACTGTTGCCGAAAAAATGCACAATCTGTTTCGGACCTACACCGCGCTGGGTTATGGAGGCGTATCGGTAAGACAGGTGTGCTGATTTCAAAAGAATATTGGATGTAATGAATTGGTAATGAGATTTTTATGAATTAGCGCGTAGCAGGCAGCTCAGGTGTTGACCAACAAAAAAAGAGCGGAATCCGGGCCGCGCTGTGGCCTGAATCCCGCTCTTTTTCGGATGAAAGCACGCTGCCGCCAAGGCCGCTAGCCCTGCCACTGGCCAAATTTCCCGGCTCGGTATTCCTGGTAAGCCTGCTCGATTTCAGCTTCCGTGTTCATTACAAAAGGACCGTAGGCCACGATGGGCTCCCGGAAAGGGTGGGCGTGACCAAGCAGCAGCACGGCATCTTCCAGCGCCTCGATGTGCAGGTCGTCGCCGTCGTAGTTGAACTCGGTCAGGCGACGCGCTTCGGTTTCCTGGCCGTTGACGCGCAGCTTGCCCCGAATGGTGTAAAAGAAGATCGTATGGTCGGGCGGAATGGTCAGGTCGAGTTTGCCGCCTGCCCGGAAGTCGATGGTTGCCAAGCTCATATCGGTGAGCGGCTGTACAGCACCCGCGGTGCCTTCCCAATTGCCCGATACGGCATGAATGGTTACGCGGCCGTCGTCGAGCGTGGTACTCGGAATCTCTGGCTGCTGCAACCCGATGTAGCGCGGTGCTACCAGCTTGTCTTTGGCGGGCAGGTTTACCCAGAGCTGCAAAATCTCCAGCGGGCCGCCCGTCTGCTTAAACGCCGGTGACGATATTTCGGCATGAATCAGGCCGCTGCCTGCCGTCATCCACTGAATGCCGCCCGCCCGGATAATGCTTTCGTGCCCGCCCGTATCTTGGTGCATGATGTCGCCTTCCAAGATGAAGGTCACGGTCTCGAAACCACGGTGCGGATGCGGTCCAAATGGAAGTCCTTGGTTATTAGGGCGATATGTTTGGGGCCCGTGATGATTCAGAAACAGAAACGGATCGAGGTGCTCCACCGACTGTGTGGGCAAAGCACGGTAGGTAACCAGATCGGCGATGGGGGCGCTCACGGCGCGGTGTTGTTGTTTGATGGTGCGCATACACTTGGATGTAACGAGTTGGGGCAACTCGGGTAAATACGCTTGCCGTCCCGACAAGTCGCGGCGGACCTGCATTTTTCCGTCGGCGGCGAGCGTGTCCGCTGCTAACAAGCAAAGCAGGCATTGGTTGGCCCTCGCGCTGCCGGTTGAGCGCTTCTGTCTTCTATTAAATAGAAAAGCAAAACGCGCCGCTCGTAAAGCACGAGCGGCGCGTTAGGTTGCCGATGACTTTTTATGGGCGCGGGTCAGCCGAGGCTAGCTGCGGTCGCGACTGCCAAAGTCGCGGTGGTTATCGGTGCGGCGCGAGCCCTGACCTGGGCGGCTCATTTGGCGCATGCGATCCTGGCGTTTGGCCTCAAACTGAGCGTATTGCTTTTTCGAGAGCACATCCTTGAGCTTTTTGTCGGTGCTTTCGTGGATGCGCTTGGCTTCGGCCATCGTCTGGCTGCGGTCGCGGCCCGAGCGGCTGTGCAAGGCCTGCATCTGCTGGTGTTGGTCCTGGAAGATCTTCTCCAGCTTGCTCTTTTGCTTGTTGCTGAGGTCGAGTTCCTTAGCGAGTTTGTCAGAGCGCTCTTTGCTCCGGTCCTGGTTTTTGTCGTGGTCCCGGTGCTGCTCTTGGCCAGCAAGAGGACGCAGCTCAGCGGCAAATGAGTTGCCAGCAAACGACGTAGAAAGGCTTAGGAGCAGGGCGAGGCCAAAAAGTTGCTTTTTCATGATAGCGTGTGAAGTTGAGTGGGGAATCAGTGGTTATCAGAACGTTGTGTTCTGCCAGACTTTATTCAAACCCAGTGCCCAAACGCCTCCTGCCTACCCTGCATTCTCCCAATTGCCCGCAAACGCCGACGAGTTGGCGCTTTTACTCGGCTGAAAGTGCAGGCAGAACCAGCGCCGTATCAGGCCCGCAGCAACTGCCGCTCATAAAGCCAGTCAAAAATCACCTGATCGACGGCCGACACGGCAGGGCGGTCGCGGTAGGTTAGCCATACTACCTCCTCGATTTCGGCGGCGGGCTGCAACGTGCCCTCGTAGCGGGCACTGTAGCAGGTCATCATTACCAAGATGCCCTCGGCGTGGCCGTGGGCTTGGGCCCGAAAAGTACCCTCGTAGCAAAGGCTGCCCGTGGTGAGCTCGACCGTGAGCTCCTCCCGAATTTCCCGTCGCAACGTCTGCTCGTCCGATTCGCCAGCTTCGCGCTTGCCACCCGGAATGTAGTACCGATCCTTGCCGCGGCTGCGGGTGCTCAGGAGCTTGCCGTCGTGCAGATGCAACCACGCTATTTTATCAATTATCTGCATATGTATTTGATAATCAATATATTATAAAAATAGTTATTCCAGCCGGAAAGTGATGGGCATGGTAAAGGCCACATTTACGGGAATGTGGTTTTGGTAGCCCGGAATAAAGCGTGGCAATAGATGCAGCACGCGCTCGGTTTCTTCGTCGGTGCCGCTGCCCAGGCCTTTCACAATGCGGATGTCGCGCACCCAACCCGCCTTATCAACCACAAACGACACAAATACTTTGCCCTGCACGCCCTGGTGCAGCGCCTGAGGTGGGTACTCAATCTGGGCGTTGATGTACTTGAGCAACCCCCGCGTACCCCCCGGAAAACGGGGCATCACCTCGGCGGCGGTGTAGGTATTGTTGGGGAGGGTAGTATCGGCGGGCAGGGCCGGCTCTAGCTGGTACGAGATGGCCTCGTACGGTTCCTGCATCAGCTGCTCGGTAAGGGGCGTACGCAGCAGCAGAAAGCCTGCCACCAGCAACACAATGCCAATGGCTATATAACTGATTATCTGAATCTTGTGGCTTTTGGCCAATTGCTTGTTCGCGTGCTGAAGCTTGTGCGTGGTATGCCGCAGTTGCTTTTCCAATTCGCTGAGGCGGGCGCGTAGGGCCTGTTCGGCATTCCGGTCAATCAGCGCCGACGGAATGGCACCGGGGCGCAGGGAAATGTCGTGGCTACGGCGCCGTATCGGGTCGGTGAGCACCTCATAAGCCTCCTGCACTTCCCGAAACCGCTCGGTGAAGAAAGGTGTATTATGATGGCGATCTGGATGTAAGTGCTTGGCGTAGAGACGATAAGCTTGCTTTATCTGCTCCGCGCTTGCTGACGTCGGCACGCCAAGTACCTGATAATAATTAGGCATCAATAATTCAGCACTAGTGAATAGAACCGCAAACGTAAATATAAATAAAACAAGGAAGGCGAAAGACCCGTGCTCCAAAATTAGGGGCACGGGCCTTTCGCCTTCGCGGAAGTAAGGAGTACGATTACCGGCTAATCGGCACTGGAAAACAGCACGTTAGGAACCGTGGCAGGCGCCGAAGCAAGCGTAGCCACCGCGGAGCCGATAACCAGATAATCGCCGGCCACGACCGTTTTGTCGGTGATGAAGCCCTCCTTGGGGGCGGCTACATACACAAAGCCCAACTGCGGCGTAAGTTGTTGGAGGCGCTGCTTTACCTCTTGCAGGCGAAGCTGAACGGAATCGAGGCGGGCTTTCGAGGCGGAGCTTGGGTGCTGCAAATGGCTGGCACTTAGGCTATTGTATTGCTGTTGGCGTTGCTGATAAAGGGCCTGTAGGTGTTGGCGGGCGGGGTTGGGCAAGGGCACGGCCAGCTTCAGCAGTACCTGATCTTTCTGAACGTGGTCGCCGCTGGCAAAGAATACTTCCCACACCCGACCCGCAACTTTCGAGCGCACGGCTTCGTCGGCAGCCAGAATAGGGGCTTTTGAGGTTGAGACCAGTGTCGGTATGGACGAAGCCACCGTAGCAGCCGCGTTTTCTGTAGGCTTGTCGGTACAGCCGACGAGCAGCGCTCCGCTACTTACCGCAAAAAGCGAGGGCAGGAGCAGGGTAATAAGTTTTTTCATGGAAAATAAAGTAACTGAGTCAGTTACATTTAAAGGCAAATAAAAAGCGGTTAGCGCACCGCATCGGAGCCGCCACAATCTTTGGGCAGGCGCTCCCGGAGTTGGCCAATGACTTGCTGGAGCGATACGGCGGCCAGCGCGTTGCGCATGGCTTGTTCGGCGCTGCCAAACAGATCTTCAAGGGTTTGCTGCATCACGCGGCCCAAGTTGCAGCGTTCGTTGGGTTTGGTATTATTGACAGAAAACAAATCGGGCTCGGGTTCCTGCATGGCTTCAAACACATCCAGCAGCGATACGTCCGCCACCGGCCGGGCCAACAGCGCGCCGCCGCCCGCGCCCAGCTGCGTACGCACCAATCCAGCCGCCCGCAATGCTCCAATCAGGCGCCGCACCACCACCGGGTGCGTTCCGACGCTGCCCGCAATCACCTCCGACGACACTGGCTGCCCATCGGCATGGGCCAGATACGCCAAAATATGTGTGGCAACAGCAAACCGAGTATTCATGTTGAATTAATGTAACTTATGTGGTTACAAATATACGATCTTATTTTCTAATGCCCACACGCTTGTCTTTTTACGACCACTGACCGGGCGAATATCTGTAGTGAAAAGCAACCCAGTCTCCAACGTTTTGTCTGGCAAAAGCTTCTCACGAGGATATAGGTGGCTTTTCACTATAGATGAGCTCCAGAAAAGTGCTCCTTATAAGATCGCGCGCTTCGCCTATCTTTCGGCAAAGAATCCTAACTGCCTCGTTTATGAGCGACCCAATCGCCGTTGTTTCTTCTTACTTCAAACTAATCCAAGGCCTCGACAACGACGCATCAGCTTTCGCCGCAGTGTTGCACCCGGAGGTAGAGCAAACGGAATATCCCAATCTGCTTTCCCGAAACCTCGTCCGTCGTTCTTACGAGGAAATTTTGTCTACCCTCCGCAACGGGCGTGAAGTGCTGGTTGATTCACGGTTTGAGATGGATCGCATCCATAGCTGCACCGATGGCAGTGTGGTTGCAGAAGGCCAGTGGCGTGCCCAAGCCATCATCGATTTGGGGCCGGTAGTGCGCGGGCAGCTTTTGGTTGCCCAACTCTGCATGGTCTTCGAATTCAAGGATGGCAAGATTTACCGCCAGCGCAGCTTTCACAACTTCGAGACGGTGTAATACTTGGCTGTAAGTGTCTGGTTTTTAAGTAATTATAGTTGAAGGCGCTTTTTATTAACGAGGCTTGACAGGATACTTTGCGAAGAGGGCCTGCATGGCCTCGTCAATTCTTTTTCCCATCCGCTCCTGATCTTTAGTCAGGATGCCGACGGCCGCCCCGGTCCAGATGCGCTCGTTGCGGGCCGCGTCCACCAGCTCGACGGTAGCGGTGCCTTGTTTGTAGGTATTCACCACTACTTCCTCGCTCTGCCAGTGGTAGTTACGCTGCCCAATGTAGCGAGGCGCGTCACGGATGTTGGTTTCGCGGGTCTGAACCTGATCTTCGACCACTACGCCAATGTTGACCCACAGATCGGGCCGGTCGGCTGGCTGGTAACCGCGCCGCGCTAGTTCGGCGGCAATGGCGCGCTTCAGTTCCTGCACCCCAATGCCCATACCCAGGGCCTCGGAGCTGGCCTCGTTGCGCGCCGATACGTCCATAAAATTGTAGGTTTTGTAGGCCGTAAAGTCCACGCCCGGCTTCTGAGAGGTGGAGGCAATGCGCACGGGCGCGCAGGCTGAAAAAGCCAGGAGGAGCAAAATCAACAGGTTTTTCATAGCAATAGGACGGGTATACGGTAGCGCATCACAGCGGATAAACTGCGTAGTCTAACGAATTGGCTGGCGCTTGGGGTGCGGTTGAGGTTGCCCGCAGCCGCAGGAACCGCTACTCTTTTTTGACCTTCACCGTGCCGTCGTCGGCATCCTGCTTCGTGACGTTGCCCTGTGCATCTTTGACTTTGATGTCGCCATCGGCTTGCTTCTTGATCTTGCTGCCATCGGCGCCTTTCACGGTGGTGCCAGCGGGCAGCTCGTTTGCCTTTTCCATCGACGATTTGTTTTCGGAGCACGAAGCCAGCAAAGCGGCGCAGGACAGAACGAGAGCTATTTTTTTCATTATCAGGGAGTAATTCGCAAATCGATGAGAACAAGCGTTTTACGCACGGAGAAGCTTGTTGTTGTATGATCCGCTTGTCAGCACCCGAAACGACGCCAAGCTGAGGCAAGTAAAGTCCACATACGTAGCAAAGTTTTGTCCATCAAAAGGTTATAATATGATATTTCTAATAATTATTGAATATTTCTGAGATAATAGCGTAGTTTAGCAGGGTGTTGCGAGAGGCGGGCACGAACCTTGTCTGGATATTTGACCGAGCATACTTTCTTTAAACTTCTTATGTACAAATTACTACTGTTGTTCTTCTGTGTCTTCCTGCTGTTGCTGGAGGCCCAACCAGCGCAAGCGGCAGCAAGCGAAGGAGCCAGCATTGAGGCAGAAAGCCTGCTCCGGCCGCGCGTCCCGCGCCCCAACTACAAAAGATATCGCGGCAACAGCCGTAGCAAACACCGCCACCTGGGGCTGTTCCGCCGCTGGCGCGCCCGCCGCAAGGCCCAGCGCAAGGCCAAGGCTCCGAAAGGCGTAATTAAGGTAGACGCCCCAACGGGCACTATGCCGCCCCGGCCCTAAGCGCCCCAAGGTTTAAGCAGGTGAATCAGCCGCATTTTCCGCCCGGAGAATGCGGCTGATTCATTTTCGGGTCATCAGTTTTTGCCGAATTCGCGTACGAAGGGTCTGCCTGTTTTTCGTTTCGGCTGTTAACAGAGCGTAAGATTTTCGGCCTTTTCTCATGATCCCTTCCAGTACCCTCAGCCCGGACGCGAAGCCTACGCTGTGGACTCCATTTACCTTCTCCGTTTTCCGGGCCATCTGGATTGCTTCCGTCGTGTCCAATATTGGCACCTGGATGCAGAATGTGGCCGGTGTGTGGTTGGTTACTACCCTCACTACCAGTGCGTTGCTGGTGGCCTTGATGCAAACGGCCACCAGCCTCCCCGCTTTCCTGCTGAGCATGCCGGCCGGCGCCATGGGCGACCTAATTGATCGGCGGAAGCTGCTGCTGCTCACGCAGGGCTTCATGGCCGTGGTGGCGGTGCTGCTGGGCGCCCTGACGCTGCTAGGAGAAGTTTCGGCGCTGGGCGTGCTGGGATTTACTTTCCTGCTGGGCATTGGCGCCGCCCTTAACGCGCCGATCTGGCAAACCGTTACCGTCGAGCTGGTACCGCGGTCGGTATTGCCGTTTGCCATCACCCTCAACGGCGTCAGCAACAACATTGCGCGGGCAGTGGGGCCAGCCATTGGGGGCGTCATCATTGCGTATTACTCGCCGGGCTGGGTGTTTCTGCTAAACGGGGTTTCTTTCGTGGGCACTTGGTTTGTGGTGTACAATTGGAAGCGTACCGTCGAAGCTGCTACCGGCCCTGCCGAGAACTTTATGGGCGCATTGCGGGCCGGCATGCGCTACGTGCAATATTCGCCGGCCATTTATGCAGTGCTGGTGCGCACGTTCGCGTTTTCGTTTGGGGCCAGCGCAATGTGGGCCTTGCTGTCGGTGGTGGTGGCGCGGCGCCTGCACCTAAACTCGGGCAGTTACGGCGTGTTGCTTTCGTGGCTAGGGGCGGGTGCCGTCACGGGTGCTTTCCTGATGGGCCGCGCGGGCCAGCGGCTCAACTACAACCAGCGCGTGCTGCTGGGAACGCTGGTTTTTGTCGGCACCAACCTGTGCTTGGCGCTGGTGCCGTCGGTATATTGGCTATACCCCGTGATGTTTTTGTCGGGCATCGCCTGGCTCATGACCATGACCAGCTTTAGTACTACCGTGCAGCTGCACGTACCCAAATGGGTGCAGGCGCGCGTCGTGAGCATGTATATGCTGGTGTTTCAGGCGGGCTTGTCGCTGGGCAGCGTGGCGTGGGGTGAGCTGGCCGACCGCGTAAGCCTGGAGCTGGCCTTGATAGCGGCCGCGGGTTGGATGCTGGTGGGCATGGCCTTGGCCTTGCCATTTCCGATGCGCCAGGCCGAAGGGCTGAACCTGGAACCCGCCGAGCATTGGCCCGACCCCATCGTGGAAGGCGGCGACATCGACCCCGACGACGGCCCGGTAGTGGTAATGATTGAGTATCAAGTAGATCCTGCGGACTGGGCGGCTTTCCGTCAAGCCGCTTCGCAACTTACCCGGCTGCGGCTGCGCGACGGCGCGTTGCGGGCCGGGGTGTTTTCGGACGTGGCTAATCCGCAGAAAATCACGGAGTTCTTTTACGTGGCTACCTGGGGCGAGCACGAGCGCCAGCACCACCGTTTCACCAAGGAAGACTTGGCCGTGGAAACCCGCGTACAGCAGTTTCACATGGGGCCGGAGCCGCCGCGGGTGACGCATTTTCTTTCGTTCCCACGCACGACCAACGTAGAAGTAGCCGCCCCTTACGAAACCCTGGAGGGCCAGCGGTAGAAGAATATTTGCCTTTGAGGGCAGGGCGCTGCAGGAGACCTAAGTTCGTTTGGCGCAATACCTTACAGCTCTCTACCTTCACGACCACTTCCACCGACATTCCTTATGAAGCATCACGTGCTGACGCCGCTGGTTTTACTGCTAGGGGCTTTACTACTTTTTTCCTGTTCGAAAACCATGACGCCAACTACCGCAACTACCGACTGGACTCCGCAAAGCGCCCAAAAATGGGTGAAAGGCGGCACCTGGAAAAAAGGCCTCAAGCTGGACGTGTACCCCGACGTTGACGCGGTGGAGTTCGCCAAACAATACCACGCCAACCAAGCTATTTGGGACAAGGCCTTTGCCTACATGCGCGAAAACGACTTGGCCGCGCTGCCCAACGGCTCGTCGAAACTTGACGGCGACCTGCTGACGCTCTCGGTGACCGAGCCCACCTCGAAAGAGTTCGACAAAACCCAGTGGGAGTCGCACCGCAAGTACATTGACCTCCAATACATTGTGCGCGGTAAGGAGAAAATGGGCGTGCAGCCGTTGTCCAATCTCACCGTAACCGAACCCTACAACGAGGCCAAAGACGTAGCACACTACAGCGGCGACGGTGGCAAATACTACGACGCCGACCCCAGCACCATCTACCTGTTCTTCCCACAAGATGGGCACCGGCCCTCCATCAAGGTTGAGGGCTACGACGTGGTGAAAAAGGTAGTCTTCAAAATCCGGGTAGCGGGCATGTAGTCAGCTCATTATTACCAAAACAAAAAGGCCGAGCACCCTATGCTCGGCCTTTTTGTTGTTTTATAACATATTGATTGGCAACGTATTACCAAGAGCCGCTGTTGTCGCTATTGTCGTCGAAGCCACCGCCTCCTGTGTCATCCGAAGACAGGTCATCGTAGGAAGAGTTGTCGTCTGAGGAGAAATAATCCGCGTTGCCGTCGGTGCCGGCGTCATCCGAGGAGAAGTAATCGGGCGGCGTGTTGTCGACTGCGTCGTTGCCTTCGAGGGCCGGAAAGCCGCCCGACGAAGTACCGCCGACGTTGGCCGAATTAGGATCGAGCGAGTGCGGGGTGTCGTTGCCGAGCCCTGCGCCTGCTAGGCTGCTGCCTGAGGTGTCGTGGCCCGAGGCCATGCGGTTGCCGAGGTAAGCACCAGCCGCCGCGGCTGCACCGGTGGCCAACATCCCGCCGATGCCGCTGCCACCGCCTCCGCCCATGCCCGAGCGATTGGAGTAGAAATCAGGCGCTTGCCCTTGCGGACCTACCGGACCGCGGTTGTAATTCCCATTGCCAGGATTGCCGCCCGCTGGGCTGTTGGGCCGGTTTGAGTAAAAGTCGGGGGCGTTGCCCGGCGCTCCAGCAGCGGGCGTCCGGCGGCGGAACATCCGCACCAAAAACCAGATTACGCCACCCACCGCAAGCGCCCCGATCACAAGCGTGCCCATGCCGGGCCCGGAAGGTGCGGGCTCGGGCGTGGTCGCAGCGGAAGGCGAAAACGGTGCCGAAGCCGGCTCCGTAGCCGCGGCCGAAGTGTTTAAGTCGTTGGTATTCAGGTCGGAAGCCGCTGATCCAGCTGCGGGGCTCGTGGCTGTGGCCGGAGAAGTTGTAGGCTGCGGCTGATTTTTGCGCGGATCCGAGTCGGGGTTGGCGGCCAGCATCAGGGAGTTCAGCCCCGTGCGTAAGCCAGAAAAATAACGGCCTTGCTTGAAGCTAGGCGTCATGTCTTGGTTGATGACGCGCGCCGTGAGTTCGGGCGTGATCTGCGCCCGCAGCCCCGAGCCGGCCTGAATCGTGACTTTGTGCTCTTGTCCTGCCAGCAACAGCACAATGCCGTTGTTTTTGTCGCGCTGCCCAATACCCCACGACTCGCCCAAGGCCCGGCCGTAGTCGGCTACGTCGCGTCCGCCCAGCGTGGGCACCGTCACGACTACAATCTGGGTGCCGGTGTTGTCGGCGTAGCGGCGCAGGCCGCTTTCCAGCTTCTTGGCGTCCGCCGGGCTCAGCAGAGAAGCTTGGTCGTTCACAAAGCGGAAGGGCGAGGGGCGCGGCGGCAGGCCTTCGGCGGAGCCCTGCGCTCCTGCGGTCGGCGCACCTAAGCCGGCCGACACCAAAAACAGTATGAGAAACAAAAAGCGATGCATGGCGCAGAAAATGAAGTGAGAGGTAAAACCAGTTTCGCCTCCCTTCTACGGGGCTCTCCGTCAAGTGGCTACGCGTTGACGGTCAATGAGCTGCAACAGCCGCGCCTTCGCCTCCGACCGTGGTGAGTGCATGTTAAAATTCGTCCGTGGTTTCTGCTGCGTCACTTCAAACAAGCAGCACCATTGTAAAGAAGGCTCTGCATGATTTAATTCATTGATATTCAATAAGTTGAAATTAAAGATGCGTCTTGATAAGTCAGGTGGCTAATAGCATTTACAGTGTTCTTTATAACTATTCGGGGTATCACTGGAATTTTTTGAATATTTTTTGCAGCTTAATCCATCCGACAGCACTACTCCAAACGTAAGTAGGGCTCCGTGAGCAGAGTCTAGAACGCGGGTGCCGCGGCATTATAGGTAGGCAGCAGATTGCTGCCATATTAGGTAGTAAGAGACTAGGGAACAGAAGATTACAGTGCTTCTGGGGATGGTAGTGAAGCAAGAAAAGTAGTTGATACGGGTTACACGTTGCTTACCAGATGGTTGGCTTTTTACAAGCGATCGCTCGTTGCCACAGCTATCATTCGCGCTCGCCCTGACGCGAACGCTTGCTGCCCTGCCATGCCCGGTGCAAAGCATGGCTCAGCCAGGATAGACCTTATTGGGTCGCTAGTTATTTCATAAAATATTGTAAATAAACCATTTATGTTTAAAAAACTAACTGTTGCAATCCTGCTGACCACTACGGCGCTGGCCTTTACTGCCTGCGACGATCTGCTGGAGCAACTGCACATCAAGCCAACGACGCCGGCGCCTAGCACCAAAGTAGTGCTGACGGCCACCCTCAATGCCTCCCAAGAAGTACCCCCAACGGCTTCCACCGCCACGGGTACCTTTGATGGCGTGTACGATAAAGCTACCCACGTCCTGACGTATACCGTTACGTACCAAGGGCTTACGCCCGTGGCGGGCCACTTGCACCGGGGCGCTCCGGGCACCAACGGACCGGTAGTGTATCCTTTCTCCAGCCTGACTTCGCCCGTTACAGGCACGGCGACCTTCACGCAGGCTGACGAAGATTTGTTGTTGGGCGGCGCGTTCTACGCGAACTTCCACTCGACGCAGTATCCGGGCGGCGAGATCCGCGGCAACATTGTGAAAAAGTAGCGCATACCCATTCACCGAAAACCGGGTCGGGCTTGGAAAGTGCTCTGTACAAAGAGCTGTTTTCTGTGCCCGATCCGGTTTTGATTTCGTTTCTGGTGAACGGAGAAGGCCAGCGGCGCCGATGTGCCGACGGCTCGTCGCCGGCAGTGTTTGATCCGATGTGAATATATTTGCCTGATACTATGCCAGTTACTGGCTCCAGCTAATGCTACTTAAGCTATTGTTTACCTCCGCGGTCCTTGAGGCGCATTACGACGAAGACACTGCGTGGCTGTATTTGGATTGGAAAGGCCGTCAGGATTTGGCGCAGGTGCAGGCTGTGGGTTCGCGGATATTGGCCGTCATTGAGCAAACCGGTGTGCGCAAAGTGCTCAACGACAACACCCACATTACGCATACCAGCTGGGAGCTGGTCGAATGGGTTTCCAAGGAGTATTTGCCGCAGGTGGGTCGCGCCGGCATCGAGTATGTGGCGTGGGTGCAAAGCCCGTTGCTGGCCAGCCGCAGCAACATCGACCGCATGGCTCGCTCCGTCGAGCAGAAGCCGCTGGTGGCCATTTTTGGCGATGTGGCTTCGGCCTACACGTGGCTGAGCAGCGTTACCGTACCGGTCGGTTGATCTTGTAGGCGCTTACGGCAGCCCAAACAAGGCGTCAGGAGGCGGGCGCTTTCGGTTCTAGGCGCACCCGGATGTACTGCTGCAGCCACATCGGGTACAGGTTGTAGCCTACATTCAGGAGGGTCAGCAACAGCGCCCACCGCCAATAGCCCTGCGCGACGGCATAAAAGCTGGTCAGCAAGAAAAACACAAACAGCACCAAGTGAAACCGCTCCTGGTGGTAGGTCGTGCGCACCAGCGCGGCCACCGCTGAGCGTGCCCGCAGGCGCCGGTACTGCGGGTATGTGCGCCGAATCAGCCAGTTGACCAAGCCGCCGTGCTGGGTAAAGCGGTTGATAGCCACTACTCCTAACTTGCGGTAAATTAAGGGGTTACGGCTGATTTGCAAATGCTTGAACCGTGAAGCCGGAAGCGCATATAACAGCAAGCTGACGAACAATAGCCCGTACAGCCACCGGCGCTCGATGTGTTGGTAGCAGAAGATGCTGAGAGGCGTCAGGCTCAGTGCTGACCAGAAGACGTTGGGCACGGCATTGTACCAGGCCAGCAAAGCCGAGGAGGGAGCAGCGGGTCGGTTTCCGGTCGAGGGCATGGACAGGGAAAGGGAGGACTGCGATAGCCCTCTCGTTTAAAGTACAAAAAGCCAGGGGCTTGTGTGATGCTTAGTGAGTAAATTTACTTGTATGTGTCTGATTATAAGATAGTTGTAAGTATATATAGTAATTGCAAAGTCAATTCTAAACAGAATAATTGCTTTCACGGTTATAGGGCCGCATTTCCGAACAGCAGCAGTAGCAAATCCGCAGCCTCTTGCTGTATCTTGCGAGTCTGAACCGACCTGATTACCCTCTTGCAGCTATGGACAAACACCTCGACGTTCTGAATACCTATTACCGTCTTGTTGAAGCCTTTAACAGTGACCCCACTGCCTATCGGGAGGTGCTGCATCCGGAGGTCGAGCAGATCGAATACCCTAATCTGATTCACAAAACCATTCAGCACCGCTCGTTTGACGACATCCTCGACAACCTCCGGGCCGGGCGGGAGCTGTTGCGCGATCCCGAATTCATTGTGCACAGCACACACGTCGTCGCCGACGGTACGATTATCGTGGAGGGGCGTTGGCAAGGCACCGTCACCACCGACATTCACGGGTGGGTTCGGGGGCAGGTCATGTCGTCGGAGCTGTGCCTGGTTTTTGAGTTCAAGGACGGCAAGATTTACCGGCAGCGTCGCTACCCCTGCTACAACCAAGTATAGCAACGCAGCAGAGGGTGGCGTTGCAGTGCCTTCCTCCTAAATAGGGCCGAATAGAAACAGCATTTAGGTGCTGCATGAAGCAAACAACAGCGCTTACCCTTTATTTTGAAAACTCTGCGGGGCAGCTATTGGAGCATCCTGCGGGGTTTTTGCGCGCCACGTGGTCGGAGCGGCCGCGCCAACTCGCCGACACGCGGGCGCTGTTCACGCATATGCTCCGGGCCTTGCTCCAGCGCGGCTGGAGCCGCATTCTGATTGATCAGAGGGTAATGCTGCCTTTCTCAAGCGAAGAACAAACCTGGATCGCGCAGGAATGGCTGCCGCGGGCAGTGCAGGAAGGCGGTTACCGCGCCGGGGCCGTGGTCGTGTCCGCCGACGTTATGACGCGCCTCGCCACGGCCTTCGTCACGACGCAAATCCAGAACCGGGCGCTGGTGTATCGCTCCTTCGAAACCGAAGCCGAAGCAACGGAGTGGCTTCTCCAACAGCCCGCTTCTCCGCGAGGCGAATAAGTGTTTTTGTATCCATTTGACAGTCAAATAGATATGAAGGGATGTCCTTCTGGCTTCTTAGCGGGCTTTCGCTTCGTAGCGCAGCCACAGAATCCCCTCAGAGCGCTGCTCGACGCTGAGTAGCGCAAACGGCTGAGCGGGTCCTGGCGACGAGCCTTGCTCGAAAAGGGTAGGGGAAGTTGCGGCGCCATCTACTACGGGGTAATGCAGCAGGCTCAGTTCTTCGACTAATCCGGCCCGGAGCAGGGAGCCATTCAGGTGGCCGCCGCCTTCCAGCAGCAGCGTCCGAATGGGGAATAAGTCGCCCAGCTTGTCTAGCACCAAGGCAAAATCCAGCGCTGCAGCTCCGCCGAACAAGTAAGACACGCCTTTCTCCCGCAAGTAAGCCAGGTACTCGTCGCTCACTTGCTCGGTAAGCACGGCAATGATGTGGTCCTCATCAATAAAGGCCGACTCCCAGCCCAGCTTGCCGTGGGCATCTACGGCCACGGCAAATGACTCGGCGTGGTGCTCGGCCACGAAATCGGCGCGGTCGAGGGGCGTGCCGACGGGCTTTAGGTCAGGCTCTAGGCCTTTGGTGAAGTCCTTTTCCATGGTCACGCGCCCGCACATCCAGGCTTCGGCTTTGAAGGTTGCGGCCGTGGTTTCGTATTCCTTGGTGTTGGGCGCGTCGCCCCAGCGTTTGGTGATGATGCGCCCGTCTAGGGAGCTCATCATATGGCAGATTACTCGGGGTTTCATAGGAAGAGATCGGGTGAGGTTAGCAGCGCGATATCCGCACCGAGTACCTATACGACTGTAGGGCGTAGCTCGGCCCCAGATTTTAGGAAGAACGGAAGGGCAGAGCCACAGCAGCTTCTGCAACTAGGATATTTCCTCTATTTTGGCGCCATATTTGCCTCTGTCATTGCACTGAAATAGGTTCGCTGGTTTTGATGCTTGCATTTTCTTCCCAACTCTCCCATATGATGCTTAAATCTTTTCTCGCGGCGGCTAGCCTCACGGTGGCTGCTTTAGCGCTGAGCCCCACCTCGGCGCACGCTCAGGTCACCATCAACATTGGCCGGCCCGCTCCACAGTACGTGGTAGTGCGCGAAGCCCATCCCGTGAAGAAATACAAATACAAGGCGCCTAAGCATGGGTACTACCGCCCCGCTGGCCCGGTGATGCTCTTGCCGGCCCGCCCCGTGTACTATGCTCCCTCCGGACATGGACATGGCCACGGTAAAGGAAAAGGGCGCCACTAAGTAGCAGCTGTTTCAAGCACAAAAAAGGCTTCCACGGGTTGTGGAAGCCTTTTTTGTGTGGTTGCGAGTGGCCTAGCGGGCCGGCTATTGTACCGGCCTCACAGGTACATTGGTGAAGGTGCCCGTAACCGTAATGTCGCAGCGGCGCTTGGGGAAGGTGCTGTAGGCCACGTGGGGGTCACTGGCGCCGGTTAGGGTGGCGGTGTAGGTGCCGCTCAGCAGCTGCCGCTTGGCATCGTAGCTACTGATGGTGAAGCTGCCCGTTACGTGCTGCATGCTGCTGGGGTAGATGACGGTGCCGCCGCCCAGGCTTTCGGGCAGGTCGTAGTAGTAGCTCACGTCCGCATCAAGGGTACGGTCGCGGAGGGTTTTGAGGGTGTAGGTGCCGGTGAGCGTGGCAGAAAGTTTCGTGCGGTCCAGCTCGAAGCCGATGCCCTCGGTGTTGGTGGTCGGCTCTACCCCTACGGCTAAGCGCTCAGCAGTCTGCGTGACAAACCCCTTTAGTTGCGGCGCCTGAAAGGTAGTATCCCGGTGCTGGCCGTTGTCCTGATACACAATGGAGCGGCTATAGGTAACGGCGGGCTCCGGCAGTGGCTCGGGCGTTTCCTGGTCATCTTTATTACAGCCAGCGGTAAAGGCCAGCGTCAGGCCCAGTAATAGCGAGAGAGTAGTGTTCTGCCTCATAACGGATAGAATAGTGTAAAAAATCTATATAGATAATTGTGCCAAGTGGGTGGGAAGCTGCCTAACGTGGCACGGAAATGTTCACTGGCATGGCAGAGGCAAAAGGGCGCCGCGAAGTTAACAGCCGTTTTAAATAAAGAAGGCTTCCACAAACCGTGAAAGCCTCCTTCATACTTAAATGCGGTGTAGATGGCCTACAGCCTTCAAAGCTTTTAAACTTTCGCAATGGTTTCAACCGAGGGTTAAACTAAAACTTGTTCAATAAGTGACTATATGAATAAGTCTACTGAGTGAGGCACGTTCATGCTTTTCTCTATGGAGTAATCCTCTAAAGCCAAAGTTTCTAAAATAGAATCTTGGTAAGAGAAAAAATCATCCATGCTTATCATGTTTTTAAGCAAAGGTTTTGGTTTGCAGTCTGAGAAAAAATCAACACACTTGCTTAAGACAAATGTTAAGTAATACCTTAGGTTAATGTATATGTTGTCTATATTATATGAAGTCCTTGCATCATGTACAATCTCATTCCTTATTCTGTACATTCTTGTTAGATGTCTTTCTAAATTTTTTTTATGCTTATTAATATATTTTTTCTTTTGGCCTACATCATTAAAAATCATGCTCTTTAAATATCTTCCACGGAATGCAATTAATGGGAATTTATCTTCTAAGCCTATTATCTGATCGTATGTTTCTTTGGATTTTAAATAGCATAAATCAGTTTCGTTATAGTGGGATATTTGTTTTCTAATTGGGCTTTTGGTAAGCATTTTGTGAAAACTGTGTAAATTTCTTTTTGTATAACTTACCAAATGAGCATTTACTAAATTTGTCTTTATTCTCCTGAAAGTACTTGAATCTATGTTATAGTTAGCAAATATGTTTTCAAGACCTATCCAGCAATTGAGAAACTTTTGTTCAGGGCTATTAGATTCATTAGCTAAACGTAGATGTTTTATACATGAATAAAGTTTGTCTGAAACTTCGTCAATAACACAGGGGTTGTCTTTTATTGCAACAAGTTTGTTTATTAATTCAATGTAATTTTCTGGTTCACTTTGAGATGAATCATTTCTTGATTGCAACTTGTTTGTGTAAACGTCTTTAGTATTTTTAGTATTTAATACAAGAACTGTGCTGCTAATTGTTTGGCTTTCAGAATATTTAATCAAATGAAAGACGTCTAAAATAATTTCAACGTCTTTTCGTGCATTCGATATAGCTTGATATCTATCAAGGGCCAAAGTTTCTATAAGAATGAGTTTCTCTCTCTCATTAACTTGTAGAAAGCCTAATGCTCTTTCATTATCTATATTGTATTTTGTGATTATTTCGCTCGATTCTGTATAAATATTTTTAATATTTTCTTTTAAAGCAATGCCTGTATTTGATGATAACTTAAAAACAACTGCAAAAGTTATTTTAGTCTCATAAGAAAAAGTCGTCTTGAATTCATGAAATCTCTTAGTGAAATTACTTGGATTTGTCTTCCAAAAATTCGAGTCAAAATATTGTCTTATAAATGCCCTGGAAAATCCATTGTTGATCAGGTCTGATATTAGATAACTGCAGGTTTTATGTAATACATACTGTGTTTTTACAAACTCATTCTCGTCCTCATATGTTGAGGTAATTATTTCTTGAATTTTATTGATTAAATTTATGTGATAGTGTTCATTTATTATTAATAAATAATACAAGTTATATTCTATTTTTTGAATTAAATCGTTAATTATTAATTTATCTATTTCTACTGGTTTAGTGTTATCATTAGACTTTGCTGATTTATTTAAGTCATTTAATTTATTCAAAAGCGAAATGATAAACTTTTTTGATGTCTTTCCATACACTATATAATCATCAGTTTCTAGTAGTTCTAATACTTCGTTTTTTAGTTCAATAACTGTATCTGCTGTCTTAATTTTCTTGTCCTTCCAATCTTGTAAAACTTGATATAGCTCTGCAAGAATAGACTTAGGACTCGCCGATTTAGCTCGATAGCTATCAAGCGTTGCATTGCTACATAGTTCTTGGAAAAATTCAATAAATAATCGTTCAAGGACAAAGTTTTTGTTGAAATTTATTTGCATATCGAATCTTCGCGTGTACTTTTGCGTTTACTATCACGGAGCCGAAAGAGCTTCGAACATCTGAAAGTCCGCTGGGGATGAGCTGTGCCGGTTTGTTGACATGTGTCACACGGCATCTGTAACCATTCCCAACTTATAAAAGAGTGTGAAGGAAACTTCACACTCTTTTTTTATTAAAAACAAAAAGGGAGCTGCTTATGAAGCAGCTCCCTTTTTGTTTACGAACCGCAAGCCTCGCAAGCGTCCGGGTTATCCAGCGAACACGCCATATCGGACTGATTCTGCGCCGCTACATTCAGCGGCTCCAGCGTCTCGGCGGCTTGCTTCTGCACCGTGAACTTGATGGCATCGGCGGCGGCTTTGGTGCGCAGGTAGTACATGCCGGTTTTCAGGCCCTTTTTCCACGAGTGGAAGTGCATGCTGGTGAGCTTGCCGAAGTTCACGTTCAGCACGTGCAGGTTCAGGCTCTGGCTCTGGCAGATGTACGCGCCCCGGTCGGCCGACATGTCGATGATGCGGCGCTGCGAGATCTCCCACACCGTCTTATACAAGTCCTTGATATGCTGCGGGATAGCCGCAATGCCCTGCACCGAGCCGTTGGCGGCGATGATTTCGTTTTTCATCTGCTCGTTCCACAGGCCCAGCTTCACTAGGTCTTTGAGCAGGTGCTTGTTCACCACCATAAACTCGCCGCTCAGCACGCGCCGCACGTAGATGTTGGAGGTGTAAGGCTCAAACGACTCGTTGTTACCCAAGATCTGGGCGGTGCTGGCGGTCGGCATAGGAGCTACCAGCAGCGAGTTGCGCACACCGTGCTCTACTACTTCTGCGCGCAGCGTTTCCCAATCCCAGCGGCCCGACTCTGGCGTTACGCCCCACAAATCGAACTGGAACTGGCCCTTGCTGAGCGGCGAGCCGGGGAAGGTCTCGTAGGCGCCGTCCTTGATGGCGAGGTCCTTAGAGGCCGTCATGGCCGCGAAATAGATGGTCTCGAAGATGTCCTTGTTCAGGCCCGTGGCTTCGTCGCTCTCAAATGGCATGCGCAGCGCAATGAACGTGTCGGCCAAACCTTGCACGCCCAGCCCGATGGGGCGGTGGCGGCGGTTCGACTTCTCGGCTTCGGGCACCGGGTAGTAGTTGATGTCGATCACCTTGTTCAAGTTCAAGGTGGCGTGGTAGGTCACCTCGTACAGCTTCTGGTGGTCGAAGATGAGGCCGTTCGGTCCTTCCTTCACGAAGCGCGGCAGCGCCAGTGAAGCCAAGTTGCACACCGCAACTTCATCACGGTCAGTGTATTCCATGATCTCGGTGCACAAGTTCGACGACTTGATGGTACCGAGGTTTTGCTGGTTGCTCTTGCGGTTGGCGGCGTCTTTGAACAGCATGTAGGGCGTGCCGGTCTCGGTCTGGCTTTCCAGAATGGCAAACCACAGCTCCTGCGCCTTGATGGTTTTGCGGCCGCGACCTTCGCGCTCGTACTTCATGTAGAGGCGCTCAAACTCCTCGCCCCAGGTTTCGCCTAGGCCGGGGCATTCGTTGGGGCACATCAGTGTCCAGTCGCCGTTGGCTTCCACGCGCTTCATAAACAAGTCGGGCGTCCAGAGGGCGTAGAACAAGTCGCGGGCGCGGTTCTCTTCTTTGCCGTGGTTTTTCTTCAGATCCAAGAAGTCGAAGATATCGGCGTGCCAGGGCTCGATGTAAATCGCGAAGGCACCTTTGCGCTTGCCGCCGCCCTGGTCTACGTAGCGAGCCGTGTCGTTGAATACCTTCAGCATCGGGATGATGCCGTTGGAGGTGCCGTTGGTGCCCTTGATGTAAGAGCCCGTAGCGCGCACGTTGTGAATGCTCAAACCAATACCGCCGGCCGACTGCGAAATCTGGGCGCAGCTGCGGAGCGTGTCGTAGATGCCCGTAATGGAGTCGTCCTTCATCGTGAGCAGGAAGCACGAGGAAAGCTGCGGCTTCGGCGAGCCCGCGTTGAAGAGGGTAGGCGTTGCGTGCGTAAACCACCGCTCCGACATCAGGTTGTAAGTCTCGATGGCCGCCTCGATGTCGTGCTTATGAATGCCCACCGCCACGCGCATGATCATGTGCTGGGGCCGCTCCACCACTTTGCCATCCAAGCGCAGCAAGTACGAGCGCTCCAGCGTCTTGAAGCCAAAGTAGTCGTAGGAGTAGTCGCGGTCGTAGATGATGGCCGAGTCCAGCGTATTGGCGTGATTATGAATCACTTCCCATACGTCCTTGGCAAGGAGCGACGCGTTTTCGCCTGTCTTCGGGTCCTCGTAGGTATACAACCGCTTCATCGTCGAGGAGAACGACTTGGAAGTCACCTTGTGCAGGTTGCTCACCGCAATCCGCGCCGCCAGGATGGCGTAGTCGGGGTGCTTAGTGGTGAGCGACGCGGCGGTTTCGGCCGCCAGGTTGTCGAGCTCAATGGTCGTCACGCCGTCGTAAATCCCGTCGATGACCTTCTTGGCCACCTCAATGGGCGAGACGTAAATCATGTTGAGCCCGTAACAGAGCTTTTCGATGCGCGCCGTGACTTTATCAAATTTCACGGATTCGCGCCGGCCGTCGCGTTTAATTACCAACATAAGCGTTGCGGTTGTGTAGTTATGATATGGGTTCACCTGCCCCACACACGGAGCCGATGGTATTAGCAGGGATTTGGGTGAGTTGCTAGCGAAGCCACTCATTGATACCGGAAGATATTCCTATCTGTCGGGTACGACAAAAGATAAGGCAGGAAGTTTTCCACATCCTGCAAAAGCGCAGTGTATGAGCCGCTTTTATATGGTAGCGGGGTATAGGGATCCTGTAATTTTCGCGACCGAAATAAGGTTGCGCCGATGGCCAAAAATTGGTATTCAAGAAGCGTCGAAGGCAGTTGTAGGCTGCTTTACTTGCTACACAGGTTAGCTAAAATCGGGAGCGGAGGGGCAGTGCAGTTAGGGGCTGCTTTCCTGCCTTAGTTGGTGCGGGAAACCGGTTGCAAATCGTAAGCCTAAGAAAACAAAAATCCCGGAATATATTCCGGGATTTTTATATAAAATATTGATTGCCAATAAATTAAAAATCCTCGTCGAGTGAGAATGCATTTTCGGTGCGCTCACTCATGACGCCTGCTTTCTGGTACTCAGCCACGCGCTTCTCGAAGAAGTTGGTTTTGCCTTGCAGCGAGATCATCTCCATGAAGTCGAAAGGGTTGGAGGCGTTGTAGATCTTGTTGTAGCCCAGCGACACCAGCAAGCGGTCGGCCACAAACTCGATGTACTCCGACATCGACTTGGCGTTCATCCCGATCAGATTTACGGGCAAGGCGTCGGTCACAAATTCCTGTTCGATGGTCACCGCGTCGCGGATGATGCTGTGCACGCGCTCCTCGGTGAGCTTATTTTGGAGGTAGCTGTAGAGCAGGCAAGCGAAGTCGCAATGCAAGCCTTCATCTCTAGAGATCAGCTCATTAGAGAAAGTCAGGCCGGGCATCAAGCCGCGCTTCTTCAGCCAGAAGATCGAGCAGAACGAACCCGAGAAGAAGATGCCTTCCACAGCCGCAAAAGCAATAATGCGCTCGGCGAAGTCTTCGGAGTTAATCCACTTCAAAGCCCACTCACCTTTCTTCTTCACGCACGGTACCGTTTCCAGGGCGTTGAAGAGCCGATCTTTTTCCTGCGGGTTTTTGATGTAGGTGTCGATCAGCAGGGAGTACGTTTCCGAGTGGATGTTCTCCATCATGATCTGGAAACCATAGAAGCACCGAGCCTCGGGCATCTGCACTTCCTGCATAAAGTTGACGGCCAGGTTTTCGTTCACGATGCCATCGGAGGCCGCGAAGAAGGCCAGCACGTGCGAAATGAAGTGCTTCTCGTTGTCGTTGAGGTTTTCCCAGTCTTTCTGGTCTTGCGACAGGTCGATTTCCTCGGCAGTCCAGAAGGAAGCTTCCGCCTTCTTGTACATCTGCCAGACATCGTTGTTCTGGATGGGGAAAAGGACAAAGCGATTGGGGTTCTCGACAAGCAGAGGTTCCATAGCAGGGCAAATTTGAAGGACTGACTACAAACTGAACACACGAAAGTGTGGTTTCCCAACCCTAGAGTAGCACCGAATGTTTGGGCTATCCGACAGCAGATTTCAGCGGGTAGGTGCACCAAATATAACCCCGACCTCCGGGAACAGCAGGGTCGAAAATCATTTTTTGTGTGTTAATTTTTGCGTATGACCCCTATCCAAAGGCAGCAACAGCCGTCTTCGATAATGCAATAAATTCTTGTAAAAAGCCCGTTTTTCGCAAGGTTATCCACATTGTTGCTGTGGACAATTGTAGTTATCCACAAAAATTGCTATTCGCGTGCTCTGTGCACGTGCTTTAGAGTAAAATACAGCTGGTCTCGAAGTCATCGGTAACCCACACATTTACCACCCGACTAGATGATGATTAGTAAGTTAGGTTTGGTTTTGTCGAATGGTACTCGTACTTTTGCCTTCCATTTTTCAGAAACCGCGAGAAGCCCGATGTACGCAATCGTCAACATAGCTGGCAAGCAGACCAAGGTCGAAGCCAATAAATTCGTCTACGCTCACAAACTGGCTGGCAATGTCGGCGACTCAGTAGAACTGGGCAACGCATTGCTGACCGACGACAACGGCACGATTAACATCGGCTCGCCGGCGTTGGACGTGAAGGTAACCGGCACCATCCTGGCTCACGTAAAAGGTGACAAGGTATTGGTGTTCAAGAAGAAGCGTCGGAAGGGCTACAAGAAGCTCAACGGCCACCGTCAGCAGTTTACCAAAGTAATGATCAACAGCATTGGATAGAAGTGTTTAGGCGTTGAACGGGAGCGAGGCTCCCACATTCGACCCTTGACATTTAAGCTCCAAAATTTCTAAATAACATGGCACACAAGAAAGGCGTAGGCTCTTCCAACAACGGCCGCGAGTCGCATTCTAAGCGTCTGGGCGTGAAAATCTTCGGTGGTCAAGGCATCATCGCTGGCAACATCATCGTGCGTCAGCGCGGCACCAAGCACCACCCCGGTCAGAACGTAGGTATTGGCAAAGACCACACCCTGTTCGCAATGATCGACGGCACCGTGCAATTCCGTAAAGGCCGTAAAGACCGTTCGTTTGTATCGGTTGTTCCGGTGGGCGTAGAAGCCAGCGAAGTAAGCGCTCCGGCTACCGCCGAGTAAGTTAAGTTTCGGCTCTCACGGGCCGTTGCGCAAGTATAGAGGGACAGCTCGCAAGGGCTGTCCCTTGTTGCATTATGAGCAGGGGTATATGTTTCAGACCAGCTTATACAACACCGGCTTGCTCGGACTAGCATCGAGTTCCAGACTAGTTACCTGGAGGTTGAGCAAGTATATTCCGTCCTCGATCTCATCGGGTACGAAGATCAGTTCGGTGATGGTAGCCGTCTGGCGTATGTGCTCGGGGTACTGCCAAAAGGCGTGATGAGCCAACAAAGCACCGGCATCTTCCTCTCTATCAACGCTGGGAAGGTCAAGCAGCAAATGTTCTATGTGATTGTCCGCCAAATACTTAGCTAGTTCAGGCTCCAGGTACGTCGGATTAGTACCTGAGTATTGGCGGGTCCGCTTGGCTTTGTGGTTGGGCAAAGTGCGCAGAACAATAGCTTCCGGCAGCACCCCGGAGTCGGGCCAAAGTGGCCTTAGCTCCCGCTCCATATCCGCTAGCATCACTACTTGATCCCTGTTAGTCTGTTGACGAGGCTCGACGGAGATGAGCTTAGCCACAAACAAAAAGCGACGCAGACATCGGTTGAGGGTAGCTTCGGGATCCGGGGAAATATGGCCGTAGCATTCGGTGTGGGTGCCGTTGCCGTGGGGGGTGACATGCACTCGCTTGTAGTTGGTGCTGCCCCCCTCGGCTACGCTGCCCACGAAGTTGCCGACCCTGATTACGTCAAACTCCACGGGCTCTGCCCAGAAGCAGTTCACCTGGTTTTTGCCGGGGCCCAGTGGCAGCGAAATGTCCAGCGGCGCGGCTGGGTCGAAAGAGAATGTGTGGCCGTGGTACGGGTAAGTTGCGAGCATGCTGAGTCGGATAAGCAAACTGGACCAAAGGATTTTAATCCCAATGCACGTTGGGTACGGCCTTCGGATCGCGAGCTAGTTCATTGATAATCTGGCTGATCTCTTCAGCATGACTTAAAACCATGAAGTGCCCGCCGCCTTGAATTAGGTAATCGACTGGAGCCGGGCCGGGTGGAAAGACGCGGTCTTCGGTGCCCAAAATCTGGAGGCACCGCCCCACGCCTTCGCTGTCCCAGTGCAGCAGCCGATCAATAGCCCAGCGAGTGTACACCGGCTCCATATCCCGAAGGATTTCCTTGAACACCTGGTATTCTCTGCCATTCTTCACGCCGAAATACCATTGCCCGGCTCGCGGAAACAGCTTGAGCAGAGGTGGCGGTACAAGCTTATAGATATTGGTAGTGCGAATAAGGCGCAAGAGCAGTGGCAACGAGTCAGCGTCGGGGATGCTCGAAATTAGTATGGCTCGCGCTTGCGGGCGCGTCCGACAGATTTCTAAGGCAATGGTGCCGCCAAACGAAACGCCCACTACCCAACATTCCTGATCTAGCGGAATGCGCGCCGCCATACGCTGTGCGTAGTGGTCAATCGATTCGTCGTGCTCAGGGGTAAGCCACTGTAAAACAATGGTTTGTCCTAAAAGACGCGGTTGCAGGTTCTGGAAGACGCGCTCGTCGGCGCCCAAGCCCGGAATGAGATAGAAAATAGGAGTAGGCACGGTGGCGGGCAAAGGTTAAGGCTCGATACGCAAGTACACTCCTTCAAGGTAGAAGATGTTATGCGGCACCGCATCTTCGTCATCTTCATCTGTATCAGCCGGATAGGTGCAGGAGAGCTTTAGCGATACGCCATCGAGTGGCACCGGAGGCTCTTCTTCACTGGTGTATTCAAGCAGGCAGGGCCACTCGGTTACGGTAGCTAGCGCCTCGGCGACCTCCTCCTGCAGCGCCTCTGCCCGCGAGCCGGCTAGGCGCAGCAGCAGGTCGAGGTATTGAAACTGCAAGCCGAGGTGAAAAAAATGTAGTTCTTCGTCGAAATAGGTCGTGGCCCATACCGTTACATCGTTCGTGTTGTCGAACACAATAGCGGTGATCTGGACGTGCTCAACGAAAAAATCGGCATCGTCCGCAAGGGCATCAATTAAGCGTTTCATTGCCTGAACATACGCAAAAGCGCCACGCCAAAGGCAGATTTACGCCAGCCTTTATTGCTCCAAAAACAGTTCCAGCGTAATGTGATCGGCCAGGAGCTTGCCGCGATCGGTGAGGGCGAGGGTTTCGTTCTGCACGGTAGCCCAACCGTTGTTTTGCAGATGCTGCAAATACTCAGCGCGTTGGGTGCGCAAGTCGACCCCGAGGCCTTGGTGCAGGTAGGCGAGGTCGCAGCCGCGTGCAGTGCGCAGGCTGGTCATCAGGTATTCGTTGGCGCGGTCGGTCGGCGTGAGCTGTTCGTAGGTTGCTGGCACTTCGTTGTGCTCAAGTATGGCCGTTACATACTGCGGGTTGTTGGCGACGGTATATTGGCGGCTGGCACCGTCGTAGGAGTGCGCGCTGGGGCCAAGGCCGAGATACGGCACACCGCGCCAGTAATTGGAGTTGTGGCGTGACTCGCGGCCGGGCCGGCAGAAATTCGATATCTCGTATTGCTCGTAGCCGTGCGCCCGCATTTGGGAGAGCAACATTTCAAACTGCGCCGCAACAAAATCATCGGGCGGGGCTTTGAAGGTGCCTTTTTTCAATTGACGCCCGAACACGGTATCCGGCTCAATAGTAAGGGCATAGCAGGATAGGTGCGGCACCTGCAAAGCAAAAGCTTCCTCCATGTCGCGTTTCCAGATGCGGTGGTCAGGAGCTGGCACGCCATAGATCAAATCCACGGAAATGTTCTCAAAACCAGCGGCTTGTGCCATGTGCACGCACTGCCGCGACTCCTGCGCCGAGTGGGCCCGGTTCATCAGGCGCAGGTGCGGTTCGTAAAAGCTTTGCAGGCCGATGCTCAGCCGGTTGACGGGCGAGGCCGCCAGCGAACGCAGTTTGGTCGCCGTTAGGTCGTCGGGGTTGGCTTCGAGTGTAATTTCGGCCTGTGGCGAAACCGCAAAGTGCTGGTGAATAGCTTCAAAGATTATATCTAGCTCATTATCAGTAAGTAACGAAGGGGTGCCGCCGCCGAAATAAATGGTTTGCAGCGTGGTATCGTCACCTAGGTAGCGGGCCCGCAACTCCAGTTCGCGCACCAAAGCTTCCACAAAACGACTTTTCAAGGCCATGGACGTGCTGAAGTGAAAGTC
This sequence comes from Hymenobacter jejuensis, assembly GCF_006337165.1. NCBI lineage: Bacteria > Pseudomonadati > Bacteroidota > Cytophagia > Cytophagales > Hymenobacteraceae > Hymenobacter > Hymenobacter jejuensis. The sequence continues at coordinate 2,213,164 of NZ_CP040896.1, forward strand.
GCAGTAGTGGCAGGCTTGCTTGCAGAAGGGAATGTGGAGGTAAAGACCGGGCATAAAACAAGGGCGCGCCGGACGCGCCCGACGTAGAAAAGTAAGCGTAGGATGGTTAGTAACAGGCTATTGGGCCGTAATCGTTCAGCGCCGGGCCCAGGCAACGCGCCCCTCCGTACTTTCGGGAAATTAAAAGCGCCGTTTTGCGTTTCTGTTCCCAAATGTACGCTCGCGCCTTCTTTCTTCTGATGATGCTACTGGTGCTGATCGCTTGGTCCGCGAGCGCATGGGCGCAGATCCCGCCACCGCTGCCCAACCAGCCGTCGTTGCAGTCGCCACCGGTTCCGCCTGCTGCGCCGCGCCCCGACTCGACGGCACGGGCGGTGAAGCGCCTAAGCCGACCCAAAGTGTTGCAGCTAGAACTGGAAGACGCCGATCAGGCGGTAGTGCAGCGCTATCGGTACCGGACCCTACTGCCCGATTCGCTGGCGGCCCTGCGTGAAGTGCGCGATTTGGTATTGTCCTTACAGACAGATGCTTACCTCACGGCTTCAGCCGATGCCATGAGCTGGAGCCGCGATTCGCTGCACGTGCGCCTGTACGTAGGCGAACAGTTTCGGTGGGCGCATCTGCGCAACGGCAACCTCGGCGACGCCTTGCTGATTCGGGCGGGGTACCGCGAGAAATTTTACGCCAACAAACCCTTTTTGCCCGCCGACTGGACGCGCCTACAGCAACGCATCATTGCCGAAGCCGAAAACCAAGGCTTCCCATTTGCCTCGGTCCGCATGGATTCGGTGCAGCTGCGCGGGGCGGCTATCGAAGGGCGGGTAGTGCTAGACCGTGGCCCTGCCATCGTGTTCGATTCCTTGCAAATTGTAGGCAATACTAAAACGCGTAAGCAGTTCTTAACCAAATACTTGCAAATACTTCCTAACCAGCCTTACAGCCAGCAACGGGTGGAGGCAGCGGCTCGTCTGCTGCGGCAGCTTCCTTACTTGCAACTCAAGGCCGAGCCGGAAGTACGCTTTTCAAAAGGGCGGGCGCGGGTGTATCTGCTCCTCGACGACCGCTCGGCCAACCAGTTCGATGCCATCGTGGGCGTGTTGCCCAATCCCAATCCCGGCATCGGGCAGAAGCGCGTGCAACTTACTGGCGACGTGACGCTTAACTTGCGCAACCTGCGCGGTGGCGGCAAGCAGATTGGGTTGCAGTGGCGCAAGGTAGACGTGGCCTCGCAGCAACTCGACGCGCAGTACGTGCACCCTAGTTTCTTCGGCACCCCGCTGGAGGTGGCGGGCACATTCAATCTCTACAAGCAGTCCAGCGCGTTCGTCACGCTGCGGCCGCGGTTGCAGGTGACTTACCCCACGGCCCGGGCCGGGCGCATTACGTTTTTCACTGAGCGGCGCAGCTCCCGCCTGCTCACCGACCCAACTTTCAAGACGCGTACTACCCTGCCCGATACCATCGATTCCGAGTTCAATTCCTACGGCCTCGAGTACAGCTGGAATGCCCTTGACGACATGTATTTCCCGCGGCGTGGCCTGCTGGCTTCGCTTCAGGCGTCGGTGGGCAATAAGCGTATCTTCAAAAACGCCGATCTGAACGCCGCACTTTACAACAGCGTGCCCTTGCGCTCGACGCAGGAAGCACTGGGCGTGCGGGTTGAGTATTATTATAATGTCGGGCGTAACGGGGTATTGCTGACGCGCTTACGTGGCGAGGCGCTAATTAATAAGCGGCTGTTTCTGAACGACTTATTCCGTTTGGGCGGGCTAGCTACGCTGCGTGGCTTCAACGAATTTGCCTTCTACGCCAGCCAGTATGCCGTGAGTACCGTCGAGTTTCGGCAGTTTACGGGGGCGGATGCGTACGTATTTCTGTTCGCCGACCAAGGAATTCTGCAGCGCGGTTTGGTCAACGACAAAGCCTGGGATGCGCCTACCGGACTCGGCGCTGGCCTCAGCTTTCGCACGCCCGCCGGCATGTTTCAGTTCGTGTATTCCATTGGTCGCTCTAACAATCAGAAGTTCAGCTTCAATTCCTCCAAAATCCACTTCGGCATTACCAGTCGCTTCTAAACAAAAAGCCCGCTTCCAGTTAGGAAGCGGGCTTTTATAAACAATTAATAATCAATTACTTGTTTAAAGCGGCTTTTAGGTCACTGGCGGCGAGGTCTTCGGCCTCGCGGGCTTGCGGCACTACTGCCCCCATCCCAAAGAATTCGTGGGTAACGTTGTCGTAGAGCTTGTAGTTGACGGGAACCCCGGCGGCTTGCAACTTGTCGGCGTAAGTTTTGCCTTCGCTCATGAGCGGGTCAATACCGGCACCAATTACCGTAGCGGGGGCCAAGCCTTTCAGATTAGGCGCATGTACTAAGTCAATCAGCGGGTTTTTGCCATCGGCTGGAGTGCGCAGGTAGTGCTGAAAGAACCACGCCATAAATGGCTTGTTCAACGGTTTCGACTTGGTATGCGCTAGGTAAGAAGGCGTGTTTAGGTTGTAGCCGGCAATAGGATACACAAGCAACTGGTATTTAGGCTGCATCACGCCCTTGTCGCGCGCCATCATGCACACGGCCGCTGCCAAGTTACCACCTGCGCTTTCCCCGGCCACGGCCACGCGCTTAGGGTCGCCTTTGATGGAAGCGGCATTTTTGAGCACCCATTGATACGCCGCAAACGAATCATTATGAGCCGTTGGGAACTTGTGCTCCGGACCCTGCCGATACGCCACCGAAACGAAAATGGCGTTGGTTTTTTCGGCCAGCGCCCGCACCGACGGATCGTACGTGTCGAGATTGGCAATGACCCAGCCTCCGCCGTGGTAATACACAACTACGGGCAAAGGGCCTTGGGCACCACGCGGCGTATAAATGCGTGCCTTCACCCCCGGTGCTACTTCTTTGCTCATCGTGTCGAGGGGCGAAGGAGGGGAGGGGATGCCAAAGTCCTTCATCACCGCCATTGTAGCATCGGTTGGGGAAGGGGCTTTCCGAACCTGGGCGGGCGTCTGCTCTTCAGGTGGTGTGGGGCCGCTCAAGCTGGTCAGCTTTTCGATCACAGTTTGCATTTCAGGGGCCATGTTTGGGGCCCAAGCCGGCGCAGCGCCGGCTGGCTTCACAGGCTTGCTGCCGGTAGAGGCAGTACTTGTATCGGCCGCAGCGGTAGCAGTTGAATCTTGGGTTGAAGTAGCAGTTTGCTCCGTTGAGGTTTTGTTTTCGCCACAAGAAGAGAATAGCAAACTCGTAGTAAGCGCTGGAGCAATAAGCCAGATAGCACGATTAATAAAAGGGCGGAACGGACGTTCTGATTTCATTTAGGTTGGTTTTGATGCATTAAGAAGGGACTAGGCTCACGTATAATTTGGATAGCTCGACCATATCATGCGTAATGGTCTGAAACGTTCTTTTTCAGCAGAAGGTTAATGGTAAAAGATAAAAAATAGGCCTGATACTCAGCGCGAAAGGTGCTTGCAGTATGTTTTTGCAACCTTTTAGTACTGATATCCGAAAAAGCCTCTTACATTTGCATCACCAAACAGTGCGGGGTGGAGCAGTTGGTAGCTCGTTGGGCTCATAACCCAAAGGTCACAGGTTCGAGTCCTGTCCCCGCTACCTAAAAGGGCGTTTCCAATATGGAAACGCCCTTTTTGTTTATCCGTAGGACGGTATTTAGGACAAATTCTGTGTATTACTCAAGTTATAACAGGTGTATTGCAGCTTATTTGAATTTGTCGTTTTCTTCACTGATAGGTTTATAGCAACTGCGTAAACGCATTTTGCTGATAAGGCTACCTCATATTCTAGGTTCAGGTAGTTAATTGCGTAACCGAGCACGCCAACTACTTAATTATTTGAAAAATGTCCCAAGCTATAAACCCATTTACTGACGAACCCATAGACAACCAAAGTATTGTAAGTCACATAAAACCTCGGGAAGATCTTACGGATACCACTGTTGCAGTAAGGATATCCCAGCATAACAACCCAGATGATGGTTCTGGAGTTAAATTTATCGAGTGGGATTTTCTTCATAATAACGCGCAGGATAGTGAATACCAAGCAATCAAGCCATTGATTCAGGGGCTTTGGCAAAATGGCTATCCTTTAGTAGACCGGCGAGAGGTAATCAGTTTACAATTGCTTCAAGCCAAATTAGCTAGTGCCTCTTTCCCCCGTACCCCTAAGGAGAAGTTGGACAACCTACTCTTATTTATTGTAAGTCAACAATCAGAAGATGGCTCCTCAGTGTCGTTTTCTCCAACTTCATTATACAAGAGGTTGTATTTTAAAAGCGTTGCTGAGTTGGCATTTTATGCTACAGCGTTGCGGGATGATGGTCTAGTAAACTTTAATCCCAACAATTACGACTATTACTATCTATCGCTTACCCATAAAGGGCTTTTGTATGCTGCTTCCCTTGAGCAAGCAACAGCCAAATCTGTCTTATGCTTCGTTGCGATGTCTTTCGACAAAGCAGTAAACTACCTCTATACCGATGCCATAAAACCCGCATTAGAAGCTACAGGGTTCAATGCTTTTCGTGTAGATGAACACCATCCTGACGCTGAGCAGACGATTAACGATGCCATTATTGCCGGTATCAAGCGTAGTCGCTTTTGTATTGCTGACTTTACCCAGCACAAAAAAGGAGTATATTTCGAGGCTGGCTATGCCTTAGGGCGCGGGATGAAAGTGATTTATACCTGCCATAGCGATGAGTTTAAAGATTCACACTTCGACACAAACCACTATCCCCATATAATTTACGATACGTCTGAAGAATTACGTACGCGTTTAATTGCCAAAATTGAGGCGTGGATAAAGAAATGAACGGTCTCAACTGCACGCACTTTGTCATAGCGAGCTATAGCCAGCCTTCGTTCTAAAATTGAGTCATCACTCACACTTTTAGCTATTCTACTTATCTTCACAACATCCTTTCGGTATGTAGTTGCCAGCTCTACCTATGGCAAAAGCCCCGCGTTCCTCACTCGAGGGCGCGGGGCTTTTCTTTTGTTTCATTTTTGCGTTATTGCCTTTGTTTTTTATCTGCTTAAAAAACAAAGGCAGCAGATTCTGATATCATGGCAAAATTCATTGAATATTCCTGCCCTAACTGTAAAGCGAGCCTTTCGAATGGTTACCGCAGAACTGTTCTCAAAGCAGGAATGGGCATTCCCTTTACAAAATGCTTAAATTGCTTATATCTAATTCGCACAGGGTGGAAGCCTTTTTCTCAGCTTAGTTTAGCGAGTAAGATATTATACTGGCTTGGCGCTTTATTCACGTCGTTAATATATGGTACTATGATAGGTTTTATTTTGACATCCCTTTTATATTTAGCTATTGACCGTTGGATATTCAAGATTAACGATGAAAACACATTGTGGTGGCTCTTTTTGCCATTGCCTATACTGTTCGTTGCTTGGCAATTATATACTTTTTATGCTAACATCGGCATTGTAGAAGACCACTACAATAGGGAAGATTGGTCACTTGAAATGTAAGGCAAAGCGGGTCATTCAATGAGAAAGCTCCGCGTTCCTCAAACGAGGGCGCGGAGCTTTTCACAGTGCGCGGGAGCTATTCGTTGTTTGCGTTCCTGTTCAAGCTAGCCCGAGCTGCTGCATCATAGGAACTAGATTAAGCCTGCCTCTCGCTTTTGCTTATAAAACTCGCTGCTAAAGCTTCAAGCTAACTGCGGCGGCTAACTCACTCTGAGTCCAGCAGGGCGAGAAACCAGAAACAAGAACAATTAGGAACCGGGGTACTCGATCGATCCTACCCGGTTCTTGGGGTTCGGTTTTGGAAAACGTGCTTAGGGGGTAAGGCTAATGCTGTGTGGTAGCTCAGTGTAGCCTGCACGTTTCGTAGCCTTTTATGGGAACAGGAACCCATTAGTAGCACGGCATACAATAGTCACCCAATCGTCTACTATCCGTTTGCCTTTCGTGGTGAGGCAGAGCATGTGTACACGGAAAGGGCCGCGCTTTCGCGTTAGACAGCTCGATTGGCTCAAGGTACGCAGTTGGGCACGTAGTCTTGTTTGGGCCAATAGTTTAGTGGCGTACAGTTCCCGCACAGTAATAGAGTTGGCGTACTTACCCATCAGGGCGGAGACAGCCAGCAAAACGCGGATTTCAGTTGCCGTAAGCCCGTATTTCTCGCCCGTTATACGCTGGGCTGCTGGCGCGGTGAGTGCGGTGCCAATCAGACGTGAAGCATTCTCTCTCAGCATTTTATATAGGGTCATGCCTCATATAGTGGCGGTAACGGCAAAGCAAGAAGGAGCAGAAATGCCTATTGCTTGTGTGTAGCTGACTTGCTGTATCTTTCGCCGGCTCCATTTTGCGCTGACGGCATAGAGCGAGTATTCCAGCGGCGGGCGGCTTCGGTCAGTGTAGCACAAGGGCCGACGAAAGCTAGGCTTACTGGGCATGTTACAGCCTCATTGGCGCAGTTGATGAAATACTCGGAGGGCACCTTCGGGAAGGTCAGCGCGTGCTGGTTGGTTTCCACGGCGGCTGGGCCACCGCACCACGGGCAGGGTAACAAACGGACGGTTTCCATCTTCAGGCGGCTACGGCTAACGATTGACCCTCTGAGCTAGATGGGATGAAGTCGTAACCCTCAGCCCGCTTCTTACCGCCCTTGCACCAACGCTGAATCCTTTTCTCGTAAGTGCCCATTGCCTCAGCGGCGGCCCTAGTGGATGGGAATGTTCCGGCTGGCACCTGATACCAACCACTGAACTTAGGGTGCTTCTCGCCCATCTTCTGGGCTGACATCTTGGCTCTAGTTTCTTCCCCAACATTGTGGCTCTTACCGTAGAGATGATGCTCAGGGCCTCTCTTAACATTCATTAACCCAGTAGCAAAGGCATGGCGGGTATTCTCGCTTTTAGTCACCCACTCAAGATTTTCTATACTGTTGTTGGCCTTGTTGCCGTCGATATGGTTGACGTCGGGCTTATTATCCGGGTTGGCAATAAAGCGTAAAGCCACCAATCGGTGCATGCTACAAAGCTTCCTTCTTTTAACACCCTCGAAAAGGATTGCCACTCTTATATATCCTATTCGGCAGGGTTTAGCGGAAAGTAGCCGGTCTGCTATGGAAGAGTACACGCGACCACATGAGCTGACATAGGCAGTCGGTGCATTCTCTATCTGGTGGAAGGTGCGGCCCTCATGGGTGATGGTGGGAACATTGGGAATTACGTACATAAAAGGCATGGTTGAGCCAGGGTGCCCGTTTTGGGCTCCGGCAAGTGGGACAATAAATCAGGGGGTGAGCTGAAGCGTGTAGGCTATAGCGTGGACTACACAACGTCAGCAGTGTCAGCAAGCCTCGACGCTGCGCTATGCGCCAATCCTCGCTACGTTCCGGTTGGCAGACACACTTTTGAGGGTTGTTACACGGACACTAGATGGGCTTCAGGAAAGAGGGTGATTCTAACAGATACCTAAGTGGGGAAGACCCCTCACATTTGGGCATTGGTTACCCGCCCGATGCTACCATTAGGGCAAGGGCAAACTGCTCGTCGTACTCATCGGTGAAGCTTTGCTTTTTGAGTAGGCGTAAAGCTTTCGTTCTGTTTCGCTCGCAGGTGCTACGAGGTTGGGTCGCCTTCATGCGCCGCCAGAACTCCTGGTCTTGGGCAGTATGCAGTAATGCTGCATCGGCCATACACAGTTTTGTGTAATCCATCGGGCGTTTGCGTTGTATCTGGTGCCAATGCTCTTGAAGATGGGATGCTAAGGCTAACAGTACAGGCCGCTGGGCTAAATCAGCTAGCGTCACACTTGATAAGCCTGTGACGCGGCTTAGGTTTCTGGGCTTGGTTATAGCTATTTCGTACCTGAGTAGGTTCGGAGTGGGTATAGGAAGTGGCCCATTGCCTCGGGAGCGGGCGTAGGCACCTTTGTTGTAAACCTTCACCTTGTACCCATCGTGGCTCGCCGTGAACTCATGTGGGTGTGTTTGCTTCCCATCGGGCTGTATAGCAAGGAAAGGGCGGCGTCCGTGAGAAATAAGGCTGTGCAGAAAAGGCTGGGGTGAATCGCTCATTGGTAGATTCACGCCCACCTCCAGCTTCTTAACCGTCAACCAATCGGGAGGTAGGTTCATCCAAGCTGCTAAGTCATCCACCGTTCCCGGTACTTCCGCAGTCGTAAATAGCCCTAGGTTGTGGCCCTTTGCAAAGGTGTGCAAGGAGCCCATCATCGCTCCTACCCCATCGTCCGGTCGAACCCATACGCGTACTCCCCGCTGCCCATTACTGCACAAGAATCCATAGGCGTTTATATCTCCAGTGGCTCCTTCAAAAGCGGGCGAGTAGGCCAATCTTTTCAGCGCCTCAGGGTGCGTGAAGGCTAGTTTGCTACCGTCCAACATGGCTGGGAGCTTGTGCAGACTTTCGAGCGGGCTTCTCTGTGCGCTGGTGGGCTTTCAGCGCGTTCAATAAATCAGCGCGCTTTAGATAAGTACGACCGCCCATCTTGTGGTACGGTAATACACCCCGCCGCTTCCAGTCGTGTACTGTCTGCTGGCATACGTCCAGCAGTTTGGCGGCCTCACGTATCGTTAGCAATGTCTCCGTGTCGGCCGTAGAGGCTGGAGCTTCTGCGCGCTTATTAAGCTCAAAAAGGATTCTAGGCCATAGTTTGTCCAGTACTACGGCTTCCAGTTGATCTGGCGTTGTGACAATTACCATTTGCATTATCACTCTGGGGAAAGGCTATCCGGTCCATCCGGTAAGCGTGTCCAGTAATGACGACGCAATTAGGCTTTACCCAATGGGTCAAAACGGGCGGCCTAAAAAGACCCGGCTCGACCTGCTTGCCTATCCGTTGATGACGTTTGAACGGATTGCATTGTTGGCTCTCCCAATAAGTCATATATGCGCGCTACGGCTGATCCATGTGTTGCTATACTATTTATTTGGTCGACGTCTTCACGGCCTATATCTGTGATTCTCGTCTTGCTCACGCACGCGCCAAACGTACTTTTAAGCAGCTTTGCTCCCTTCTCAGCTGATAAGCCCCTAGGCAACAAACCACGAAGTTTTAACGCCCAATACAGGCTAGCCCAATCACCCGGTTGTGCAGCCGGCATAAGCTCTTTTTTTACAGAGTCATACATAGCTAGATATTGATTACTCAGTAGCAGATTTAACTGCTCGAAATTAAGTTTTCCTTCAACAGCCTCATAAAAGCTCGAGTAACTAGGCTTTTCGCTAGGCTTAGGCTGAGCAACAGTAGGTGAGGGCAGGGCTTCAGGGACATATTGGGATTTAGTTATTGTCGTCTCATCCCTTCTGCTTAGCCAACTACGGATAGTTGCTAAACCCTGCCTCAGCCTCACAGAATCAAATAGAGGCGATCCATTGATGCCTTTATTTTGTGCTTCCATATTCACTAAAACCCACTTTTGTCTATCTGTGAACTTTGCAGTGTGATTAAAGAAGTCGTACACAAATACATTTATTTTTCCATACCCATCGACAAACTGAAGCGCTTTTGGATTTTCTGCAATTGTGTGTTCAACGTCAGAAATAAGGCCGGATACGTAATCTGAGTCTACTTCGTCCGTCTTATCAAATAGAGCCTCAAGAGTGGGTATGAGATCAATAGCCCTTCCATTAAGTATCTCGCAGAAACGATACAAGAACTTTGGGCTGAAGGGTAAGGGTTTAGGAGATTTTAGAGATTTGTAGGGCACCCCCTCGATCCTATCAATAAGGTCCAAAGGGTTATATAGTAGGGCTGTGCTATGCTCTATGTTTGGATCGGGGGTAGCTGGGTTCGCTAGAAAATTAGAGTATTCCCTTATTGCTAATGATTCCCATGTTGTACAATCATATGCTATCTCACCATATCTATTATACATAGCATTGTCAAAAATCTCGGCGCTATTCTGCCGCCTTGATAATCTTTCTGAATATGTACTCATCAGTTAATCTTTACGGGTATAGGCATATCATGAAACTTAGCAAATTCCTCTGCCACTCGCTGGGGTGTAAGGTTCACATACCTCTGGAATGATTTGTACGAAGTATGGCCGGTGAGCTTCATCACAAACTCGGCGCTCATACCCTTGCCTAAATTCAGGGTTACGAACGTGCGGCGGGCCGTGTGTACCGTCAGCTTCTCATACTTGGGGCACGTTGTCACATCAGCTACCCCTCCCCGGTAGCGGATAACTTCTACCGGCGAATCAATTCCGGCCAGTTGGCCTAGCTCTTTCAAAAAGCGGTTTAATACCGGGTTGGTGATGGGCTGACTTTTCAGGGTATCTAATTCGCCCGCCAGCAGTCGGTTTACGATTGTCAGGGCGGCGGCACTTAGGGGCACATTCACCACGGCGCGGGTTTTCTTTGCAGTCAAGCGCAAGTGGGCCGGTAGCTTCTCAGTAGCAGGCCGTAAGTGCTGGGGCCGGATGCTCACTAAGTCGGAGTAGCGTAGGCCGGTATAGCAGGCCAGTAGGAACCAAGCGCGGCCCTTTTCCAGTCGGGAGCCAACGGGCAGCGGCAAGGTTTCCAAAGCAGCCAGCTCGGCTGCACTCAGGGCCATTACGTCCGGCTCCCTACGCGCCCAGCTTACCCGGTCAAGCGCGGTACTTTCGGTATAGCCCCGCTTCCCAGCCCACTTCATAAAGGCTTTGAGCCGCCCCAAGTGCTTGTTGATAGTGTTATCCGTCAGGCGGGCTACGTTCAGCAGGTAGGCGGCCCAACGGTCACCCATTGTCGGGGTGAGGGTATCAAAGTCGATAGCGAACCCATTAGCCTCGGCAAACTCCCGAAGGTGGCGGCCCGCCGTGGCGTGCGCTTGTGCCGTGCGCACGGTGCCAGCGGCGCGGGTGTAGTTCACCCACTCGTCGTACTGCTGCCAGAACTTCTGTGCTGTATTGGCTACCAGCGCGGGTTCCTCTGCTTCCTCCGTTTCGGCAAGTGCCCGCAACTCTGCTGCCGTGGGCACGGTGCCAGCGGCGGCGTGGGCATCGTAGCAGGTAGTAAGCCGATTGGTCAGTAATTCAAGCCAATCATTTATTGCCCCGTTGCGTGGATAGCCCCGAGTCAGGGCGCGGCGTTCCTTCGCGTCCCATTGCTTCGGGTGGATAGAGCGGTTGGCGTACACCTTCACCCGTCGCCCGTTGAAGCTGAGGAAACAGAAGATGGGTGTAGGCTTTTCAGCACCAGGAGCAGAGAGTAGGAACGATATTTTAGCCATATTGAAGCGGCTTTATTGCCACTCCTAATGTATGGAAAGTTGTCCCATGTAGGACAGTATCTAGGACAATAATTCCGATTAAATCAGATTTTGTCCTACGTAACCCGATTGCTTAAACTCTTAAAACAGTCTTTATGGCTACTCACGGGTATTTTTTGTCTGTTTATATGTGGCCCCGAATTGTAGGTTGCAATCCTGTCCCCGCTACCTAAAAAAGGCCGGTTTCCATTATGGAAACCGGCCTTTTTGTTTTGTCTGTGGTGGTGTGGCTGCTCTATGGAGTCACGCCCGTTTGTAGCTGTGCTGTTGCACCCTTTAGGCCTTTGCCTGTGGCTTTCAATTGTATAGTGCCCGCTTTGTCGGAAGCTTGCACGATGGCTACTAACTTGCCGCTAAACGCCTTCATCTGAGGTAAGTGAAACATTTCCAGGCTAGTAGGGTCGCCGTTGCCGACGGCGCGGAACTGTCCTTGCCCGCTCACGGCGAAATGGAGTTCATTGGTGGCCTCAGGGCAAAGGTTGCCTTGGGCGTCTTCAACGCGAGCCGTTACGAAGGCTAAGTCGTTGCCGTCGGCGGCGAGGTGGGTGCGATCGGCGATCAGGGCGATGTGGTGGGGTTTGCCGGCGGTTTTTACTTCTTCTTCCGCGACGGCTTTGCCCTGCTGATCGTAGGCGACGACCTTGATGCTGCCCGGCTCGTACTTCACGTCGTTCCACATCAGACGGTAACGCGACTGGTTGCTGGCGTTGCTTTTGGTCTGGCGGCCTTGGCTTTTGCCGTTTACAAACAGCTCCGCCGACGGATAATTGGTGTAGCAGAACACGGGCGTCGTCTGGCCTTCGCGGCCGGGCCAGGTCCAGTGCGGCAGCAAATGCAGGGTGGGCTGCGATGGGTTCCAGCGGGCGCGGTAAAGGTAGAAACGGTCTTTTGGGATGCCCGCCAAGTCCAGAATGCCGAACATGGAACTGTGCGAAGGCCATTTTTCATCGTAGGGCGTGGGCTCGCCGAGGTAGTCAAAACCCGTCCAGACAAACTCGCCGATCACATAGGGCAGGTCGTCCTGCTTCGCAAACTCTTCGTCGGGCGTCTGCGACCAGTTGCACACTTCCAGATCATAAGACGACGACTGGTTGTCGGGGTACTTCTGGTCTTTGGCCATTACCACCGGAAACTTGTACACGCCGCGCGAACTGACCGTAGAGGCGGTTTCGGAGCCCAGCAAAAAGCCCTGCGGCAGTTTGCCGTAGGCTTCCGCATAGCGGTGGGGCTTGTAGTTGAACCCCGGAATGTCGAGTATCGAGGCAAAGTTGTTCTGGATGTCGGCGTCGAAGCGGTCCATGCCCGATGCGACGGGGCGGGTAGGGTCTTCGCGGTGGCAGATGTCCTGGAGGCGCTTGGCGATCTTGTTGCCACCAGGTGTGCTCTGGTCAGGCACCTCGTTGCCGATGCTCCACATGATCACCGACGGATTGTTGCGGTCGCGACGCACCATATTGACGATGTCTTTTTCCGACCATTCGTCGAAATATTGGCTGTAGCCGTTCTTCACTTTCGGCGATTTCCATTCGTCGAAGGCCTCCACCATCAGCATAAAGCCCATTTCATCGCAGAGGCTGACCAGCTCGGGGGTGGGCATATTGTGCGAAGTACGGATGGCGTCGCAGCCCATCTCTTTGAGCAACGTCAGTTGCCGGCGCAGAGCCGCTGTGTTAACGGCCGTGCCCAAAGGCCCCAAGTCGTGGTGGTTGCACACGCCCTTGAACTTGCGAACCTTGCCGTTGAGCGAGAAGCCTTTGTCGGCTTCAAACGTGAAAGAGCGAATGCCAAACCGCGTGCTGTACTCGTCTTTCAGGACGTCGCCGGCGTAGAGCTTGGAAACGGCGGTATAGAGCGTCGGGCTTTCCGGCGACCACAAGCGCGGGGCTTTTATAATCAGGTTTTGAGTAAATTCTTGATTATCACTTTGTTCTAAAGTAGCGGTAGAAGTACTCACGACCTGGCCCGCCGCGTCGCGGATTTCGGTTTGCAGGCGTAGCGGCTGAAAAGTCCCACCGGCCGTCTCGACTTTGGTCCGGAGCTTGACCTTGGCCAGTTCCGGCGTGATTTCGGGGGTGGTGAGGTAAGTGCCCCACACCGGAATGTGCACGTCGTCGGTGACGATGAGGTGGACGTTGCGGTAAAGCCCCGCGCCCGGATACCAGCGCGACGACTCCGGAAAGTTTTGCAGCCGCACGGCCAAGGTGTTTTCCCCGTTAGCTTGCAGGAAAGGCGTTACGTCCACCGAAAACGAGTTGTAGCCATAGGGCCAGAACGCGGCTTCCTTGCCGTTGACATACACGCGGGCGTTGCTCATGGCCCCGTCGAAGAGCAGCACGGCGCGCTTGCCCGGCCCGAACTGTGGCACCACCAACCGCCGCCGGTACCAGCCCGTCCCGACAAACGGCAAGCCGCCGGTGCGACCCGCCTTGAGGGTGGCTTTCTGCTCGTTGTTCTGCTCGATTTTTACCTCCTGCAAATCATTGTTGCCGCTGAAAGGCCCGTAGATGGCCCAGTCGTGCGGAATCCGCACGGTCTGCCATTTGGCGTCTTTGAAGTCGGGGCGCGCGGCTTCTGGTACGTCGCCTTTCGCGAATTTCCAGTCGGTTTGCAGCAGGTATTCTTTCCGTGACTGCGCAGTGGCCGGCAGCGTAGCGGCCAGCAGCAACAGCGCAGCAAAGCATCGGGAGAGGCGCATAGCGTAGGTAGTAGGCTGGTTAGGATATTAGGGTAATCAAGGCGAAGTTAAGAGACGAAGCGAGCTTGTCTCCCTGTTTTCTCGCCCCTGGCGGAATTAGGGGCCATTTGGCGGCGGGGTGCGCCCTATTCGCTGACTGCTCCGCACGTATTCAGAGCGCGATCGAAAAAATATTTCGGGCCGGCTGTAACCTCGCCCAACTCGCGCAGTTTCCACGCTCACAATCACCATCCAACCTCACTCTAGCTGCTTGAACTCCCTGACGGACAATGCGCTCATGCTCCAGGTAAAGGCCGGTCAAGTAGACAAGATGGGTCTGCTGTTCGAACGGTACCATCGGCCACTCTACGGGTTTTTCTATCGCCTGCAAGGCCAGCCGGCGACCTGCGAAGACCTGGTGCAGAACGTGTTTCTGCGCCTGCTCAAGTACCGCCACACCTTCACCGGTGAGGGCGAGTTTCGGACCTGGATGTACCACGTGGCCCGCAACGTGCTGGCCGATGCGGCGAAGAAAAATAAAGCTTCGGCGCACCACTACGACGTGGCAGACTGGTCGGAGAAAATCGGGGGCGGCGTTGCTGCCGACGAAGACTTGCAGAAGGCGCAGGAGGTAGCCCAACTCCATCGGGCCCTGAACAAGCTGAGTGCCGAAAGCCGCGAGGTGCTGGTGCTGAGCCGCTTTCAGGAGTTGAAGTACGAACAGATTGCGCAAGTACTCCAGACCACGGAAGGAGCCATAAAGGTGCGCGTGCACCGGGCGCTTAACCAACTGAAGGAGATTTTTTAAAAATGGAAAACGGAAACAAAGTACATGGACTGTGAAGGCGCAAAAGATCGATTACTGGACCTGCTCAGCGATGAGCTGCCTGCGGCCGAACGGTCGGCGGTAGAAATGCACCTGGCCCAGTGCCCGGCGTGCCAGCAAGAGTTGGCCGCCACCCGGCAGCTTTGGCAGACTTTGGGCAAGGTATCCGTGCCCGAGCCCAGCGAACACCTGCGGCCCCGCTTCTACGCAGCTTTGGCCGAATACCAAGCTGCCGAGCAGGCTAAGCAACAAGGCGTATGGAGTGGTATCATTCAGTGGTTCAAAGAGTTACAGGATGCTGCTCTGGGTCTGCGGTTAGCGTATAGCGTAGTATTGGTAGCATTGGGCTTGGCCGTAGGGTACGGAATAAGCCTAACTGGCCGCAGCTCATCGGCCCCCGCCGACCAGCAGCAAGTGGCCGCGCTTTCGTCGCAGGTCGCCGAAATGCGGCAGGCGCTGATGCTCTCGCTGCTCGAAAACCCCTCGGCCACCGAGCGGCTGCGGGCCGTGAGCTACACCAAAGACATTCCGCAGGCCAACAACGACCGCGTGGTAGAAGCCTTGCTAAGCACGCTTAACAACGACCCCAACGTGAACGTGCGCCTCGCCACTCTGGAGGCACTGGCGGGGATGGGCACCGACCCAGCCGTGCGGCAGGGCTTGGTACGTTCGCTTCCCAAGCAGGAATCGCCGCTGGTGCAGTCGGCCATGGCCGACGTGATGGTGCAGCTGCAAGTGCGCCGCTCGGTAAAGCCGCTGCGCCAGCTGCTCCGGCAAGACAACCTGAACGAGGCAGTGAAAAGCAAAATCGAACACAGCATTGAGTTTTTGTCCAACGGCCGGCCCTCCGGTCATTCCTCCCCCAAACCCTACGATGAAACCCGTCACCAGCCTCTGCCTGATTCTATTGCTTTTGTGGTTGCCTAGCTGCCAGGCCTGGGCTCAGGTGCCCGTTCATAAAGAGCAGATTACCAAAGAGTTCACGCTGACGTCCGATGCTGGCCACAGCACCTTGGTGCTATACAACATCTTCGGCAACGTGACCGTGCAAGGCTATTCGGGCAATAAAGTAGTGGTGGAAGTGACCAAGACCATCACGGCCAAAGACGCCGCTACGCTGGAGCAAGGCAAGAAGGAAGCGCAAATCGGTTTCGAGCAGCGCAACGATACGGTCGTGGTGTATAACCAAGGCCCGCACGACTCGCGACCCAACCGCGGCCGCCGCAACAACGACTGGGACAACCGCCGCATCGAGTACGAGTACACCTTTGACTTTACGGTGAAAGTGCCGACTCAGATGAAGGTGCACGTCTCCACCGTCAACAACGGCAAAGTGGTGATTCAGGACGTGACGGGCGCGCTGCAAGCCTACAACGTCAACGGCGCCATTGCCATCAAAAACGCCAAGGGCGCTACCACGGCCCGCACCGTCAACGGCAACGTGGATGCTTCTTACCTGAGCAGCCCCGCGGGCAATTCTTCCTACAACACCATCAACGGCCAGATTACGGTGGTGTGCCCCAAAGATCTCTCCGCTGATTTGCACTTCAAAAGCTTTCACGGCGAGCTCTTTACTGACTTTCCCAAAGCGGAAATCCTGCCGGCGCAGGTTACTCAGAACAAGCAGCAGGAAGGCGCCGGCACCAAATACAAACTCACCAAAGACACGGCGGTCCGGCTGGGCAAAGGCGGCACCAACTTGCGCTTTGAAACCCTCAACGGCGACGTGACCGTCAAACAACAACCGTAATGAAAACCACTTTTTTGTCGACCCTTACTCGCCCGGCCGCTTGCGCCGGCCTCCTATTGCTCGCGCTCGGAACGGCCCAACCGCTTCAAGCCCAAACTCCCGGCAAGGAGCAACTGGTAGTGGCGCTCAGCGCCCCCAACAAGCCCGGCACCTTGCATGTGAAACTAGTCGGCGGCGCCATCCATGTGATTGGCTATGCTGGCAAGGATGTCCTCATCGACGCCGCGCCACGCGCTTCCAAAGCCCGGGCCAGCAACTCCTCGGACGGGGCCAACTCGCAGGGCATGAAACGGATTTCGCGCGCCGAGGGCCTGGACCTTACGGCCCGCGAAGAAAACAACCGCGTGACCATCTCCACCGAATCGTGGCGCACGCCTATTGACCTGACCATCAAGGTGCCACAACAGTTTTCGCTGCAAATTGGCACAGTGCAGAGCGGCGACATCGTGGTGGAAAACGTGACCGGCGAATTGGAAGTCAGCAACGTAAACGGCGGCATTCAGCTTACGCAAGTGGGCGGTTCGGCCGTGGCCAATACGGTCAATGGGCCAGTCACGGCCACCTTCAAATCGGTGACGCCGAACGCGCCCATGGCGTTTTCCAGCGTCAACGGCCGCATCGACGTGACGTTTCCGAGCAACGTGAAAACGAACGTGAAGCTGAAGTCGGACCAAGGCGAAATTTACAGCGACTTCGACTTGGCCGTCGACAAAACCACCCCCAAAGTAAACCGCACCAGCCAAGGCAACATGCAGCGCGTGAGCGTGGATGAATGGACCTTCGGCAAGCTCAACGGCGGCGGCGCCGAGGTGATGATGAAAACCCTGAACGGCAACATTTATATCCGCAAAGCCAAATAACCTGCGGCTTTGCCAACTCAAGCCCTCAAATAAAAGCCTGAGTATACAGAAATCTCCTAATCATAACTAATTGTATGTCAATTAGTTATGATTAGGAGATTTCTGATTTTACTTGACGGGAATGGTCAGGGTGAGGGTGGTGCTGCGGCCGGGGGCGGTGCACAGTTCCAGCTGGCCGCCCAGGGCCCGGGCCCGGGCCCGCATGTTGGCCAGCCCGTGGCCCCCGCCCTGGGCCGGGGCCTGCGGGTCGAAGCCCACCCCGTCGTCCTGCACGGTCAAGACCAGGCGGTGGGCGGCGGGCCGGGCCAGCGTGACGGTGGCCTGCCGGCAGCGGGCGTACTTGGCCAGGTTGTGGACGGCTTCTTTGAACAAAAGAAAAAACTCGCGCCGCGCCGGCATGGCCAGGGCCAGGCCCCGCACCTCGGGGGCCACGCGGAAGGCCAGGGCGATGCCGCGCGCCTCCAGGGCCTCGGAGGCGAAGGCCCGCATGCGGGCCGTGACGTCCTCCACCGCGTCGTGGGCCGGGTTGATGGCCCAGACGATGTCGTCCATGGCGTCGAGCATGCGCCGCGAGCTCTCCCCGATCTGCTCCAAGACGGCCGCCGCCTGCGCCGGGCGCTGCTGCTGCTGGTGGGTGCGCGCCACCTGGCTCAAAATGGAGATGCTGCTCAAGGTCGAGCCCATGTCGTCGTGCAGGTCGCGGGCGATGCCGTGGCGCACCTGCTCCAGGGCCAGCAGCTGGCGCACGCGCAGGCGGTAGAGGCCGAACAAGAGGGCGAAGGCCGCCCAGCTGGCGGCCAGGCGCAGCCACCAGGTCTGGTACCAGGCCGGGGCCACGACCACCGTCAGGGCCGCCCCGCGCCGGTTCCACAGGCCGTCGTTGTTGGCCGCCCGCACCCGCAGCGTGTAGGTGCCCGGCGGCAGGTTCGTGTACGTGGCCTCGTGCCGGCCCCCCGCCTGCACCCACGACGGATCAAAACCGGATAACTTAAATGCATAGCGGTTTTTGTCGGGTTGGCGGAAATTCAACGCCGCGAATTCAACGGTAAAATAGTAGTCCTCGGGCGCCAGCCGGAGGACGCGGCGCTCGGTGATGCTCGTGTCCAGCTCCACGGCTTGGTTGAACTTGCGCAAATTCGTGAACACCACCGGCGGCGGCACTTGGTTGGTGCGCACCGCCGCCGACCGAAACATTACCACGCCGTTGGCACCGCCGAAGTACAGCTGCCCGCTGCGCCCGTGGTGGTAAGCGCCCACGTTGAATTCGTTTTGCGGCAGCCCGTCGCGGCTGTCGAAGGTGTGCATTTCGCCGGTGGCCGGCGTAAAGCGCACTAGCCCTTTGTTGGAAGAAAGCCACAATTGGTGCTGTTCGTCTTCCAGAATGCCAAAAACAACATCTTCGGGCAGCCCCTGTGCCTCCCGATACACGGTAAACACCCCGCGAGGCACATTGTCGAGCCGGCACAGGCCGCCGCCCTCCGTCCCGACCCACAACTGGCCGGCGTGGTCTTCGGCAATCGTGCGCACAAAGTCGGCGCTGATGGAGCGGGGCACCCGTTCGTTGGCCCGGTACGCCCGAAAGCGCTCCGTAACCGGGTCAAACAAGCACAGCCCGCCGCCGCCGGTGCCCAACCACATCCGGCCCAAGTGATCCTGGAAAATCTTGTGCACGAAGTTGTTGCTCAGGCTGGACGGATTAGCAGGATCGTGTTGGTATGCGGTAAAGAGCCCCGTTTTGAAATCGTAGCGGTTGAGGCCGCCCTCGGTACCTATCCACAAGTGCCCTTCCGTGTCTTCGCAGATGGACCGTATCGCATTGTCGCTGATGGTGTTGCGCTTGGTAGGGTCGTGGCGATAGTGCACAAAGCGCGTAGCGCCCGGCAGCAAGCAGTCGAGCCCTTGGCTTTGCGTGCCCACCCAAATACAGTCCTTGCGATCGACGTACACCACCCGGACGTAATCGGCGCTAAGGCTGCCGGCGTCGTTGTCATCGTGGCGAAACTGGCGGCGCTGCCCGGTTTTGGGGTCGTAGCAGATCAGGCCTTCGTCGCCGGTGCCCACCCAGGCCCGCCCCGCCGCGTCTTCGCCCACGGCCCACACGGGGGTTGCGCCCTTGGTGCTCACGGGCAACGTGGTAAAGCTGCTGGGCTGCGCCTCGAAGCTGCTGACGCCGTTTTCGGTGCACACCCACAGCAAGCCGGTGCGGTCTTGGCCCAGGGCGTGCACATTGTTGTTGGGTAAGCTATGCATCTGCCCCGGTTGGTGGCGGTAGCTGGTGAAAGTACCCGTGGCGCGCTCGTAATAGCCCAGGCCGTTGGTGGTACCCACCCACAGGTTTTGTTTCTGATCGAGGAGCAGCGCCCGCACTTTGTCGTCGGGCAGGCTGCCGGGACGGTCGCTTTCGCGAAATACCCGCACCGACTCGGTACCGGGGCCTAAGTAGCGCAGGCCATCGGCTTCGGTGCCCACCCAAAAGCCGCCGCGCCGGTCGGCGCACAGTGCCGTAATGGCGCTGGTGGGTTGCCAGCGGGCTTCGGGCTCCAGCAGGCCTGCGTGCTCGTTGAGCCAGCACAGGCGCCCTTCGCCGGTACCCACCCAGAGGGCGCCGGCGGGCGTTTGGGCGATGGTGCGCACGGCGTTGCGGCGGGCGTTGGCGGGCAAGGCGGAAGCCTGTCGGAAGAGGCGAAACCGGTTGGTGGAAGGCTCGTACAGGCTCAGCCCTTCTTCCGTGCCCACCCAAATGCGGCCCGCACGGTCGCAGAAAACCACCTGAATGAAGTTGCTTACCAAGCTGCCCACCGTCGGGCTCGCCTGAAACCGCTGAAACTGATTCGTTAGGGGATTGTAGCGGCAAAGGCCCTTGCTGCCCGTGGCCACCCACAGCTGGCCCGAGTGGTCTTCGGCCAGCGAGATCACAAAGTTGCGGCTGAGCGAAGTCGGTCGTTTGGGGTCGTTGCGAAAGACCCACACATTGCTGCCGTCGTAGCGGTTGAGGCCATCGCGCGAACCCAGCCACAGAAAGCCGCGGCGGTCCTGCAACACGGTATACACGCTGTTCTCGGCCAAGCCGTCGGTGGTGGTCAGCGTGCGGAAGGTCAGGGTCGGGGTAGGCTGCGCCAGGGCCGCCGGACTACTCCAGCCCGCCAGTAATGTACCAAGCCACAACAGCCTGAGCAAGAGGGTAAACGAATGGTTAATAGCGTCGGAAATAAGGGTGGAACGGTCAGATCGGCGGGCACTAAATCTGTATGAAGAGCGGGCGCGGCAAGCAGCCTAGTGCCGTGGTTACTTTCCGCCGTTGGCGAACTGAAAGCGCTGCTGTGCTCGAAAGCAGATCAGTCCAGCCACTGCGTGATCATAGTTATAACGCTTTGATTGTCAGTGGTTTGCATGGGGTGTATTTTCCTCACGCGCAGCGAGCTGATTTCGTCGTTGTAGCCAACCCCAAACAGGGCCAGGTTGGCCACATCGTGACGCGACTGGTAGCTTGGGGCCGTGATTAGGGGCTTGCCCAAAAAGTTGCTGTCCCTGAAGAACTCAACCTGGTAGCCGTCTTTAATATGGAAGGAACTGAGCTTGTCGTTGAAGTCTACGAAATTACCGTAGATGTCCTGCACGTGTTCCAGTTCGTTCAGGCCCCCGGCATCCCGAATGGCTACCACAATACCAGTCGTATCGGCCGCGACGGGACCGTGGTTATAGCGCTCGTGCTCATACAGAACCACAGCATATTGATCCAGCGCAGCGGTCGTCGCACGGGCCCCGGCGGCCGAGTTAGCCTTTTCGGCCTCGCCCGCCGGGGCCCGTGCCGCGCCGCCCAAGGCGGCTGCTTGCTCGCCCGAGTTGGCGACGCAAGCACTCACGCCGAAGCAAGCCACGGCATAAGTCAAAACTAAAAATGATCTCATAGCTGAAAGGCACAAGTACAATTGGGCATAATTCGACCAAAGTGAAATCAAATTGGTTTTATTATAAAAACCCTGATAATCAGCTACATAATAGTTTTTTTCTCTCCCAAAAGCAAGCTGGTCGCCAACTAGCGGCCGCGTTCGCTGTCGACGGCGTGGGTCGGGATCGAGAGGGTTTGAAGCAGTTCGCCCGTTGAGGAAATCCGGGCGCCCGTCAGGGTGCGGCCGTACACCGCGGCCGTATCAATATTGAGCGCGTTAGCTTCCGGGTCAAACAGGGGTTCACCGTCGAGGGTGGGAGTGTGGCCGATTACTTGCAGCTTACCGACGTTGCGCAACGGGCCGCGCCGCCAGAGCACGCCGTCGGCATTGGCTTCGCTCAGGGGGTTGGGCGTGTCGGCAAAGCCCGCGTGGCTGACCACCACATGGTCGTTTTGCCAGACAAGCGGGCGCTCCTGGATCCAGGCCAGATGCGGACCGAGCAGCTCAGGCTGTTTTTCGTACTGCTGCACAGTCAGGTTGCCGCCCCAGTTGAGCCACGTCGTCGGCCCGCCGATTTTGGTGTAGTGGCGAAGCATGCCCAGCTCGTGGTTGCCCTTCAGAAACACCGCTTGCTCCGGATGGTCGGCCGCCAGTTGCATGGCCAGCGCCACCGTTTCGGGCGAAAAGTTGCCCCGATCCATCAGGTCGCCGAGCTGGATCAGGAGTTCTTGCTGCGGCTGCCAGTGCTGCAACAGTTCCTGAAACGTGTGGTAACAGCCGTGTACATCCCCGATTACGAACAGATTCATGGCAGCAAGTGAAGTCAGCTCAAATGAAAAGGAATACTATTAATTAATTGATATTCAAATGGATACAATAATACTCTTTAGATGGTCAGCGTAAACTGCGAGCCTTTGCCTTTCAACGAAGATTGCCGAATCACTAGATCGCCTGAGATTACGAACGTTCGCGGCTGGAAATCTTCCTTCATGCGCACCTGCTCCAGAAACAAGCGCGCGGCCTGCTGCCCGATGCGGTAGGGGTGGAGGTTGACGGTCGTAAGCCCCGGCTCGATCATGCCGGCCAGAAATTCATCGCCGAAACCCACCACCGCAATTTCGTCGGGGATGCGGATGTGGCGCTGCTTCAGGGCCTGAATCAGGTCGAAGGCGTTGGTGTAGTTGATGGCGAAAATCGCGTCGGGCGGCTCGGGCAACGACAGCCACGTATCGAGTGCTGCCACCGCCGACTCGGTGCGGAAGTTGATGTGGATGCGCCACTCGTCCCGAATCGGCAGGCCGTATTTCTGGAGGGCGCTGCGGTAGCCCGCAATGCGCTGACGGCTGATTAGCAGCGATTCGGGACCAGCCAGCACGGCAATGCGGCGGCAGCCTTCCTGAATCAGGTGCTCGGTCACGGCAAAGGCCCCGTCCCAGTCGTCGAGTATCACTTTGGCGCTGTTGAGCTCGTTGCAAACTCGGTCGAAGTGCACCACCGGAATACCTCGGCACGCCTCGGGCCGCACGTGGTCGAAGTTTTCGGTTTCGCGCGAGTGGCAGATCAGCAGCCCATCGACGCGGCTGGCCACCAACGCCTGCACGTTGCTGACCTCCATCTGATACGATTCCTTTGACTGACAGATCATTACGCGGTACCCCGATTCGGCGGCCACCTGCTGAATGCCGCTTACTGCCGTCGCGAAAAAGGGCCGCTCAATGTCGGGGATGAGTACACCAATGGTGTACGTTTCGCTGCTCTTGAGGCTCTGGGCCAACAAGTTAGGCTGGTAATCAAGCTGCCGGGCCACGTCCAGAATAACCTGCCGCGTGTTGGGGCTGATGTCGGAGTGCCCGTTCAGCGCCCGCGACACCGTCGACGAGGCCACGCCCACCGCCTTGGCCACATCACCGATGGTGGTTTGGTGACGTTTGCGCTCGGTGGTACGCTCGGTTTTTTCTTCCGTGAAATGATAATCACAGGCTTTGCAGAAGAAGCGTTGCCGACCCCGAATGAAGCCCGCCCGCATCACATCATCGGCCAAGCCACACTTTACACACTTGATCATAATAAAATAGTATTTTTTGTCCAAAAAGCGTTTCCGGCCTGTAAATGCCCCCTTTAGCTTCATTACATTATTCGAAGATAATGTACTAAAAATTTTTTATGGGTTGCCAAAGCAAATTTACCTATCGGGAACGATTCCGGAAACGTTTCCGATCTTTTTGTTTCGAAAACAGCCTATTTACCCACTTTGCAAATAGTTTTTGATCGATTTAGTTGTTTTATATTCGAGAGTAAGTCAGCCGAACGCCCTGCTTTTTGATTTCGAGGCGCGTGAAGCACCCCACCCTCTTAGACTTGCAAAAAATTGTACTTTTTCGTTGCGTAGATATGTTGTACACGATGCGCTGGTTCGGCCCCCACGACCCGGTTTCACTCTTCGACATTCGCCAAGCCGGCTGCTCCGGCGTTGTTACGGCCTTGCACCAGCTTCCGGTCGGGGCGGTGTGGTCGGTAGACGAGATTAAGACTCGCCAGCAACTCATCGAAGCCGACAACGAAAAGTACGCGCCTTTGCACTGGGCCGTGGTCGAGAGCCTGCCCGTGCACGAAGACATTAAGAAAGGCCTGCCCGCGCGCGCTACTTATATAGAGAACTACAAGCAGTCGCTGCGCAACCTGGCCGCCTGCGGCATCCAGACGGTGTGCTACAATTTCATGCCCGTGCTCGACTGGTCGCGTACTAACCTTAGCTACGAGATGCCCGACGGTTCGCGGGCGTTGCGGTTTGTGTGGCAGGACTTTGCGCTGTTTGACCTGTTCATTCTGAAGCGCCCCAATGCCGCTGCCGACTACGAAGCAGACGTGATTGAGGCCGCCCGGCAGCAGTTCGCCGCCATGACCGCCGAGCAAGTGGCCCAGCTTACCAACACCGTATTACTTGGCTTGCCGGGCTCGGAAGAGGCTTTTGAACTGTCTGGCTTTCAAGGACTTCTGGATCAGTACGCAGCCATCGATAGCCAAGAACTACGACAGAATCTGTATCACTTTATGCGGGAAGTAGGGCCGGTGGCTCAGGAAGTAGGCGTGAATCTGTGCATTCACCCCGACGATCCGCCCTATCCGCTGCTCGGGCTGCCCCGTGTGGTGAGCACCGAAGCCGACTTAGTAGAATTAATGGAGACCTACGATGCGCCGGCCAACGGGATTACGTTTTGCACCGGATCGTTGGGGGTACGATCCGACAATGACTTGCCGGGCATGGTCCGGCGCCTGGGCCAGCGCATCCACTTCATCCACTTGCGGGCTACCAAGCGCGAAGCCAACCCCCGCAACTTCCACGAAGCCGACCACCTCGCCGGCGACGTAGACATGTATGCCGTGGTGCGCGAAATCGTGCAGGAAGAGCAACGCCGAGCCCAAGCGGGCTCCGGTGTAAGCCAACTACCAATGCGGCCCGATCACGGCCACCAGATGCTCGACGACCTCCACAAGAAAACCTATCCGGGTTATTCGGCCATCGGCCGGTTGCGCGGCTTAGCCGAATTGCGCGGGCTGGAATATGGCATCCGTGGTGCCTTGGCTGATGCTCGGCAACGCCTTGATAATCAAGCAGTTGTAAATAAAGAATCATTGACCTCGTGAATTCAACTTTCCGCATAAAACCGCTTCGGTATGTACTGGTGATGCTGCTTCTGCTGGTGGCGGCACACCACAGCATGGCCGACGACGGCTACCGGTTGTGGCTGAAGTACGACCTGATTCAGGACGCTGCCCAGCGCAAAGCCTACCTAAACGCCGCGAAATTCATCGCCGTGTCGGGCAATGGCCCCGTGCTGCAATCGGCGGCGCGCGAGTTGCAGCAGGGCCTCAAGGGGTTGCTGGGGCAAGCCGTACCGATGGCCAGCGCTCAGGGAAAAAGCGGCGGAATTATTCTAAGCGTTGAACCTACCGCAAACGATAGCGGTGGAGCTTTGGGTAAGGAAGGTTACCGGATCTCGACGGACAAGAACAACATCAAAATCACGGGCAAAACCGAGGCAGGCGTCTTGTATGGCGCGTTTGCTCTGCTGCGCCAGCTCCAGACTCGCCAGCCGCTCGAGAAGATTGCGCTGGCGAGCACGCCCAAGATTGAGTATCGCATGCTCAACCACTGGGATAATCCCGATGGCACCGTCGAAAGAGGGTATGCCGGTTCGTCGATCTGGAAGTGGTACGAGCTGCCCGAACGCGTTGATCCGCGCTACCGTGACTACGCCCGTGCCAACGCCTCCATTGGTATTAACGGTGTGGTAATCAACAATGTAAACGCCAGCGCCCGCTACCTCACGGCCGAGTATTTGCAAAAAGTAGCTGCCGTCGCCAACGTCATGCGGCCTTATGGCATTCGGGTGTACATGTCGGTGCTGTGGGCGGCGCCCAAAACCATCGGCGGCCTGACCACTTCCGACCCGCTCGACCCCAAAGTGCGCCAGTGGTGGACCGACCGTACCAACGACATCTACAAAGCCATTCCGGATTTTGGCGGCTTCCTGGTGAAGGCCAACTCCGAAGGCGAACCCGGCCCGCAAGATTACGGCCGCAACCACGCCGACGGCGCCAACATGCTGGCCGAAGCCCTCGGCTCGCACGACGGCATCGTGATGTGGCGCGCCTTCGTATACAAGGCCAATTCCAACGGCGACCGTTTCAAGGAGGCCTACGAAGAGTTCAAGCCACTGGACGGCAAGTTTGCCCCGAAGGTGCTGGTGCAGGTCAAGAACGGCCCGATTGATTTTCAGTCGCGCGAGCCGTTTCACCCGCTGTTTGGGGCCATGCCCAAGACGCCGTTGGTGCTCGAAGTACAAATCACGCAGGAGTACCTGGGCTTTGCCACTCACCTCGTATACGAAGCCCCGCTTTTCAAAGAGTGCTTAGATTCAGATACTTACTCCAAGGGAAAAGGCTCAACTGTTGCCAAAGTTGTCGATGGTACCGTCGATCAGCACCGCATCAGCGGCATTGCGGGCGTGGCCAACATTGGCTCCGACCGCAACTGGACGGGCCACCCCATGGGCCAGGCCAACTGGTACGCCTTCGGGCGCTTGGCTTGGGATCACGAGCTATCGTCGCAGGCCATCGCTGAGGAGTGGACCCGGATGACCATCACGACGGAGCCCAAATCGGTGCGCACCATCGCCGACCTGATGGTGAAGTCGCGCGACATTTATGTGCGCTACACCACGCCGCTGGGCCTGCACCACATCATGGGCGAAAGCGTGCATTACGGACCACAGCCGTGGCTGGCCAAAGCCGGTCGCCCCGACTGGACGGCCGTCTATTACCACAAAGCCGATGCGCAAGGCCTTGGCTTCGACCGGACCGCAACCGGCAGCAACGCCCTCAGCTTATACGCCCCGGAAGTGCAGAAGCAATGGGGCAATCCGCAAACGTGTGCACTTGACTACCTGCTGTGGTTTCATCACGTGGGCTGGAAACAGCCGCTGAGCACGGGCCGCACCCTCTGGGACGAGCTGTGCTACCGCTACTACACCGGCACCGACTCGGTGACGTGGATGCAAAAACAATGGGCGCAGGTGAAGCCCAACGTCGATCCGGAGCTCTTCGCCAACGTGGAGGGCCGCTTGCAAAAGCAATACAAAGAAGCCGTGTGGTGGCGCGATGCCTGCGTGCTGTACTTCCAGACGCTGGCCCAGCAGCCCATCCCCAAGCCTTTCAGCCCGCCCACGCGCTCGCTGGACGAGGTGAAAAGTTTGGTAGAAATCTATCAGTTGCGTAAGTAATTGATAATCAAGTAATTATATAATACCCAAAAGTCATGAAGCACTTGCATACCCTCAAGAGCCATACCGATACCCTGGCCCAGAACGTGTTTTCGCTGGAAGGTCGGTTGGCGCTGATTACCGGCGGCGGGAGCGGCATTGGGCTGGAAATTGCCCGCTGCATGGCGCAGGCCGGCGCCCGCGTCATCATCACGGGCCGCCGCGAAGCCGTGCTGCAGGAAGCCGTAGCCGGGCTGGGCGAGTCGGTCGATTACGTGGTGAACGACATCACTGACTTGGCCTCCACCGATGACTTGGTGGAGCAGATCGAGCTGGCTCACGGCCCGCTGGACATCGTGGTGAACAACGCCGGCATCAACATGAAGAAGCCCGCCTTGGAGGTCACCGACGAAGAGTTTAACCGCATCATTCACACCAACCTCAACTCGGTGTTTTCGCTGACGCGGGCCTGCGCCAAGCGCATGGTTAAGCGCCAGCACGGCGTGATCTTGATGATCTCGTCGATGGCGGCCTACTACGGCATCGACCGCGTGGTGGCCTACGCCGCCTCGAAGTCGGCGGTGGAAGGCATGGTTAAGGTGCTGGCCTCGGAGTTTTCGGCCGACGGTGTGCGGGTGAATGCCATTGCACCCGGCTTCATCGAAACCGAGATGAGCCGTACGGCCATGAACAACGACCCCGAACGCCGCGACCGGGCCATGCGCCGCACGCCCATGGGCAAGTTCGGCCAGCCCGAAGACATCGGCCACGCCGCGGTATTTCTTGCTTCCGACGCTGCCCGCTACATCACGGGCGCTTCGCTGCCGGTCGACGGCGGCAACTCAATTGGTTTTTAAGTATTAACACACCCAAATCCCCCACCAATTATCATGAAAATACCTTTATGTGCTGCCATGCTGCGCCTAGGGCGACCAATGGCTCAAGGCGCAGTCGTTCTCTCGCTGCTTGGCCTCACGCCAAGCATTGTGCTCGCCCAAACGGGGCGCACCGTAACAGGCACCGTTACCGCTGATAATGGCGAAGGCCTGCCCGGCGTAACCGTAGTAATCAAAGGCACTACCGTTGGCACCGGCACCGACGCCAACGGTAAGTTCAGCCTGAGCGTGCCCAGCGACAATACCGTTCTGGTTATCAGCTCGATTGGCTACGCGCGGCAGGAAGTGACCGTGGGCAACCGCGCGACGCTCAACGTGAAGCTGGCCACCGAAACCACCGCCCTCAACGAGGTGCAGGTAGTAGGTTACGGTGTCCAGAAGAAAAGCCAGGTAACGGGCGCTATTTCGTCCGTGACCGAAGAGCAGCTGCGCGACGTGCCGGTGGCCAACGTAGGCCAGGCACTGCAAGGCCGTGCGCCGGGCGTTACCATCTCCAGCACCAGCACAACACCCGGTCAGAGCCCGGTTATCCGTATCCGGGGCAACCGCTCCATCTCGGGCAGCAACGATCCGTTGCTGGTCGTTGACGGCATCCCGTTCGACGGCAGCCTCAACGACCTGAATCCCGACGACATCACCTCGCTGGAAGTGCTGAAAGACGCTTCTTCGACGGCCATCTACGGTGCTCGGGGCGCCAACGGCGTTATCCTGATTACCACGCGCCGTGGTAAGTCGGGTGCTCCGCGGGCTACCTACAGCGGCTACTACGGCTCGAAAAACCCTTATGGGTACTACGACTTGCAGAACGGGCAGGAGTACTACAACTACCGCCTCGAAGCCTATCGTGCCCAGAACCCAAACTACGACCCAAACACGGCTAGCACGTTCCTGACGAATGACGAACGGGCCAACTACGCCGCTGGTAAAACGACCGACTACCAGAAGCTGCTGTTCCAGAACGGCCACATCCAAAACCACGTCTTGGGCGTGTCGGGTGGTACGGACCAAACGCAGTATTCGACTTCGCTGGGCTTCTACGATGAAACGGGTATTATCCCCGTGCAGCGTTTTCAGCGCTATTCGCTGCGGGGTACGCTCGACCAGCAAATTGGCAAACGGGTAAAAGTTGGGGTGAATACGTTGAACACGTACAACACCTCGAGTGACGCGAACATCAACATCCTGAACCAGATTCTGACCACGAGCCCGCTCGCTTCGGCCTACGACCCCAACGGCCTGCCTGTGCTCTATCCGAACAACGACACTGCTGGTTCTAACCCGCTGACCTTGTACACGACCGATGCGCACAAAGACCAGAACCGCCGGGTACGCACTTTCAACAGCCTGTACGGGCAGGTAAACATCCTGAAAGGGCTGGATTATCGCTTGAACCTAGGCCTGGATGTACGCTCCGAGAACAACGGCACCTTCTTCGCTTCGATCACGCCCCAGAACGGCGGCGGCCAGAGCACGGCTTCGCGTTCGGCTAGCTTCGCGTTCAACCTGCTGACCGAAAACATCCTGACTTACAACCGGAGCTTCGGGAAGCACGATTTGAATTTCACAGGCTTATACAGCTGGCAGGGCTTTCGCTTCGACAACTCCAGCGTTGGCGCCCGCAACCTTTTGGCTAACTATCAGGGATACAACAACTTAGGCGCTGGTACGCCTAGTTCGGCCAGCAGCAGTCAGCAGCGGTGGGACATTATTTCCTACATGGGCCGCGTCAACTATGCTTACGACAACCGCTACTCGGCTACCCTAACCATGCGGGTTGATGGCTCGTCGCGCTTGGCTCCGGGCAACAAGTACAAAGCTTTCCCCTCAGCGGCCGTGGCGTGGAACATCGCCAACGAGTCGTTCCTGCAAGATCAAACGTGGGTTAGCAACCTGAAGCTCCGCGCCAGCCTGGGCCGCGTGGGTAGCACCGCCGTCAATCCTTACCAGACGCTGGGATCGCTGGGTTCCGGCATCGGCAACGGCTACTACAACTATGGTGCAACCGGGGCAGTAGGCGTGGTGCCCAACAGCATTCCGAACGCCAACCTGGGTTGGGAATATACCACGACCGCCAACTTCGGGGTGGATTATGGCTTCTTCAACAACCGTGTTACGGGTTCGGTAGAAGTGTATCAGCAGCGTACCAGCGACCTCTTGCTGCCCGACGCGCTACCCGCAGCTAGTGGTTATACTTCTTACGTTCGCAACGTGGGTCAGACCCAGAACCGCGGCGTCGAGGTAGCGCTCTCCACGGTAAACGTGCGCACGGGCGGTGGCTTTGAATGGTCAACCGACTGGAACTTCACCGTGAACCGGGAGAAGGTACTGGACTTGGGCTTGAGCGATGCTAACGGCAACAAAACCAGCGACATCGGTAACCAGCGCTTCGTCAACCAGCCGTTGTATGTGTTCTATGACTACAAGAACCTAGGCATCTGGCAGACTTCGGAGGCGGACGCCGCCAAGAAATACAACTCGAAGCCTGGCCAGATCAAGGTGGCCGACGTGAACAACGACGGCGTGATCAACTCCAGCGACCGGGTGATTGTGGGAAGTCGCCAGCCGAAGTTTGAGGCCGGCCTGACCAACCGCTTCAAGTACAAAGGCTTTGACCTGACGCTCGTTGCGCTTACCCGCGTAGGTGCTACCGTGGTAGATCCAACATTGTTCGGCCCAAACTACTTCACAACTAACACCGGTCGTCGCAACCAGGTTAACCTCGACTACTGGACGCCTACGAATCCGTCGAACAAGTACCCACAGCCGGACCAGTCCTCGCGTTCAACGGAATGGCCGACCTACGGGCAGACGCTTGCTTACCTGAATGGCACCTTCATCAAAGTGCGCAGCATTGATTTAGGCTATGCGCTTCCAACTGCTTGGGCGACGAAGGCGAAGATGAGCACAGCGCGCATTTATGTGCAAGTGCAAAACCCGCTTATCTGGGCGAAGGAGCAATACTTCCGCGATAATAAGGCCATCGACCCCGATGCTTTGTCTTATTCGACTCGCCTCGACGCAAGCCAGCCCGGCGGCATCGCATTTACGGGCGGTAACCCCAACAACACGACCGGTGGTACGTCCGGCGGTAACGGGGTAAACTACCCTGTTACGCGCGCCTTCATTGTAGGCGTCAACCTAGGTTTCTAAAAGTGACGAAGTGGCTGAGTAGCCACATAGTATAATTTGTACATTCGGTATTTGGCTACCCCGCCGCTTCGTACTCCCATCACTTAGTCAACGATTTAACCTTGCTTTTCAGCGCGCCGCGCTACTTGTATATGAAAAAGATAGTATTAGCTGCGTTAGGAACCTCCTTGCTCTTCGCCACTGCGGGTTGCAAAAAGGACATCCTGGACGAAAAACCACAATCAGTAACAACCCCCGACTTTTTGGGTACGCCGCAGGGGATTGAAGCCGGCGTAACGGGCGTGTACTCGGGCCTGCGCCTGCTCCACGGCAACGACGCGGCCTTCTTCTCCACGGAAGCCGGAACGGACCTTTGGACAAACGGCATTTCGTCGAGTAGCGGCCTGAACGACTACAACCCGAATGACCTTACTGCCGCCAACGCGAGTTCTACTTCCTTCATCTGGAGCGCATCCTACCAGATGATCAACGACGCCAACGGCGTGTTGAAGTACTCGGCTACGGTGCAGGGCATGGACCCGGCCCGTCTCAAGCAACTAATAGCAGAAACGAAGCTGCTGCGGGCGCACTACTACTTCGTGCTGGTGCGCCACTTCGGCGACGTACCGCTGATGCAGACCTTCATCGACGCGCCCACCAAGGACATCAGCCGTGTGCCTCAGGCCCAGGTGTACAATGCCATCATTGCGGACCTCACGGACGCCATGAACAACATCGCCGACAAGCCTGCCCAGCCGGGCCGCGCAACGCGCGCCACGGCCCTGCACATGCTGGCGAAGGTATATCTGGAACGGGCTACCTCGACGGCCAAGCAAAGCGACGACTATGCTAACGCCGCCAAGTACGCCAAGGAACTCATCGACAACCAAAGCCGCTACGGCTTGGGCCTGGAAGCCGACCCAGCTACCGTGTTTGCGGAAGGCAACGAAAACGGGAAGGAAGTACTCTTCAACGCGCAGTTCAACGGCGACGCTAGCTTCTCCCGCATCGACGGCTTCACCTTTGGTGGGGAAAACGTAGCTGGCTTCAACTTCCGCAGCCGCTACGACCTGATTCCTAACATGACCCGCGACACGAACTATGGCCGTCCTTTTGCGCGCCATAGCACGACTCACTTCTTGGAGGATTCTTATATCCTGCGCGATGCCAGTGGCAATGCCCTGGAAACAGGCGCCCAGTTGCGTTCGACGGACTCTCGCTACAGCAAGTGGTTCACCACGGTTTATAGGGTTAATTCGCCCGGCTCCAATGGTGGCAGCGCCAGTGCTGTAGTCGGTGACACATCGCTTTGGTATCCGGGTCGTGAGTTGCCGGCTGCCGTACTAGCGCGCATCGCGGCCCGCAAGCCAGTTGCTTACCGGGTTATTCAGCCCAGCCAGTATACCACGGAATACTTCCCGACCCTCAACAAGTTTGATTCGCGGAACCGCACGTCGTTCCAGGGTTTCTCGACTCGGCCGAACATCATCTACCGCTTGGCCGAAACGTATCTGATTGCGGCCGAAGCCAATTTTTACCTGGGCAACACGTCGCAGGCCCGCGATTACATCAACGTAGTGCGTCGGCGGGCAGCTGCAACGGGTAAGACTACCCAAATGGAAATTGCTGCCAGCCAGGTGAATATCGACTTCATCCTCGATGAGCGCGCCCGCGAGCTTTGCGGCGAGATGCTGCGTTGGTACGACCTGAAGCGCACCGGTAAGTTGCTGGAGCGGGTGAAGCTATACAACCCACCCATCACGCGCCTCGCGACGGGTATCTACGGGTCTAACGCTGCCCTCAACATCAAGGATTACCATGTGTTGCGGCCTATTCCGCAGACCGAAATCGATCGTACCGGTGGTAAGATCACCCAGAACCCTGGGTACTAAGTCAAGCATATTTCTTAAGGAACGGCCAGTTATGCTGGCCGTTCCGCTTTTGCTACTCTACGGCCGTAGCGCACTCGTTCTTCCAAATTTTGCCGTGATTTGTTTTCATAAGTCATTGTATATCAATGAAATACAAATATATGTTGGTGTGGCTGTTTTGTGTGAGCCTAGTTACGGCGAAAGCACAATCGAATGCCACTAACGGCATGCCCCGCCTTGTCAAAACCGGGCAAAGCACCCAACTGCTGGTCGACAACAAGCCCTTCTTTGTGTTGGGTGGGGAGCTTGGCAACTCCACGGCTTCCAACACGGCCTACATGCAGCTCTTCTGGCCCAAGCTGAAGGCCATGAACCTGAACACGGTCATTGCGCCGGTGTATTGGGAGCTGATGGAGCCCACGGAAGGCAAGTTTGACTTTACACTGGTGGACGACCTGCTGCGCGACGCCCGCAAAAACCAGATGAAGCTGGTGCTGCTGTGGTTCGGGGCCTGGAAAAACAGCATGTCGTGCTACGCCCCGGCCTGGGTGAAAACCGATCTGAAGCGCTTTCCGCGGGTGGAAGACGACAAGGGCGTGCCCCAGGAAATCATGACGCCCTTCGAGCCGCGCAACCTCGAAGCCGACCGCAAGGCCTTCGTGCAGCTTATGCAGCATTTGAAAGAGGTGGACGGCAAGCAGCATACCGTCGTGACGGTGCAGGTGGAAAACGAGATCGGCATGTTGCCCACAGCCCGCAGCTACGACGCCCGCGCCAATGCTGCCTTCAAGCAGCCGGTGCCCGCCCAATTGCTCACCTATTTGCAGCGCGAGCGCAAGACCCTGAAGCCGGAATTTGCGGCTATCTGGCAGCGCCAGGGCGCCAAAACCAAAGGCACCTGGGAAGAAGTATTCGGCAAAAGCCTGGCGACCGACGAGATGTTCATGGCCTGGTACTTCGCCACCTATACCAATGCGGTGGCCGCTGCCGGCAAAGCCGCTTACCCGTTGCCGATGTACGTGAACGCCGCCCTGAACCGACCAGGCGTAGTGCCGGGCAAATACCCCAGCGCCGGCCCATTGCCGCACCTAATGGACATCTGGCTAGCCGGCGCCCCCGATATCGACATCCTGGCCCCCGACTTCTACAATCCCAACTTTGAGCACTGGTGCGACCTGTACACGCGCGGCGGCAACCCGCTGTTCATCCCCGAGCATCGCTTCGAGGACGGCGTGGCGGCCAAAGCTTTCTTCGCCTTCGGCAACTACAACTGCCTCTCGTTTTCGCCTTTCGCCATTGAAGGCAGCGACACGCTGAAAGGCGCGCCCATCAGCAAAGCCTACGAGCTGTTGCAGCAAGTGAGCTTTCTGCTGGGCAAGCACCAGCCGCAAAACCAGGTGCGCGGCTTTCTGGTGGAAAAGGACTCAGCCGCCCGCACCGCCACGCTCGGCGACTACCGCTTCACGGCCAAGCACGAGTACACGCTGGGCTGGTCGTTGGGCGCGAAAAAGGCCGAGTGGACGCCGGGTGGTGGCCTGATCATCGCCGTAGCACCCGACGAATTTTACGTGGTCGGGACGGGCATCGTCCTTACCTGCGAGCCAACGGCCAAAGGCAAGCGCGCGGGCTATGTCAGCGTCGACGAAGGCCATTTTGAAGGAGAAAAATGGATAGACGGCCGCCGCATGAACGGCGACCAGGACCACCAGGGGCGCCACGTGCGGGTGCCAGGCGACGAATACAGCATTCAGCGGGTTAAACTCTATACCTATTAACGCGCTAACACAGAGTTATTTATGGATTACAAAGGCACCAAAGAGCCAACCACTACGGGCTACTTCTTACGGCATACGGGCTTGCTCTTGCTCGCCACAACTTGTAGCCTGTTGCTGCCCTCGCCGCAGGCCGCAGCGCAAATACGCTTGCCTAAGTTGATCAGCGACGGCATGATTTTGCAGCGCGACGCCAAAGTGAACATCTGGGGTTGGGCGGCGGCCGGCGAGGCCGTTACCGTGAAGTTCAGCGGCCAAACCTACCGCGCCACCACCGGCCACGACGGCAAATGGACCATTGCCTTGCCCGCCCTGAAAGCAGGCGGCCCGTACGAAATGAACCTTGATGCCAGTAATCATTTGATTATCAAAGATATACTGGTGGGTAATGTGTGGGTGTGCTCGGGTCAATCGAACATGGAAACGCCCATGTCGAGGGTGCGCGACCGGTACCCCGATGCCGTTGCCCAGGCGAACAACCCCATGATTCGGCAGTTCAATGTGGATCTGCGCTATGCCTTCAACGGCCCGAAAGCCGACCTGGCCGGCGGCCGGTGGGTAACGACCACGCCCCAGAATGTGCTGGCCTTCAGCGCCGTGGGCTATTTCTTCGCCAAAACGTTGTTCGAGAAATACCACGTTCCCATCGGCATCATCAAATCGGCGGTGGGTGGCTCACCGGCCGAAGCCTGGTTGAGCGCCGATGCTCTGAAGGCGTTCCCAGCTTACCAGCAGGCGGCCGAAAAAGTAAAAGACAGCACCTACGTAGCCCGCACGATTGCGCAGGATCAGGCCGCTTCCCGCATGTGGTACACCAACTTGCGGCAACAGGATCAAGGTGAGGGGAAGGGCACAACGCCCTGGTACGCAACATCTTACAACGCCGCAGACTGGAAAACGATGAAGATTCCCGGTTACTGGGCCGACCAAGGCTTAGGGCCCGTGAACGGCGTGGTGTGGTTTCGCAAAGAAGTAGAGGTGCCGGCCAGCATGGTGGGCAAGCCCGCCCGCCTGGAGCTGGGCACCATCGTGGACAGCGATTCGGTGTACATCAACGGGCAGTTTGCCGGCACCACCGGCTACCAGTACCCGCCGCGCAAGTACGACCTGCCGGCCACCTTGCTCAAGCCCGGCCGCAACCTGATTGTGGTGCGCGTCATCAACAACTCGGGCAAAGGCGGCTTTACGCTCGACAAACAATACCGCCTCACGGCCGACGGCCAGACCCTGGATCTACGCGGCGATTGGCAGTATAAGCTCGGCGCGACGGCCCAACCCGCACCGGGCTCCACCACTTTTCAGTACCAGCCCGGCGGCCTGTTCAATGGCATGATTGCGCCGTTGCTGCCTTACTCGATTAAAGGCATATTGTGGTACCAGGGCGAATCCAACACCAGCAAGCCCGAAGAATACCAGCAGTTGCTCACGGCTCTTATTGCCGACTGGCGCACGCACTGGAAGCAACCCAAACTGCCGTTTATCTATGCGCAACTCCCCAATTTTATGGCCGTCAAAGAGCAGCCCAGCGAAAGCGAATGGGCCCGACTGCGCGAGTCGCAGCGCCGCACGTTGGCCGTGCCGAACACCGCCATGTCGGTCAACATCGACTTGGGGGAATGGAATGATATTCACCCCCTTGCCAAAGAAGACGTGGCCAAGCGGCTGGCTTTGGCCGCCGAGAAAGTAGCCTACGGCGAGAGCAAAATTGTGTCTTCGGGTCCGTTGTACCAGAGCATGCAGGTGGCCGGCAATAAGGCTACGCTCACGTTCACGAACACCGGCAGCGGGCTGGTGGCCAAAGGCGGCGGACCGCTAAAGCGATTTGCCGTAGCCGGCGCCGACAACAAATTTGTGTGGGCCAACGCCCGCATCGAAGGCAACAAGGTGGTCGTCTGGAGCGAGCAAGTTGCTACGCCGGTGACCGTGCGCTACGCTTGGGCCGACAACCCGGAAGGAGCCAACCTCTATAACAAAGAGGGCCTGCCAGCTTCTCCTTTTACGACTGCAAAGTAGGTTTCATAACGATTTGTAAATCTGATGATTATGCAAGGAGGAAGGAAAATCAAGAGCAGCCTGCTTCTCTCAGTGGCGGTAGCGGCGCTGGGCATGCAGCAGCTACAGGCCCAACAGAAAGCAGTATATCTCGATCCGGCGCAGCCGCTGAATGCCCGCGTCAACGATCTGATTTCCAAGCTCACGCTGGAGGAAAAAGTGGCCCAAATGCTGGACCAGAGCGCGCCCGTGCAACGGCTGAACATTCCGGCCTACAGCTGGTGGAACGAGGCTCTACACGGCGTCGGCCGTTCTGGGCCGGCCACGGTGTTTCCGCAAGCTATTGGCCTGGCCGCCACCTTCGACGACGACTTGGCGCAGCGCGAGGCCACCGCAATTTCCGACGAAGCCCGCGCCATGTACAACGCGGCCATCGCCCAAAATCACTACGTCAAGTACGGAGGTCTCACGTTCTGGACGCCCAACATCAACATCTTCCGCGACCCGCGCTGGGGCCGCGGCCAGGAAACCTACGGCGAAGACCCCTACCTGACTTCGCGCATGGGCGTGGCCTTCGTGAAAGGCTTGCAGGGTAACGACCCCAAGTATCTGAAAGTGGCCGCCTGCGCCAAGCACTACGCCGTGCACAGCGGCCCCGAGAAGCTGCGCCACGAGTTTAACGCCGAAGCTAGCCCCCAGGACCTGCGCGAAACCTACCTGCCCGCCTTTCACGCGCTGGTGAATGCGAAAGTGGAGGCCGTGATGTGCGCCTACAACAGTACCAACGGCGAGCCCTGCTGCGGCAATACCTTCCTGCTTCAGGATGTGCTGCGCAAAGAGTGGGGCTTCCGCGGCCACGTCGTCTCGGATTGCGGCGCGCTGGATGATCTGTACCAGGGCCACAAAGTGGTGAAAACCAAGACCGAAGCCGCGGTGCTGGCCTTGCAGCGGGGCGTCAACCTCAACTGCGGCGACACCTACACCGAGTTGACGGGAGCCGTGAAGCAGGGCATGTTGAAGGAAGCGCAGCTCGACAGCTCGCTGGCCGTGCTGCTGCGCACCCGCTTCAAGCTGGGGCTGTTTGACCCCAAAGGCATGACGCCTTACGACCAGATTCCGACGTCCGTTATCAACAGCGCCGAACACCGGCAACTAGCTAAGGAAGTGGCACTTAAGTCGGTGGTGTTGCTCAAAAACAACGGCGTGCTGCCGCTACGCAATGATTTGGGTAAGTACTTCGTGACCGGCCCCAACGCCACCAGCGTTGATGCCTTGTTGGGTAATTATTACGGCGTCAATGGCCAGATGACCACGATTCTGGAAGGCTTGGTGGCCGGCGTGCGACCGGGCAGCCAAATCGAATACAAGCAAGGTATGCTGCTGGACCGGCCCAACGTAAATCCCATCGACTGGACCACCGGCGAAGCCAAGCTTACCGATGCTACCATCGTGGTGATGGGCATCACGGGCTTGCTGGAAGGCGAGGAGGGAGAGTCGATTGCCTCGTCGCATGCCGGCGACCGCCTCGACTACAACCTGCCCCAAAACCAGATCGACTTTCTGAAAAAGCTCCGCAAAGACAACAAGCACCCCCTCATCGCCGTCGTGACGGGAGGCAGCCCCATGAACCTGGCCGAAGTACACGAACTCTGCGACGCGGTGCTGCTGACGTGGTACCCCGGCGAAGAAGGGGGCAGTGCCGTTGCAGATATCATCTTCGGGAAAGCCTCGCCTTCGGGCAAACTACCCGTGACCTTCCCGAAATCCTTGGATCAGTTGCCGGCCTACGAAAGCTACGGCATGAAAGGCCGCACCTACCGCTACATGGACGCCGAGCCACTCTACCCGTTTGGCTACGGGCTGAGCTACGCCAAATTTGAATACGGTGGCATAAAGCTGTCCAGCAAGAAACTCGCTAAGGGTAAGCCAGTTGAGGTAGAGGCCACTGTAAAAAACACCGGCACGATGGCGGGTGAAGAAGTGGTGCAGCTCTACCTGACTCATACGGCCCGCAAAGGCAGCCAGACGCCTTTGTACTCGCTGAAAAGCTTCAAGCGTGTGAGTCTCCAGCCTGGCGCCAGCACTACCGTCCGGTTTACGCTCACTCCCGATATGCTGGCTCTGATCAATGAAAAAGGCTTGGCGGTGGCACCTACTGGCCCGGTAAAAGTCTGGGTAGCAGGCTCCTTGCCCTCACAGCGCAGTCAGGAGCTTGGCGCTGCCAAAGCCGCTATGGCCACCTTGGCGGCCAAGTAAGATCTTTCCATAATGCATAAGATTCACTACCCACTGTAGAAGGAAATGAAGTCCATTGGCTGGCCTTTTCTGCGAATTGAATTATTCGCGGGGATACTTAGCTGAACCGTTAGCTTTACTGCAGCTCGCCATTTGATTATTTGAAGATATTCTGGGAAAATATTTTCATTCCTGATCCTGTAAAAACTACCTATCGAAACCGTTTCCGGAATCGGTTTCGATCTTTTTGTTTGCAAATTAGCCTTCTAGAGGCCCTTCGGTGTTGACGCCGATCGTTTTTGTTGTAGTATATTCGATGGCAAGTTGGTCGTAAATCTCGGCTATTGCTTTGTCAACTCATAAGGCAAACGGGCGGCACCAAAGAACATAAAATTGTACTTTCCCGTTTTAGAAACGATTGCGGGATTCCGTTATTTATCCATTTTTGTCAGCGCTTTTCTGAATCAGTAACAACATGAAATACCTCTTAGGGTACGACATTGGGAGTTCATCGGTAAAAGCTTCCTTGCTCCGCATCGACACGGGCAAGTGCGTGGCCGCGGCTACCTCGCCCAAGCAAGAAATGGAGATTACCGCCGTCACTGCCGGTTGGGCCGAACAGCGCCCCGAGCGGTGGTGGCAGGAAATCATCAACGCGACGCACAAGCTCAAGGAATCGTACGGCTTCGATGCTTCGCTGGTGGCTGGCATTGGCATTACTTACCAAATGCACGGCCTCGTGCTCATCGACCGCGAGGGGAAAGTATTGCGCGACGCCATCATTTGGTGCGACAGCCGCGCCGTGGACATTGGCAATCAGGCTTTTGCGGATTTGGGCGAAGGGTTTTGCCTGAGTAATTTTCTCAACTCACCCGGCAACTTCACGGCTTCCAAACTGAAGTGGGTGAAGGACAACGAGCCCGAAGTCTTCGAGCAGATTCACAAAATCCAGCTTCCCGGCGACTACATCGCTTTTCAACTAACCGGCAACCTCCAAACCACGGTTTCGGGCTTGTCGGAAGGTGTGTTCTGGAATTTCAAGGAGCAGCGCATCGCGGAGGAACTGCTTGACTACTACGGTATTAGTCAAGATTTGCTGCCGGAAATAGTCGATACGTTCTCGGTGCAGGGCCAGCTTACGCAGGCCGCGGCCACGGAGTTGGGGCTGCACGCGGGCACGCCCATCAGCTACCGCGCCGGCGATCAGCCCAATAACGCCTTCTCACTCAATGTGTTACAAGCGGGCGAGATTGCTGCCACGGCGGGCACGTCGGGTGTGGTCTACGGCATCAACGAAACGATGACCGCCGATTCTAAGTCGCGGGTTAACACGTTTGTGCACGTCAACAACACCGCCACTAAGCCTAAAAATGGGGTTTTGCTGTGCGTCAACGGTACGGGCATCCTGAACAGTTGGCTGCGCAAGCTGGTAGGCGAAATGCCTTACGACCAAATGAATCAGCTGGCCGCGCAAGCCTCGATTGGCTCCGAAGGCTTGGTGTTTCTGCCGTTTGGCAACGGCGCCGAGCGCATCCTTGAAAACCGCCCCACCGACGCTCAGCTTTCGGGCTTGAGCTTTAATATTCATGCACAGGCCCATGTGCTGCGGGCGGCGCAGGAAGGAATCGTGTTTGCCCTCAACTACGGCATGGACATCATGCGCGAGTCGGGGGTGCAGGTGCGCAAAGTGCGGGCCGGCAACGCCAATATGTTTCTAAGTCCGGTGTTTCGGGATGCCTTTGTAAACAGCGGCAACGTAGAACTAGAACTCTACAACACCGACGCCTCGCAGGGCGCGGCGCGCGGGGCTGGCGTGGGCGTGGGCATCTACCACTCCCCCGACGAAGCCTTCGTTGGACTGGAAAAAATACTGACCGTGGAGCCCACTGCTGCGGCGCAACAGCAATACCAAGCAGCCTACGCCCGCTGGCTGAACACGCTGCACCAAAAGCTGGAGCTGGAAGAGCGCAAAACGCCCCTTTTCAACTAAAGCAGGCGTGTTTTTGCAAGTAATTGATTGTCAAAGATTTACATATTAACCCACAACCGTATGTCAACCCTCACCCTAAGCAGAACGGAGTTTTTTAAAGGCATCGACAAAGTCCGGTTTGAAGGCCGCGAGTCGGATAACCCGCTGGCGTTCAAATGGTACGACGAAAACAAACTGATCGCCGGCAAAACGATGAAGGAGCACCTGCGCTTCGCCATCTCGTACTGGCACACCTTCACCGGCACTGGCGGCGACCCCTTCGGCCCCGGCACCAAGCACTTTCCGTGGGATGCCCAGGGCGAAATCATTGGGCGCGCCAAAGACAAAATGGACGCCGCCTTTGAGTTTTTCACCAAGATCGGGGCGCCGTATTACTGCTTCCACGACATCGACTTGGTCGACGAAGGCGCGTCGCTGCAAGAGTACGAGCGCAACCTAGCCACCATCGTC
Source organism: Hymenobacter jejuensis (assembly GCF_006337165.1). Classification (NCBI taxonomy): domain Bacteria; kingdom Pseudomonadati; phylum Bacteroidota; class Cytophagia; order Cytophagales; family Hymenobacteraceae; genus Hymenobacter; species Hymenobacter jejuensis. Next base: position 2,254,526 of record NZ_CP040896.1, read on the forward strand.
GATTACGCCAAGGAGCACCAGGCCGAAAGCGGCATCAAGCTGCTGTGGGGCACGGCCAACGTGTTTTCGAACCCGCGCTACATGAACGGCGCCAGCACCAACCCCGAGTTTGCGGCCTTGGCCTTCGCCGGCACGCAGGTTAAAAATGCGCTGGACGCAACCATTGCTCTGAACGGCGAAAACTACGTGTTCTGGGGTGGCCGCGAAGGCTACATGACGCTGCTCAACACCAACATGAAGCGCGAGCAGGAGCACATGGGCCGCTTCCTGACCATGGCCCGCGACTACGCCCGCAAGCAGGGGTTCACCGGCAAGTTCTTCATCGAGCCCAAGCCAGCCGAGCCGACCAAGCACCAGTACGACTTCGACGCGGCGACCGTGATCGGCTTCCTTAAGGAGCACGGCCTGGACAACGACTTCATGCTGAACCTGGAAGTAAACCACGCCACGTTGGCCGGCCATACCTTCCAGCACGAGCTGCAAGTAGCGGCCGACGCCAACATGCTCGGCTCGATGGACGCCAACCGCGGCGACTACCAAAACGGCTGGGACACCGACCAGTTTCCCAACAACATCAACGAGCTGACCGAGTCGATGCTCATCATCTTGGAGCACGGCGGCATCTCGCCCGGCGGCATCAACTTCGACGCCAAAACGCGCCGCAACTCGACGGATTTGGAGGACATTTTCATCGCCCACATCGCGGGCATGGACACGTTTGCCCGCGCTTTGGTGGTAGCCGACAACATTTTGCAAAAATCGCCTTACAAGAAGTTCCGCCAAGAGCGCTACGCTTCGTTTGACTCCGGCCAGGGCGCGGCTTTCGAGAAGGGCCAGCTCACATTGGAAGACTTGCGCACGTTCGCACTCGGCCACGGCGAGCCCGAGCAAAAGAGTGGAAAACAGGAGTGGCTGGAAAGCATTATCAACCAGTACATCTAAGCTCCGTACTTGTGGGTTGGTACCCGCGCGACTGCAAATCTGAAGCAATTACATATCTTATTGGCTATCAAATAGATAGAAAATAAGCATTTGACTGCCTTCTGATAATTGCCGCGCGTGGGTGCCGCCCACCATGTATTTTTTCACCCCCTTCTGTTTCTGAGCTATGACTGACAAGCAAGTGTCTTTGGACGAACTAAGCGTAAACACGATCCGGCTGCTGTCGGTGGACATGGTGCAGGCTGCCAACTCCGGCCATCCTGGCTTGCCGCTGGGGGCTGCCCCCATGGCCTATGTGTTGTGGTCGCGCATTCTGCGCTTCAACCCGCAAGACCCAAAGTGGCCCAACCGCGACCGCTTTGTTCTTTCGGCCGGACACGGCTCGGCGCTGCTCTACAGCTTGTTGCACCTCTACGGCTACGACCTGTCGCTAGACGACGTGAAAGCATTTCGGCAGCTCCACTCCAAAACGCCCGGCCACCCGGAGTCGAACCTGACGCCGGGCATTGAGGTAACTACCGGTCCGCTGGGACAAGGCTTCGCCAACGGCGTGGGCATGGCCATGGCCGAAGCTCACTTGGCGGCGGTGTATAACAAACCCGGCCACGAAGTTGTCGACCACTACACCTACGCCATCGTCAGCGACGGCGACCTGATGGAAGGCATCGCGTCGGAAGCCGCCTCGCTGGCCGGTCACCTGCGTTTGGGCAAGCTCATTTATCTCTACGACGACAACGACATCTCGCTCGACGGGCCCACCCGGTTGGCCTATACCGAAGATGCTTTGGCCCGCTTCGAAGCCTACGGCTGGCACACCCAGCGCGTGCAGGACGGCAACGACCTCGACGGCATCGAGCAGGCCATCAAAGCAGCGCAGGCCGAAACCGGCCGTCCTTCGATTATTTCCGTCAAAACCATCATCGGCTACGGCAGCCCGGGCGAAGGCACAAGCAAAGTGCACGGCTCGCCGCTGGGCGTAGAAAATCTGAAAAGAGCCAAAGCCTTCTTCGGATTCGATCCCGAGCAAAGCTTTGTAGTGCCCGACGAAGTGCGCACGCACTTGGCCGAAGCCGGCCAGCAGGGCGCCCGCCTTCAGGATGAATGGAACCAGAAATTTGAAGCCTACAGCCAGGAGTTCGCGGCCGAAGGCGAACTGTTCCGCGTTTCCTTCGCCGGCGATCTGCCCAACAACTGGGACGCCGACTTACCCGTGTTTACGCCCGCCGACGGCGATATGGCTACCCGCCAAGCCTCGGGGAAAGCGCTGACTGCCTTGAAGAAAAGCGTACCGTTTCTGTTCGGCGGCTCGGCCGACTTGGCCAGCTCCAACGAAATGCCCACCAGCGGCGACATCAGCTTCCAGCCGGGGCACTATGACAACCCCAATATCTGGTTTGGCGTCCGTGAGCACGCCATGGGCGGCGCCATGAACGGGATGGCCCACCACGGCGGCGTGCGCCCCTACGGCGGCACGTTCCTTACCTTCTCCGACTACATGCGCGGCGCCATCCGCCTAACGGCGCTGGCCGAATCGTCGGCGACGTTCGTGTTTACCCACGACAGCATTGGCTTGGGCGAAGACGGCCCGACTCACCAACCTGTCGAGCAGGTAGTTGCGCTGCGCACCATCCCAAACATCATCGTACTGCGCCCCGCCGACGCCAACGAAACCGTGGAGTCGTGGCGCCTCGCCTTGACCAAGCCCAAGTCGCCGGTTGTGCTGATTTTGTCGCGGCAAAAGCTCCCTACGCTCGACCAGTCGAAATACGGTTCGGCGCGCGAAGGCGTCGCCAAAGGCGCGTACATCCTGAGCGACTCGGCCGAAACCCCACAGCTGATTCTGATCGCGACGGGCTCGGAAGTTTCGCTGGCCATGAAAGCCCAAGCCGAACTGACGAAAGAAGGTACGCAGGTGCGCGTGGTAAGCATGCCGTCGTGGGAACTGTTTGAGCAGCAAGACGAAGCGTATCGCCACCAAGTGCTGCCGCCCTCGGTGCGCAAGCGCATTTCCATCGAGGCGGGCTCCCCGATCGGGTGGCACAAATACGTCACCGACGAAGGCACCGTGATTGGCATGAACAGCTTCGGCGCGTCGGGTCCGGGCGAGGAAGTAATGGAGTTTTTCGGCTTTACGGTCGAAAACGTGCTGCAAAAGGCAAAAGCTTTGTTGCAAGATAAAGCCGTGGGTATCGAGCCCAAAGAGGTACTTTCCTAACTTTCGGCTTCGACATCAACCGCACTCCTATGAACCCACTAGTTGAAATCCGCCAGTTCGACCAAAGCATTTGGCTGGACTTTATCCGTCGTAAAATCCTCATTAACGGCGAGTTACAGAAGCTCATCCGCGAAGACTCGTTGCGGGGGGTAACTTCTAACCCCGCCATTTTTGAGAAAGCCATTGGCGGTAGCGACGACTACGACGCTGCGATTCGCTCGCTGGCCCTGCAAAACAAGACGACCGAAGAGATTTACACCTCCTTGGCCATCGCCGACGTGCAGCAGGCCTGCGATCTGTTTCGCCCGCTCTACGACAGCACCGACAACTCCGGCGACGGCTACGTGAGCCTCGAGGTAGGCCCCGGCCTGATCAACGACACGGAAGGCACCATCGAAGAAGGCATGCGCTTCTGGAAAGCCGTCGACCGTCCGAACGTGATGATTAAGGTGCCGGCCACGTTGGAAGGCCTGCCGGCCATCCGGCGCCTCATCTCGGAAGGCATCAACGTAAACGTAACGCTGATTTTTGGTCTGGAACGCTATAAGCTTGTCGCTGAGGCGTTTATCGCCGGCATGGAAGACCGCGTAAAGGCCGGCCAGCCGATCGATAAAATCGCTTCCGTCGCTAGCTTCTTCCTCAGCCGCATCGACGTGCTGATTGATCCGAAGATAGAAAAGATCATTGCCGAAGGCGGCGAGAAAGCCGAAACGGCCAAATCGGTGCTGGGCGAAGTGGCCATTGCCAGTGCCAAGAAAGCCTATCAGATTTACAAAGAGATCTTTACGGGTCCGCGTTGGGAAGCGCTGAAAGCCAAAGGCGCCAACACGCAGCGTTTGCTGTGGGCCAGCACGGGCAACAAAAACCCTAAGTACGACGACCTGAAATACGTGGAGTCGCTGATCGGGCCGCATACGGTAAATACCATTCCGGTGGAAACGCTGGATATTTTCCGGGCCAAAGGCAAGCCTGCCGTGCGCCTCGAAGACGACCTCGAAAAGTCGGAGGAAGTGCTGCGTCGCCTGCCAGAACTCGGGTTAGACTTAGATGCGCTAACCAACCAACTCGAACTGGAAGGGGCCCAGAAATTCTCGGAGCCTTTCGCCAAGCTGATGGACTCGTTGGAGAAAAAGCGCCAGATCGCGTTTGGCGAAACAGTGATTCCGGCAGCAATGCAACTTGGTCAATATCAGGAAGATATAGAAGCTAAGCTGCAAGAGCTGAACCACAAGAACTTCACCCAGGGCTTCTGGCAAAAAGACGCCCCGTTGTGGACGCAAGATGCCGAAGCGCAACAAAGCATTCGCAGCTTTATGGGCTGGCTGCGCGTGGCCGAAACCATGGTGGAAGCCGTGCCTGCACTCGAGCAATTTGCCAACGACATCAAGGCCGCCGGCTTTAAGCATGTGGTAGTGATGGGCATGGGCGGCAGTACCATGGCCCCGATTGTGTTCGACAAGTCGTTCCAGCAAGGCGAAAACGGTCTGCCCATGTCCATTCTGGACACGACCGACCCCGGTACCGTACGCCAGATCGAAGAGTCGGTGCCGCTGGCCGACACGCTGTTCATTGTGGCCAGCAAATCGGGCACGACGGCCGAGCCGCTGGCGTTCGGCGACTATTTCTACGCCAAACTCAAGGAGTTGAAAGGCGATAAAGCCGGCGAGAACTTCGTGGCTATCACCGATCCGGGCTCCAAATTCGTGACTTCGGCCACGGAGCAAGGCTACCGACACATTTTCCTCAACTTCCCCGAAGTGGGCGGTCGTTTCTCGGCCCTGACGTACTTCGGCCTTGTGCCGGCCGCCCTGCTGGGCATCAACGTAGGCGAACTCCTGGAGCGCGCCATCCGGATGATGCGCGCCTGCGGTGCGTACGGTCCTGTTGACCAAAACCCCGGCGTAGAGCTAGGCGTAGCGCTTGGCGTGTTAGCCACGAAGGGCCGCGATAAGCTGACCTTCGTGGTGCCAGATTCGCTGAAAGACCTAGGCCTCTGGATGGAGCAGCTTTTGGCCGAAAGCACAGGCAAAGAAGGCAAAGGCATTCTGCCCGTAGCCGGCGAGCCGCTGGCCGATCTGAGCCTGTACGGCGACGACCGCGTGTTTGCGTACATCGGGTATAAGAACGAGCCTGATACGCCTAACTTGGAAAAGCTGAAGGTTTTGGCCGATGCGGGGCACCCGGTCATCACCATTTTGATGGACGAGCCGCTGGACTTAGGCGCCGAGTTTTTCCGTTGGGAAGTAGCTACGGCGGTGGTAGGCGCGGTGCTTGGCATCAATCCTTTCGACCAGCCCAACGTGCAGGCCGCCAAAACGGCGACTGACCGCCTGATGAAAACGGTAGAACAGGAAGGCAAGCTGCCCCAGCCGCAAGCGGCGCTTTCCGAAAACGGGGTTGATTTCTATACGACTTCCACCGGCGACACAGCCGCCGGCCTGCTCGACGCTTTCTTCGCCCAGGCCAAGCCCGGCGATTACGTGTCTATTCAGGCTTATCTGACGGAAACGCCGGAGCTCAACGAGGCCATCGATCAGCTGCGGGCGGTGCTGCAACGTCGTCTGCACGTGGCTACTACGTTTGGGTACGGCCCGCGCTTCCTGCACTCGACTGGCCAGTACCACAAGGGCGGTCCCAACACGGGCTTGTTCCTGCAATTCACCGACGATAACGTAACCGACCTGCCACTGCCCGGCCGTTCCTACACCTTCGGGACCTTCCAAAACGCTCAGGCTCAGGGTGATCTGGAAGCGCTCCAGAGCAACGACCGCCGCACTTTGCACGTGCATTTGGGCCATGACGTCAAGAAGGGACTCAAAACGATCTTGTCAGCCTTGCAGGCGCCCCAGATGGCGTAGATTTTAAGTAGAAACTAGTGTTCTTCCGGCCCTTTGGGACGATGTTTTCCGAGGGCCGGAAGAACCTGTTTTCGCCGCGATAAGCGGTGGCAACTTGCCGTGCGAGCATAATCGAAAGCATACGAAGCCTCTTGGTATGTGCTCGTACCTGTCTTTTATATAAAACATAAGTAATTGATAATCAAATATTTATGTTTTAGATGAGATGAAAACTTAAGGTTGCAATGCTCCGAATACCGTTCTGAATTTGTTGAGTACGACGCGATTTCACCCGCCCCTTTTTCCACAACCCAACACCCCAATATCCCGACTAAACCTACCCAAAATGAATTCTAGGAAATCCTTGATCGGTGCCTGCATGGCCGCTTTGAGTCTAGGCTTTGTGCAGAAGTCCGAGCCTGCGCTGAAGGATGTGTTTAAAGGCGATTTCTACGTGGGCGCGGCGCTGAACAACGCCCAGATCAGTGGCCGCGATCCGCAGGCTACCGCCCTGATTAAGAAGCAGTTCAATACCATTAGCCCCGAAAACCTGCTCAAGTGGGAGGCAGTGCACCCGGGTCCTACGACCTACAACTTCAAGCCTGCCGACGATTACGTAGCATTCGGGCAGCAGAACAAGATGTTCATCGTGGGCCACACGCTGATGTGGCACCAACAGACGCCCAAGTGGGTGTTTGAAGACGAAACCGGCAAGCCCGCCAGCCGCGAAGTGCTGCTCAAGCGCCTCGAAGAGCACATCAACACGGTTGTGGGTCGCTACAAAGGCAAAATCAACGGCTGGGACGTAGTCAACGAGGCCATCGACGACCAGCAGGGTGGCCTGCGCAAAACCAAATGGCTGGAGATTCTGGGCGAAGATTTCGCGGCCAAAGCCTTCGAGTTTGCCCACAAAGCCGACCCGAAAGCCGAGCTCTATTACAACGACTACAGCCTCTATCGCCCCGAAAAGCGCGAAGGCGTAATCAAGCTGGTTAAAAGCTTGCAGGCCAAAGGCGTGAAGGTCACGGCCATCGGCATGCAGGGCCATTACGGCCTGACGCGCCCCACCATCGAGCAAGTGGAGGCCAGTATCGTGGCGTTTGCGAAGCTGGGCGTGCACGTAAACTTCACGGAGCTGGACATCGACGTGCTGCCCAACCCCAGCAAACGACAGGGTGCCGATATCGCCGACACCTTCGCCGCCGACGAGAAATACAACGTCTACACCACCGGCCTGCCCGATTCGGTGCAGCAAAAGCTGACGCAGCGCTACGCCGACCTGTTTGCCCTGTTCCACAAGCACCGCGATGTCATCGACCGCATCACGCTCTGGGGCGTCACCGACGCCAACTCCTGGCTGAACGATTGGCCCATCACAGGCCGGACAAGCTATCCGCTGCTCTTCGACCGCAGCTACCAGCCAAAGCCTGCTTTCGAGGCGGTGATTAGGGCTGCGAAAAAGGATAAAATCTAAACTCTGAACCCCACCCACATGGTTTTGCTACGCGTCCGCCGGCTGTTGCACCGGTCATATCTTCTGCCTTTTCTTTTTGTTATGTGCTTGACTGTGAGCTCATTGCAGTCGGCTTGGGCAGTTGATGGCACTTCATACGTCTCGACAAAGCAGCAGAAAGGCAGCTTTGCCTTGGCGGCTGCGGGCAAGGTGGCGCCGCTCTACGCCAGCGCCGCCGATTGGCCGGGCGTGTTGCGGGCCGCGAAGGATTTGCAAGCCGATGTGAATCGCGTAACCAAACTCACGCCCACCTTCTCGACCGACAAAGCGCCGACGGGCAAGGAAGTGGTGCTGATCGGAACCATCGGCAAAAGCCCACTGATCGACCAGTTGATCCGCACCAAAAAGCTTGACGTATCGGGCGTGACGGGTAAGTGGGAAGTATTTGTAAATCAGGTAGTTGAAAAACCGCTGCCCGGTGTAGAGCGGGCGTTGGTAATTGCCGGTAGCGACAAGCGCGGCACCATCTATGGCATTTATGACCTGTCGCAGCAGATGGGCGTTTCGCCGTGGTATTGGTGGGCCGATGTGCCGGTGCCGCCACAAAAGTCGCTGTACGTGACCGCGGGGCGACACACACAGGGCGAACCGGCGGTAAAGTACCGCGGCATCTTCATCAACGACGAAGCACCGGCGCTCTCGGGCTGGTCCAAGGAGAAATTCGGTGGCGTCAATTCGAAGATGTACGTGCACATGTTCGAGCTGATTTTGCGCCTCAAAGGCAATTACTTGTGGCCGGCCATGTGGGGCAATGCTTTCAGCGACGACGACCCGCAAAACCCGGCGCTGGCCGATGAGTATGGCATCGTGATGGGCACCTCGCACCACGAGCCACTCACGCGGGCCCACGACGAGTGGCGCCGCTACGGCAAAGGGGGCGCCTGGAACTACCAGACCAACGCCGCTGCCTTGCAGGAATTTTGGCGCGGGGGCATGCAGCGCATGGGCACCCGGGAGAACGTGGTGAGCATCGGCATGCGCGGCGACGGTGACGAGCCCATGAGCCAAGAAAGCAACATTGCGCTACTGGAAAAAATCGTAGCCGATCAGCGCCAGATCATTGCCGAGACTACCGGCAAGCCCGCCGACCAAACGCCCCAAATGTGGGCGCTCTACAAAGAGGTGCAGGACTACTACGACAAGGGCATGCGCGTGCCCGACGACGTGACGCTGCTGCTCTGCGACGACAACTGGGGCAATATCCGCAAGCTGCCCAAGCTCGGCGACAAACCCCGGAGCGGCGGCTACGGCATTTATTACCACTTCGACTACGTGGGTGGGCCGCGTAACTACAAATGGCTCAATACCAATCCGTTGCCGCGCATCTGGGAGCAAATGCACTTGGCCTATGAATATGGCGTCAAGCAAATTTGGGTGGTGAACGTGGGCGACCTGAAGCCCATGGAATTACCGATCAGCTTCTTCCTCGACTACGCCTGGGATCCCAACAAAATCGGGGCGGATCAGGTGGCTGCCTACACCCGGCAATGGGCCGCCCAGCAGTTTGGCGAAAAGCACGCCGCCGCTATTGCCGATATTCTGGCCAAGTACGCCAAGTACAACGCCCGCCGCAAGCCCGAATTGCTCGACGCCGATACGTACAGCTTGGCTACTGGCGAGTGGGCCACCGTTGTAGGCGAGTACCAACAGTTGCTCGCGCGCGCCGAAGCCATCAACCAGCAGCTACCCGCCGCCAGCCGGGATGCCTATTTCGAGCTGGTGCTGCACCCGGTGCGGGCTTGTGCCAACCTGAACGAGTTGTACTACACCGTCGCCCGCAATCGCGAGGCCGCTAAAGCCGGATCTTCTACGGCCAATGGGTTTGCCGATAAAGCCAAGGCATTGTTTGAAAAGGACGCGGACATCTCGCGCCAATACAACACACTGCTTGGCGGCAAATGGAACCACATGATGGACCAGATGCACATCGGGTACACCACTTGGCACGACGAGCCCGCCAACAAAATGCCGGCTGTGGTGACCCTGTCACCAGACAAAATCACGGCCGCTAGGGAGCCCTCTACTTCGGCGCCAACCGCCAATAATCGGTTCGTTTCCATTGAGGCAGAGCACTATACCCAAGCGGTGAACACCAGTGCCATCACTTGGCAGCGCCTGCCCGACTTGGGCCGCACGGCGGGCGCCGTCACGACGTTCCCGGTCACGGCGGCCCCAACGGCGGCCCCAAGCGGCACGAGTCCGCACCTCGAATACCGTCTTAAGCTTGCACAAGCTGGGCCCGTAACCGTGCAGGCTTATCTGGCCCCGACGCTAGACTTCACCAACGGCCAAGGGTTGCGGTATGCCGTATCGTTTGATGACGAAGCGCCGCAAATTATCAACCTGCATACTGGTATGGTAGCCGACAACGGCAACCGACCGTGGGAAAAGGCGGTCGCGGACAACATCATCCTGCGCACCTCGCAGCACACGTTGGCCAAATCCGGCGAACACGTGCTGAAGTTCTGGCGCGTGGATGCCGGCGTGGTGCTGGAGAAACTTGTAGTCGACCAAGGTGGCGTGAAACCAAGCTATCTAGGCCCGCCCGAAAATTTTCCCAAAGCGGCCGGTACCAAGGCTTCCACAACCGAGCCGAAGGGCAGCGTTGGAAAGCGGTAACTTGTAATAGCTTGAATTACAATGTGATGTAAAGGCCGGAAAAAAGTAGAAAGCCGGTATTTCGGAGTGTGGAACGAGCCGAACTACCCGGCTTTTTTCTCCGGCACAACCGCAAGGTGCTGTCGCGGTAACGATAAAAGACGCTGCGAAGGGCAACTACCGCTGCGAGGTGTACCAAACAGGCTACGGCTCAAACAATGCCTATACGGCACATTTGCGCCTGCACCGACCGGCTTATTTGTTGCCTAAGCAAGTGCCTGATTTAGAAATACTTACCAAAGACAAGCCAGTTATTAGCAAAACGGTGGCCATCGGTCCGGCGGTTTTAGCGAAAAATTCAACGTTCGTGAGAACGATGTGTTTTTGGTAAAGCTCAAAAAGATAACTTGAGCACTTCAAACGTTTGCGCTGGCTCCCTGCCTTAGGCAGACGCCCGTGATTCGATTCTGAAAATGGCAAACCACCGCGCCTCCATCACTGACATTGCCAAGGTTCTGGGCCTTTCGGTTTCCACCATTTCGCGGGCCTTGGCCGATCACCGCGACGTCAGCGAGGATACGAAGGCGCGGGTACGGCAGGTAGCTAAAGACCTGAATTACAGACCCAATCATTTGGCTGCCGCCTTGCGCAAAGGGCGTAGCAATACGCTGGGCGTGCTGGTGCCCTACATCACCGGCAACTTTTTTTCGGTAGTCGTCAACGGCATTGAAACGGCCGCTACCAAGGCGGGCCTGAACGTGATGATCTGCCAGTCGAATGAGAACGTGCTGCACGAGAAGCGCAATCTTGAAACCTTGCTCAACGCGCAAGTTGATGGTTTTCTGGTGTCGCTGGCCCGGACTACGCACAACCTCGACCATTTTGCCGGCATTCAGGAGTTGAATATCCCGCTGGTGTTTTTCGATCGTATTCTGGAAGGTTCTGACGTGAGTGCCATCGTAGTCGATGACCGCTTGGGGGCGTATCAGGTAGTCAGGCATTTGATTGAACAAGGGAGCCGCCGAATCGCGCATTTTGCTGGTCCACAGCATCTTAACGTCTGGAAAAATCGCTTTCAAGGTTACTTAGATGCCCTCCGGGATTTTGGACTGCCCTTCGACGATAGTTTGGTTTACCATTGCGACATGACCGAGCAGTCGGGGGTAGCAGGCACAAGAAAGTTCTTGCAAATGAGTCCTTTACCCGATGCCATCTTCGCCGCCGTCGATATAGTAGCCGTCGAAGCGATGCAAGTGTTGAAAGAGCACCGTATTCGCATTCCGGAGGAGATTGCGTTGGCCGGCTTTAGCAACGAAGCGTTCACGATGTTTACCGAGCCCCGCCTGACTTCCGTCGATCAGTGCGGTGAACAGATGGGCCAGCAGGCCGTACAGATGATGCAGGAGATGCTGGCTAGCCACAGCGGCCACTTCATACCGCGCCGGGTAGTGCTGAGTCCTAAGCTCAAAATCCGGGATTCTACCCTGCGGCACTCGTCGTTGTTAATTGATTGAGTGTACAAGAGTTAGCTTTACTAAGCGGCAAAGTTCAATCAGTGCTTGTTGCCTAGAGTTGAACCCGACACAAGTGCTTACTGTTGTCAAGCACAACAATAGATAAAGGCGCTGCGTTGGCATTGTTCAATTTAGAGCCTTGCCTACATAGGGCAGAAGCGAGTATAAAATGCGTTGGCTATTAATAATATTTTAATAAAATAATATAAAATAAGCATTTGATATATAGATAATTATGTGTATTAATAATGGTACTTTACTAGTATTGTCTTTTTAGTCAGGCTATTGATATTATGCCAAGAAATTACAATCATCTATATTAGCTGCGTTCTATTGCCCTGCCACCGTCCTATTGCCTCTGCTCTACATCTTCTCACCAATGCAACTGCATGCCCTTATTGAAACAAACGGGATTTCCATCGCATATGACCAAGTTAACGATTGGATATACGCCGACTGGAAGGGGGAACACGACCAAGAATCTTCGCAAATCGCCTGTGAGCTGATGCTGCAGTGCCTTCGCACGAAGCCTTGTTCGAAAATCCTCAACGATAATTCGAGCATCACTATTACGCACGCTCACACCACGCCTTGGGGGCCCGACTGGCTGGATGCCATGCTAAAGTCGGGCTTAGAGTTTCTGGCGTGGGTGTACCCGCTCGAATATGGTGCTCGTGAAGAAACGGAGCTAGCCCTGCGCTTTGTCACGCGTCCCACCATTGCCACATTCGATGACATTGCCTCAGCATGCATCTGGCTGGAAAAACGCAAGCCATTTGTGCCGGAACAGCATTTCGTCGACCACGACTTTATGCCGCCCGTCGTCCGTAAAGGACCCGCCCTGCGAAATAAGTTTACGCATCGGGGTTCGGATCAGTCCTGATTATGCAGTTGCTTATTAATGGCTAGTCGAAACGGGTTTCTTAAATTATTGTCCGGCAAATGCTTTGCCTACCCCGCCGTGTTGCGCAAAGAAATTGAGTACATGTAGCTGCAACTGCTGAAAGTCGTTGGTAGCCAGTTCCACGACAATTTCTTCCTGAAAACGAATGTTTTGGGTTGTGGTCAGCATGTAGCCTGATTCTTCCAGCCAGGCATACACGTACAAAGGCGTACCGTCGGCGGCGGTGCAGGAATGGCGGTAGCGCACATCTTCACTGGGTACATAAGCCCAGCGTTGTGGAAAAGCGAGTGCGTCCAATGGTTTTGTGGGCTGCACAGGGCTGAACCCCAAGGATTTGAGGTAACTATCTTTTAAGGCCGGGAAAAGAGCATAAGCCCTTCTCGGCGCCGCAACGGGGGCTGACGGGGTGGCAACCATATAGGGGACTGTCAAGAGTGGACGGGGCCTTCCGCTTCTATTGCCCTGTCAGGTCATAGCGCGTTGGGTAAAGCAATACTATTCATTATCTAAGCTGCCAACAAGGTGTAAGTCGTTGATTGTGTGACTGCTTATCAATGGATTGGGTTTATGGGAATATATTTATAAATGATTGATATACAGTAAATTGTCAATATAAATTTACTTCTGGGAAATGTGTTTCTGTGACTTGTTGTGCCTTCTGTTTTTAGCATTGTAAAGGCGAAAAATTATAAAAATCCCGGCCTCAAACGTGATGAATTTTTCTTTCGACCTTTGGTGGCCTGCCCCTAGTCACGAGCTACCTAAACAGAAGTGTCTCAAGCGAGAAAGGAGAATGCATTAAGGGCATAAAAGGCCACTTTTATGCCCTTAACACCACTTTTTATGCAATGTATTTGCTTGTAGCTGTGTTGTAGCTTAACCAACATGGAAGCCCGAATCACTAGACGGATCCCTTTGGCTTGGCCGCCGTACGGGCAGGATATTCTGCGCAGGTACGCACCCTCTTTATTTCGATTTCCCTTTACTTTTTAACTCTTCTCCCGCCATGTTAGAAATGATGGTGACCAAGAAAATTGGTCGTAAAAGTTATCACATCAATGCCACCGGTACGGACTTGCATGAACTCCTGACGGAACACGAAAAATTGAGCTTTCAGGACGTGCTGGCCTGTGGCCTATGTGGTTCCGACAACCTCACGCTGACCAGTCGCACGGCCCAGAACAAGTTTAAATACTGCGACGTGAAGTGCCTCGATTGCCGGGGCTCGGTTACGTTCGGCAAGCGCCAGGACGATGACAAAACCTACTTCCTGCGCAAAAAGGAGGGCGGCAAACCAGGGGAGTTGGATTGGCAAGCCTTCAATCCGAACGCGACCCAAGAATAGATTACCGTCATTTAACGTACCGCCCGGCTTTAAGTCGGGTGGTTTTCGTTAGCGGTTTCGCTGCTTAAAAAGCTGCCGCAGATTCGGGGCAATAAAGCGCAGCGTCCAGCAAGGAGGGCACTATGGGCGGGCTGAATCCCGAGCCGTTTTCTTGCATATATTGGCGCACTGCTTCGTTGGCATGGCACAGCACCATCGTAATATTCAGCTCCTGAAACGTATCGAAGTACGTCAGCAGCACTTCGCAGACCTCGTCGGGCAGCATCTCAACTAGGCTGCAATCCACCCAAACGCACTTCTTCCCGCTCAGGCTGGCGCCGTGCAGAGCGCGCCTTATTTCTTCAGCGTGGTTGGCTCGCTTGTCGGGTACGAGCACCAACAAATAGCTGTCGGGAAGAACGTCGTGGCAGACGGAAAACATGAAGTTGCAACAAATGATAGAGAGGTCGGGGCAAAATCAATTGCTTGATTTTAGCTAGGAGCGTTTCATAACGCTGGAAAGCAAAATGTACGAGGCCGGAGCTAGCCCCTCATCTACGTAGTAGGGAGCAAAGCGGACTTCCGGTTTTGCTTTTTATTGAAAAAACCATAAGGCCTTGTAAATTAGCAATTTACAAGGCCTTATGGTTTTGGGAATCTGTAAAACGCCGGAGAGCTAGGCCAAACGGAAAGTCGTGACTTTCTGCTGGGCCATGCGTTGGTCAATCAAGTCGTTGCTGGCTAAGTAGATAGTGGCGTATCCTTGGGGTACTTCGGCGTAGCGCATGGTTACCTGCTTGCCGTGCCACCATTCATTTTTGGTTTGCTTGGGCTGTTTGCCAGGGCCGTATTGGCTGGTAAGCAAATCATGGATGGCTTTGCAATTTTCGTCGCCCATCGCCCGTAACTGAATGTAGCACAGCTTGTTCTTGTAGAAACCGTAGCTGATCCCTGTGAGTTTGAGGTTGCCGATGCGCAGGTTATCGGTAGTGCGGCTGTAATACTGCGTTTCGCTTTCGGCATCGGCACTTTCGGGCCGCAGGTTGCGAAACGTGCTGATGTCGGCGCCAAAAGTTGCATCTCCGAAGCCGTTTTTGCGGTCGAGGGCCTGCACCGAAGCCGTAGCGCCTTGCGCGGGATGGGGGCCACTTCCTATTTTCGCTTGGCTCGCCTGCATCGACAAAGCAAGCAGTGCAAGAAGTGCAACTAGATTTTTCATCGGAATAGAATAGTGTGGAAAACTACTCATAGTTGCTGAAAAAACCTGATGTAAAGTCGGTTTTGTTCACAGCAGGATCGACATTATGTAAACGCTAAAAGCTTGGTTTAGTATGTAGTTAGCGCTTTTTAATGTGGCCGCTGTTTATCGGATGTTTTTCCTGTGCTATTTACTGGCAACGGCCTCCATCGTCCCAACGCCATAGACGATGGTTGTTTGGTACGTTTCGAGCTTTAGGCCAAGCTGCTCCTGATAAGCAGCCGTCATTTTTTCCACAAACTGATCCACCTGATCCACGGCGACCAAATTGATGGTGCAGCCGCCAAAACCGCCGCCCATCATGCGTGCTCCGTACACGCCGGGCAAGCTGCGGGCAGCTTCTACCAATATGTCCAACTCGCGGCAGCTAACTTGGTACTGATCACGCAAGCCGGCATGGGAGGCGTACATCTGCTGGCCAAAGTTAGCCAAATCACCAGCAAGCAGAGCCCGACAGGCAACGTCTACGCGCTCGTTTTCCTGTACCACGTACAAGCAGCGCTGGTACACGACATCACCCATTTCAGCTTGGTGGGCCTGTAGCTGTGCGGGCGTGGCATCGCGTAGGCTTTGCACCTGCGGATAATGCTTTTGCAGCACCGCCACGCCGTGTTCGCACTCTTGGCGGCGCGTGTTGTATTCGGAGCTGGCCAGCGAGTGCTTTACGCCCGAGTTGCACAACACAATGCGCGTGGTGGAAGTGTCGAAAGGGAAATACTCGTACTCCAAGGAGCGGCAGTCGAGGCGCACAACTTGCCCGGCGCGGCCAAACAAACTAGCGAACTGGTCCATTAGGCCCGACTTTACGCCCGCGTATTCGTGTTCGGCCTTTTGCCCCATGTGGGCCAGTGTCATGCGATCCAAGTTGGTGTGCATCAGATGGTTCAGTGCGAAAGCCAAGCCGCATTCTACCGCTGCCGACGATGACATGCCTGCCCCAATGGGTACCGTGCCGCCAAACACGCAGTCGAAACCCGGTACTGTAAGGCCGCGCTGCTGAAACTGCGCCACGACCCCCAGCAAGTAATTGGCCCACTGCGTATCCGTGCGGTGCACATCCGCAGCGGGCAACGACAGGGCCTCCTGTAAATCGCTGGAATACAAATTGATATCGGTGGTGTTGTTGAGGGCCACCGCAAAATAGATCTCTTTATCGACCGCCGCTGGCAGCACAAAACCTTGATTATAGTCGGTGTGCTCGCCGATTAAGTTAACCCGGCCGGGTGCGCGCACCACCAAAGGAGTTGAGCCAAAGTGTTGGCGGAAAGTAGCGGCAACGGCTTGGGATAACATGCTGATTATGTGGTATTTGTGAAAAAAGCAAGAAAGCCAATAGTAAATCGCCTTGGGCAGCGACCGACAAATATGGCTTTTTACTCATCGGTTTCTAGCGTTTTGCCCGCATTTTCACTTGCCAATCCTACACAGTTGAGCTACAGCCTAAGGCCTATAGAAAAGCACGACACAGAAAATGTAAAGAATGCAACGCTCCCTCTTTTATAAAATTTATAAGAGAAGTACTACAAAGTAGGCTAACAGCTTTCCCGCAAGTCTGGCATGATCTTGGCGCAAAACTACATACGAGGAAAGAAGAGGCTGTACATATAAAGTTCGCATAACCTGTGGGTTAGCAAAGGTGTGGTACTTTGTAAGTATATATTCTTACTTTTCTTAGGATCGCTTGCAAGGGCTTGTAAACGTGATTTGCAAGCGTTTACCTTTGTAAAAAAGTTATACTTCGCAACGGATCATTTGTGCGGCGAAGTAGTAGATTTAAACAATAAGACTAGGAAGCTTACCCGCCCCGCCTCTGTTTCGCCTTTTGTTTTTCACTCTACCTTAAGTCAGGGATTCTGCTTCTCACTTAAGTTGATTGCTTCCATCACGTTATCGGCTTGCCAAGCTGCCCTTACGGCTTTGGTTGGCTGATTTGAGGGAATGAAGCTGGCCAGTTCGGCCGCTTACTCGCTCGGCTCGTTTCGGAATTCCCTCCTCGCATTCGCCCATTCCCACCCGTATTCAACTGCTGTGTCCTTCGACTTAGAACCCGGAGCCTTTTCGGCTTTCAGCACGGATTTACTGGCTGATTGCCAAGGCCAAACACCCAGCGATACCGCTGCGGTTGCTAACATCGCCCCACCTGTGTCGGCGCAACCGGTCACGACGTACGCCAACATTGTGCTGCCCGGCGACTTTCCCGACCCGACCGTTACCAAAATCGGGGATACGTATTGGGCCAGCGCCACTTCGGCGGAGTGGGGCTCGATTTTCCCTCTGTTCAAATCAACTAACCTCGTTACGTGGGAGTTAGTAGGCCACGTTTTCCCGGATAGCATGCCGGGGTGGGCCGAAGCCAGCTTCTGGGCTCCCGAAATCAGCCACGAAAACGGCAAAACCTACATCTGCTACACGGCCCGCCAAAAAAATGGCCCGCTGTGCGTAGCTATCGCCAGCGCCGACGATCCGGCCGGGCCTTACACCGACCACGGCCCGCTGATTGGCCAATGCAACGGCTCCATCGACGGGTTTCCGGTGCGCGACGAACACGGCGAGCTGTACATGGTCTGGAAAGAAGACGGTAATGCCTACGGCGAGCCTACGCCCATCTGGGCCCAGCGCCTGAACGAAGAGCGCACGGCTTTGCTGGGTGAGCAAGTAGAACTGTTTCGCAACGACGCCAGGTGGGAAGGCAACCTGGTAGAGGGATCGGCCATTGTGCGCCACGAGGGCTATTTCTACATGTTCTACGCGGGCAATGGCTGCTGCGGCAGCGGCTGCACGTATGCTACCGGCGTGGCCCGCTCGCGTAGCCTGCTCGGCCCGTGGGAGAAAAATGAGCAGAACCCGATCCTGACCAAAAACAAAACCTGGAACTGTCCTGGGCACGGCACCGTAGCCGAATACAACGGCCGGTGGTTTTTGCTGCACCACGCGTATCATGCTAGTAGTCATGAGTTTGTGGGGCGGCAGGGGATTCTGAGCGAATTTACCTGGAATGAGCAGGGCTGGCCCGAATTTGAAGGAATCAGCCCGCAGGCCGCGCCGCTGCAAAACGTGGGCGTGTTGAATGTGACCGACAACTTCACCGGCAACAAACTAGCTGGTACGTGGCAATGGCCCATCTGCAAGCAGCCGGTAGCCAGCGTAAGCGACGGTCAACTACTGCTGAATGCTTGCCCCGAAAATCTGGGCGCCATGGTAGCGCAGCGGACGTACGCTGCAACGTACAAAACCACGGCTACCCTCGATTTTGGTACCTTGCCGGCCCGTACCTTTGCCGGTCTCGCCGCCGTCGGCGATCCTCAAAATGCCTTGGCTCTGATGGCCGGCGACGGCATGCTACAGCTGTGGTCGGTAAAAGCAGGCCAAACCCAATGCTTAATCAAGGTATCGGTGGAAGAGTGCGAAAGCCTGGGTTTGCGGTTTGAGGCTTGGGGCGGACAGCGCTACCGGTTTTCGTACTGCACCAACGGCGTCACGTGGCAAGCCATGCCCATGAACAGCTTCGCCCTCAACGGCACTTACCTACCGCCCTGGGATCGGGGCATTCGGGTCGGCTTGTTGGCCCAAGGTCCGGAAACGGCTACGGTGGCCTTCAATGATTTTACGATTCGCAACCAACGCTAGCTTAGTTTACCGCCTTCAGCCACAAGCCCCCGGCAACTTCCTGTTTGCCGGGAGCTTGTAGTTTTTGCTTCGGGCTGCCTTGGCCATTGGGAGGCACAGCCGAGTTTGGGCCAGTAACGTATGAGGAGTTTCCCGCCGCCCATGAAGACCCTACCCACCCTCGTATTTTCTCTCGGGCTGTTTCTGCAACAGCCAAGTTCCTTGTCCGCTGCACCAGTTCGCGCTGCATTTGCCTGGCAAACCAGCGCCGCCGAAACAGCCTACACCCAACTCGGCAATGACGCGGCCGCGGTAGTGCAGCGCGCCTTGGGCCAGACCAATGACGCAGCCGCCATCGCCATACTGATAGGCGAGGGCGCCAAGCTACAGCAACGCGCCCAGCAATTGAAGCCCTCATACACTCAGTGGATTAGTACCCTCAAACCTTCTCAAGCCGAAGGTGTACGGCGACGGGTGCTGAGTGCTGGTTTCACTCGGTATTTCGGAACGCTGGACACGGACCCGCAGCTTAACAACCGCATTAAGCAAAACCCCGACCTAAACAAGGCCATTCAGAACGTGATGAATACCCTGGGGATGGCGATGTAGTTTTAGGTAAGTAATTGATAATAAGATATTTGCGTTTTTTGATGCACCGTCCATGCTGGCGCCTACGCGTATCCAAAGCAGCCTCGACTCAGCGCGAGAAGTGCTTGCCGGTTGTCGAGGCTGGACCTTTCGAAGAACTTATAGTTTGAACTGCAAACTTAGCTTAACTCCAAAATTGCGGGCGCCAGGCACGTTGCGGTAAGTCAGCCGGTGCAGGAAGTCGATGCGCACCACCTTGAAAATGTTCTCAATACCGTACCCCGCTTCGGCATAGGGTGTGCGGCCCAATGACTGGAATGTCGGTAGCGGCGTGCCCGTGGCATCGAAAGGCGGATTGATGGCCCGATTGGCGTCGCTCACGCTGCCGTAAAGGACATTACCACTGGCGATCAGGCGCCAGTTCAGCCGCTTGATTGCCGGCACACTGTTGAGCAGGAAGCCCTCGAAGTGATTTTCAAAACGGAAAGAAACGTAGCGGTCACTGACGTATTCGAAGTAACGCATCAGGTTGAACGCGGCCCCGTTGTAAAACGGCGACTCATTGCCCAAGTGCGTCTTGAGTACCGGGTACGGGACGGTGCTCGGAATATAGCCGCCATCGAGGACGTAATCGGTGCGACCAAGCTGGCCGATCTTCACGCTTTGTGTGACTAACAGGTTGAATTTGTGATACTTAAAATCGCTGCCCAGCACGTTGTCAAAACCGGCGGTGTAGCGGAAGGTCAGCACAGGCCACTTCATCAGGCCGATGGCGTAGCGGCGGTTCTGGTTCTGGATCAGGACTTCATCGCGGGCGTAGCGTGATTCCAGCACCAGTTCGGTGAGGGCATAATCGTCCTTGGTGGGCGCCCCGGGCTGGCGCACATCCGTATTGTAATAAGCAAAGTTGTAAAGTGGATTGAACCGCTGGTAGCGCAGGCTGACCTTCTGGGTAAAGCCCCGAAACAGATCGGTTTGGAGCGTCAGGGTGTTGAGGTCGCGCATGAGCGGCCGGCCGTTGGAGATGTTGCCCATGCGCGCCGACATTTCATAGAGTGGGTTTTCGAGGGCGTAATCGTTGTCGAGCAGCGCTACTTGGTCGATGTCGTGGCGGCGCTCCACGGTGGCCACCGTCCAGGTGCGGCGGTTGAGGATGCGGCTCACGCGCACGC
Organism: Hymenobacter jejuensis; assembly: GCF_006337165.1. Classification (NCBI taxonomy): domain Bacteria; kingdom Pseudomonadati; phylum Bacteroidota; class Cytophagia; order Cytophagales; family Hymenobacteraceae; genus Hymenobacter; species Hymenobacter jejuensis. Next base: position 2,274,997 of record NZ_CP040896.1, read on the forward strand.
CGTATTTGAAGCGGCCGTCGCGGGTACCATAAGCGAGGTAAGCCCGCGTCAGCCAGTCGGCGCTGATTTCCGGCGTGGTGCGGAAGCCCACCCGAAAGCGGTTTCCCTCGATGCTGTTGAAGGAATACGTATTGATCACCGGACCTAAATCCCAGTTGCCCACGCGTTTGTAGCCGTTCACGACGATGTCGGCCAGTTCCAGCGTCGAGTGCACGGAAGGGAGCTTCCGTACCGAGTCCAGCACCGCAAACGTGCGCTGCTCATCGAGCGACAGCGAGTCGGGCCGGTTTTTCTCCCAGTAGTCAGCCGTCAGCGGAGCGTACGCATCCGGCATGGTTTCTACGGGTAATGCATAGAAAACCAGAGGCTTAGGGTGATTGACGTCGAAATTGGAATTGATGGTGGTAAAATCAGCCAGAAAGCCCGTGCTGCCTTTGGTCGGCTTCAACCCGATCACGACATGGGTTCGTTTGGGCAGCCACTGACTGGCCGCCTCGGAAGGCACCAATTCCTGCTGCACCTTAACCTGGTCAACGAAGTTGAGGTTAGCTTTGGGCGCTACCGTCAAATCGACGCGGCGCAGGGCGTAACTGTCGGCCGTGATCCAGATGGTGCCCGTGAAAGCCAAGTCACCGGCCCGCCGCGGCGCCACGCCCAATTGGTAGCACCAGTCCTTGCCCACGTACACCGAATCCTGTAGGTCGTATTCGTAGGTAAACTTCCAGCCGTCGGCAATGGGCGAGATAAAGTCCTTACCCAGAAGCTGTTGCCAATTGGGGTAAAAATCCCAGTCCTGAAACGACGACCCCAGAATCTGCGAGAGCACCGAGCCGTCGCGCGGAGCTACCCCGCGCATCTGGGTGCGCCGGATCTCTTCCCGCTTGCGCAACGGATCGTGGCGAACATACAACCGCGATAGTACTTCCGAAGCAAAAATGGGCAGTAGGGGCTTGCCATCGGGGCCAAGCGGCTGGCCCTTGCTGTCGGCCACGGCCATCATGTCCTTGAAGACGCTGCGGTTGCTAATCTTGGCCGGCAGGTTGGAAATGGAAACGGCGACGCGGTTGTAGCTGTCGAATTCGAAGGCTTGCAACTCGCGCTTGTTGTTTTGCGGCTTGTGGGCCTGCACCTGGCGCATAATTGCGTACGCCGGGTTTTCGTGGGGGCGCACGGTTACCTCGCCCAGCGTCACGGCGCCGCCCCTGAGGGTAAAGTTGATGGTCTGGGTAGCGTCGGTAGTAAGATGCTTTTTCTGGGGCGCAAAGCCCAGCGCCGAAGCGGCAATCGTATCAGCGGGTTGCGGGAGCGTGAGCTGGTAGCGGCCTTGCTCGTCGGCGGTAGTGCCGTTGCTGGTACCTGGTACAAATACCGAGGCAAACGGCACCGGATGTCCGTTGCCGGCCTCCGTAATCTGCCCCGAGCACAAAATGCGTTGCGCCGTCGCGGGCGCAACACCCGCCAGCAGCAATAGCCAAAATAGCAGCAGCGCAGCGTTCTTCATAGAGTATTTCGGGGCAAACTAGGCTTCCTTCTACTAAGGCCAACCCCGTCAAGTTACGCAAACGCACCAAGCAAAAGCAGGAAATTTAAAAGGCCACCTCAGAACGGGGTGGCCTTTTGAAAGATTCATTAAGTGGTTGTTGCCCTGAAGCTTTAATCCATCATATCGGCCGAGCGGGGCGGCTCGTGCACAAAATCCGGGTTCCAGCTCATCGGGTATTTCTCGTCGAGGTACTGCAACGCCACGTCGGTGAGGTAAAGCGGCCGGAACGTGTCCACCATCACGGCCAGCTCGCGGGTTTCGGTTTTGCCGATGCTCGCTTCCACAGTGCCCGGGTGTGGCCCGTGCGGAATGCCGCTGGGATGCACCGTGAAGGAGGCCAGGTCAATGCCCTTGCGCGACATAAAATTTCCCGCCACATAATACAGCACCTCGTCGGAGTCGACGTTGGAGTGGTTGTAAGGTGCCGGAATGCTAAGAGGGTGATAATCAAAGAGTCGCGGCACAAACGAGCAGATCACAAAGTTGTGCGCCTCAAATGTCTGGTGCACGGGCGGCGGCTGGTGAATGCGGCCCGTAATGGGCTCAAAGTCATGAATGCTAAAGGCATACGGGTAGAAATAGCCATCCCAACCCACCACGTCAAACGGCGAGTGCGCGTAAGTAAGCTGATGCAGAAAACCTTCTTTCTTGATCTGGACGAGGTACTCGCCGGGTTCCGTCTGGATAATCAGTTCGTGAGGCGGTCGCATGTCGCGCTCACAATAGGGCGCGTGCTCCAGCAGCTGCCCGAAATGATTGCGGTAGCGCCGGCACGTTTCGATGGGGCTAAACGACTCGATGATAAACAGCCGAACCGGACCTTCCTCAAAGTGGAGCTGATGAATGATGGTGCGCGGAACTACCACATAATCACCGGGTTCGAAAGCTACCTTGCCCAGTTGGCTCCACAATTCGCCGCGGCCTTCGTGCACAAAGATTACTTCATCGGCTAGCGCGTTTTTGTAGTAATACTGCATCCGGCGCTCGGTCGGGTTGCAGATGCTGAGCGTCACGTCGGCGTTGCCAAGCAGCGTTTGACGCGCCTGCAAGTAGTCGCCGCCGGTGGTAGTCTGCGCTAGGGTGCGTAAGTGACTGGGCTGTAATGGTCTTTCCTTTAGGTATTTAGCGCCGTAGGGTACAGGCGCACCTACTTCTTTAATTTGGGTGGGTGGGTGAATGTGGTAGAGCAACGACGAAACACCATGAAACCCAAGCGTGCCTACCAACTGCTCGGAATAAAGTGAGCCATCGGGTTGTCGGAATTGGGTGTGGCGCTTGTGCGGGATCTGGCCAACGCGGTGATAATAAGCCATGTGGGTGGGGGTGGAGGGTGAGCGGGAAAGCCTTCCTAAAGATACGCAGCCCAGGGCTTTCTGATGACGAAGGGCAGGCAGTGCCCACTACGCGCTGGCAGCGCTTTTAATAAATAACTTATTGTTAATCAAGACAATGTAGTGAGTCAAGTCGGAAGTCTTAAATGCTTTGTTGTTTTATAAAATGTTGATTATTAATGTGTTATGGTAGAATTGGATGCGCGGTAAAGAGTCTTATATAGGCGCTACCTTTGCAGTAAGGTTATCGAAGCCAAAAAATACGCGGGCGCCCCCAACCCTTGCGCTCCGAAGTGAGTTGTCAAGGTGCTGTTGGTTGCTTGTTCGCTACTCTAAGTTCTGTCTGTGAAAATCCTTTCTACCTCCCTACGCCGCGTACGCACGTGGAGCGTCGCGCTGCTGCTAACTACTTCCGGTGCGCTGGCGGTCACGGCTTACGCACCCAAAAGCACTTCGGCTACGGCGTTGCGGAGCCGCGCTTTCCGCTTTGAATACCAGGCTACGGTGCGCGATATCCCGACGGGGGCCAAGCAAGTCGATCTGTGGCTGCCGGTTCCGCACTCCGATAAGTCGCAGAATATCAATGATTTGCAAGTTGATTCGCCGTATCCTTACGAAGTGGTGACGTCGCAATACGGCAATCACATCCTGCATCTGAATCTGCTGAACCCGAAAGAAATTGCTTTCACGGTGACGATGCATTTTGATGCGTTGCGCCGGGAGCACATCAACCCAACTCTCGTGCCCACCGCCAGCCGCAAAGCCCCCACCGAGCCTGCCGATCCCGACATGCAGCGTTGGCTTCAGCCCGATAAACTGGTGCCCCTCGACAACCAGATCAAAACCTGGGCTACGGAAGTCGTGGCGAAAGCCAACGCCAAAACGGATTTGGAAAAAGCCCGCGCTATTTACGAGCACGTCGTCTCGACAGTGAAGTACGACAAGTCGGGGCAGGGCTGGGGCCGCGGCGACATTTATTACGCCTGTGATGCCCGGCGCGGCAATTGCACCGACTTCCACGCAGTGTTTATTGGCTACTGCCGGGCCGTCGGCATTCCGGCGCGTTTCAGCATCGGCTTCCCGCTTCCTGCCGATCGTGGCGAAGGCCAAGTGCAAGGCTACCATTGCTGGGCCGAGTTCTACACCAAGGAAACAGGCTGGGTGCCCGTCGATGCCTCCGAAGCGGCCAAAGACCCATCACGCCGCACATATTTCTTCGGTGCCCACGACGAAAATCGCGTCGAGTTTACCCGGGGCCGCGATCTGGCGCTGGCTCCGCCGCAGCACAACGGGCCGCTCAATTTCTTCATCTACCCCTATGCGGAAGTAGACGGCAAACCTTTCACCAGCATCGATAAGAAGTTCTCTTACCACGATGCCGCACCAGCCCCTGCTTCTAAATAGTAGTAGCTGGGGTAAGGTATATATAATTGATTAGTAAAGGTTTATCCGCTAGCTTTCGGGTTAAGTTAAGCTCGTTGTACCATTACTGTAGCCACATCCCGGACGTATTCGCTGGGGTCGTTGAGCAGGGGCTTGATGACTTCTACCGGCAGGTTTTGCCGGGCCGCCTGCAACGCCAGCACGCTCGACAGCCGAATGTATTCGTCCTCATCCGCCAGACGCTCTAAGGCGTAGGGTACGGCTTGCGCCGGATGCAAATCGGATAGGGAATTGAGAGCATACCGGATGACCAATTTGTGGTCGTCGTGGCAAATCAAAAACTCTAGCAGCGCGCTGCGGTCCGGCACGTTGTATTGCGCCACGTGCTCGGCCATGAGATAACGCGTGTGGTGCAGCGGCGAAAGCATGCCCCGCGTCATGAGCAGCGTGCGGCAGTTTACGCGCAAGTGCTCCAGGCAATCGTACAGCACTTCTTCGTGCAGATAATCGGCCGTAATGGCTTCCAGCAGCAGGTCAATGCCTGCTACGTCGCCTTTGCCCCAATTTTGCAACTCGATTTCGTGGGCTACCGCTTGCAGCAGGTTGTTGCGCAGTGCGCGGCGCTCGGGCGTATCCTGGTCGTCGTCCCAAAAATCAACTTTTACTTCTTCCACCGAGGTAGCCCCCTGATGGTGTGCTACATACTTCCAAAACAGATCCAGCGCATTTCGCAGATTTGTATTCACGTCGCTCATCCGTTCTTCAGTTAAAAATTACGGGTTGTTCCACTGCACTCATACAAGCGTTACTTTAAAGGGAGTTTACTTCAAACTATTGATAATCAATATTTTGTAATTTTGGGCTGGGGAGGAAGGTACTAGGTTGGGAAAGGGATGTGGTCGAAAGCCAGAAGTGCTGGGCAGGGGCTATTTCATCGTCAGGCCTTGGGCCAGTAGGGTTACTCCGTCGCCTACAGCGTGTAAAGCTTGCTGCATCTCAGGGTCACGGTCGTGCAGCACTTGGAAGTAAGCCGTTTTGCCATAGGCGCTGCGGGCGATGTAGGCCTTCAGCTGGTTGCGCAACAGGGGCGAGCAGCGGCGCAGACAAGTTGCATTCGTTGCAATGCCTTCGTTCGCTGCCCGAGCTGCTAGGCTTTGTAATTGAGTATCAGAGATTTGGAAAGTGCTTTTGAACTGCTCGAAACGCATACCTTCCAGCTCCGTCTTGTGATCTTGGTAGAAATTGAGCGCAAACTCCCGCAGCATATTGCGGCCCTGCAAGCGCGTGAAGTACGACGAAGCCGCCATCGTGTCGCGGGGCACAAACAAATCGGGCATGATGCCGCCGCCGCCATACACTGTCCGCCCGTGGTCGGTGCGGAAGCGCAGCGAATCGGCAAAGTGGATGCTGTCGGCGTGGAAATACTCGCCGTGACGCGCCCGCTCCGTCAAATCCTTTTCGTAGGCGGCCAACCCGTTGCGGTACGACTTCTGAATCGAGCGACCAGATGGCGTGTAGTAACGGGCAATGGTGAGGCGCAATTCCGAACCATCGGCTAGGGTAATGGGCTGCTGGACAAGGCCTTTGCCAAACGTGCGGCGGCCCACAATCAGAGCACGGTCATGGTCCTGCAAGGCACCGGCGACTACTTCGGCCGCCGAAGCGCTGCCTTCGTCAACGAGCACTACCAACGGGCCTTCCTCAAACTCGCCCAGTACGCGCGAGTAGGTTTGGGTGTCGTACTGATCGCCTTTGCCATCGGTGTAGACCAGCTTGCGAGTACCGCTGATAAACTCGTCGGCTAGTTTGGTGGCGCGATCGAGGTACCCACCTGGGTTGCCGCGCAAATCCAGCACCAACCGGCTCAGTCCTTGGCGCTTTAGGTCGCCAAGAGCTTGTTTGAAATCATCGTAAGTGCCCGATGCAAAGCGCGTTATCTTGATGTAGCCAGTCTGGTTATCGACCATGTACGCAACTTCCACCGAGCTATTGGGAATGCGGCTCCGCGTTACGGATACAGTCATTGGCCGGCTTTGGTGGCGGCGCAGTACTTGTAGCTGCACATTGCTGCCGCGCGGACCGCGCAGCAGGCCAAACATCTGATCCATAGTTACATGGGTGCCCGTGACGCGCGTGCCGTTGACGGCCAAAATCCGGTCGCCGGGCTGGAGGCCGGCTTGCTCCGCCGGGCCACCGTTTAGGGGGGCAATCACGGTGGCTGTATCGCGGAACAGGTTGAATTCCACGCCTACGCCATCAAAGTCGTTTTGCAGGAAAGCAGACACCTTTTGTTCCTCCTGAGCCGGGATGTACACCGAGTGCGGATCGAGGCGCTCCAGCATCCGGCTGATGGCATAGTCCGAAAGCTGTTCGGCATCTACCGTATCGACGTAATCGCGGTCGACGTAGCTCAGAATCTCCTTGAACTTCAGGTAGCCGCGCGACGTGGCGTCGGGGTTTTGGCTGGATGGCCGAAACGGGTTGGCTCCTAGCAACACTCCGCACGCCAACGCCACGGCCAACAGCAGCGGCTGCCGCATTGGCCGCCTCGAAGTGCGAGGCTTGGGGTCCGGCGTAGTTCCCGACTTAGGCGTCGGCTCCGCGTTCGGCTCGGCGTTCATAAACGACAGAGAATGTAGAGGTTGGAGCGATAAAAAAGTGCTATAAATCAGAGGCAAGGATTCAAATCTATTGAAACTTTTCCTAGAAAATCAAGGTCAGTAGCAGTCACTCTGAAATTTCCAATAACAGTGCAATTTTTTATATTATAAGAACTATATAGGCTTAAAATAGAGCAATATGCAGGTACAAAATGGACTGACTAGGTTCTTGTGTTAGTTGTCTGAAGTGTTTAAATAATATAACTATTTTAATTTAAAGCGGATTGACTTTTTCAAAGCTCAGCAGATGGAGTTATCCAGCATTTGCCATTTGGAGTTGCGGATAACTTACCGACGCTTCGTTTGCCTGTCGTATCTTTGTGCTGCTGTCGGTCGTTGCTGCTGCTTTTCCTTTTCCACCTCATTCTCAACTCGTCATGGGCCGCATTCTTGCTATCGACTACGGCAACAAACGTGTGGGATTGGCGGTAACCGACCCGCTCCAGATTATCGCTACGCCCCTGGAAACCATACACAGCCAAGACCTTTTGGCCTACCTCAAAGCGTACCACCAACGAGAGCCGCTGGAGGCGCTAGTCGTGGGCATGCCCCGCACCCTGCTCAACGAACCAACGGACGTAACGAGTGCCGTAATTGGGCTAGTGCGTCGGTTGCGGCGCGATATGCCAGAAGTGCCTGTGTATGAGGTAGATGAACGGTTTACCTCGCGTATGGCGCATCAAGCGATGCTGGCCGGCGGACTATCCAAGAAAGACCGGCGCGACAAAGCCACCGTCGACCGCGTGAGCGCCACCCTGATTTTGCAATCTTTTTTAGCTTCCCGATGATTTACCCTATTGTTGCCTTTGGCGATCCGGTACTGAAAGCCCGTGCCAAAGACATCCCCGCTGAGTTCGAAGCCGCTGAGCTTAAGCAGCTTATCGCTGATATGTTTGATACCATGTACCACGCTCACGGCGTAGGCTTGGCTGCCCCGCAGATCGGCAAGAGTATCCGCCTGTTCGTGATTGACTCGACCCCGATGGTGGAAGAGGAAGACGAGGACGGCCAGCCCGTTGAACCTTCCGAACCCCCCGTGAAGCGGGCGTTTATTAACCCCACAATGGTTAGCGAAACCGGCGACGAATGGGGTTTTGAAGAAGGCTGCCTGAGCATTCCTGGCGTGCGCGAGATGGTGTATCGACACGAAACCATCGTGATTCGCTACCATGACGAGAACCTGGTGCAGCACGAAGACACGTTTTCCGGCATGACGGCCCGCGTCATTCAGCACGAATACGACCACTTGGAAGGCGTCCTGTTTACGGACAAGATTTCGGGCTTTAAAAAGCAGCTTATTAAGGGCAAACTCACCCGCATCAGCAAAGGCGATGTAAAAGCCGACTACCGGATGCGCTTTGCAGGGGCTGGGCGCAAGTAATTAGCTATAAGAGAGTTATGTAAAACGCGGCATGCTAAGAGAAGTCGAAGCATGCTGCGTTTGGGATTTGGTATAACTATTTGATATACTGATAGTTACGTAATATCTATTTTTATCCATTGTGAAAAAGCAATTGTCGCTACTGCTATTGGCTGTGCTTTGCCTGATTCCGCGGCAGCCGCAGGCCTGGGGCTTCTTTGGGCATCGGTTGATTAACCGCTTGGCAGTCTTTACGTTACCGCGTGAGATGATTGGTTTTTACAAAGCCAACATCGAGTACATGACCACGTATGCCACCCGCCCCGATCAGCGCCGGATGGTAGTTCCCGGTGAGGCCGCTCGGCATTTCCTCGACGTGGATGCCTACGGCGACAGCGCCATTTTTAAGCTGCCCCGCAGTTACGCCGACGCCGTGGCCCGTTACGGCGAAGACTCGCTATTGCGGCACGGAATTGTGCCGTGGCACATCGGGGCCATGAAAGCGCAACTGACCGAAGCCTTTCGCACGCACGACACCGACCGAATCCTGCGGCTGTCCGCCGATATGGGCCATTACGTTGCCGATGCCTGCGTGCCCCTGCACACCACCCGCAACTACAACGGCCAGCGTACCAACCAGCGCGGCATTCATAGCCTGTGGGAAAGCCGGCTACCGGAAGTGCTCAGCGGCAATTACGATTTCTTTGTAGGGCCGGCTCCTTACCTCGACAATCCCTCCAAGGCGATCTGGGCGGCGGTTGGGCGAGCGCACACGGCCGTCGATTCGGTGCTGCGCATGGAGCAGGAACTCACCGCCCGTTTTCCGGCCGATCGTAAGTACGGCTACGAAGCCCGTGGTACCCAGACGCAACGCGTGTATTCTCAAGACTTTACCCGCGCTTACCATGCCTCGCTGCACGGGCAGGTAGAACGGCAGATGCGCCAAGCCGTGCAGCTTGTAGGCGCGCTGTGGTACACAAGTTGGGTCGATGCCGGCCAACCCGATTTGAGCAAATTGCCCAAAACCCCATCCGAAAAAGAGCAGCAACAGCTGGCTCAGGAAGCGGCGCTTGCGCCCGTACTGCCAGCCGGCGCCGGCCACGAAGACTGAGGTGCTTCGGGCACCACAACGACCGCTTTGGAAAGGTCGGTTTAGCTCATTTCAAGATTCTTAACTCTCTGAAATCAGTGTAGGAGCCTCGTCCGTACAAGGCTTCACGCTAAGCTTATTGCCCATGAAAAGCCTGTACACCGTTCTGCTCCTAACCATTTCCAACCTGTTCATGACCTTCGCCTGGTACGGCCATCTGCAATTCAAGAAATATGCGTGGTTCAGTACTTTGGGCATTGTAGGTATCATATTGATTAGCTGGGGATTAGCTTTCTTTGAATACGTGTTTCAAGTGCCTGCCAACCGCATCGGTTTTGACGAAAACGGCGGCCCGTTCAACCTGTTTCAGCTGAAAGTAATCCAGGAAGTAGTGTCGCTGACGGTATTCACGCTGTGCGCGGTGTACGTGTTCAAAACCGATAAGCTCGGCTGGAACCACTTGGTAGGATTTGCGCTGTTGGTGGCGGCAGTTTACTTCATTTTTAAGAAGTAAGGCGCTTGGGGCGTCGCCTTTGAGGTTCAGGTTGGATTCCCTATTTTTCCGGCTTATACCTCACCTACTTATTTACATGGAACAAAATTACCCTTCGCCTACGGGCATGCCACCAGTTGGAGGTCCGCCGCCCAAAAACTGGTTGGTCGAGTCTATTCTAGTGACGATTTTTTGCTGTTTGCCGTTTGGCATCGCCGGTATTGTAAACGCGGCCAACGTCAATTCGCGGTACAGTCTGGGCGACTACGCCGGCGCGGTGCGGGCCTCGGAGCAGGCAGCCAAATGGACCAAAATCGGGTTTTTCATTTGGCTGGCAGGCACCGTCATCTGGATTGTTATGATGATGCTGGGCTTCGGCGGAGCCATGTTAAGCGGGTTCGGTGACGGATTCAACAACCGGTAAGGGCCGCTGGGCCTTCACGCTTCCCCAACGGGCGGCTGGCGTCGTTGCTCTGGGCCTGCTGGCCGGGCTCGCGCTGGCCGCCCTTTATTTTCGGCTGGATCCGGCGCGCTATCCTTTTCCGCGTTGCCCATTTTACCTGCTCACCGGATTGTATTGCCCCGGGTGCGGCACGCAGCGGGCCCTGCATGCCCTGTTGCACGGAAGGCTATGCCAAGCAGCCAGCCTAAATTTGCTGGCTGTACTCTACGCACCGGTGCTGGTATTTGGCGCCGCCGACGGGGTGCGGGCGCTGGCCACGGGGCAAGTGCGCCGCACTTCCTTTTTGTATCATCCGGGGTTTGGCTGGCTAATCGTTATTACAACCGTTTTGTTTGCGGTGTTGCGCAACCTGCCGAGCGCATTAGGCACGTGGCTTGCGCCCTGATGCAGGGGTTCGGGATGAGCTAAGAGCTAGATAATGAGGATATTATGCTGATACGGCAAAGTCGTGGCAGCAGCCGCGTGTTACCTGAGTGGCACAGAAAACAGGGTTTCAGGCGCGCCCTATACTCTCACTGCTTAGTCTGGTGCTTCTTAAGCTCAACGGTGAGGCTTGCTACTATTTGTCTATATTCAAGACAACTACTGCCATGTGACTGCGTAGGGAAAGCCGCTGCCTGTCAGGCAGTTTTCATTGTTTGAGAAATGCGAAAATTGTACCGCTGGCTTCCGTTGTTTTTGCTGGTCTTACTGGTTCAGGGTCCGGTTCGGGCTCAGCGTGTGGGAGTAGTGCTGAGCGGAGGCGGGGCAAAAGGCTTGGCGCACGTAGGTGTGCTTAAAGTGCTGGAAAAGAACCACATACCCATCGACTATATCATCGGTACCAGCATGGGCTCGGTGGTAGGAGCGATGTATGCGGCGGGGTATTCGCCCACCGAAATTGAGAAAATCGTGGCCGACCCGCAGTTTCAGTATTGGGTGTCGGGCAAGCAGTTGGAAGATAAGGCGTTCAACTACCTCAGCGCCGATCCGTCGCCGGGGTCGTTGCACGTTGGGGTGGCCATCGATTCGGCCTTCCGAACACGCGTTACGCCTAACTTGGTAAACGACGTAAATCTTAACTTCGTGCTAGCCAAGTTGTTAGCTCCGTCGGCCGCTGTGGCCGACTACAACTTCGATCAACTGTTTGTGCCCTTTCGGTGTTTGGCAGCGGAGGTGTTTACGCGCAAGCAGGTGATTCAGCGCGAGGGTTCGCTCGCCGATGCGGTGCGCAACTCCATGGCGGTGCCGTTGGTATTTCGCCCCATTCGCAACCCCGACGGCCGCTATCTGTTCGACGGTGGCATCTACAACAACTTCCCCACCGATGTGATGCGCGCCGAGTTCAAGCCCGACATCATCATTGGGGTGAACGTGGGCGACGTGGCCTATAAGCAATACCCATTTAAGAAGGACGACGAGCTGCTGGCCAGTACGCTGGTTTTTCTGGGCGCCAACGTAGCCGATACTACGGCCGTCGGCCCCAATGGCATCTTCATTCAGCCTGATTTAGAAGGCTTTGGCGCAACGGACTTCGACAAAGTGCGGGAGTTGATCGAGCGCGGTACCAAATCGGCGCAGGACAAGCTGCCGCTGATGCTCAGCCGCATTCAGCGCCGTTCCGACACGGTGGAACTGGCTCAGCGCCGCTCCGAATTTCAGAATCGGGCGCCCAAGCCGGTGTTCAAAAGCGTGACGGTGCAGGGTCTGAAGGCCAACCAGAATGCCTACGTTCGGCGCTTTTTTCAGCGGGAAGGCCGGAGCTACACCATCGACGACATCGAGGAAGGGTATTACCGCCTGGCCGCCGACGATTTTTTCCGCAACATCTATCCGCGCATTCGCTACGACAAGGCCCAGGAAGGCTACAATTTCAGCCTAGATGCACGCCAGAACAACAATCTGTCGGCCGAAATCGGTTTCCTGCTTAGCACGCGCCCCATCGACAACATTTACGTCGGGCTGGAATATCGCTTCCTGAAAAGCCTGCTGTACTCGACGGCGGTTAACGTGAGCTTAGGGCGTTTTTACAATGCCGGACAGGGCCGTTTTCGGATGAGCGTGCCCGCCAAGCTGCCCTACTACATCGAGCCCAGCATCACCTACAACAACTGGAGCTACCAGCGTACCGGCGGCCTGCTGGGCCGCGACGTGCAGAACACGCTCATCGAGCAAAGCGACTTGTCGGCGGGCGTGCAGCTTGGCATTAGCCCCAACTTCCGGAGCCGCGTGACGCTGGAAGGCGCCTACTTCGGCAATCAGGATAATTACGCTAACCGCAAGGAAGTCTCGTCGAGCGATATTCTGGACCGCACCAGCTTTCGAGGCGTAACTTCTTCGCTGCGCTTTACCCGCAACTCCCTGAATCGTAAGCAATACCCCACGGCCGGCCGCCGCGCCCTCATCAGCGTGCGTGGGGTGCGCGGCACGGAAAGCTACCGCCCGGGCTCAACTTCGGTGCTCACCGATAAGCGCACGCAGGACCACCAATGGCTGCAATTTTCGGGCACCTACGAAAACTATTACCCCCTGAAAGACAAGAAAAGCAACTGGGGCTATTTCGGCGAAATCATGGTCAGCACGCAAGGACGGTTCGTGAATTACCGCTCGTCGCTGACGACTTCGCCCTCGTTTACGCCGCTCGTTGATTCGCGCACGCTGTTTCTGGACAACTACCGCTCGGCGCGGTACGTGGCGGCGGGCTTGCGGTATTCGCGCAGCATCCTGGGCAAAATCGAATGGCGTACCGAAGCGTTTACGCACCTGCGCTACCAGCCCGTGGAGGCCAGCGACGATCCGCTCAACCAGCGCGGCATTCTCAAGCACGGCTTCGATCGCCCGCGTCTGACGACCAGTACAGGCTTTATCTACCAGCTCAACCCCATCGGCCCGTTGGCCGTGCACCTCATTCACTACGACGATTCGTCGCGACGCTGGGCTGTGTTTGCCCACATTGGCTATTTGCTATTCCATGCCAAGTCTTTGGAGTAATGCATAAATAATTGATTATCAATTGGTTGCCTATTATCCTTTCCCGCTGGCATCCGGGTAGTGCGGCGGCTCGGCCGTGGCAGGGCCTGCGTCAGCGTACAACGGCGTGTTGGCGGCAGCCTCGCAGCCCGCCAGCACGGCGCAGGCCAGCGAAGTTCGTCCGTAAACCATCTGGAAAGTGCTGGTGGCGAGCCACATTGCCAGAACTGGGGCGGCCCAGTAGATCCAGAGGCCAGTGTAGCTGTTGGCGGCTACGGCCGCGCCCAAAGTACGGGCCGGATTGAGGCTCATGCCGGAAAAAGGCGTTTCGAAAAGGATAAACAAAGCCAGCAGCAGCCCTACCAGCCAGCCCGTCCATTTCTTAAGTTGGCGCGAATGCAATGCCACCAACATGCTCATCATCAGGATAAAGCTGATGATGAATTCGCCCAAAAACGCTTGCCCCGAGCCACCCGGTTTGGGTTGGGTAGTAACGTAGTGCACAGCCGGATGCGCGTAGAAACTGCCCAGCACGAGCTTCATCAGTTGGCCAGCCCCGATGGCTCCTGCCACCTGCGCCACGATGTACCAGGCCGCGTCTGCCGTCCGGATTTTGCCTAAATGCCAGAAAGCCACCGTCACGGCCGGGTTGATGTGGGCCCCGGATCGTTTGCCCCACGGGCTGTACACAATCAGCACGATAACCAGCGCCATGGCCACCGCCATCAGCGCGGTACGGAAGGTTGGGTGCTGACTTAGCGCTTGGTAGCCCGGCGAGGCCGGGTGCTCCAGAAGCACCGTGAGCAAGCTGGCCGAACTCAGAAAGAAAGCAATGCCGGCTGCTTCGGCTACGTAATGCTGCCAATGCCGCTGCCAAGCCGAACGCAACTTCGAAACAAACGCCATTTGCCGGGTTCCCAGCGCTTCGGGGGAGAGCGCCGAAGCGTGTGGGTACAAACGGGCGGACTATGATCAGAGTTATGGTTGGGCTACGGTTGAACCAGCAACAGAGCCGTGGTAGCGGGCATAATCAACGGATGGCCTTCGGCTTGGCTGAGTTTCTCAAGGCCCTGCGGATTGATCTGAGCGCCGCGCAACACCACGGAATACGTGCCGGCGGGTATGCTCACGGCCGTAGCCGTGCGGTTGCCGTTGAACAGCACCACAATGGTATTCCAGCGGTCGCCGCCAGCGTGGTCGTGGAGGCGATAGCCGATGGTGCCTGCCGGCATTGTCGGTAGAAATTCTAAGTGCTTCTGTATCAGTTCGGTAGTGGCGAGGCGAAACGCCGGATGTGCGCGTCGCAGCTCGATCAGTTGGCGGTAAAACTCGTGTACGCTGACGTACTGGGCTTTGCGGGCCCAGTCGAGTTGGTTGACGTTGTCGGGCAGGTTGTAAGAGTTGTTAGAGCCGCCTTTGGTCCGCAAAAAGTCATCGCCGACGGCCAGAAACGGGACGCCCTGCGAGGTAAAAACGATGGTGCCGCACAGCAAATCCATCCGGATCAGCTCGGCTTCCGAAACGCCGGGGTTGGCCACCACTAGCTTGTCCCAGAGGGTGCGGTCGTCGTGGCAGGCCACATAGTTGATGCTCTGCGAAGGAGAACCAGCCCACGGCACTTTCGAATAATTAACCTTCTGATAATCAAGCTGTGGGTGCTCGGTAGCGGCCACAATGCCGAACTTCACGCTTTCCTCCAGCCCCGGTTGGCCGCTGGCAAAGCCGGGCTCGGTCTGGCGCGATACGTGGCCTTTTACCCCGTCGCGCAGCTCGTCGCCGAAGGCCGCGATGCGGTCGAGGCGCTGCATATTGGCTTTCACGGCCCGCTGGCTTTCCGGCACCGGACTAGCCCCCGCCGTCCAGCCTTCGCCGTAAATGAAAATGGAGTGATCGATCTGATCGAGGGCTACCCGCACGGCGCGCATGGTTTCTAGGTCCAGCACGCCCATCAGGTCAAAGCGGAAGCCATCGACGTGGTATTCGCGGGCCCAATACGCCACCGATTCTACGATGAGCTTGCGCACCATCGGGCGCTCCGAGGCTATTTCGTTGCCACAGGCCGTGGCGTTGGAGTAGTTGCCGTCGGCCGTCTGGCGGTAGTAGTAGCCCGGCACCAGCTGGTCGAAGCTGCCGCGGTTGGCTTGCAAGGTATGGTTGTAGACTACATCAAGCACCAAACGTAAATCGTTGTCATGCAATGACTTAACCATTTGCTTGAATTCTCGGATTCGCACGGCCGGATCGACGGCATCGGTAGCGTAAGAGCCTTCGGGCACTGTAAAGTGCTGGGGTTCGTAGCCCCAGTTATAGCGGTTTTCTTCCGGCTTGCTTTCGTCGATGGAGGCAAAATCGTTGGTGGGCAGCAGGTGTACGTGCGTGATGCCGAGGTCTTTCAGATGGTCGAGGCCCGTGCTGACGTCGCCGGGGCCACGCGTGCCGGTTTCCGTGAGGCCCAGGTATTTGCCTTTGTGCTGAATCCCCGACTGTGGGTGCATCGACAGATCACGAAGGTGCAGCTCCCCCAAGATGACGTTGCCGGGCCGCGCTAGTCGGGGGCGTAAGTCGTCTTGCCAGCCGGTAGGGTTTGCCGTAGCGGGGTCGAGCAACGCTCCGCGCTGCCCGTTCAGGCCTACTGCATGTACATAAGGATCAGGTACTTCGGCCATCTGTCGGCTGCCGATGGTTGCCTGCACTACATAAAACAGCCCGGCGGGTTGCGGCGGCAACGTATAAAGCCAGGTGCCTCCCTCCGCTTTTTGCATGGCATACTCCACGACCGGCGTCCCACCATTGCCCGTAGCGTAGAGCTTCAGGCGTAGCGCCTCGGCAGTCGGAGCCCATACGCGCAGCTTGGCCCGGCCACCCGTGAACGTAAGGCCCAGATCTGGGCCGGTATAGGTTGGGTATTTGGTGTAATCGGGGTCGACGAGCTTTGCCGCCGGGCGCAAACAAGAAGCAACAGTAAGCAATAGAAGCAGGAAACGGGCGATTCGCATGTTGGAAATCAGAGCAAACTTGCTCCAGAAAATTCGGGTCGTGGCGGGCATTGTTTCTTCACTTCCTCGCCATAACAGCATTACTTGTGTTTTATATAAATAATTGATAATTAAACCTTTGTAATAAATGATCGGATTAGTTCCGCAACTTCTGCGGGCGCTTCCAAGGGCAGCAAGTGCCCGGCGCCCGGAATAATTTCCAGGTGCGTATTCGGAGCCAGATAGGGCAGCGTTTCCAAGCCTTGTACCGAAGGCGAAAGCACCGGATCGGAGTCGCCGGTGAGGATGATGGCTGGCACCTGCACGAGGCTCATCAAGGCGGAGATGTTTTCGCGACTGCCGTGCAACATCCATTCGTCCCAGGCACGGCGCGAAGTCCGCAGGTTGTCCGCGATTACCTGCTGGCGAGTGGCCGGGCTTAGCGGACGAGCCGTGATGTGGTCGAATGTGCTGGCCGCCGCCACGTCAATGCCATAGGCGCGCAGGTTGGCTAGGCGGCCTTCGTCGGTCATGGGTTCGGGGGTGGGCGGGGAGGGCGTCACCAACACCAAGCCGCGCAGGCCTGAAGGCTGCTGAGTTGCCAGATACATGGCAAATTTCCCGCCCATCGAGTGGCCCACCAGCACGTAGTTGGTAAGGTGGCGTTCGGCAATCAGGGCTGCCACATCGGCTGCGTAATCGGCTACGGCATAGCCTGTTTCGGGCGCGGGCGCGGCGCCAAACCCGCGCAAGTCGGGGGCCAGGCAGTGATAGGCAGGAGCCAGCAACTCCATCACCGGCTGCCACTCCAGGCCGGAGCCCGCCCAGTAGTGTAAAAACACGAGCGAAACCGGGCCTTGGCCGAGTTCTAGCACCGGAAGAACAACGGGCGTTGCAGGCATGTGTAGCAGAGAAAATGAGGAAATCTGCATACGCAAACTCCGCTCTGGGGTGCCGTTATTTCCACCGAATCTTCTGCCCCGACTGGCCCGCATGCAGCCGCTCGGGCACGTGTCGAAGCAGCAATTCGCGCAGACTGTCCAGCAGACCCGTGCGCACAAAGCCGTGGTGCGTCACTAGGCTTACTTCGCGCACCGGTTCGGGCGCGTCGAAGCGCTTGATCATGAGGTTGTTATCCATCTCGTTGAGCACCGATAGCTCCGGCACCAGCGTAAAGCCCTGGTTGCGGCGCACCATTTCCTTGAGCGTTTCGATGGAGCCACTTTCGTACACGAAACGCCGTGGCTGGTTGAGATTGGCGGGCGCACAAATGTTAAGTACCTGATGGCGAAAGCAATGCCCTTGCTGCAACAGCCATAAATCCGGAAAGCTCAGGTCGGAAGGCTTCACGGTGGCTTGCCCGTACAGCGCATGCCCTTCCGATACGTACGCCAGAAACGGTTCTTCCAGTACGGGCACTTCGCGCAGGCTGCGGTCGTCGAGGGGCGTGACGAGCAGGCCGATGTCCAGTTGGTTTTCTTTGAGGCGCTGCACGATTTGGTCGGTGGGCATTTCCTCCACCTGCACGCGCAGCCGCGGGTATTTCTCCACCAGTTCCAGCAGAAAAAGCGGCACCAGATACGGCGCCAGCGTCGGGATGATGCCGATGCGTAGGGCGCCCACCATTTCGCCTTTTTCCTGTTGCACCACGTCGCGGAGTTGGTAGGCTTCGCGCAGCACCAACCGAGCCTGTTGCACCACTTTCGCCCCGACCGCCGTGGGTTCTACTTTCTTCTTTTTACGATCGAACAGTAGCACGCCCAATTCTTCCTCCAGCTTCTGAATTTGCATGCTGAGAGTAGGTTGGGTCACAAAGCACTTCTCCGCCGCCAGCACAAACTGCCGGTGCGTATCGAGCGCTACTACATATTCAAGCTGCTGAATCGTCATCCAGCGAAGGTATAGTTTTTGTCTATGAGTTCTAAAATGAAATTAATATTATCGATAGATAAGGCGCTGTGTTATACAGGTTTCTTGAGAAAAGCAGTAGTAATTAAGAACATACTGACAAATGAATAAACCTTTATAATTTAAAAATTACAATAAGTATTCATTGCGCTAAATTATGACTTCGCCAAGACTGCGATTATAACTTACATTTCGTTAAGCGACTTTTTTGAGGATTCTCACTGCTTCACCCGCCTTCTACACACTCGAAAAATTCTACTTAACTAGCACCGCTCTGGTTGGGCTCAAAATTTCTGGCCCGTGCTTGTGTGTTTATTCGACCCCTACTCCGCATGAAGATTCGACGCCCTTCGCGTCTTGTGCTCGTTGTCGCCGCCGTCTGCTTCATCGCGCTGTGGAACGTAGCCGCGCACTTCTACGTGCAGCGGTTTCACCAGCGCGTCCACGCCCGCCCACGCCGGTATTGTTACGAAACCTTTTTGGGGCCGCTCAACCCGGTCATGATCATCACGGATGAGGCCTACAAAGCCGAACTCGTGTCCTACTACACGCGCATGCTGCAAGGCGAGGAGAGTCCAGTCTTTCGCTTTCCGCTCCGCAGCGTGCTATTTATCAAGCCGGTGTACGTGCTGGAGCAAGATTCGCAGGTGGCCAAAATCCTGTACTACTATACCGCGCAAGAGCAGGGCAACTACCTGGAAGGCTACGTGGACCGGCGGACCTTACACACCCTCCCGCCAGCGGACAGTTTGGTGCAAGCCAAGGAAAAAGTAGACTACAGCCAATAAAACCTGTACTAGCAGGACAGCCCAACCGAACGAAACAAGCCGTAGCAAGGCAGTGTCAAGGGCTTTTGCCCGAGCAGTTGAGAGGCGCTATGAGGCGTGGAGAATTGACGGCTGTCAGTCGTATAAGTCCGATTATGTAAAGTAACGAAAGTGCTACTGCATGACAGCTTCTTGAACCGCTGCGTCAATCAAAGCTATTGGCTCAGCGCATTAATGTAAGTGCGCGGGAGTAGTAAGGGCACCCAAAATGAAAAGAGCCTGATAATTGTATCAGGCTCTTTGTCAAGTATATACAAAGTGAGTGTTACAGTGCCTTCTTCCGGCTTTGCTGGAATTTCTTGAGCTGCGGATCAATCACTTTTTTGTCGCCCACGGCGATGATGGTCAGCTAGATAACGTGGGGTTTTGCCCCGCGTCCTCAAAAGCTGCTTTCTGGAGGATGGAACCAATATAATCAGGTAAGCGTAATTACATTGTACGTACATTTGCTTCATGAACACGCGCATAATACGAGTAGGCAATTCGCAAGGAATTGTGCTGCCCAAGAAGCTACTGCAACAGTATCACCTCGTCGGCGAGGTCGACTTACAGCCCACGGTTGAAGGCCTGCTCATCAAGCCAGTGGCAAAGCCCCGCCGCGAAGGGTGGGACGAGCGCTTTCAACACGCGATTGCCCAGGGCCAGACCCCAGAGGGCGAACTGCTGGAGGGCTTTTCTGATGACGCCTTTGAGGAAACCGAATGGCAGTGGTAGCGGTGCAACGCTTCGAGGTGTGGCTCGTCAACCTCGACCCCACCCAAGGCAGCGAAATCAACAAGACCCGTCCGTGCGTAGTGCTTTCGCCCGACGAGATGAACCGCTACCTGCGCACGGTCACCATTGCGGCGCTGACCAGCACCCGGCGCGATTATCCCTCCCGCATCGATTGCACCTTCCAGGGCAAGGAAGGGCAGGTAGCCCTAGATCATATTCGGTCGGTTGATAAAACCCGCTTGGTGCGTCGTTTGGGCATGCTGCCCAAAGCCACTGCACAAGAGATATGCGACCGGTTGCAAGAGATCTTTCAATATTAACGGCCGCTCCTAGCGCACCTCAGATCGTGCAGGGATTTGCCCTATGTACCGCCATCAAGTCACGGTATGCGGTCCCAGACTTGACCGTTGATGCTTTCCAAGCGCACCAAGCCCGCTTGTTGATCGTAGTAGAGCTTGCGGAGCGTCGCCTTCGTTCTGAGGCCGTAGGTAGGACACGCTCCACCCGTAACCGGCGTGGCTAAGACCACCACATGCGGGTATACCTGCCCGCCGACGGTCAGCGCCTGCCCCGGCGACATTGCTACATCGACCGGCAAGTTGAGCGTATAGCATATGGCCCCGCCTTGGGACGCCGGCGGACCCAAGTATTCGTTCCACATGCCCGCGACCACAAACGCGCCGCCGACGGTAGTACCGCTACCCGCCTGCGGGGTCGTGTGCCGAAACGAAAAGTAGCCGGCTTCATAGACCGAATCGACGCGATCCACGATGACTACCCTGCACCCTACGCGGTCACTTTCAACCAGAAGCGTTGAACGTTCTTCGGTTGGCTCGGTATTGCGCGAAGTGTTTCAGTGTAGCTGATTGAGCCAGTCTTGAAACCACTCTTTGGGCAACCTGACTTGATTCAAGTCTATGGCCTGTAGTTCTTCAATTTTATATGTATTCACCAAGTACAAATCCCATTGCGCATCCACATCATTTAACACTTCATAAGTGGCCTCGTCGATTCCGGCCGCTTCTAATTCCAAGTCATTTACCACGATATTCCCGAAGTGTTTGCTGCACCAATTCGCGAAGTCTTGATGACTGTAGGTTGCGTTGCCCTCTACCAGATTCGCTAACAGACTTATGAGATTCTCTTTCGAAAGCGGCAAGGAAATATCTTTTGCCCCCGTTTCTTCTAGAGCACCTCCTTTCTTGAACCGGTATGGCATGGGAGTTCTTTGTGTAGGGTAAAGTTTGTGCTGACGGCCAGCACGCACACTTCGTTTATGCTTAATAAAGAGCCTGGTACAACAATCAGGCTCTTTGTTAAGCATATACAAAGTGTGCGTTACAGTGCCTTCTTCCGGCTTTGCTGGAATTTCTTGAGCTGCGGATCGATCACTTTTTTGTCGCCCACGGCGATGATGGTCATTTCTTCGGGGCGGATGTATTTCTTCGTCGTTTCGGTGACTTGCTGCGGCGTGATCTGGTAGATGTTCTTTACCTGGTTGGTGAGGTAGCTGTCGGGTAGGCCGTGGAGGTCAAGCTGGTAGAGCTGCCCGATGATGCCTTCCGGCGTAGAGTTGCGCAGCACAAACAAGCCCGCTTCGTAATTCTGAATGCCTTTCAGCTCATCAGCCGACGGCGGCTCCTGGCGCAGGCGGTCTACTTCGTTCATGATCTCCTTCAGCGAATTGCCTGTCTCACTGGTGGTTACGTCGGCAGTTTCGGCCCAGTCGGCGGCGCGGTAATGGGTGCTTACAGAGCTATACGGCGAATACGTGTAGCCCTTGTCCTCGCGGATGTTGCGGGTGATGCGCGAGCCAAACGATCCGCCCAGCAGCGAATTAGCAATGCGCAGGCGCAGGTAGTCAGGGTTAGACGGATCGACTACGGGCAGGCCAATAACCAACGTCGATTGCGGCGCGCCGGGGCGGTCCTGCACCATCAGGTCGCCTTTGGTAGTGGGCTTGGCAATGTCGATGTGGCGCTCTGGGCCTTTGGTCCAGTCGCTGAGCGAAGCGGTAATGGCCTTTTGCAGGGCCGCTGCGTCGAACTTGCCGGCCGCGTACAGGTTGGTGCGCTGGGCGCCGTATTGCTTCTGGTAAAACGCATTGACCTGCTCCAACGTGAAACCGTCGATCATGGCGTCAGTGGGTAAGCCGCGGCCGTAGGGGTGACCTTTATAGAGCGCCGACGAAAACTTGATGCGCGCCTGGGTACCGGGCCGCGAACGGGCCAGGTTCATTTCGCGCTTGAAGTCGTTTTTGATGCGCGTCAGCTCCGAAGCCGGGAACGACGGGTGCTGCACCAAATCGGCCATTAGGGCCACGAGGTCGGAGCCGTATTCCGAGAGCACCGAGCCCGAAATCGTGGTCTGGTCGGCGCCCACCGACACGTCGATCGAGCCGCCCATGCGCGCGACTTTCTCCGATATCTGGTTGGCCGACAGCGTGGTGGTGCCTTCGCGCATCAGCCGGCCCACGATGTCGGCGAGGCCGTTTTCGTTTTCCGCTTCGTGCACGTTGCCGGCCTGCACAATCAGGCTCACCGATACTTTCGGGATTTCGCCGAAGGGCACCAGCGTCGCCTGCAAGCCGTTGGGCAACGTGAATTCCTGCTTGGCGGGCAACGAAAAGTCGCGGGGTGTGCCGCCGGGCGGGGGTGTTTGTTTTTGGGCCAACACGGCCGAAGAGCTAAAAGCCAGCGCCGCGCTGCACAAGCCGAGGAAGAGGAGGTTTTTCATGCGTCGGTTTAACTTTTAGCCAATGGATTGATAATCAATACGGTACGATTGGTGGGCCGCAGATACTCTTTGATGGTTTTCTGCATCACGGCGGGCGTCACTTTCCGAAACTCCTTTTCGAGGTTGTTGATGCGGCCGGGGTCGTTGTCGAACAGGGCAAACGTGGCCAGCAAATCGGCCTTGCCGAAGCCGTAGAGGCTGCTGAGCTGGTCGTAGAGACTGGAGCGCATCTTTACCATCGCCAAATCGAGCGTGGCCTGATCGACGCCGTTTTTGTCGAGCTTCTCGATTTCCTGGGTGAGCACCGCCACCACCGAGTCGGCTGATACGGTGGGATCGTAGGTCAGGCTGCCGCCCCAGTGCATCGGGCCGTTGTAGTCGAACATGTTGCCCAAATCGTTGATGCCACCGCTGACCGAGCCCGCGTAGCCGCGCTTCTGCACCAGCGCCTGATAGAGCCGGCTGTCGTTGCCCTGCAACAAAATCTGGTCGAGCAGGCCCATGGCGTAGTATTCAGGCGTGTTCTTGTCGGGCATGT
The DNA here is from genome assembly GCF_006337165.1 of Hymenobacter jejuensis. Classification (NCBI taxonomy): domain Bacteria; kingdom Pseudomonadati; phylum Bacteroidota; class Cytophagia; order Cytophagales; family Hymenobacteraceae; genus Hymenobacter; species Hymenobacter jejuensis. The sequence continues at coordinate 2,297,967 of NZ_CP040896.1, forward strand.
GGTAGGCAAACGCCAGCGCCGGCTTGGTGGCCAGCTTGTCGTCTTTGGTGAAGCGCTGCTCCTTTTCCTGCCGGGGCTCCGTGAGGTCTACCTTAGGCGGCTGCGGCGCCGACGGAATGCCGCCAAAATATTGCTGCACCCACTTTTTGGCCTCCGCCGTGTCGAAATCCCCGACTACTACCAGCGAGGCATTGTTGGGCGCGTAGTACGTCTTGAAAAACGACTGCACATCCGTCAGGTTCGCCGCGTCAAGGTCTTTCAGATCGCCGTAGAAGTTGTGGGCGTTGTGCCAGTTCTTATTGGCGTACTGTGGCATGTCGAGCCACGGAAACCCGCCGTAGGGCTGGTTGAGCACGTTTACGCGCACCTCGTTTTTCACCACGCCTTGCTGGTTGGTGAGGTTGCTCTGGTTGATGGCCAAGCCGCGCATGCGGTCGGCTTCGGCCCACAGCATGGTTTCGAGCTTGTGCGCCGGCACGATCTCGAAGTAATTGGTGAAATCAAAGCGCGTGGAGCCGTTCAGAATGCCCCCGTTTTTCTGGATCAGCGAGATAAATTCGGCCTTGCCCAAGTTCTGCGAGCCCTGAAACATCATGTGCTCAAACAAGTGCGCAAAACCGGTGCGGTCGCGCGGCTCGATGCGGAAGCCGATGTTGTAATAAACGGCAATGGTGGTAATGGGCGCCGTTTTGTCGGGCGAGAGCACCACCTTCAGGCCGTTGTCGAGGGTAAAATACTCCACGGGCACCTGGTACGACGCAACAGCGGCTTCTTCAGCCTTCGGGGCGGGGGCGGTGGTGGTCACGCCCGTACTTGTTTTCTGACTACACGAACCCAAGAGCAGCAGTCCGCTCAGGCCCAGAGTCAGGAGTGGAAATCCGATTTTGTCTAGACGCTTCATGTGCATACAAGCTTAAAACATGGTTTTATCGGCAAAATAGTTAAATATTCCATGGTACATAGGCGAAATTATATCTAATTATTTTCGCCCAAAATCAGGGAGGCCAAACCGGCTTTTGTGTGCGCTACTTTCTTGTTTGTGCTCGAAAGACAGCACGTAAAACCGCAAGGATGCACCTTGTATGTTATTATCAGACAGTGGTTTATGTGATTTTTGTACTTTGCCCCCAAGCCGCCTGTCATCCGGAGCTTTGCAAAAGACCTCTATTGCCTCGCCAACCCTCGCGTCTGTCATCCAGAGCGCAGCGAAGGATCTTTACACGAGTAGTAATTTATATAGCATGGCAACGAAGCAGTAAAGATCCTTCGCTGCGCTCTGGATGACAGACGCTTAAGAACAACGTTGCATTCACAATCTAAAAGGCCTTCAGGCCTTAAATCTCTACTTTGAGGGTAGCCGGCTGCTTGGTCACTTCAAACAGCTCGCCGTGGGGCACGATGGTAATCTGGCCGTACTCCTGCAACAGCATGCGATACGCTTCGGCCACGGGGCGGGGCTTGCGGTCGAGGTCGTAGAGGCCGCAGGGGTTGACCTTGCCGACTTTCTGGGCCAGCGCAATGTCCCAATCGATCTGATCGATAAGCGAATACCACGTAAAGCCGAGCACCGGTACGCCTTCCTTGCGCATGCGCAGAATATTGACCCACTGCTTCCAGAGCCACGTCGGGGCTTCGTGGGCGTCGAACACGTTGGTTTCGGTGTGCATCACGGGCTTGAGGTAGCGCTGGTAGTACTCGTGCGTGATGTTATACCATCCCAGCACGTCCATGCTGGTGCAGATCTCGCCGTTGGGCAGCACAATGCGTTCGTTGCGGCCGTAGTAGTCGTTGCCCATGATCTGGTAGCCGGGCGGCTCGCCGGCCATAAACCAGTCGTATTCCTTGCGCGTCAGACCGTTGTCGAGCAAATAAGTAAGTACTTCAGCATCAGGATGATGTGCGTACAATAAATCTAGCGACAAAAACCGCAATTTGTTCTCGATCTGAATAGAAGGTGTGCGTACCGCGCGCAGCTCGTGGGTAAATTCCGCCGATTCGCTTTGCACGATGATGCAGTCGGGACGCACTTTGGCAATCTGCTGGGTGGCCATGATGCTGGCGGCCGTCAGGTGTTTCAGGGCCGTAATAAAGCCTTTGTCGGTGCGGAGCTGCTCGTTCCAGACGCCGTCTTTAGCGCTGATGCGGGCCGACACATAAATCTCGTTGACGGGCGTGTAGTACCGCACCCACGGATAGCGCCGGGCCACGGCCGCGGCGTATTCGGCAAAATGCACCGGCAGCTCGGGGTTCTGGAAATTACCGATCCAGTCGGGCACGCCGAAGTGCAGCAAATCCAGAATCGGCGTGATGCCCAAGCGCTGCATCTCGGCCATCACCTGGTCGGCAAATTCCCAGTCGTAATGGCCCGGCGCGCGGTGAATAGTGTAATACGGTAGTCCGTAGCGTAATACCTTCAACCCCAGGTCTTTCACCAGCTGCAAATCTTCCTGCCAACGGTCGTAGTGCCCACACTCAGCCAGCAAATCGCGGCGCGTGCGGCCGTGATCGATGGTGGGGTAGGAGCACTCGATGCCCGTCGCAAACATAAAGTTGCCCGCCGCACCCGACGGCAGTCCGCTGCCATCGCGCCCACCCGCGCCGCCAAATTCGTCGCCCTCGTAGTGGCCATCGCCGAATTTCTCTTTTATGTGGGTCAGAAAGCCTTTGGGCATGAGCGTTGGAAATGAATAGGTTAGAATTTATAGAGCTAGAAAGCTAAGCTCCCCTCCTTTTTCAAGCAGGGGAGCTTAGCTTTCTAGCTCTAGTTCAGGCGTCGCGCCGTCTTTCTTTTTCCAGAAATTTATCGGCGGTGCGTAGGCTTAAGGCCATAATGGTAAGAGCCGGATTGACACTCAAAGCACTGGGAAATAACGAGTTATCACAGATATACAAGTTCGGAACGTCGAAGGCGCGGCCGTTGGCGTCCACCACGGCATCGTCGCCGCTGAGGCCCATGCGGGCCGTGCCAATGACGTGCGCATTGCGCGGAAAGGCCCACACGTCGCGGGCCCCAGCGGCCTCCCAAATGCGGCGCATCACTTGCTCGGCGTGGCGCGTCATGCGGGTTTCGTTTTCCTGGTTAGTGAAGTGGATTCGGGGCTTGGCGATGCCGCGGGCGTCTTTTTCGTCGGCTAGTTCCAGATAGTTATCGGCGTGCGGCAGGCAATCGCCCAGGATGTTGATGCCAGCGATGTGGTTGTATTGCTGCATATAGTTGCGCAGCGCCGGACCCCACAGCTTGCGCGCCCGCACCACTTGGCCCGCAAACGTAACGGGCATAACGCCAATGCTTTGCAATAAGTAGCCGCCCGCAAAGTCGGCGTCCTGGGGGCGGTGGGTATCTTCAGAAATCAGCGAGCCGGGAATGCCTTTATAGGGCCGAATATCCTCGTCGAAGGTGCCCCACACCTGTATGCCGGTATGGGCCATGAAGTTGCGGCCTACTTGCCCGCTGGTGAGTGCCAACTCGTTGAGCAGCAAGATTCTTGGTGTTTCGATGGCCCCCGCACACAGAAACACGTTGCGACACGCCTGCCGGTGTGGCTGGCCGTTTTGGAGGTACACTACGGCGGTAATGTGGCCTTTTGTATCGCGCTCAATTTCAGTTACATAGCTATTGGGGCGAATGTCGGCGCCGTGGGCTACGGCCAGCGGAATAAACGTGACGTCCATGCTGGCTTTGGCGCCGGTGCTACAACCGGCCTGGCAGAAGCCGCGGTTGGTGCAGGCCTCGCGCCAGCCCACGCCCTCTTGGTAGTAGCGTGCCGATAGCGCCGCGTTGGCGGCCGGCGAAGTCCGTAAGCCAAGCTGTTCGCAGCCACGCTGCATAAGTTGCGCAGCCCCGTTGAGCGGCAACGGCGCCAACGGATATCCCCGCTTGCGGGCTGGTCCCCACGGGTAGGGCGTCGGCCCCGAAATACCCAGAAAGTGCTCAAGCTCATCGTAATACGGTGCAAGCTCGTCGTAGCCGAAAGGCCAGTCGACGCCCACGCCGAAATCGCGGTTTAGGTGCAGATCGTCGGGCTGGGCGCGGGGGGTGTAAGCAGTGTAGTGTAGCGTAGAGCCGCCCACGCCGGTGCCGGAGTTGTTCTTGCCAAAAGCCACGGGGTCTTGGCCCGCCGACAGCCGCTCGTCGTTCCAAAACAGGAAATTCTGTGCGTGCTCGTCGGTGGCAAAATCGCGCTGGGGGTTGTGCCACGGCCCGGCTTCGAGCGCCACCACTTTCAAGCCCGCCATAGCCAGTCGAGCCAGTAGGGGCGCGCCGCCCGCTCCGGTGCCAATCACCACACAATCAACCTCTTCTGTGGGAAGCTCCAGCTCAAGTGGTTCGGGCGCGGGCTCCAAAACGGTTTTTTCCTGCATCAGCTGTTTCAGCAACGGATCCTGAATTTCGGGCTGCACAGGGTTCAGCACGCCTTCTTCGGCTACTTCTTCGTCGGGCATAAAGAAAAGGTAAGAATATAATAAGTTATATAAGGATTTGATTGTCAAATACTTATATAATATTTAAGTTGGCTCTATCGGTTGATTTCGGCATTCTTTTCCGGCTCGCGGGGCTCCAGCTCGCCAAGCTCGATGCGCGACCAGCCGGGCACATCGGCCATGCCGACGTAGCCAATTTCTTCCTGAGCCAGCGGATGCGCGTAGTAGAGTTCGGTCATTTCGGCCAGCATTTCCTCGAAGAACCTTCCGGCTGGCAGCGTCTCCCAAATGGCGCCCGGCGCCCGCGCCTCCTGTATTGCCTGGATTACAGCATCTTTCTGCTGGTCAGAGAGTTGCGTGAAGTCCTGCTGATACATTGCTTGAGCGCTTTCCTGAATGCCACCCAGCCCGAGGCGGTACGTCTCGCGGTCGGGCGGGAGAGCGTCGTAGCGCCAACCGTCGCTGCGGCCTTCCAGCAGGCGTTTGTCAATGGCAATGGCCAACTCGATGGGTTCCTCGCGGTCGGGCTGCGGGAAGATGCGGGCGCACACGGTCCGTAGCAGCTCGTAGGTAGCGGCATCGAAATACGCTGGCTCGTGCACCACCGGCTCCAGGCGGGCAAGCAGGGCCGCACGGGTAGCCTCAGTCACGAGTTCCGTGGCCAGCAGGGCACGCACAGTGCCTTCGGGATAGGGCGAAGCAGACATAAACAGGTAGATTCAGGCAGCAGCAGTGGGCCACTGTCGAGGTGTAAACTGCTTACGGACAAAATCTTCCCGCGGCGAACCGATAAATTTTTAGAGCCTGCCTGCTTTGGTCACGCTTTACTTGAGCCGCATGATCGCCGCCATGGTTTCGAGGCCGTCCCAGAGGTTGCCGAGGCGCAGGTTCTCGTTCTCGGCGTGTTGATTATTGTCGTAATTGGCCACGGGCACCGTGATGGTAGTCGCGTTGAGCTGTTCTTTAAACGCGTACAACGGCAAGCTGCCGCCGGAAGTCGGCAGCGCCACAACCGGCTGATTCGTAGTGGATTGTACGGCCGCCACAATGCTGCGCGCAATGGGCAGATCCATGGGGGTGCGCTGGGCGTTGTAGCCGGCTTTGGGCACCAAGCGCACAATGCGCGGGTAGCGCAGGCGTTCGGCGTCGGTGGGCTCGTTGGCAGTCACGAAGAAGCCCTGCCGCTGCATGTGGCGCACCACTTTCTGAATTTGCTTTTGGTAATCATTGCCCAGCACGAGGCGCAGATCCAGCACCGCCGTGGCGGTGGTCGGGATGACGTTAGCGGCCTGCGCGCCCACGTTGGCGCTCTGCAACCCGTTGATATTCAGCGAGGGCTGGTTGATTAGCTCGTTCAATGTCTGGCCGCCCCCGTCGGGCCGGACGAAGCCCAGCTCTTCCCGAATGGTCGTGTCGAGGTTGGGCACGTTGCGCACGGCCTGCTGCTCGGCGGCCGTTAGCGGCACCACGTCGTCGTAGAAACCCGCCACGGTGACGCGGCCGGTGCTGTCTTTCATGGAGGCCAAGAGCTGAGCAAGTGTCATGGCTGGGTTGGGCGCCCAGTTGCCGTAGTGGCCGCTATGCAACGGGCGTTTGGGGCCGTACACGGTCAGCTCCACGTTCACGTCGCCGCGGGCGCCAAACACCACCTGCTTGCGGCCCGACTGGTGCACCGGCCCGTCGCAAATCACCCACAGATCGGACTGAAGCAGGCTTTTGTTGTTGCCCAGAATTTCGCTTAGGTGCGGCGAACCGGCTTCTTCTTCGCCCTCAAAAAAGAACTTAAGGTTGACCGTGGGCTTGAGCTTACTGGCTTGCAAAGCCTGATATGCCGACAAAATCGACATCACGCCGGCTTTGTCGTCGGAGCTGCCGCGGGCGTAGAGGCGCCACTCGGGGTTGAGGGCGGTACCGGGCTGAGGCGCGGGCAACAGCTGGCCGCCTTTGGCAAGCGAGGCGCTGGCCAGCGTCGGCTGAAAAGGGCTCAGACCCGCAGCCCACTGCTTCGGGTTAACGGGCTGGCCGTCGTAGTGGGCATAGAAAATCAGGGTGCGCTTGGCGCCGGGCGTACGCACTTCGCCGTACACGGCGGGCGCAACGCCCGCAGTAGGCGCGCGCAACAACTGCACGCCGCTAATGCCGCGCCGGCGCATCATGTCGGCGATGAAGTTGGCGGTTTGGCGCAGATTGGCTGTGTCCACCGCAACGTTCGGGATGACCAGCAGCTGCATGTACTCGGCAAGTAGCTGATTTTCATGCGATTGCCGGAACTGCCGTACTTTCTGCAAAGCCGAATCAGGCGCGGCAAAACCAGCCAAGAGCAATAGGCTGCCGAGCAGCCCCATACCGTATGCTTTTCTCATGCGGTGAAGTAAAGGCTTCACCCTCAGAAAGCAAGCCGCCGATGCACTTCCGTTACTGGTCGCTGCTGAGTTTGCCGCCCGTTACGTGCACCAGGCTTCCCGTCATAAACGAGCCGTCCTGCGAAGCCAGCAGCACGTAAGCTGGGGCCAATTCTTCGGGTTGGCCGGGCCGCTTGAGCGCCACCTCGTACCCAAACTTGGCGATTTCTTCGGCCGGCATTGTACCCGGAATGTTGGGCGTCCAGACGGGGCCGGGTACTACGCAATTCACGCGTATGTTCTTCTCTCCCAAGTAGGTAGCCAGCGATTTGGTCAGGGCATGAATCGCCGATTTGGTGCAGGTATAATCAATCAGTATTGGGTTGCCGGTGAGCCCCACAATGCTGCCCGTATTGATGATGCAGTCGCCGGCCTGCAGGTGCGGAATGGCTGCCTGTGCCATCCAGATATAGCCCAGAATGTTGGTGTCGAAGGTGCGGCGAATCTGCTCTTCCGGGATTTCCTCAAATTTTTCCTGCGCCATCTGAAAAGCGGCGTTGTTGACCAGTATGTTCAGGCCGCCGTAGTGGGCCAAGGTCTGGCGCACGGCTTGCTTGCATTGCTCGGGGTCGCGCACGTCGAGCTTGAGCAACAGGCACTTGCGTTTGCGTTTTTCTACCTGGCGCTTGGTTTCGTTGGCATCTACGTCGTTTTCGTTGTAGAGCACAGCCACGTCGGCGCCTTCCAAGGCAAAGGCTATGGCCACGGCCCGCCCAATGCCCGAGTCGGCCCCGGTGATGAGCGCAATTTTCCCCTGTAACTTATTGGCTGCCTTGTAATTAACAAAGTCCGTGTCGGGCTGCTGCTTCATGTCGGCTTGTTTGGCCGGATAGGGCTGCTTTTCGGCCTTCATGTCCTTGGCCATCAGGCGTTTCTCGGGTTTGGCAGGCGCCGCTTTCGGGGCAGTCGGAGTCTTTTTGGCAGCCATTGCTAAGGGAGGGATTGGTGAAGTACTTGCGCTTACGCAAAATCAAGTTCGGCAGTCGATGTACGCACCGGATTAGACGCTCCGTAGACAATAGCAGCAACGAGTACCAACAAAAAAACTCCTGCCCGGCATACGCCGAGCAGGAGTTTTGATAAAATATAACTAACTGACTATGAACTAGTTATTGTAGTGGCCGTTGGCTTCCTCCGTTTGGGGCTGCTCTTCCAGCGAAGGATAATCAATGAAACCCTTGTCGCCGGGCACGTAGAACGTGCTGAAATCAGGCGAGTTGAGGGCGGCCCCAACGCGGAAGCGCTCGGGCAGATCGGGGTTGGCGATGAAGGGTACACCGAAGGCAATCACATCAGCCTCGTTGTTGGCAATGGCCTGATCTGCAGTTTCTTGCGTGTAGCCCCCGTTCAGGATGAAAGTACCGTTGAAGATCTGACGCAGGTGCGCGGCTACGACCGGTACGCCTGCCGCGGCCGCCATCGGATGGCCTGGGCGCGCCTCGATTACGTGCAGGTAAGCGAGGTTAAACTTATTGAGTTGCTCGGTTATGTAGCTAAACGTTTTCACGCGGTCAGAGTCCTGGATGCTGGCGCTGCCTTGGGGTGAGAAACGAATGCCCACGCGGTCGGCGCCCAACTCATCTGCCACTGCTTCAACCACTTCCAATACAAAGCGCGCCCGGTTTTCGAGGCTGCCGCCGTACTCGTCGGTGCGCTGGTTGGAGCCATCTTGCAGAAACTGGTCGAGCAAATAACCGTTGGCCCCGTGGATTTCGGCGCCGTCGAAACCGGCAAGCTTGGCGTTGCGGGCCGCCAAGCGGAATTGCTCTACCACGCCCGGAATCTCGCTGAGTTCGAGCGCACGCGGCGTCGGAACTTCTTCAAATCCTTGGCCCGTAAAGGCTTTCACGCCTTCCGGCTTGATGGCCGACGGAGCTACGGGCAACTCGCCATTGTGGAAAAACGGGTGCGAAACGCGACCCACGTGCCACAGCTGAATAAAAATACGACCGCCCGCGGCGTGCACAGCGTCCGTAACTTTCTTCCAGCCAGCTACTTGCTCATCTGAGTAAATGCCGGGCGTGTTTATGTAGCCCACACCCTGTAGCGAAACCTGCGAACCTTCCGTGATGATCAGGCCGGCCGAAGCGCGCTGCACGTAATATTCGATGATGGAATCAGTCGGGACGTTGCCTGGGTTGGTGGCCCGGCTGCGCGTCATGGGCGCCATTGCCAGGCGATTAGGGAGCGTAAGGGCGCCCACTTGAATGGGCGTAAATAGATTTGGAACTTGGCTCATGATCGTAGAATGAAGGGGAGCAGGTGCTCAAAAATTGGTTTTGTTCGATTTGATTTTATGCAACTGATAAGGTGTGCAAAAGGTTTTGGCGAGCCTTCCCCGTAGTTTGTTACCACGGCAACGGCTGGCCTTTGTGAAAAAAGCCGCCCGTAGGACCATCGCTGGGCAGCGTCGCCAGCTCAACGGCCGTGCGTGCACCTTCTTCGATGCTGAGTGGCGCGCCTTCGCCGCCAAGCTCCGTTTTTACCCAGCCGGGATGCGCCGAATTTACTTTGACGGTGGTGTCTTTTAACTCTCTGGCTGTAAGCACCGTGAGCATGTTCAGCGCCGCTTTCGACGACATGTAGGCCGGCATCAAAAAAGGGCTGTTGCTCATGGCCGTAAGCGAACCCAGGCGACTGCTGTGGTTGACGATGCGGCCCGCCGGACTTTGCTTAAGCAGCGGCAGCAGTGCCTCCGTCACGGCAAAAACCGCGAACACATTGATCTCGAACGTGCTCCGAAACAGCGCCACCGTAGCGTTGCCAGTAGGGTCTTCCTGCACCCCGGCGTTGTTGACAAGAATATCAAGCCGGCCAAAACGTTGCTGAAAGAAAGCGGGCAGCGCGGCCACCTCCTCGGCGTTGGTTACGTCGAGCTGCACGGCGTGCGCATCGAGGCCTTCCTGACACAATTGGTTGGCGGCTGCGTTGCCGCGAGCCTCGTCGCGAGCGCCAATCACTACCGTAATGCCTTGCTGGCCTAGTTGACGGGCTATTTCCAAGCCAATGCCTTTGTTGCCGCCCGTAACCAGGGCTACTCTCTTTGCCGGTTCGCTCATGTGTTGCCGCGCTAATCAGTTGCGGCGTATAGAAGCGCTGGCGTGGGCAAAAGGTTACAGCAACTACTTGCTACTCCGGATAATGATTAAAATTAATATTTAGTAATTAATTGATTATCAATACATTGCATTAAAGCCTGTCGGCAAGCTTCCGGCAGTGCCGCATCATTGTAACTGCCTACTGCACAACCACTTCTACCCGACGGTTGCGCGGCCGTTGTTTGGGGTCTTGGTTGTCGGCGACGGGGCGCATGCCGCCGTAGCCGCGGGCCGTAAGCCGCACCGAATCAATGCCTTGCTGCACCAGATACTGCCGCACCACACGGGCGCGCTGCTCCGAAAGCCGGAGATTTAGCGCGGCTTCGCCTACATTGTCGGTGTGGCCGGCTATTTCCATGCGCAGTGCGGGCTGCTCGCGTAGAGTGCGAGCCAAGGCATTGAGCACAGGGCGCGAAGTCGGCAGCAGGGTGGCAGTGCTTTGGGTAAAATACAGGTTGGGCAGCGTCACGACGTCGCCTTTGCCCAATGCCGACATATCGGGCAAGGATGCCGCTTCGTCGGTGACAGGCTCGGGCGCAGACGCTACCTTGGGCTGTGCTGCAATTGCCCGCGGCCGACGGCCTGTTGGTAACGCCGCTTTTAAAGGCGTAAGTATTGATTTTCTGGGAGGTGTTGTCGGGGCGGCGGCTACTACAGGTGTATTGTTTGCTGTCGTTGAGCGGGCTGCAACGGCGGGCTGAGGCCGAGCTGATTTAGGCAGAATAGGTACGGCAGAGGTTGGCATAGCCGAATACAGATTGGTAGTCGGGATGGGCTGGGGCGCTTCGGTGGAGTTGGGTAGCTGCCAAGCCAGCAGCGCCCGCGTGTCCTTTTCAACCTGATAATAGTCTACCTGCAGCGAGTAGTACCGGCCTGCCGTTAGCCGTTGGTGGGCCGTATAAACGGCGGCAGCCTGGTTTTGCCAAGAGTTTAAGATTTTCCGGCCGCCTACCCGTACGCGCATGCCGTCATCGGTCGTGATTTGAAAAGTGTAAACCCCTGTTACTGGGGCATATAGGTACCCCGTCCAGTGCACCGAAAACTGCTCGCCGGGTACGTTCGGCCCGGGCGATATCCACCGGCCTTCCCCTCGGGGGCCGATGGTCCAGTTAAAATCGATCGTTTTGTCGATGCGGGTTAAGGCCAGCTTCTCGAAATTCTTGCCGTCGAAATAGTCGCCTTTCAAACCGTCGCCGGCGGCAACCTGCGCCATGCTCACCTGCGCTACACCGAGCAGCATCAACGACAGCAACCGCACCAATGCTTTCATGCGCAACCTCTGCTAAGTAAATGATCCACACCGTTGTTGGGCTAACGCGGCAGCTTTTCTTGTTAGTATATAGAAAATAAAATATTTGCGAATGCGCATCCGGAGAACAGATAATCGGGCGGTAAACCAAGCCCGCGGCAAGTCCGTTTATTTTTCGGTGTTTAGGATGTACCTTTGTTGTGATACTTATCCAGAAAGACCGAGGGATTGGGCCCTACGACGTCTTGGCAACCTGACCGCGAAGCAAGGTGCCAACTCCCATTTCGCCCTCTTGGAGGAAACGAAAGAAGATAAGTACGGAACCTGCACCCGCAGTTTTCTCTTTCTGGATAGGTTTTTTGTACCTGCCGTTTTGAAAGAGAATCTATGAAGACGCACTGTTCCGACTCGCCCCTCTACTCCATCCTGCAACAACGCATCCTGGTGCTCGACGGCGCCATGGGCACGATGATTCAGCGCTACACGCTGGACGAGGAGGATTTTCGGGGGCCGCGCTTTGCCAATCATCCCAAGCCCTTGCGCGGCAACAACGACCTGCTCTCGCTCACGCGCCCCGATATTATTCGCAACATCCACGCGGAATATTTCGCTGCCGGGGCCGACATGGTGGAGACCAATACCTTCAGCGGTACCTCTATCGCGCAGGCCGACTACGGATTGGAACACGTTGTGTATGAGCTCAATTACGAATCGGCGCGGCTGGCCCGCGAAGTAGCCGATGAGTTTACGGCCCAAGACCCCAGCAAGCCGCGCTTTGTAGCCGGTGCCATTGGGCCAACCAACCGCACGGCCTCGCTTTCGCCCGACGTAAACCGCCCCGGCTACCGTGCTACCACGTTCGACGAGTTGGCCACGGCTTACCACGAGCAGGTGCGCGGCCTCATCGACGGCGGCTCCGACGCGCTGCTGATCGAAACCATTTTTGACACGCTCAACGCCAAAGCGGCGCTCTATGCCGTGCAGCGCTTCTTCGACGAAGGTGGCAAAGTTGTGCCGATCATGATTTCGGGCACGATCACCGACGCTTCCGGCCGCACGTTGTCGGGGCAGACGGTGGAAGCCTTTTGGAACTCGATTCATCACTTGCCACTCTTGAGCGTGGGCCTGAATTGTGCCCTGGGCGCTAAGCAGCTCAAGCAGTACATTCAGGAACTGAGTCGCATTGCCAACGTGCACATTTCGGCGTACCCGAATGCGGGCTTGCCCAACGCGTTCGGCGGCTACGACGAGTCGGCGCAGGAGTTTGCCGAAGTGGTGGAAGATTACCTCCGCGATGGCCTGCTGAACGTGGTCGGTGGCTGCTGCGGCACCACGCCCCAGCACATCGGCGAGCTAGCCAAGTTGGCACCCCAATTTGCGCCACGCCCCTTGCCTACGGTGCCGCAGGCGACGCGCCTCAGCGGCCTCGAACCCTTTGGTATTTACGAAGATAGCCTCTTTGTCAACGTTGGAGAGCGCTGCAACGTGACGGGTTCGCGGGCGTTTGCGCGCCTCGTCCGGACCGGGGCGTACGAGCAGGCGTTGGCTGTGGCGCGCGAGCAGGTAGAAGGCGGCGCGCAGGTGCTCGACATCAACATGGACGAAGGCATGCTTGACTCGGAGCAAGCCATGACCACGTTTCTCAACCTCATTGCCTCCGAGCCCGACATTGCCCGCCTGCCCATCATGATCGACTCGTCGAAGTGGAGCGTGTTGGAAGCCGGTCTCAAGTGCGTGCAGGGCAAAAGCATCGTCAACTCCATCTCGCTAAAAGAAGGCGAGGAGGTTTTCAAGCAGCGCGCCCGCACCGTGCGCCAGTACGGTGCCGCTGTCATCGTGATGGCCTTCGACGAAGACGGCCAAGCCGACTCGTTGGAGCGCCGCAAAGAGATTTGCCAGCGCTCCTACGACATTCTGGTCAACGAGCTGGATTTTCCGGCCGAGGACATCATCTTCGACCCCAATATCCTGACCGTGGGCACCGGCATGGAGGAGCACCGCAACTACGCCCTCGACTTCATTGAGGCCGTGCGGTGGATCAAGCAGAACCTGCCCGGCGCCCGCACCAGCGGCGGCGTGAGCAACATCTCATTCTCGTACCGCGGCAACGACGTGGTGCGCGAGGCCATGAACTCGGCTTTCCTCTACCACGCCATTCGGGCAGGGTTGGATATGGGCATCGTAAACCCCAGTCAATTAGCGGTTTACGACGAAATTCCGCCGGACTTGCTGGAGATGGTGGAAGACGTGCTGCTCAACCGTCGCCCCGATGCTACCGAGCGACTCGTCGATTTTGCCGAGACCGTCAAGCAAAAAGACAAGGTGGAAGTGGTGGCCGACGCGTGGCGCAGCCTGCCCGTCGCCGAGCGCCTGCAACACGCCCTGGTGCGCGGCATCACCGATTTCATTGAGCAGGATACCGAGGAAGTGCGGCAGCAAGTTGGTCGGCCGTTGGAAGTGATCGAAGGCCCCCTGATGGCCGGCATGAACGTCGTGGGCGACCTGTTTGGTGCCGGCAAAATGTTCCTGCCGCAAGTCGTAAAATCGGCGCGCGTAATGAAGAAAGCGGTGGCTTATCTGGAGCCCTACCTGCTGGCCGACAAGCGCGGACAGGAGCGCCAAACCGCGGGCAAGATTCTGCTGGCCACGGTGAAGGGCGACGTGCACGACATCGGCAAGAACATCGTGGGCGTGGTGCTGGCCTGCAACAACTTCGACATCGTGGACTTGGGCGTCATGGTGCCGCTAGAGAAGATTTTAGAAGAGGCTGTTAATCAACAAGTTGACATTGTGGGCCTGAGCGGCTTGATTACGCCTTCGCTAGACGAAATGACGTACGTGGCCGCCGAGATGGAAAAGCGCGGTATGAAAATTCCGTTGCTCATCGGCGGGGCTACTACCTCGCGCCTGCACACAGCTGTCAAGATTGCGCCGGCATATTCCGGCCCCGTGGTGCATGTGCACGATGCCTCGCGCTCGGTGGGCGTGGCGGCGGGCCTGCTCGGCTCCAGCGAAGCGGCTTATGCGCAGACGGTTGCCGATGATTACCGCCAGCTACGCGAAGACCACGCCGGCCGGCAGCGCGACAAGCACTACCTGAGCATTGAAGCGGCACGCCAAAATCAGTTTAAAGCCGATTGGCAAACGACGCCTATCACCAAGCCTACCTTCCTCGGTACCAAGGTGTTAGAAGATTACCCGCTGGCGGAACTGGCTGAGTACATCGACTGGACGCCGTTCTTTCATACTTGGGAGCTGAAAGGCCGCTACCCGCGCATTCTGGAAGACGAAACGCTGGGCGAAGCAGCCCGCAAGCTGTTTGCCGACGCGCAGACGATGTTGCAGGAACTAATTGATAATAAATCAATTACGGCTAGTGCGGTGCTGGGCTTCTGGCCTGCCAATACTGTTGGCTACGATACCATCGAAGTGTACGCCGACGATACGCGCGAGCAAGTCACCACGGAGTTTTTCACGTTGCGGCAGCAAGGCGAGAAGGGGCCGAAAATCCCGAACCTGGCTTTCTCCGACTTTGTGGCGCCCAAGGAAACGGGCCGACAGGACTACATCGGTGGGTTTGCCGTGACGGCGGGCATTGGCATCGAAAAGCTGATCGAGAAATACGAAGCCGACCACGACGACTACTCCAGCATCATGGTGAAAGCCTTGGCCGACCGCCTCGCCGAAGCCTTTGCCGAGCGCCTGCACCAGCGCGTGCGCGAAGAATTCTGGGGCTATTCGGCCGACGAGAAGCTGACGAAGGAGGAGCTGATTCAGGAGAAATACCGCGGCGTGCGGCCCGCGCCCGGCTACCCCGGCTGCCCCGACCATACCGAGAAAATTACCCTGTTCAAGCTGCTCGACGCGGAGCAAAAAACAGGCATCACCCTCACTGAAAACCTAGCCATGTACCCGGCCTCGTCGGTGAGCGGCTTGTACTACGCGCACCCTGATTCCCGCTACTTCGGCTTGGGCCGCATCGGCCGCGACCAGGTGGAGGACATCGCCCAGCGCAAAAACATGCCGGTCGAGGAACTGCAACGTTGGCTCGCCCCCAACCTCAACTACGACCCGACCAGCATTCCCGTGACGGCGCTATAACGGCACGATTCCCCTACTTTTTCAAGGAGGGGTGCCCGAAGGGCGGGGTGGTAAAGTCGTTGCTTGGTTGAACGCAAAACTCCTGTAAACAACGCCCTTTACCACCCCCAACTCGCGCCGCTTGATGCGCGGAATTTAAAAAGGAAGCTTAGCTTATCATTACAACGACTCTCCAATTGAAAATTGGAGCTGCCCTATGAAAGTAACCGAACATTTAGAGCGCGCCAACGGCAAAACGCTATTCTCCTTTGAAGTGCTGCCGCCGCGTAAGGGTGAGAATATCAAGAACTTATTCTCGAATATCGAGCCTTTGATGGAATTTAAGCCGCCGTTTATCGACGTCACCTATCACCGTGAAGAATACGCGTATCGCAAGCGGCCCGGCGGGCTGCTGGAGAAGGTGACCGTGCGCAAACGGCCCGGGACGGTCGGCATTTGCGCGGCCATCAAAAACCGTTTCGACGTGGACACCGTGCCGCACCTGATTTGCGGGGGCTTTTCTAAGGAGGAAACCGAGAACGCGCTGATTGACTTGCACTTCCTGGGCATCGACAACGTGCTAGCCCTGCGTGGCGACCCCATCAAAACGGAATCTCATTTCGTGCCCGACCCCAACGGCCATGCTTACGCTTCGGACCTGATTGCGCAGGTAGCCTGCATGAACAAGGGCCACTACCTCGACGAAGAGCAGGAAGACTCGTTTGCGACCGACTTCTGCATCGGCACGGCCGGCTACCCCGAAAAGCACTTCGAGGCGCCCAACTATGGCGCCGACATGCGCTACCTGAAGCAGAAGGTGGAGCGCGGTGCCAATTACATCGTGACGCAGATGTTCTTCGACAACGAGCAGTTTTTTGCCTTCGAAAAGAAGTGTCGGGCGGCGGGCATCAACGTGCCCATTATTCCGGGCCTGAAGCCCATGACCACCAAAAGCCAGCTGACCATGCTGCCGCGCACGTTTTACCTCAACATTCCGGAGGCGTTGGCCGAAGCCGTGCACGACGCTCCCGACAACGCGGCGGCCCGCGACATCGGTATCGAGTGGTGCATCAACCAATCGAAGGAGCTGATGGCGCACGGTGTGCCCTGTCTGCACTATTACTCTATGGGCAAGGCCGAATCCATTCGTCGGGTGGCGGCGGCCTTGTTTTAACTGTCATGTTATGAGATACTTATAAAAGCGTCTCTGAAATATATTATCACTGGAAAGACCGCTCGATGTAGCGGTCTTTCTTTATTTGGCGTATATCTGTCCGACGTAAGGGCAAATCGTTTCTTCGCAATCCGCATCCCCATGGACCGTCAGCAGCAACTCGACGACTTATTTGCGCAACTGCGCAACGCTGCCGCGCCCGCTGAGATGGAAGCGTTGCAAAACGGCATCTGGCAGCTGTGGCTCGATACCGGCGATCAGCTCCTGAACAAGAAGCTTGAAACCGGTATGCGGCTGCTGGCAGCCGGCGACTACACCACGGCCATTGCCAGTTTCACAACGCTGATCGAGCAGAAACCCGATTGGGCCGAAGGCTGGAACAAGCGGGCAACGGCGCACTACCTGCGCGGCGAGTACCGGGCCTCCTTGCTCGACGTGGCCGAAACGCTGCGGCGCGAACCCCGTCATTTTGGGGCGCTGGCCGGATGGGCTACCATGTTGCGCATGCTCGGCGACGACCGCGGCGCCCTGCATGTGTTGCAGCGCCTCTCGAAAATATGCCCTCAGCTGCCGGGACTACAAGACCAGATTCATGATCTGCGCGACCGTCTCGACGATGCTCATGGTTAGCTAAGTTACTATTGCACAACTAAAAGGATACTTGTATATTTCCGGTGTGAAGGTATTGGGGTTTGGCCCCACCCAAGACTCAATACAGGCTTAAAGTTCTCAAAAAGCCACTTCATTGGACCTTTTATTTATTTCCCACCCGCCCGTCGTTTGGCTGTAATAGAACGAAACTAAGAATGAATTAGTCTGGTTGAGCGCCTTTTTGAGGTGGCTGGCAGCGCGTTTCTTCTGGTTTAGCATTTCTACGCACCCTTATGAAAAAACACGTACTCATTTTTTTACTGTTTCTGTTGCCCGCCTTGTGCTGGGCCCAACGCGTCCGCAAAACCGAATGGGAAAGTGGCACCCTTGAAAAAGGCGACAAAGTAGGCGTCTGGGAATACTATGGCTACACCCGCGACGGCAGCCAGGTTATTTTGCAGAAGTACGACCACACCACCAAAAAGCTCCTGTTCTTCCGGCCCATCGAAGACATTTTCTACGACGTAGAATTGCAACCCGGCCAATGGACCAAAAGCCGCGTCGATCAGCCGCCGATGTTCATTGGCAGTGATCCGGCCCTGGCCACTTACACGGCCAAACTTAATTACCCCTTGGCTGCCCAGGATCGGAAGCTGCAAGGCAAAGTCATTGTGTCGTTTGCCATCGACACCCTGGGTCAGATATCGAACCACAAAGTGGTGGCCGGCGTGGGCGGCGGTTGCGACGAAGAGGCCCTGCGCGTGAGCCGCACCATTCCGAACCAATGGATTCCGGCCCGCAAAAACGGGCGTGCAGTCCCCGTTGTTTACGAGATGCCGTTTGTGTTCCGGCTCAAGTAGCATCCTGGGGGCGGGCCTTTGCGTATGAAACGCCCATGAACTCCCTCACGCCCCGCTTTTCGCTTTTTGCCACCGGCTTACTAGTCGGAAGTGCCACCTTTTTGCTCACCGCCTGCGACTCAACGCCCCGCGAGCGGCAGGAGGTCGTGCGCAATGAAGCCCGCAAACTGGATACTCTCGCCGACCGCGCAGGCGACAAGCTCAAAACTGCTGGCCGGCGGGCGGCGCGCTACGACTCAGCGGCTCGGGTGCGCGCGCGCCAGCCACTCGACGCAGCAGCTTCGGCTACTTTCACGCAGGAATTGCTGGGCACGTATTCCAATATCGATGGCCTGACCGCCGAAACCATCGATCCGGCCTACACCCAGTTCATGCGCCAAGTTCGGGAGCGCCGCCACCAATGGACGCAACGTGACTGGGACTATGCTACGGCGGTGTACAGACGCCTGAATGCCCGCCTCCGCGACGTGCGCCTCGACGTGCGCGCCCGCAATGAAGTGCACATCCGCGCCTTGCAAACCGAATTCCTAGGTTTGGAAAATGGGCGCGATGTAAAGGACTTGAGAGAAGCAATGAAAGATAAATAATTGATAATCAATTATTTATATATGAACTAGATCAGAGCTAAACAGCTAGCTCCCCTCCTTTTTTAAGGAGGGGTTGGGGGTGGTAAAAAGCGTTGAACGGCAACTAGCTCTAGTTTTCTAATTCTAACCAACCACCCCCAACCCCTCCTTGAAAAAAGGAGGGGAGCTTTAGCTTCTAGGCTTAGTTATAAAAGTCTGATATAAAGCATTTTAAATCACCGAAATTGCGCCACTTTCTTCTTTGGTTTGTACTGGTGGCGATAGGCATGGAGGTCCATGCTCAAACCCCGCTGATCGAAAGTGCCGAAACGGTGCCGGCGGCCAGCCAGTGGCTACAGCCCGGCGATCGGTTGCAGGTGCGACTCAAAGGGCAGCCCGGCAGCAAAGTTACGTTTTTGGGTAATCAGCCCATGACGGAGCTGGATGCCGCGCTGACGAAGGGCCAGCGTGGTATTTACCAAGGCACGTACGTAGTGCAACCCGGCGACACGCTGCACAATCGCCTGATTATCTTTCAGTTACTAACACCTGATAGCCTGCAAGCTACGGCACAGAGTAAGGCGCAAATCCGGTTTCTGAACCCCAACGAACTGCAACTTGCCGTTACCAAAGGCGCGCTGCCGTACCTGAATTACGGTTTGGGGGAAGACCGACTGGGCGGCGCCAAAATTGGCTACCTCGATTCGTTGGTGCAGCTGCACATCACGGGCCGTGTGGGCAACCTATATCGGGTGCAACTGGCTGAAAACCAAACGGCTTGGGTGCCGCAGGAAGTTGTGCGCCTGCTGCCGCCCGGCGGCTTTGTACCGACCTCGCTGACCGGATCGTGGAGCGTATACGGCGATTCGCTCTACGACTACGTGCAGGTGCCGCTTGAGGCCCGCCTACCGTACCGCTCTCAGCTTCTGACCGAACCCACACGCCTGGTGGTGGATGTATTTGGAGCCACTTCCAATACCAATTGGATCACGCAGCGCGACGGTCTGCAAGAGCTAGGCGACGTTCATTACGAGCAGCCCCAGCCTAATGTGTTCCGCTTGGTGCTTAACCTAAAGCATATCCAGAGTTGGGGCTATTCTATTGGTTATCGCAATAATACCTTGGTAATCAAGGTGAAACGTCCGCCGCAAAAATTGCAGCTGCGCGGCCTCACCGTCGCGGTAGATGCCGGGCACGGCGGCACCAACGTGGGCGCTACCGGGGCCAGCGGCGCCCGCGAAAAAGACCTGACGCTATCCATTGCCCAAAAACTACGGCACGAGCTGGAACAAGCCGGCGCCCGCGTCATCATGACGCGCGAAGCCGACGTTACCGTCGAAAACGTCGATCGGGTATTGTTGCTGCGCAAGGCCAACCCGGATTTGCTGGTCAGCGTGCACGTCAATTCGGCGGGGGGCGGGGCGAGCCAAGGCACCAGCACCTATTATCGCTACGTGGCGTTCCAGCCGTTGTCGGTGGCACTCTACGACGAGATGCGCAAAACCGGCCTGCAGGGTGCCGGCAACGTCGGGAGCTTCAACTTTGGCCTCAACGGACCCACCGACTACCCCAATGCGCTGGTGGAAACGGCCTTCATTTCGAACCCCGAAGATGAGAAGCGCTTGATTGACCCGGCGTTTCAACAGCAGATGGCTGAGCACATGGTGGCAGGGCTAAAAAACTTTCTGCGCAACACGCGGGCAAAAGGGCTGCGGGGCTGGTTGCAACACGAGCCCGCCGAGCAGTAAGCGGGGCTTTTTGGACGTGCTACAACCCGCAACTGCCAGCTATAGTTTTTTAGCAAAAAATATCCATTGCTTCTCGCAGATCGGTTTGGAAAGATTCTACCTTGTTGAAATTCAACACGTATAGTAACCGCCTGCTGGTCGGGCCGAGGAGCTATCGGTATCTATTTTCCCCACCAAATCCCATCATCTCATGGCAACCGCTTCCATTCTGGACCGCAGCCGCACCATTGCGGGCCCAGGCTTCAACCGCTGGCTGATTCCGCCGGCGGCGTTGGCCATTCACCTTGCTATTGGGCAGGCCTATGCCTTCAGCGTGTTCAAAAATCCGCTGGGCTCGCTCATCAGCCACGACGTCGCCAAGCCCGCCCCGGAAGACTGGACGGCCGGCCAGATTGGTTGGATCTTCTCGATCGCTATTGTGCTGCTGGGGCTTTCGGCCGCGGTTTTTGGCAAATGGCTGGAACGCGTCGGGCCCCGCAAAGCCATGCTGGCGTCGGCGCTGTGCTTTGCGGGCGGCTTTTTTATTGGGTCGCTGGGCGTACACCTGCACTCGCTGCCGCTGCTGTATTTCGGTTACGGCTTCGTGGGCGGCATCGGGCTGGGCATCGGCTACATTTCGCCGGTCAGCACCCTGATTAAGTGGTTTCCCGACCGGCCGGGCGTGGCTACAGGCATGGCCATCATGGGTTTTGGCGGCGGCGCCATGATCGCTTCGCCGCTGTCGGTAGCGCTCATGGACCGTTTCAAATCGCCAACCGACAACGGCGTAGCCGCAACCTTTATCGTGCTTGGGCTTATCTATTTGGTATTCATGCAGTTAGGCGTCTGGACCATTCGGGTGCCCGCCGATGACTGGAAGCCCGAAGGCTACGTGCCCAACGCCCAGCACAGCGCCCTCATCACCACCGGCAACGTACTGGCCGACGAGGCCATCAAAACGCCCCAATTCTGGATGCTGTGGATTGTGTTGTGCATGAACGTGACGGCCGGCATCGGCATCTTGGAAACCGCCTCGCCGATGATTCAGGAGATTTTTTCTGACAAATTTATGGGCACCGGCAAAGGGGTGACGGCTGCCGCGGCGGCGGGTTTCGTGGGCTTGCTGAGCTTGTTCAACCTGCTCGGCCGCTTCTTCTGGTCGTCGGCCTCCGACAAATTCGGCCGCAAAACCAACTACATGATCTATTTCGGCTTAGGCATTGTGCTGTATGCGCTACTGCCGACGCTGGGGCGTAATGTTTCGCTAACGTTCTTTGTGATAGCCTGTTGCGTAATTCTGAGTATGTATGGCGGCGGGTTTGCTACGCTCCCTGCGTACCTGAGCGACTTGTTCGGGAAAAAGCAGGTGGGTGCCATCCACGGCCGTGTGCTCACGGCGTGGTCAACGGCAGGTATCTTGGGGCCAACGCTGGTTAACTACCTGCACGACAATGCGAAAGCCAAAGGCCTGACCGGTGCCGCTTCGTTTCAGTCGTTGTTTTACACCATGGCGGGCCTGCTTGTGATTGGCTTTCTGGCCAACTTGGCCATAACGGCCGTCAACGAAAAGTATTTTGTGCATGAAGAAGCCGCCCGCAAAGTCCCTGCTTAATTTTCTTCTCTTTGTAACTGACTGACAATCATATGGAACCGAAAGTAGATCCCGTTGTGTCGGAGGAGCCAACCTCAGGGCTGGCGCTGGCCATTTCGTGGCTGTTTGTGGGCGTGCCGTTGCTGTGGGGCGTGTCGCAAACGTTTATAAAAGCCTTGGCGCTGTTCCAATAGAGCACGAGCTTTTACCTGCAAAAAGCCCTCAATGTAGCATTGAGGGCTTTTTTATGCATTGCAAGTCAGTGATTTAAGCCCGAAAGCGCCACACCGGAAAGACACTGCCCGCGGTGAATAGCTCCGGTTCGGGTGGCAACTCCAAAAATCCATCGCATTGCAGCAAGCCGGCCAAATCACCGGAGCCGCCGGCCCGTTGCGGATGAGCCATTAGGCGGCCATCCGGTGCGGCTTCGAGGCGCACATTGAGAAAATGGGTAATGTGCGGCTTGAACGTGAAGTCGGCAGCCAAAACAGCATACGATAAAGCAGTAGGTTGTAAATCAGGGCGTTGGCTACACTGTAGCCACGGCTGCACGTAGCGGTAGTAATTGACGAAGGTTGAAACCGGATTGCCGGGCAAGGCGAATACCACGGCGCCCCCGGCCTGCTGCCCAAACCAGAACGGCTTGCCCGGCCGCTGCTGCACCTCGTGGAAAATCTGTTCGACGCCCAATTCGCGCAGCGTAGCCGGCAGAAAGTCGGCCTGCCCTTTCGAGACGCCGCCGCTCAGAATTACGGCATCAAAACCGCGCAACAGCCCCGGTAGGCCCTGGCGCAGCGCTGCTGGGTCGTCGTTGAAATGAAAAGCCTCAGCCGTGGCACCCGTCGCCGACAAAGCGGCCTGTAGCATGTAGGTGTTCGAGCGCCTAATCTGGTGAGCAAGAGGTGTTTCGGTGATGTCTACTAGCTCATCGCCAGTGCTGACCACCGCCAAACGCGGCAGACGCGTGACCGGCAAAGTAGCCGCGCCAACCGTGGCCGCCACCGCTATTTCGGCCGGCCCAAGACGCGTACCCGCGGGCACCAATACATCGCCCTGACGGCGGTCGGCAGCACGGGCATGCACGTTGTGGCCCGCATGCGGCGGGGCCACGACGACGGTGGCAATTCGCTGGCCGTTGGGGGCGGTGTCGATGGTAAGGTCTTCGTATCGGACCACCGTATCAGTGCCGGGCGGCAGCACAGCGCCCGTCATGATCTCGACGGCAGCTTGCGGGCTTTGCAGGGGCTTGGGAGCCTGTCCGGCAAACTGGGTGTGTTCAATTGGAAACTCAAGAACGTTGTTTTGTATTGCGCTGAAATTCAAAGCGATACCATCCATTGCAACGCGGTCGAAGGGCGGGAAATCACGATCGGCGCGCAGGTCGGTGCGCAAGGTGCGGCCCGTGGCCTCGGCAAGCATGACAGTTTCGGCAGGCAAAAGCCGAGCAGTGGTGAGCACGCGGCGGGTGGCTTCTTCGACGGAGAGCATAGAAAGAAATTTAGCGTCAGCTTTGTGGGGGTGGTTGCGTAACGTCTGTACGAAATTGTTGTTTAGGTGAGTAGCGCAACGCCCTGCTGCAAGGCGCTTTCGTACAACGATTGTGCAAGCTCTCAAGCCCACTCAAAGCCCACAAAGCTGACGCTAAATTTCATGTCTGATACTTCTCCTAATTCTAAGCTTACCCATCTCAATGCCGCCGGTCAGCCCAGCATGGTCGATGTCGGTCAGAAAGCCGTAACGCGCCGCGTGGCCAAAGCCCGCAGCCGCGTTGTGCTAGGCGCCGAAATCCTGAAGTTGGTGCAGGCCGGCGACCTGCCTTCGCACAAAGGGCCGGTGTTCCAGACTGCGATTCTGGCCGGCGTGATGGCAGCCAAGAAAACGGCCGACCTCATCCCGTTGTGTCACCCGCTCGGCCTCGACGACTGCCAAGTGCGCATCGAAGTGACTTCCCACGACACCATTACCATCGAATGCACGGCCACAGTAACGGGCAAAACTGGGGTCGAAATGGAAGCCTTAACGGGGGCCTCGGTAGCTGCACTTACCGTATACGATATGTGTAAGGCCTTGTCGCACAATATTTTAATTCAGGAAACCCGCCTCATCGAAAAAACGGGCGGCAAACGCGATTTTCATCATGTCGACGAATAATTCCGGCCCCGCCGGTCATGCCAAGCACGCGGTACTGGTGCGTCCCGAAATAGGCGAGTTCAACCGGCACGAACTAGCGATTTTGGGCGCGCCGTGTGGCAAAATCAAGGAGTTGGTGGCGCGTCTGTTGCCGCACCTTACGCCTGCGTTGCAGGTCGCATACGTGGACGCCGACCACGCTGCGGGCGGCTCCGGCTTGCAATACGGGGCAGGCGGTGCCAGCGCCGTATTGCAAGCCGGAGCCGCCGCCGAGCTGACCGACAAAATTCATTTTCGGCGCCTCGACGTACGCAGGGAGCTGGACAAGTTTTCGCAGCAAGAATGGCTGGGCGCGCAGAGCTTGGTGCTGGTCAACGGCAATCACTTCCGGGCCAAGCAACAAATCATCATCATTGACCCCGCCAAGCCCCTCGACCGCAAGCTCGACCGCCTGACCGCTGTGCAACTCGTGCTTCTGAGCGAAGGCGTAACGGAAGTGCCAGCCTATCTGCAAGGGCATATGGTTGATAATCAGCCTGTCATGCGATTGGCTGATACAGAAAATATTGCAGCTTATATCCGCGAGTGGTGGCAGCAAAGCTTACCGCCTTTGCGCGGCTTGGTATTGGCTGGTGGCAAAAGTCAGCGCATGCAAACCGATAAAGGTCGTCTGCGCTACCACGAGCTAGAGCAGCGCGAATACGCCGCCCAATTGCTTGCGGCCGTGTGCCAAGACGTGCACGTTTCCTGCCGCCCCGATCAGCTTGTCGATCTGCTGCCCGGGCTTACGCCGCTGCCGGATCGCTTCCTGGATCTGGGGCCGATGAGTGGGCTACTCAGCGCCATGCAACTCGACCCAAATGCCGCGTGGCTAGTTGTGGCCTGCGACCTGCCGTTCCTCTCTGAGGCGACGTTGCGGCACCTCGTCGGGCACCGCAACGCGGGCAAAGTGGCCACCGCCTTCCGAAGTCCGGACAATGAGTTTCCGGAGCCACTGATCACGATTTGGGAGCCGCGGAGTTACGCCGTGTTGCTGCGGTTTTTGGGCTTGGGGTATTCGTGCCCGCGCAAAGTGCTAATCAACAGCGACATAGAATTGCTTGCTGCGCCTGCGCCCCAAGAGTTGCGCAACGTAAACACACCCGAAGAGCGCAAGGCTGCGCAGCAGGAACTAAGTGGTAAGAGCATGTAGACCGGCGAAAACCGGCGCTTACGGGTGCGCCGCCACCCAAACCTGCCCGTCTTCGTAAAACTCTTTCTTCCAGATGGTTACTACCTGCTTAATCGTGTCGATGATGTACTGGCAGGCGGCAAACGACTCGGCACGGTGCGGCGTAGAAACGGCCACGATCACGGCCACGTCGCCGATGTAAAGCGTGCCTTTGCGATGAATCACGGCTATTTGTTGCAGCATCGGCCAGCGTTCCTGGGCTTGTTCGGCTACTTTGCGCATCTGGTGCACGGCCATGCTGTCGTAGGCTTCGTACTCGAGCCGCACCACGGACCGGCCGGTCGATTGGTTGCGCACCGTGCCGATAAAGGCATTGACGGCGCCCGCGCCATCGGCCTGCACAGCGGCCAAGGCCGCGGCGACATCAATCGGCTGATCGGTTAATTCAATAAGCATACAAACCTTCTTGAGCTCAGAATCTCTACTTGCTTATCTTTGCAAGTAATTGTTAATTAAATGGTTACGAATACTGCCCTTATCCGCCGCTGACCGGCGGAATCAGCGCAATTTCGTCGCGTTCGTGCAGGCGGTAGTCGGTGGCAGCGTACTCGTTGTTCACGGCCACGGCAAAGCTGGTGAGCTGGCGCAGGCCGGGGTAGGTACTTTGCAGCTGTTGCATGAGTTGCTCAACCGACTGGCCTTCGGGTGCGGTAAGCTCTAGCTGCGATTGGCCCACAATTTCTTTTGTGATGCCGAACAAGGCAATTCGTAAGTTCATTGGTTATACAACAATATTGGGTCACCTTACGTGTGAAAGGGCTGAACCGAAAAGCCGCTCAAACGTTTTTTGTTCGATTGGCGTTTTCATCTCATTGCTTCTACTTGCTTTATGGCCGTTGCCTCGCCTGTGCTATACGATAACCACGGCCGTCCGCTCGAATACGTGCGGCTGGCCGTTACCGACCGCTGCAATCTGCGCTGTTTTTATTGCATGCCGGCCGAAGGTATTCAGTATCTGCCAAAACGCGAGTTGCTGACCTACGAAGAAATGGAGCGCGTAGTCGCCATTTTGGCCGGCTTGGGCGTGCGCAAAGTGCGCCTGACCGGCGGCGAACCTTTCGTGCGCCGCGACTTGGTGCCGTTTATCGAGCGCCTCAGTCAGATCGAGGGCATTCATGATATCAGCCTGACTACCAATGGGGTACTCACGGCACCCCACATTCCGGAACTGATGCGCTTGGGGATTCGCACCGTTAACCTGAGCCTCGATACGCTCGATCGTACCCGCTTTGCGCGCATTACCCGCCGCGATGAGCTGCCCGCCGTGATGGATACGTTTTTTGCGCTCTTGTCGGCTGGTATTCGGGTGAAAATCAACGCCGTCGTGATGGATGGCCAAAACACTGAAGACTTAGTGCCATTGGCCGAGCTTACCCGCGAACTTCCTGTGGATGTGCGCTTTATCGAGGAAATGCCCTTCAACGGCGGCAGCCACGATGCTGTACTGCTGCCCTGGAATCATGTGCGCATCCGCGAACACCTGAGCCAGCATTTTCCGGGCTTGCACGCCATCCCAACGGACGCGAGCGCCACAGCCACCGAATATGCCATTCCGGGTCACATGGGTACGGTGGGCATCATTGCGGCGTATTCGCGTACGTTTTGCGGCACCTGCAACCGCATCCGCCTGACGGCCGAAGGTGGCCTGAAAACGTGTCTCTACGACCAAGGCGTGCTCGACGTGCGGGCTTTATTGCGCAATGGCTCAACGGATTCCGAGATTCGGGAGGCGCTTGTTTCTGCGTTCCAGCACCGCGCTGCCAACGGCTTCGAGGCCGAGCAGCGCCGCCCGTTGCACCAGCTCAGCTTCGAGTCCATGTCCACGATCGGGGGATAGTTTTACGACTTAGCTATAGGTTTTTTATTGCCAAAACACCCGGGATAAATTATTGATAATCAATAATTTATCCCGGGTGTTTTGGTGTTCCGCGATCCGAATGCTGCTTGCCTTACTTGTATTGCAGTGGCGTAGCCGACGGTTGAGCCGCAACGCCGAGGGCGGGCTCCGACGCGTCCTGAGGAAGCGCGAGGGTAACGGGTGCAGTGGCCGGCGTGGATGCCGCCGGGGCCGTCGACGAACGACCTTTCAGCCGCAGGAAGGGCTGCTCAAACAGACGGTAGCTCAGCCACGCGACCGCACCACTCACCGGCAGCGACAGGCCCGAATACAGCAACACAAAGCTGACGTTAACGGGCCCGGTCCAGTAATGCCGTACCACCAGCAGCACGGCCTGAATGCAGATAAAGTGGAGGCAGTAAAAGCCGTAAGTATAAGTACCCCAATAGCTTAGAAAACGATTGTTGCTAATTTTCCAGAGGGATCGGGTGGTGTAGCTCTGCTCCAGAATCACGAATACAAAGAAAAACGCCAGCAGCACCCGCTGCACCACAACAAAGGGCGTGATGGTCCATTCCTGCGGAATCACGATCAGCACCAAGCCAATGCCGTAGCCGATGGCCACGCTCTTGCGCGACCAGTTTTGCACCCAGTTACGGAACCCCTCGTAGTTGAAGCACAACCACGCCGTGGCTCCGCCCATCACCAAGTCCGACATGACGGAGAACGTATGCTGGTAGAGTATCAAGAACTCATGGGCGTGCACGTAGCGAAATGCCATCGACGCCGCAATCAGTAACAGAAAGACAGCCAAGCGGTTGCGCCGAAAGATGAGCAGGAGTAGCGGCCACACCAGATAAAATTGCTCCTCGATGGCCACCGACCACAGCACGTTCAGGTTCACCGCCGATGCTTCTGCATTGTTGAAGATGGCGTCGAAGTTGGCCAGGAACGTGACGAACAGCATAGGATCGGCTGGCTCATGCCAAGGCTGGCCCGAATGCGTTTTGGCCCACCGCATTACCACAAAGCCAAAAAACACGCATGCGTAATACAGCGGCCAGATGCGAAAGATGCGTCGCCGGTAGAACGCCCCGATGGCGTAGCGCCCGTTCTGGCGCTCCTCTTCGAGCAGCAGATACGTGATCAGGAAGCCCGAAAGCACGAAAAAGAAGTTAACGCCTAAGTTGCCGTTTTTAAAAACGTTTAGGCCGTAGCGGTACACCCACGATTCTAAGACGCCCTCTCTGGTAACGGCAAAAAAGCTGTGGCAGCAGAACACTGCTAAGCACGCTATAGTACGCAAACCGTCCAGGTTGGGAAAGTAAGTACGAGTAGACAAAGCGGTACTGGTTAAAATTTGTTCATAAAAATATGCTAATAAGCTGAGAGCCAATCCTTCAGCGAATCAACCGTTTTCAAGAGCGTCATAAATTGTGCCCTAATAACGTAAGGTCTTAAAATAAAGTTAAAATTTCACTTTTCTGTGCTATAATAGTGTAATTTACAGTTGAGCTTGCATATGAGTTCTGTTATAAAAATCTCACCAGCCCACATAGACAGTTAAATATTGAGTGCAACCAATTGATATACTGATGGTTGCGGGTATTTATTGATTTTCTATAAACTCTTCTAAGCCGTTATCCTTGAAAGAAAATGATTTTGCTAGGTTTGCTATCTGCGGTTTCAGTCCAAGAAATTCCTGATTAAGCTTTTCCTAAGCCAGTGGCACGAATGCCTGTTTATGAAGTTTGCTGAAATGCCTCGTTCGTTGCCTGTGGTGGGCAGCCGTCTGCCGGTATTGTTTGCCGTGGTAAAGTTTGCGACGGGCTTTCTGTCGATCAACCCGGCGTACGAGCTGCACCGCGACGAATACCTGTACCTCAACTACGGCCGCCATCTGGCCTGGGGGTATCTGGAAGTGCCGCCGCTGCTGGCTGCTCAAAGCTGGGTTACGCTCGCGCTGGGCGGTGGCTACTTTTGGGTGAAATTCTGGCCTTTGCTGTGGGGTAGCCTGACAGTGTACGTGGTCGTGCGGCTTGCCCAACGGCTGGGTGGCAATACCTGGGCGCAACTGCTGGCTGGGTGCTGCTTCTTGTTCTCGGCCTTTAGCCGTTTGCACCTGCTGTATCAGCCCAATGCCTTCGAGGTATTTGGCTTTACCTTAACTACTTACCTGCTCGTGCGTCTGGTGCAGCCCGATGCTCGGCCGCGCCACCTGTACGCGCTGGGCATCACGCTGGGGCTGGCAGTGCTGAACAAATACACTACGTTTTTCTTTGTGGCGGCTTTGCTGCCTGCACTGTTCCTGACGCCGCTGCGCCGCTTGCTCACAACGCGGTCCTTCTGGCTGGCGGCAGGGCTGGGGCTACTGGTTTGCGGTCCCAACCTGTGGTGGCAGGTAAGCCACGGACTGCCGTTTCGGCACCACATGGCGCTGTTGCGTGAAAGCCAGCTGGTGCACGTTTCGCTCGCCGATTTCTGGAAAGATCAGCTCCTGATGTGCTTTCCGGCCCTTATTGTGTGGGTGCCCGGCTTGTGGGCGGCGCTGCGGGGCCGGCCGGCGCCGGAAGCACGCTGCGTGGGCATTCTCTACGTAGCAGGGCTGCTGATCCTGAGCGTGTTACACGGCAAAAGCTATTACGCGCTGGGTTACTATCCGGCCTTATTTTCGGTGGGTGCCGTATGGTGGCAGGCCACGCTGGCCCGACGGCCGCGCCTGGAATGGATGCTGCGGCCCGTACTGCTGGCGATCCCTTTTCTGCTATTGCTGCCGGGGTTCCCGTACTTCTTGCCCGCGTTTTCTCCTAGCGAAATGGAGCGGCT
Organism: Hymenobacter jejuensis; assembly: GCF_006337165.1. Taxonomy (NCBI): domain Bacteria; kingdom Pseudomonadati; phylum Bacteroidota; class Cytophagia; order Cytophagales; family Hymenobacteraceae; genus Hymenobacter; species Hymenobacter jejuensis. Next base: position 2,327,751 of record NZ_CP040896.1, read on the forward strand.
CGGGCACGTGCCGTTTTACCAGAAATCGGGGGCAACGCGCTGGGAAGACGGCCAACTGCACCCCCTGCCGCAAGACTACGCCGACATGCTGGGCTGGCAGGAACTAGCCGATAAGGCGTGGCTGGCCTACCAAGCCCTACCCGATTCGACGCGCGCAGCAACTCTAATCAAATGTGATAACTACGGCCAGGCAGGAGCCATTAACTACTACAACCGCCATCGGGCGATGCCAGCGGCCACCAGCTTCAACGGCAGCTACGCTACTTGGTTTCCGGACCCGCCCGCCCGGCCTTACCGGCACTTGTTGCTGGTTGGCGAAGGCTACCCCCATGACTTAATCCCTTATTTTCAGTCCTTTCGGAAAGTAGGCGAAATCACCAATCCGTACGCCCGCGAGAAGGGCACGACCATCTACTTAGGCACCAGCCCTTCGGCGGCCTTGCTGGACCGCGTTCAAAGAGAGCGTCAGCAAGCGTTGGCCGCTTGGCAAGGTGGGTTTGGTAAGTAATTGATAATAAGATAGTTGAAAAGGGTTACTTTCCGATGCCTACCCAGCCGCGGCGCATGGCGTAGTAAATAGTGGTACCCACTACCAAGCCTACCAAGTAGCCATACGGCAAGCCGGCGCACAGCAGGCCCACGAGCAGCGCCACCAGCAAATCGGCGCGGGTGCCGGCGATGTCGCGCAGCAGAGCTGCCAGCGTCAGGGCTTCGAACAACAGCAGTACCCCCAACACCGGCAGCGGAAATATCTGGACGACCTGCGCGAAGCCTTGGCTGAAAAACAGGCCCAGCACCAAAAACAAGCCGCCGTACAACACCACCGAGCCGCCCGTGCGGGCCCCAAACGCGTAGTGCCCCGCCAAGCCTCCCGACCCATGGCACACCGGAAACCCGCCCAGGAAGGGATTCACCAAATTCATGAGGGCGTAGGTGAAGCTGATCTGCCGCACCGTAATGTGGCGCTCCGGAAAGTGGTCGTGCAGTACCTGTTTGGTGGCCAAAATGGAGTTGCCCAACGACAGCGGAATCTGGGGTAAGGCCAGCAGCACGGCCCCCGTCAGGATGTCGGCGCGGGAAGGCGTATGCCAGCTGGGCCCATGAAACGCAAAGGCTTTCTGGGCGGTGGCCAAGTCCAGCTTAAAGATCAGTGCGTAGATAACTCCCAGAGCAATAACAACTAACGCGGCCGGCCAACGCCGATTGCCCAGCAGCGCAACCGTCGCGGTGAAAGCCGCCGCGGCCAGCGCATAGCCTCCTAGTCCGTCGGCGGGCACGTAGTCTTTTAGAGCCAGCGTAGCGAGCTGTAAGGCCAGGCCAAACTGAATCCCACGAATTACCGGCTTTGGTACTAGGCGCGCCAGTGCATCAATAAGACCCGTAGCGGCCAGCACCAACATGCTGACGCCAATGGCCAAGCCGCCGCCATAGATGACGCGTCCCGGAATTTTTTGGGCGATTACCAGCGCCGCAAACGCCTTGAGCGGCTGCACCGGCATGGGCAAGCCGTACCACAGCCCCGAAAACACCTGCATCAACCCAAACATGACCAAGACGCTGGCGCTGTCCATGCCCGAGGCCGCGATCACGCCGATAATCAACGGCAAGTCCGTGCCCAGGTCGCCGAAAGCCCCGGCCAGCTCGTTGCGGTCGAAGCGAATGAGGCGGCGTAATGGGGGAGAAGCAGTAAGCGGCATGCTGTATTAGGTGTGCTTGTAACTGATTAGTAGATAGGTAATTATGATTCAGATGTCTCAGGCTTCGCTCAATCCGAATTTTCTCAATACTGCGGCATCGTTGGGTCTACTTCAGTAGCCCAGGCATGAATACCGCCCGTAAGGTTGGTTAGGTTATTGAAGCCTAACGTGCTGTGTAGTAACTGAATAGCTTTGGCGCTGCGGCCGCCGTGATGGCAGTACACGACCACCGGATGATGGCGCGGCAGTCGGGCGGCCATTTCCGCGAGCTTTTGCAAAGGTACCAACGTGGCGCCGGCCAAATGCACCAGCGCATACTCATCGGCCTCGCGCACGTCGAGCAGAAACGGCGGCGTGGCCGAGGCCAACTGCGCTTGCAGCTCCCGCGCCGTGATGGCGGCGAATACCGGCTGACACAGCTCGGCGTAATCAGCTTGGTCGGCCGTATCGAGGTTGACGAGCGCGCGCTCGGGGTGGCGCGGAAAACGCAATGCCCGCGTCTGAAAGGTCAGCGCATCGAACACCCAAAGCCTGCCGCTGAGGACTTCGCCCAGGTTTAGGATAACCTTCAGGGTTTCAGTGGCTTGGGCGCAGCCAATGATGCCCGGTAACACGCCCAGCACACCGGTCGCGTCGCAGTTGGGCGCTTCGGCGGCCGAAGGCGGCTGCGGAAACAGGCATCGGTATGTGGGGCCGCCCTGGTAATTAAACACCGAAACCTGGCCTTCGAATTTGTAAATGGCGCCCGAGATCAGCGGCTTGCCCAGGCTGACGCAGGCGTCGTTGAGCAGGTAGCGGGTCGGGAAGTTGTCGGTGCCGTCGACTACCACGTCGTACTTGGCTACCAGCTCGCGCACCGTTGCCCGATCGACGCGGTACGGGTAGGCTTCATGGCGCACCAGCGGATTGAGGCGATGAACTACTTCGGCCGCCGCTTCGGCTTTGGAGCGGCCCACGTCGGCGGCGCCGTACAGGATCTGGCGCTGTAAGTTGCTGATTTCCACGTGGTCGGCGTCGGCAATGCCGAGCGTGCCCACGCCGGCCGCGGCCAGGTATTGCAGCACCGGGCAGCCCAAGCCGCCCGCGCCCACCACCAGCACCCGCGCGGCTTGCAGGGCCAGTTGCCCGGTCTCCCCGATTTCGGGAAGCTGCAAATGGCGGCGGTAGCGTTGCTGTTCGAGGGAAGTAAGCACCATCAGGCTAGTTAAAGAGAGAGAAGTAGGCGGCGTTTATCTGAATATATAAATAATTGATAGTCAAAACCTTGCAAAACTATAGCAAAAAAACGCCGTTGATAGGAAAAAGCAGCTGCAAGGTCGGTTGCTGCTACAAACTTCTAACGCGCCAGAAGGTTAGAGAGGCAGCGGCTTGCAAACGCTCCTCGGCTGCTCCTTCAACGCTTAAAACGTCCTACCCGTGCTGCCTGTTTTCCTACCTGCCACCAGTTACGAATACGCTACCGTGCAAAAAGTAGCGGGCGATCACTTCGTAACGGAATCGGATGTGGTGGCGGCCGAAGAACCTTTGGAAATTCGGGTGGGCTTTGGGCCGACGGGTGCGCGGGAGCACCGCACGCTGGCCATCACGATGCGCACACCCGGCCACGACTTCGAGCTGACGGCGGGCTTTCTGCTCACCGAAGGCCTCATCCAGAGCCGCCACGATCTGACCGGCGTGATCTATTGCCCGGATGTGGAAAAAGAAGAGGAGCGCGAAAACGTGGTGCGCGCCGAGCTCGCGCCGCACGTTGTGGCCGATATGCCGCGCCTCGAACGCCACTTCTACACGTCGTCGAGCTGCGGCGTCTGCGGCAAAACCAGCATCGACGCGGTGCATGCGTCTTCCTGCCCCGTGCTGCCTACGGCGGGTCCGTACGTGGCGGCCCGCGTTATTCATGAATTGCCAGCCCGCCAACGCGAAGCCCAGGCGCTGTTTGAACAAACCGGTGGCCTGCACGCAGCAGCGCTGTTTTCGGCTACGGGCGAACTGCTGTTGCTGCGCGAAGACGTAGGCCGGCACAACGCCCTGGATAAGGTGATTGGAGCTGCTTTGCTTAATGAGCAACTGCCTCTGCATGAGCACATTGTGCTGGTGAGTGGGCGGGCCAGCTTTGAGCTGGTGCAGAAAGCAGCCGTGGCGGGCATTCCGGTGCTGGCCGCTGTGGGCGCGCCGAGCAGCCTGGCGGTGCAAGCCGCCGCCGACTTCGGCATGACCTTGTTGGGCTTTGTGCGGCAGCAGCGCTATAACATTTATACCGGTGCGTGGCGTATTCAGGCGGAAACCCCCGCCGATCCTTCCACTCATCACGCCACCCATTCTGCATGAAGCTCCGCATCGAAGACAACTCTGTGCGCCTGCGCCTGTCCGACGACGAGGTGCAGCACTTCGGCCGTACCGGCCGCGTCTCGTCCAGCGTCCGGCTTGGTCCGCACCCCGACGATCAGCTGGAATACTCGCTAGAACGTCTGCCCGAAGGCGACCCCAGCGACACCGTTCGCATACTCTACGCTAGCGGTTCGATGGCCGTGCGCGTGCCCGCCGCCCTGGCCCAACAATGGGTTACGGGCTCCGACATTGGCTTTTCAGAGAAGCTGCATGTGACTGAAACCCAGGAATTACGTATTCTAGTTGAGAAGGACCTCGATTGTCGGCACTGATCTGGTTTTCCGGATTTTATAGCTGATTCCACCCCGAAATTACCTCGCAGCCCCCATGGAAAAATCACCCGCCGAAGACCCCAGCAAAGCCGGCAAAACCGAAGAGCAGCACGCCGAAACCAACGTTCCGAAGAGTGGCGAGCGCCCCGACCAAGGCGCTGCCCCTACCAACGATCATTACCGGCCCGACCCCCAAGGAGATCGTGATGAGAGCCGCATTCCGGCCCCGGAAGTAGCATTTGCCAAGTACGTTCATCCGGTGTTGGCGCAGCCCGTGGACAAGCTGACGGGCCTCAAGCTGGAAGCCCGCGCGAAGGTGGCCGCCGGCATTACGGCCGTGGTGAAGTCGATGGAGTTTAGCTGGACGGAAGGCGGCCTTACCCGCGGCACCAAGGGGCTGCTCAACATGAACCAAAAGGACGGCTTCGACTGCTCGAGCTGCGCCTGGCCCGACCCCGACGATCATCGCTCTATCGCTGAGTTTTGCGAAAACGGCGCCAAAGCCACCGCTTCCGATGCCGACGACAAAGCCGCGGGTCCGGAGTTTTTTGCCCGGCACAGCCTGGCTGAGCTTTCGCGCATGAGCGACCGCGACCAAAACAACGCGGGTCGCCTGACGCATCCTATGGTGAAGCGCCCCGGCGACAACCATTACTCGCCCATTGCCTGGTCGGATGCTTTCCAACTCGTCGCCGACAACCTGAACGCGCTGGATTCGCCCCACGAGGCCGTGTTTTATACCTCGGGCAAAGTACCCAACGAGCCGGCATTCCTGTTTCAGTTGTTTGCTAAGATGTTCGGGACCAATAACTTACCCGATTGCTCCAACATGTGCCATGAGAGCAGCGGCGCGGCCCTCAGCCCTACGCTGGGCTTGGGCAAAGGGTCGGTTACGCTCAACGACATTTACGATGCCGAGGTCATTCTCATCATCGGGCAGAACCCCGGCACCAACCATCCGCGCATGCTCACGGCTTTGCAGAAGGCCAAGCGCAACGGTGCTAAAATCATCAGCGTCAATCCGTTGCTGGAGGCAGGACTCAACCACTTCCGCAATCCGCAGGATTTCATGAATCCGCTGCGGGCGCTGGGCGCTCTGATGGGCGACGGCACGCCGATCACCGATGTGTTTTTGCAAGTGCGCGTAGACGGCGACATGGCCCTGCTACGCGGCATCATGAAGCACCTCTTCGAAGCCGAAGACCTGAACCCCGGCCACGTAATCGATCAGGTGTTTATCAAAGAGTTCACGACGGGCTTTGAGTCGTTTGAGCAGAACATCCGCAATACGTCTTGGGAAGACATTGAAGAGCTCAGCGGCATTACGCGGGCGCAGTTGCTGGAAGCTGCTAACCTGATCGCGACCAAGCAAAAGATCATTACCTGCTGGGCCATGGGCGTGACCCAGCAGCGCCAAGGCGTACAGACGATCCAAGAGATTGTGAATCTGCACCTTATGAAGGGCGCCATCGGCAAGCCCGGTGCGGGTACCTGCCCCGTGCGCGGTCACTCCAACGTGCAGGGCGACCGCACGATGGGCGTGTGGGAGCAGCCTACCAAAGAATTTCAGGATGCCTTGGCCAAGGAGTTTCACTTCACGCCGCCCTACGAGCACGGCCTGGATACAGTCGAGGCCATCAAGGCCATGTACAAGGGCAAAACCAAGGTCTTCTTTAGCCTCGGTGGCAACCTGCTGGCCGCCGGCCCCGATACCGAAGTCATTGCCGAAGGCATGCGCAAGCAGAAGCTGACCGTGTTTGTGGGCACCAAGCTTAACCGCGGCCACCTCACCACGGGCGAAACCAGTCTGCTCTTGCCCTGCTTTACGCACGCCGACATCGACATGCAAAAGTCAGGACACCAGATGACGTCCTGCGAGAACTCGATGGGCGTCGTGAGCCAGAACAAAGGCGTGCTGGTGCCGTTGGCCGGCCAGATGATGAGCGAAGTGGCCATCATCAGCGGCGTGGCCATTGCTACGTTGGGCGAACGGACGAATATCGCCGACTGGGTAGCCATGACGGAAAACTACGACGTCATCCGCGACCACATCAGCCGCGTGATTCCGGGCTTCGACAACTTCAACGAGAAGCTGCGCAAGCCCGGCGGCTTCTACCTGCCCAACGGTCCGCGCGAACGCAAGTTCACCACCAAAAACGGTATGGCAAACTTCACCACCACCGAGCTAGAAAAGTACAAGCTTGAGCCCGATCAGCTCGTGCTGATGACCGTCCGCAGCCACGACCAGTTCAACACGACCATTTACGAGTACAACGACCGCTACCGCGGCATCCACGGCGAGCGCCGCGTGCTGTTCATGAATGAGCAGGACATGGCTGCGCGCGGCATCAAGAGCCGGGACCTGATCGACATCACCAGCCACTTCGAAGGCGATCAGCGCACCGTGCTCAAGTTTGTGGCCGTACCCTACGACATCCCGAAGGGCAACGTGGCAGCCTACTTCCCCGAGGCCAACCCGCTCGTGCCCGTGGCCAGCGTGGCCAAAACCAGCAACACGCCCACCTCGAAGTATGTGGTCGTGACGGTGGTGCCCACGCGAGCCGCTACCGCCGAAGCCGAAGCCAAACGCCGAGGCTTGGCTGTTGAAGCATAAGTGCTTGACAATAAATAATTTACGTAAAAGCCCGTCTGTGTACAACAGACGGGCTTTTACGTGCTTGCGTGTTAAGGAGTGCAGACTAGCGTTTGACGTTTAAGAGGCTTACAGCCAACGTCTTGTGGTGTGTTTGTAATCCCGGTACTGTTGGCCGAACGCTTGTTCCAAGTAATGCTCCTCGTGTTTGATAACGAACTCCTGCACGATGAGGATTAGGAGGGGCAACAAAATCAAGTGCCACCACCCACCCACCAGGCAGGCCAGGCCTGCATACAGCAGCAGCAGGGCGAGATACATCGGGTTGCGCGTCAGATGATACACGCCGGTAGTCTGAAGGGAGTTGGCGCGGTGTACGGTTACGACTGTGTTATGGGTTCGCTGGAACTGCGTAACAGCCGAGACGAGTAGCGCAAAGGCAGCAATACAAAAGGCCCCGCCCAGCACCTTCACCGACATGTGCTGCCACAGGGCATCATCGAGCGGCAGCAGCCAGCGCTGGAGCAGAAAGGCCGCCAAAAAGATCAGGACGTACAGGAAGGGCGGCGGCACCACTACTCCCGGACTGTCCTTGTGGATGAAACTGGATTTCATGGGTGAAGTGTTTAGGAGTGACCGGAAACGTACAGGATGTTTGTTGGTGTAATGTGTTGATTATAATATAGTTAAATACAACTCCAGATGCAAGCCTGAGCCGGATTTTGGCGCTGGAATAGTCTGTCTGTCTCAGGATAATGGGGTAAAGCAAAGCTGGTCTGCAAGCGCCAGAAGTGGGTTCCCACGGAGTTGGATTTCGTCGGTGGGTGGCAACCGGAGCAAAAAGAAGAATTAGGAAGTAGTTTTCTCCGTCATTACCTTACCTATGCGGAAAGTAACGTGCTATCCGTCAGTACTCTACCTAACCCTCCCTTTCCACTGTCTCATGAAAAAAACTCTGCTTTTCCTGCTGACCAGCGCCTTGCTGGCCACTTCGGCTACGGCCCAGAAAAAGCCCATGGTAAAATCCGTTGGCGCTATTGACGCCCGCTCCCAGGCGGCCACCTACAAGCTTCAGCCTCAGCTAAGCACGCTGGGCTGGGTGGGCAAAAAGGTAACCGGCCAGCACACCGGCACCATGCAGTTCAAGGAGGGCAGTGTGCTGGTAAAAGGCAATCAGGTGACGGGCGGCACGTTTGTGGTGGATATGACCACGGTGAAAGACGAAGACCTCACCGACGCCGGCATGAATGCCAAACTGGTGGGCCACCTCAAGTCCGACGATTTCTTCAGCGTGGAAAAGAATCCGACCTCTACATTCAAAATCACCAGCATCGCCCCGATTGCAGGAGCCGCGGCCGACGCCAACAACATGACCGTGACCGGCGATCTGACCATCAAAGGCATTACCAATAGCATCACGTTTCCGGCGAAGGTGGGCGTGAAAAACGGCATTGCGGCTGCCAGCGGCACCGCCACTGTCGATCGCACCAAATACGACATCAAGTTCCGCTCCACATCGTTCTTCGAAAGCCTCGGCGACAAGGCCATCGACAATGATTTTACGCTGAATTTCAACGTGATTGCTAAGCAGGACGCAGTAGCAAAGCAATAGCCGATCGGCCCAAAATCAGGATAAACGAAAGCCCCGGCACTTACCAGTGTCGGGGCTTTTGCTTGGTGGCGCGGGGCGTAGCAGCCTAGAAGGGATACCCGATCGCGATGTTGAGCTTAATGACTTTGTAGCCCGTCTTGTTGGCCGAGTAGATGATCGACGGGTCGCCGGGATTGGTGCCGGGGACTTCCAGTGACTCGTTGCTGTACGGATACACCAGCGGGTAGGCCGCGTCGAGGCGAATGACGAAGAACTGCACGTCGATGCGGATGCCCGCGCCGGCCCCGATGGCCAACTGTTTCAGGAACGTATTGAATCGGAACTGGCCATCCTGAAAATCGCGGACGGGCTGGCCGTTTTCGCCTTTCACGTAGGTAGCCCGGCTGGGGTCGGCGTTGACCAGCCAGATGTTGCCCGCGTCCACAAACAAGGCGCCCTTCACGTACGGAAACAGGTCTTGGCGGTATTCGGCGTTGGCCTCCAACCGGATGTCGCCTACTTGGTCGTAGAAGCCGTTTTGCTGGCTATCGGGCGTGCGGTAGGTGCCGGGGCCAATGCCGCGGGCGTTGAAGGCCCGCACACTGTTGGGTCCGCCGATGCCGTACTGTTTCAGGTAGGGCAGCACGTTGGAGTTCTGGTAGGGCAAGCCCACGCCCACCAGCAGGCGCGTGGCGATCTTGTTGCCGCTGGTTGGGTTGACCGAAGTGCGGTAATAGTTGCGGAACTCCAGATCGAACTTCGTGTACTGCGAGTACTCCTGCCCAAAGAGCGCGTAGGCTCCGGTATCGGTCTTTTTGGCGCCGCTCAGGCTTTGCAAGGCGTGGGCCACGTTGCCCGACAACGACACGCCGCCGCTGAAGTACATCTGGTTGCGGCGCTGCTCCAGCACTTGCTGGTTGTAGGTGTAGGTATAGCTGCTGCCCAGAATGAACTGCTGTCGGAAGCTGTTGGCTAGAAACGGCCGCGCCGCCAACAAATCCTTAAATACCTTTTCCTGGTTGCTTAGTCTAAGATATTGTAAGTCAATGGGTTGCAATTGCTGCTCATTGGTGAGCTTGGTCTTCCAGCTGTAGCCGTAGCCCAGGTTGAAGATGTCTTCCTGAAAGTATTTGGTGCGCAGCACGTACTTGTAGCCCGCATTGAAAAACGTCCGCGGCTGGAAGTCGGAGTTAACCAGCCGGATGTCGAAAGGCGGAGTAATGAGCCGCGGTACAAGCAATTGACCGTCAATGCCATACTGCGTCGAGGTAACGCCCGATAGCGCGCCTTTGCCGGTTTCCAGCGAAGCGTTGGCGTTGATCAGCAACTGCTCGGCTCCGCGCAGCGCCGAGCGGTTGCGAAATTGCACCACAAAGGCCGGCCCCGTGAAGATGTTGGACGTATTCATCTGCAACTCGGCCCGCAGCGACTTCTTGGGCACCTGCGTCATGCGCACGGTGGCGTTGAGGTGCCCGTAACCCGCCGAGTCGGGGAGATTGCGGGCCGGGCGGAAGCGGGTGTCCACAAACTTGAACGTGCCCAGGCTCATCAGACGGCTCAGCGTCTGGTCGGCGCGGCGGCGGCGGTAGAGGCTGTCGGGGTAGATGAAAACGGCGTTGGTAATGGCCCGCGCCCGAAACACCTGCTCGTCAGGCACATAGCGATAGCCCCGAAACATAACCGGACGAGTTGTTTCGGTGGTGTCCGAGAGCGAATATTGCGTGTTGAGCGTCACGCGGTTGAGCACGTAAGGCTTCGCCGCCCGCGGCGGAATGGTTTCTTTTACCTTCAGATACACATTGGCTTCGTTGTCGAGCGTGCTATCTACTTGAAACAGAAGGTAATCGGGCGAGAAATAATAATAGCCTTGGTTTTTGAGTGCCGCATCGATGCGAACGCGCTCATTTACAAAGGTTTGCAGATTATAGGGGTCGCCCACCTTCAGCAACGAGCCCGACTCGGTGGCCTTGATGGCCCGCGCCAGCAAGCCCGTCGAATCCGGAAAATGGATTTCCTTGATGGTGTAGGGCTTATGTACTGTAGCCGTGTAGTCGACGGACGCGGTGTTAGCCTTCACTTTTACCTCGCTGCTAACTTTCGGATGGAAGTACCCGCTGTTGTTCAGCCGGTTAGCCATCAAATCCTGAACTTTCGCCGTGTCTACTTTGCTGAGCAACACTGGCGCTTCGCCGTATTTATCGGCCAGCAAGTGGCCCAACCCTTTGGTTTTGCCCTCGCCCATGTGCCAGAAATACAGCTTCGGCCGCATCCCCAAAATCGAGCTGTTGGGCTTGGGCGTAATTACCGCTTCCAGGGTAGCCGTCAGCACCGACTCGTTCGGGATCGAGCTCTGCGACTTGACTTTTACGGCGCCGCCGGTGTAGAGCTTATCGCCTTCCGGAATAAACTTGGTACCGCTGCAACTTCCTGCTAATAAAGCGATTGTGAGGCCAACTCCGCGAAGCAGCCAAGCGGAGCTATACAACGACTTGCCCCAGAGCATCTCGCTCCTCGGGGCCTCGCGGCGCGGAGCGAGAGGGGTGAGGTCCAGGCGTCGGAATCGTAACATATTAGGTAACTAAGTGGTTGTCAATTATTTATCTAAAGCCTGCGTATTTGCTCTTAGCGCCCCGAAGTGGTGGGGCGGCGTGCTACGCGGGTCGAGTCGCGGCGGGGCGCTTCGGTCACGGTTTTGACGGAATCTTGGGCGGCTTGCTTGTCCTGCTTGTCGCGCTGCTTGCCCTCTTTGCGCTCGGTTTTCAGGTTTTTGTCGATGCCCTTAAACAAGTCGGCTAGGTTCTGGTAATCGCGCTGGAAAATGAGCGATGCCCCGTTGCGTACGTACTGCCCGTCGATGTCGCCGTAAGCGTTGTTGCGGTAGGCGCGCAGGCGCAGGCGGCCGTTGGCCAGAATGTCGTATTCCACGCTCACGTCGCCGGCAAAGCTGCTGATGCTTTGCTGCCCGCTGGAGGCTTGGTTGCCGCCGGCCAGCGGTACGTCGGTGCCCAGGCGCACGGTGACGCGGTCGTTGAACAGCTGCCGCCGCACGGCCACATTCAGGTCGGTCCGCGTTTTTTCGGAGCCAGAGGAGAAGTCAGCCTGCGAATTCACGCCCAGTTCCACGCCCAGGTTGGAAAGGTAACTGCCCGTGAGCTTATTAAGCTGACTGGTAAGCACTTGGCTAGCGCTGCCGCGAAGCTGCTCGTTTACAATGCTGCCGCCGCTCGACTCGAATGGGTTTTCAGCCAGGAATCGGTTCAGCACCAGCAGCGAGAACACTTGCTTGTTGAGGGCATCGACTTGGCTGGGCTCGCGTAGCTGCGCCAGGCGGGCCTCGATCTGGTTGCGCACGTTAGAACGGGCTTCTTCCGGCAACCGGATGTCGAAGCTAATCAGGGGTTTGAGCAGATCACCATCCACGTTCAGGTACACCTGGAAAGGCAGCGTATTGCGCACCGTGGGGTCGTCGATGGTAGTGCCCTGGCCCGACAGCAGCTCAGCCGGCGCCGCGCGCACCTTGTAAATAGCCGATACGTCGACCTGGGCATTGTAGGGGTCGCCGGACCACGTAATGGTGCTACCCTTGGCAATGTCGAAATCACGCTCAGTCAGGTCGTAGAGTGACATGTGGTAGTGGCCCTGCTCCACGGCAAGGCGGCCGCTGAGCGTAATAGAGCCCGCCTGATCGATGCTGGTGCTCAGCGTGCCGTTGGCCTGCACCTTCAGGTTATCGCCCGACGTCTGATCGACAATGATGGTGAACGGCGTCGCGTCCGTGACCGTTATGGTCGCGCTTACATTATAGCCGCTGGCCGCCTGGGCAGTCAGCTTGGTTTTGCGCGCCAACATGGTATCGAGCGGCGCGCTCATATCCACAAACTCCACGATACCGGTGCTTTCCACGCGGCCCACATCGTCGTTGGGTACTACCACCGTCAGGTCTGAAGGCTTCACCACGGTGGCCGTCGTGCGGATCACGGGCAAGTTGAGCGTACCCGAAATGCGGGTATCGGAATCGACCACCAACTTGCCGTAGTACAAGGGGTTATCGCGCGCGGTGCTCTGCACGGCAATGAAATCTTTGGTAATGGCCCGCAGCTGGAAGCGGTAGTCGTCGATGTAGTTTTTGGTGTAGACGTAGCCATTTACAATAGCCTTGTTTTGCAGCGAATCCAGAATCGTAAAGTCCCGGAACGCAATGCCTTGCTCGTCAAACGTCAGGCTTTCGTTGGGTAGGGTAAAGGGCGCGCCGAGCTGCGTGAGCGTGAAGCCCGCGTCGTTGGTTTGTATGCTGCCCCGGATCTGGGGAGCCGCAGTCGTGCCGCGCACCGTAAGCGCACCGCTTAGGTAACCCTTGGTTTGCTGAAGCTGGCCGGCCGAGAAGGGTTCGGCCGTGCTCAGGTTAAAGCGGTTCAGATTCACGACCATGTCGAGGGCGCCGCTAGCCAAATACGAGCCGGTCGCCCGCACATCGTTGTTGTTGGGGCCGCCAGTCAGGCGTGCATCCACGAGGTAGCGGTCGGCAGAAGGGTTGGTGGCTTTGAGCGCTACATCGCCGATGACCGATTTGTTGTAGGCTAAGTTGCTCAGCATCAGATCGGAAGTAAAGGCCATGCGCGGCTGCCCGATGGCCCGCACCACGGCCTGCCCGTTGAGCGTACCGCCATACAAGGAATCTTGCTGACCCGCGGCGGTGGCCAGCATGTTGAGGTCGAGGTTGCCGAGGCGGGCTTGCAAGGGGTAATCGGCGCCGGGCAAGGTTTGCAGTTCGATAAACTGACTGCCTTGGCTCAAGCGCACGTTCTGCGCCCGAATCGCTCCGGTTGGCAGGGTGTAGGCGATCTGGTTGCCGGGCGCTACCGTCCAGTTCATGTTGTTGACTACCAGCTTCGGATCGAAGCTGAACGCATATGTATTGCCCTGATTCAGAACCTGTAACACGCCCGCCAGGTCAAGCTTCGTGGCGCTGTCCGACTCGGCAATGCGCAGGTGCGTGCCCACGCGGTTATTCTGAATATTGCCCGTCAGACTTGGGTTGGGCAGGCGTAGCGTCGTGTCCTGCGAAGCTTGCCGCAGCCGCACAGCATACTCCAGCTTCTGCGGATCGGAGTCGACGTTGAGGCGCAGCGAATCGAGGCGGTAGCCGGTGTACACAATCAGCGGCACCCGCGATTGCACCGTAAGGTTGGCCGCGCGGCTGTCGAAGCTGCCATTCAGGACGAAAGGCGAAAGCTCCGTGAGGCCCGGAACGAGTTTTGTAATAGTTTGTGTATTAAGTACTTGCGCGTCGAAGGTAAAGTTGCGCGCGGGCCCACCCGGTTGGTAGCGCACGCCGGGCAGGTCGAAGTAGCGATCGATGTGTTGTTGCAATACGGTGGCCACGTCGCCCAGCGGCGTATTGCCGGCAAGGTTGGCTTTCACCAGATTGGAGTTGAACACCAGTTCCGTACGGCCCGGTCGCTGCACAATGCTGCCCTGCACCGAGTCGATGGCAATGGGCTGGTTATCACGCACAATCACGAGCTTATTGCCCGAAAAAGTACCGTTTATAGAGTTGGCGTCGGCCCCGCTCAGGTCGGCTACGAGGTTACCCTGTACCCGCAAGTCGCCGCCGGTATAGAAGCCCAGCTTGGTTAGGTTAGCGCCCTGCAAATTCACGTTGAACGCGTACGCCGGTACATTGGCATTGCGCAGATTCACGGTGCCATCGAGGTTGAAGGCTAGGTTCGGATCGTTCTGGCTGCGCGCTACGATGTCGTATTTGTTGCGGTCGATGTCAACCGTCGCGTTGATATCCTGATAGGTATATCCTTGGTAGCGAGCGCTTTGCACAGTAGCCACCAGGCGCCCCTGCATTGTGGCTGGGTCGAGACCGCGGGCATTGAGCGTGCCGCTGGTCGTGATGCGGCCGATGGTGGGGTCGCGCAACACCTTGCCCACATCGAAACCCTGCACGTTGAAGCGGGCCGTAACGGGCTCCCGACCGGCCGGACCGGGCTGCATGTTCACCACAGCCGTAGCGTTGCCGAAGCTGGTATTCACCTTCAGGTTGGTGTCAAACACCATCGCCGTTGGCCGGCCACGGAACGTGCCGGAAGCCGCGATGCGGGGCGGTAGGCTGTAACCCGCCGGAATCGTGCCCTTCGGCACCAAGCTGCGAATGTCGGCTTCGGAAGTCGTGAACTGAGCGATGTTCAGGTCGGTGTATAAGCGGCGATCCACTTCGGGCAAGCCCTGAATGCGACCGCTGGCGCGCAATGTAGTATTGCGAAAGCCCACAAAATCAAGGTTTTGCACTCGGAGGTCACCCACGCGGCCGTTCACCCGCCCGCTTACCAGCACCGATTGGTTAGGCCCCGTAGTAAAGGGTGGGGTAGAGGCCAAATCGGGTGCTAAGTACAGAATGTCGCGGAAGCCCAGGCGCACGTCGCGCAGGTCGCCTTCGATGCGCAGATTAGGCAGCTTTTTCACGTCGGCCAAGGCATCGAGGCTTTCGTAGCCCATGGCCAGCGTGCGGCGGATGCGCGTGTGCGGCGTAATCAGGTCGAGGTTGTCGAGGCGGGTTTGCACCGAATCGAACACGACATCCGCCTCGGTGTGGTCAATTTGAAAGCCGCTCTGCTCCTTGCCGGCCAGCTCGTTGATGCGGCCGGTAGTGCGATTTTCGGAGTAAAATAGATTATCAGTGTTGAGTTTTAAATCACTAAAATTTAAGTGATTATAGTCCATGCCGGGCACGCGGGTGCGCTGCTTGGGCTCGTTGAAGTTGTCGAAAACAACGCCCAGCCCGCTCACGTCGGATTTCTTCAGCGTCACGACCCAACTCGTGGGCTGGCCCGTAGCTTTTTCTACCGATTCATTCAGATTGCGTACCGCTTCGGCCGGGTTGACCACGCGCTGCTCGGTGGGCACGTTCTCGTTTTGGGCGTAGGCAAGGCTGCTGTTGCGCAAACGCAACGTATTAAGGTCAATGCGCGAACGGATCAGGTCGATGTTGTCGGCGGTAGCTTCCGCTTGCCCGATGCGGGCGTTGATGTACTGCGCCGACGGGTTGTTGCGGTAAGTCAGGCTCACGGTATCAAGCGTAGCCTTGTTCAGGCCAAACGTGAGCGTAAGCGGCTCAGAGGGCGTGTCCGGCGGCACTTTGGTCTGCGTAATGTTGAAGCCCGAGCGGCGCAGTAACGCATTGTCTATCTTATAGATAGACTTATCCACGTTCACTTCGTCCATGGTCACGGCCAGCTCACCGACGCGGCTTCGCACGTTCATGCCATCGACTTGGTCATTGTAGGTGAGGAAAATATTGGTCAGGCGCAGATCGCCAATGTCGTATTTGAAACCGCCGGTTGTGTCGGCGGGCGTAGAGGTCGTGGTGGCGCCGGCCGTGAAGGCGTTAATGATGTAATCGAAGTTGTAAACGCTGTCGGGCTCGGTGCGCTTGATGTGCACGGTGCCTTCGTTGAGTTCGAGCGAGCTGACGTTGATCTGCGATTTGGTCAGGGCCCATAGGTCGATGTTGACGCCTAAATGACCCACCGACAACAACGTATCGCGCTGCTGGTCTTCGATATAAACGCCATCCAGAGAAATGGCATGCCGGAAGTCGGAACGAAATTTTCCGATGCGAACCTCCGTCCCTATTTTTTTCTGCAAGTATTCTGCTGCTTTGCGAGCGGCAAAATCCTGCGTGGCCGGAAACTGCAAAGCCACTACCACCCCAATGACGAGGAGGAGCACAAAGGCCAGCAAGCCCAGCACGATATAAAGAGTGCGGCGAACGTACGTAGGCAAGGGTATGGGATAAATGGGTTAGCGGGTTCTCTGGAAACCAACGGAAAAACGCGACCTGGGGTTGGATTTGCTGGCAGGGTATTGATAATCAGATGCATAGCAAACGCCTTGATACAGGCGGTATTGCGGCCCCGCGGAAATAGGCGGTAAACTCTGCCGGAAGCTGTGCGTAGGGTGCAGAGGATTGTGGTGCGGTTATTCAGGCAGCAGCGGCTTTGCGGGCGCTGCAAAACGGATTGAGCCGTAGCCGGCTGGCCGGGCTTTCTGCTATCTTTCGTCTCCAATCCGATTGCATTCCCATGATTCTTCGTTTTTCCCTTCCCTTCCGCACCACCTGGGGGCAGCGCCTCGTGGTGTGCGGTTCAGCGGCCAGTTTGGGCTCCTGGAACCTCGACCACGCGCTCAGTCTGCACTACGATTCCGACACGGGCGTCTGGAGTCAGGAAATTACCCTGCCCGACGACGCGCCTGGCACCGTGGACTATAAGTACGTGCTGCTCAACGAGCAAACCGGCAACCAAGACTGGGAGTGGGGCCCCAACCGCACCATCGCCTACGACAGCCGACAGTTTTCGCGGCTGCTGACGGAAGACTTCTGGCGTGCCCCGGCCCAACCCGACAACGAACTTCACACTGCCGCTTTCACGCAGGCCCTGATGGCGCGCCCCACCACGGAAACATCCGTCGCGGCCGTTTCCGACCGTCCGGCGGCGCGCCTGGCCGACTCGGTGGTGCGCTTTCAGCTGGTTGCGCCGCGCGTCGATACCAATCACCAGATTTGCGTGCTCGGCTCCGACCCCGCCTTGGGCGCCTGGGATGCTCGCAAAGCCGTTTTGCTATCCGACAACAACTACCCCACCTGGCAGGCAGACGTGGCGCTGGAGCAGCCCGAGCAATACGTGCAATACAAATACGGTCTCTGGGATCCGCAGGAAAAGCAGATTGTGCAGCTGGAAGGCGGCGACGACCGTTTTATTGCCCCTTCGCAGGAGCCGCACACGCTGCGCATCAAAGCCGACGAAGGCTTCCGCTACACCACCGGCAACTGGCGCGGCGCCGGCGTAGCCTTGCCCGTGTTTTCGCTGCGGAGCCAGCGCGGCCTGGGTGTAGGCGAGTTTCCGGACCTTAAGTTACTGGTTGACTGGGCCGTAAGCACAGGGCTTAAAATGGTGCAAATTCTGCCCATCAACGACACGACCGCCACGCATACCTGGGTCGATTCGTACCCGTACGCGGCCATTTCGGTGTTTGCCCTGCATCCGCTGTACCTCAACCTCGACGCCGTAGCTCAGTTGGCCGAGCCCACCGATCAGGCGGAACTCGAACGGCTGCGCCAGGAGCTCAACGACCGCGACTTCGTGGACTACGAGCCGGTAATGAATGCTAAGTGGTTGTTTATTAAGAAGTTATATAAACAAGAAAAACAAGCGTTTCTGGCCGATCCGGAGTTTAAGCAGTTTCTTAATGAGCAGGGACAGTGGCTGGTGCCGTACGCCGCCTTCTCGGCGTTGCGCGACCGCTTCGGGACGGCCGACTTTCAGCAGTGGCCGCTGGAGTTTCGGGCACCGCGTGGTTTGGAGCAACTCACGGCGCAGGATGGTCCTGATTTTGATGAATTTGGCATCCACTTTTTCACCCAGTTTCACCTCGACAAGCAGCTGCGCGAAGCCGTGGACTACGGCCGGCGCCGGGGCGTAGTGATGAAAGGAGACTTGCCCATCGGCATCTACCGGCACTCCGTCGATGCCTGGACGCAGCCCGAACTTTACCACATGGACCGCCAGGCCGGCGCGCCACCGGATGATTTTTCGACCACCGGCCAGAACTGGCGCTTCCCGACCTACAACTGGGAGCGCATGGCCCAAGACAACTACCAGTGGTGGCGCAACCGCCTGAGCCACTTGGCCCGCTACTTCGACGCCCTGCGCATCGACCATATCCTAGGTTTCTTCCGGATTTGGGAAATCAACGGCGACTCGGTAGAAGGCTTGCTGGCGCACTTCGCGCCCGACCTGCCGCTACACCGCCACGAGATCGAGCAGCGCATCGGCTGGTTCGACTACGACCGCCTGTGCGAGCCCTACATCCGCTGGCATTTGCTGCACGATATTTTTCAGGGCCAAGCCTCGGCCGTGCGCGACGAGTTTCTGGAAGAGCATGACCACGGCGTACTGCGCCTGAAGGACTACGTGCGCTCGCAGCGGCAAATTGAGGAAGTGATAGAACAGAAAATTGCCGCCGATCCCAGCAACGCCGACCATTTTCGGTGGCTGCGGACGGGCTTGTTTAAGCTGGTCAACGAGGTGCTGTTTTTGCCCGCCGGCAACGATTTCTACCATCCGCGCATCACCCTCGACAAGACCTATTCTTTCCGCGAACTCGACGACTCCACGCGGCACCGCCTCCACGAGCTTTACATTGATTTCTTCTACCGCCGCCACGAGGAATTCTGGCGCGAGCAAGGCATGATCAAGCTGCCGGCCATTCGCTACGCCACCAACATGCTCATCTGCGGCGAAGATTTGGGCATGGTGCCCGAATCGGTGCCGGGCGTAATGAAAGCCCTTGGTATTCTGGGGCTTAACATTCAGCGCATGCCCTCCGACCCAAAGGTAGAATTCGGCAACCCGGCCACGGCGCCGTATCTGTCGGTGGTGAGCCCCGGCAGCCACGACATGAGCACGGTGCGCGGCTGGTGGGAAGAAGACCGCGTAAAAACCCAGCGCTACTTCGAGCATCTGCTGGGCCACTGGGGCGAAACCGCACCTTATTACTGCGAGCCGTGGGTGGCCCGCGAAATCACGGCGCAACACCTGTACTCGCCGGCCATGTGGGCCATTTTCCCGCTCCAAGATTTGCTGGCGATGGACGAAACCTTGCGGCGCCCCAACCCGCAGGACGAGCAAATCAACGTGCCGGCCAACCCGCAGCACTTCTGGAAATACCGATTCCACCTGAACCTGGAAGCGCTGATCGGCGAGGCCGGCTTCGGCGGTCAGTTGCGGCAACTCGTCGATAGCAGCGGCCGCAACAAAACGTACTAATTCAACCCTACATAAATGCTTGCGGAATAAGCTCCACCTGGTAGCTTGTTCATACTTAAATCTCAGAAAACGCTCCGGCCCTTTGGTCGGAGCGTTTTTGTTTCAGTGAGTAGGAGAAAGATCGGGCTGGATGAAATCTGACCTTTACTACCGCAAGGTCATTAAGTCGCGGCGATACGATTAGCTGGCGTATCTGCTTGTTCTTTGAAATGTATACTGAACGCTTTGATAGTCGTTACCCGCCCCGCAAGCGGATGGCGGACCTTTGTCTTGTCATTAGCTAGCTGGTGGCGCCAGCGCCAACGGCTTACTGAGGTTATTATTAACTATCGTCGTATAACTAATTGATTAATAATTAGTTATAATCTAATGCCGAATGTTGGGTAAGCACTTCTTATGCTAACTACCGTATCTCTTTCTTATGAGCAACTCTACCAACATCCCCCAGACCCCGGCCAGTACGAAGCGCGCCGCGGCGGAAAACTTCATCGGCACGGCCTGGGTCACGATGCTGGCCGGCGCAAACCTCACTGACTGCACCGTCGGCGACGTGACGTTTGAGCCGGGCGCGCGCAACAACTGGCATTCGCACCCGGCCGGCCAGATTTTGGTCGTGACGGCAGGCGTGGGCTACTACCAAGAGAAAGGCCAGCCGGCCCAGCGGTTGCGCGTCGGCGACGCAGTGACCATCGCGCCCGGCGTGGTACACTGGCATGGTGCGGCCTCCGACAGCCTCTTTACCCACTTGGCCATCAACCCCAACGTCAGCCAAGGGGTAGCCAACTGGCTGGAACCCGTCACGGACGAAGAATACCAAGCCGCGCACGGCTAACAGACGCTCACCTCTGCTGCTGGTCATCTTTTGTGCTTACTCACCTTGGCTTTATGAGGCGTACCCTTCTTCGGGCAGTAGCTTTCACCGCCGTCGAGCCGATGCTATAGGGGCATATAGGCATGGGCCTGCACATCAGGCTGACGGAGGCGCAGCTTCGGCAGATCGTGGCGCTGGACGAGGCAGGCGTCGGGAAGAAGGAGGCGGACGCAGCCTGCGCCGTGCTGGCGAAGGCACCGGATACAGGAAGAAAGTAGTCGTAAATATTTGTGTATGAACAACTTGTGTTATGATTCCTGGCGCTCGCGTATAGGTTTCAATAAGAAGCGGACTGGCCTCGCCATAGTCCGCAGCATCCGCGGTGGCATAGTACTGCTGATTGGCGCAGTTGTGTTAACCCTTTTAGCGCCCGCACCCGCGGCGGCCCAGACCAATGGCCAAGTTGTGCGGCTGGCAAAACTCGACATCTATCCGGCGCAGCTCGAACGCTACAAAGCCGCTTTGCGGGAAGGCATCACCACGGCGTTGCGCGTCGAGCCGGGCGTATTGACACTGTATGCGGTGGTTGAGAAAGACCATCCTACCCGCATCACAATTCTGGAAATATACGCGAGCGAAGAGGCGTACCGAGCGCATGTGCAAACGCCCCACTTTCTCAAGTATAAAACCAGCACCCAGAGCATGATCAAATCCCTGGAGCTCATCGATACCGTTCCCTTGATGCCGGGCGTGAAGGTAAAGTAGCGCTGCTTCCGCTGTCTGCCCGCAATGTACTGTGCCACCAAGCATGCGGTGCGCGTCATCTCCGGAGACCTGCGCCAGCATGAGGGCGTGGACTTCAACGAAATCCTGTGCTGCCCTACCGGTCAGGTCCTGTAAAGCGACCCTTCTACAATTCAGTAAAAGTATTCATGGAGCCTCAACCCAGAACCATATTTGAGCGGGAATTGGCCGGCGAAGTCATTTCACTCGACGACCCGGACTACCCGCAGATTTACGCCATCATCCGCAAGGCTATTCGCATCACTTCGGAGCTGAACGCCATGCGGGTGGACGACAACGAGCAGGTGAACCGCGTGTTCAGCGAGCTGATCAACAAGCCCGTCGACGACACGTTTTTCATGATTCCGCCCTTTTACACCGACTTCGGCCACAACATCCACATCGGCAAGAACGTGTTCGTGAACCACGCTTGCACCTTTATGGATCGGGGTGGTATCGTATTGGAAGACAATGTGTTAGTGGGGCCAAAGGTGAATCTCATCACGTCCAATCACCCTACTGAGCCCGGGCAGCGCCGCAGCACCATCTCTAAGCCCATCATCGTGAAGCGGGGCGCGTGGCTGGGGGCCAACGCAACGGTGATGCCCGGGGTCACCATTGGGGAAAATGCCATCGTGGGAGCTGGCGCGGTCGTGACCAAAGACGTACCCGCCAACAGCATTGTGGCGGGCGTACCGGCGCGGGTAGTGAAACACCTATAGTTCTGGGCAAGTCTCCTTATGAGAGTGTAATTGCTTAACTTTCAAATACTTGTCATGACGCGCTTCGCTCTGCTTACCGCTACGCTAGCCGTTGGAGTTGGCTTGCCCAGCTTTGCCCAAACTATTCCGACAGCATCGCCTGTTGCTAAAACAACTCCGGCGCCAGGCGTCGTCTTTCCGAAGGGTGACCGGGCCCCGGCCCAGAATTTTACCGGCGAGGTGTACGTCTACTTGTTGGTGAAGGACGATCCGGCCTTCAACTGCGTGAGTGGCAACGTGACGTTTGCACCGGGGGCGCGCTCAAACTGGCATACCCACGCAGCCGGCCAGATCCTGATGGTGACGGAGGGCCTGGGCTATTACCAAGAAAAAGGCCAACCCATCCGGCTGCTGCGCAAGGGCGATGTGGTGAAAGCGTTGCCCGGCGTGGAGCATTGGCACGGTGCCTCGCCCAAGCAAGGCATGACGCACATCTCGCTCAACGTCAACACTGAGAAGGGCATTGTGACCTGGGGCCGGCCCGTGACCGACCAAGAATACAACAGTTATAAGTGACTGCCTGCCCCCAACAAACGACCGATGGAAGCAGCGAAACCTTACACAGTCCATTCGCCTCTATGTCTGCAACAAAACTCCGGCTCCCCGCGTCTGTTATAGGCTTACGGCAGCGCCGCCTCTTGGCCAAAGCGCTGAGCAACCCGATGACTAACTCACGTGCTTTTTCCCAGCCGGCCACGGACTTTCCCAGCGGAGACGTCGAAGTGATGACCATGCTGGAAGCCCGGTGCGGCATGGGCAACTTCGACCGCCGCGACCTGTTCAAGGTGGTGCTGGTAGTGGAAGGGGCCAATGAGTTGCACTACACCACCCGCAGCTACGCCGTCAACCAGCCCGCGTTGGTGTTCACCAACCGCCTGATTCCTTACGCGTGGGAAGTAGTTGAGGGCTCCGGCGAACAGCAAGGGTACCTGTGCTGCTTTTCCGAGTCGTTTCTGCACTCGGCTATGCGGGGCGTCAGCCTGAAAGATACGGTGCTCTACAAGGTAGAAGGCAACCCCGTGTACTTCCTTGACCCGGAGCAGGTCCGCTACTTCACCGACGCCTTCACCCGGATGCGGCGGGATTTGGAGTCGGATTACGCCCACAAGGACGATTTGCTGCGCAACCAGCTTTCCATCATCATCCACGAAGCCGCCCGCCTGCAGCCGGCTTCGGCCCAACACGCGCCCGCTAACGCGGCCGAGCGCATCACGTCGTTGTTTCTGAACTTGCTGGAGGTGCAGTTTCCCGTCACGGCGCAGCTACGGGAGCCCGTGCTGAAATCGGCGAGCGACTACGCCGACCGCATGGCTATCCATGTCAACCACCTGAATGCCATGGTGAAAGAAATAACCGGCAAGTCTACCACGGCCCACATCAACGAGCGACTGGTGACGGAAGCCAAGCTGCTGCTAGCTCACACCGACTGGAGTGTAGGCGAAGTGGCCTACAGCTTGGGGTTTGAGTATCCCACGTATTTCAACAACTTCTTCAAGAAGCACACCGGCACTACGCCGCTAACCTTCCGCCGCGCGCATGTAGCGGTCGCATAGCGAGTTAGGAGGAAGGTAACGGTGAGCATAACGGCTGCTTAGCAAGCAGGCCAGCAACTGTCGTCGTCATGGTCAAGCCCGTAAGCAGACCAAACCACACTTGATGGATAATCTCCTTTGCCAAAAGCGCTACCCAAGTGAGTAGCGCTTTTTATTTTAAAGGAAGTTGAACAAAAGCAAGCTTGATAAGGAGAGCTTTATATATCTCATATTATCACTTTGTTAACATAGATTATTCGTATAATCGCTATCACCATTGCCGAAAATCTCATAGCATTCAGTGTAGCGAGGGCTTTTGTCGTTTGGCAGAAGCTGTCGTTCGGCTAGTAATAATTATAGTTTAGACAGAACCTGGAAACCGGGTTTTCTTCGTGCGGTAAGTTTGAAGCATAGTTGAGCTAGGGTATAGTTCAAACTATCCTTTTCAGCACATACTTCACGACACACTTAGTACATGAGAACACGCTTACGATTAGCAAGCTTCTTGCTGGTTTGGTTGGCAGTCGGAACGGCGACTGTGCACGCCGCAACGGCCCCAGCGATTATTACGCCTACTATTACCAACCCCAACCTGCCCGGCAATAACGGCATCACGTTGCTGGTTTCGTCCGTCACGGCTACGCTGTTTAACGATGCCGATGGCAACACAAGCCTATCATCTTATCGTTTTACCACTTTGCCTACGGCAGGGATATTGTATGCTTACAACATCTCAAGTGGCGAAAAGGTAGCCGTTACGTCTACTGCTCAGACGTTCAGCCCTTTTCAGTATCCCAGCATCGCCTACGACCCAGCGACAGTAGCCGCCACTACGACCTATTCCTTTCAGTATCAGGCAACTGACGAAACGGGGCTGACCTCGGCCACGGGCACGTACAACATTCCGGTAACTACCGCGGCACGCGTCAACCAGGTGCCCGCAACCCGCGAGGTGACCAACCAAGTGGTAGCCAAAGGCTTCGGCGCCAGCACTTTGGCGCCGGGCCTGTCTGGCGTGGATACAGACGGCAGCGTTGATACCTACCTGATCACTGCAGTGCCGAATGCTGCCACCGTTGGCGTGCTTCGCATTGGTGCCACCGGAACGCAGCTTGCGGCCAACGCAACGGTTACCGCTGCCGAAGCGGCCCAGCTTACTTTCGATCCGGTGGCTTCGTTCTTTGGTACGGCTATCATTCAATACAAAGCAGTCGACAACAACGGGATCGCGGATGCTACTGCGGCTAACTATGCTATTCCGGTATCCAACGTAGGAAGTACCTTCGGCTCCGTGCTGGATTTCACTACCCGGCCGATAATGGAAGACTGGAGCAGTACTTTGCAGTCGCTCGTGGTCAATGGCACCACCGTTTCGATCAGCAACTACACAGGCAGCGGCCCCGAAACTAACCTGCACATCGAAGACAACCCGACCATGCCCGGCCGGGCGCTCACTTGGACCGCTGACTACATCAACGGCAAAGCTGCAGCGGCGCAAACGGCTAGCGTTACTTTCTCTTTCAGCAAAGCCGTCAGTGGGTTCAGCGCCAGTTTCGGCGATATCGACTTGAGCGCCGGCGCCTGGACCGACCAGCTCATCGTGACCGGGAAGCGGGCCGACGGAACAACCGTGGCTCTTACCGCTGCCAACTTCGCCTTGGGTACGGTGGTTACGTTCAGTGGCAACAATACCCTGACCGGCAATGCGGGCTCTTCGACGGCCGATGACAACACTGTGGTTACGTTTCCCGAGCCAATTGTCAGCGTAACCTTTGCATATGCCAACATTGCGGGAGCGGCCAATCCGGCTCAGCAGCTGATGACTTTTGAGTCATTTGCCTGGTATACGCCAGACGTAGTAACGACGCTTACGGGTCCCGCGCGCGTAAATCCTAACACCGCAGTAACGTACGTTGCCAGCGTCAACAACAACGGCCCTTACACCGCCACCAGCGTCGCCCCAACGGTCCAGCTTATCGCGGGACTGACCAACGTGACCGTCAACGGTGCGGCCGCAGGCGCAAGTTATAGCTCGGCCAGTGGCCTCCTGACGCTGCCTGTCTCGGCTAATATTGCCAGTGGTGCCACCGTCACCTACAACGTAGGTTTCACGATCGGCACGAGTACCGTAACCGGTATTGCCCGTAGCACAGCGACCTCCTCGGACGAAGTGCCAAGCAATAACAACGGCACGCAAAGCGACGCGCAAGTAACCACGGTGGTCAATCAAGTGCCCGTAGCGCAGAATGTTACGGCCCCCACGATGAGCAATACCAATAATGCTACTGCTATTCCGGCGCTGGTTGCTTCTGACCCCGACGGC
Source organism: Hymenobacter jejuensis (assembly GCF_006337165.1). NCBI lineage: Bacteria > Pseudomonadati > Bacteroidota > Cytophagia > Cytophagales > Hymenobacteraceae > Hymenobacter > Hymenobacter jejuensis. The sequence goes on from NZ_CP040896.1 coordinate 2,353,334, forward strand.
GACAACACGATTGCCAGCTTTCTGCTGACCAACCTGCCCGCGACCACCCAAGGTGTAGTCACCTACACGCGGGCTGGCGCCACCATAACGCTCGCTGCCGGCAACACTTCCTCCGTTACCAACCGGACGCTGACGCCCGCGGAAATGGCGACTCTGCAATTTGACCCGGCTGCCACCGCCGTAGCAGGCAGCACCCCGTCATTCAACTACGCTGCTACGGATGATCTGGGCTTGTCCTCTGCGGCTGCTACCTACAAGCTTCCGATTGCGGCTACGGGTCTTACGGCTACAGATCTATTTGTTACACAGCAAGTTAACTTAGGACCCTACCAGGTTGGCGATCAAGTGACCTTCACCGTTACGGTCGGCAACACGGGCGTCGCGGCTACGGGGGTGCAAGTAACTGATGCGTTGCCCGCCGGCCTGACCTTCGTGAGCGCTACCCCGTCCACGGGCACCTACGATAACACCACCGGCATCTGGACGATTGTGTCGGGCGTCAACACCTTTGCTAGCGGCAGCAGTGCTACGCTTAGCATTACGGCCACGATCGTGAAGGAAGGCACGTTTACCAACGTTTCGACCATCACGGCAAGCAACCCCGACTCCAACCCTCTTAACAACGAGGCAAGCCAGAAGGTAAACCCCGGCACGGCTGCTTATGCACAGGACTTTGAAGGCCGCACCGCCACGGATTATTGCGAAATCTATACGGGCATGAGCCTGTCGAACACCAGCGTCCTGAGTGACAATAACTCCTTGATCACCAACGCGGTACTTAGCACAACGGCCGCTGGTTACGCCACGCCCCTCCTGCGGATGAGCGGTTCGACTACGGTGACTTTTCTGGCCCGCGTAACTGCTACCACCAACACTGCACGCTACCGCCTCGCGCTGCTAGATGCGGCGGGTACCCGCACGGTACTCACGGCTTTTACCGCTTTTGGCAACACAGCTGCTACGAGCATCACGGCTACCATCAGCCAAGTAGGCGTGTACCGGGTAGAAATTTCTTTTGATGCTCAAACCAACGGCGGAAGCAACGGCACGGCCATTTTAGACGATGTGGCTGTCAGCAATGCTACGGTAGCCACGCAGTCGAAAAACGGCTCGGACTGCACCGCCAACACGTTGCCCGTCGCAAATGATGTGACGTTTCGCATCGCCAACGGCGCCGCTGCCACCACCATCCCTTCACTTGCCGGCACGGATACTGCCCCCGGCGTAATCGACTCATACGTATTCGAGTCGGTACTGGACCCCAACACGCAAGGCTCGCTGACGCTGAATGGTGTGCTGGTGAAAATTGGCCAGATCGTAACGGTTGCCGAAGCAGCTGCGCTAAAGTTTGATCCGGTAGCTGGCTATGTGGGTTCGGCTGCCTTCCAGTTCAGCGCCCTCGACAACAGCAACGAACAGAGCGCCGCTCCGGCCACCTACACCATTTCGGTGGAAAACAGCACAACTATTGCCGGACGCGTGTATGATGACGTAAACTATGGCGGCGGCGCAGGGCGTGATTACGCTACCGCCAATGCCGCGGCTACCGGCTCTGGCTTTACGGCCAACGCCATCAGCCGGAGTGGAGCAGTGCTCGAACTCTATGACCTTGACTCGGGTAAGCTCATCAACACCGTGGCTACCGGCACCGACGGGACCTATACTTTCCCACTTGTAGTAAGCGGCAATTACGACGTTCGTGTCGTCAACTCTACGGTAACTTCTGTGCGCAGCGCCACTGCTGCTGGAGTAGTGCCGGTGCAGACGTATGTAAACGGCGACGTCAACCGGATTGGCGGGGAAAATCCTTTGCTAATCGATGCAGCCCAGAACACCGGAACGCAACTGCTGCCCGCTCTGACCTTGGGCAATCGCACGCCTCAATCGCTTGCCGGTGTTACCATATCCTCGGCGCTCGTTGCCGCCACCAACGTTGATTTCGGCTTTAACTTCGATGCAGTGGTCAATACCAACGACGCGGGCCAGGGATCTCTGCGACAGTTTATTGTCAACGCTAACGCATTGCCTAACAATAACTTAAACCAAGTGGCTTTCAACGGCACCGCGGCGAGTGGCACCACGGCCATCGACCCGGCCGCCGGCGTAGAAACGGCGATCTTCATGCTAAACGATAACCGCACCACGGGCGTCCCAGCAGGCTTGCGCACCGGCGTCACTGCCGCGGGCTATAGCGCCACCACGAAACAGTTTACCATCACCCTGGCTTCGGCTTTGCCAACCCTGATCGATGCCAGTACGGCCATTGACGGCAAGGAGCAAACGGTCGTGACCGGCAACAACGTAGCCGCTGGCGCGGAAACTACTACCGGTCCGGAAGTAGTTATTGACTTCAATTCTTTCAAAGGCCTGGAGATCACGGGCGCTTCTACTCGCATTGCGTCGCTGGGTTTGACAAATGCCAAAGGTGACGGCAGTGTCACGCAAGGTGCGGCCGTGTACGTAAACGGCGCCGCCACGTCGGTAATCACCGACGTGACGGCCACGGGCAACGACACCGGAGGCATTCGCCTGAATGCGGCTACCACTGCTTCGGTGACCAACAATGTCATCTTGGGTACCACCACGCAGAACGTTAGCGCCGACGGCATTCAAGTGTTGGGCGGCACAACTGGGGCCTCCATCACCGGCAATACCCTGAGCAGCAACCGCGGCTACGGCCTCGAATTTATTAGCGGTGCCAACACCAGCAACACGGTGAGCGGCAACATTATCCGAAGCAACGGCGCGGGCATTGCCATCGCAGCAGGCAACGGTAATACGTTCAGCACTAACACGATAGCCGGAAATGCCGGCGACGGCATCGTGGCCCTGAACGGAACTTCCAACAACGTTTTCTCGCAAAATGCGATCAGCACCAACGGGGACTTGGGCATTGACTTATCCGCCACAACCACCGCAACCGGCGACGGCGTGAGCAAGAATGCCGACAGCAAAACGACGACCAGCGGCGCCAACAGCCTGCTCAACTTCCCGATAGTTACGCAAGCCGTAACGAACGCTACCAATCTGGAAATCGCGGGGTATGCCCCGGCCGGCTCGACCATCGAGCTTTTCGTTGCCTCTGCGGATGCTTCTAACTTTGGGGAAGGCTTCACATTTATTACGTCTCAAATCGAGGGCAGCACCAGCGACGGCGCTAAGAACGCCCGCTCGTACAGCGGCCTGATCAACGGCATCGACCAAGGTTCGGAAACCAACGCCAGCGCGTTCTATTTCGTCATTCCCCTGAGCACTCTCTCGGCAGCCCAGCGCGCCGCCCTAACCACAGGCAGCCCCAAAGTGACGGCCACGGCCACGAAATCCGGCACGGGTACTTCCGAATTCTCGGGGCTGACTACCGTCGGCGTAAACAAGCCTCTGCCCGTGGAACTGGCTCTGTTTGAGGTGAAAGCCGCTCGTTTCGACGCCCAGCTAAAGTGGCAAACCGCCACCGAGAAGAACAACGACCACTTCGAGGTAGAGCGCTCTTTCGACGGCATTATGTTTGAAAAAGTAGCCAACGTACGCGGCAACGGTACCACTTCGGAGGTCAGCACCTACGCCTTCACCGATGCCAACGTGGCCCAGAAGCACTTGGGCACGGTGTACTACCGCCTCAAGCAGGTAGAGGCCAGCGGTAGCGCGCAATACAGCCTCGTGCGTACAACCGCCTTCACGCAGCAGCCAGCAGCTTCGGCCGAATTATACCCTAACCCGGCTACTACCACCTCCACGCTTGACTTGGCCTTTTTGCCTGCCGGTACTTACCAGGTAGTGCTCGTCGACATGACTGGCCGCACCGTTAGCAGCAACTCAACGACTGCGGGCCTGCCTTATATCCTCAACGTGCAAGCGTTGCCCAAAGGCACGTACATGGTTATCATCCGCGGCGGGGCCATCAACCTCACCAAACGTCTGGTTAAAGAATAATACCGGATGCGCTTGCTCAAAAAGCCTCTTTCTGACGAAAGAGGCTTTTTGCGTTTAGTAGCAAACTGCCTTTTTATAACACGTTTATAATCAAATGATTGTAAAGTGATGGTCTTTTGATCTATTAAGAGCATGTGCTTGTAGTAAAGCTCACCAGTAACCCATCACGAGCCTAGTTGGGGGCGAGGCCTCCAGATTTAATTCAACCAGCTACGGCTTTTGGCGTTATAGAGAGGCTTACGCTGATTTACTTGCTTGCATGGCTTCTTCTACTTCCCGCCACCGTCCTCAAGACCAACCACTTACCGATTACGATGTGCTGATTGTGGGCGCCGGCAGCGCCGGCCTGAGCGCCGCGCTTACGTTGGGCCGTTGCCTGCGCCGGGTGCTGGTCTGCGACGGCGGCGACCCGCGCAATGCTCCTTCGCCCGCCGTGCACGGCTTCCTGAGCCGCGATGGCATCAAGCCGGCCGAACTGCTGCGCCTCGGCCGCGAGCAATTAGCGCCCTATCCTAGTGTGGAGCTGCGCACGGCGCGCGTGCTGGAAATCAAGCCGTTGGCTTACGGGTTTGAGATAACGGCCGAAACCGAAAACAGTCGCTCCTTTACCATTACTGCCCGTAAAGTGCTGCTGAGCACGGGCGTAGAAGACGAGTTGCCGCCCCTCGATGGCATGCGCGAACTGTGGGGCGTAGGCGTGTTGCATTGCCCGTACTGCCACGGCTGGGAAGTGCGCGACCAGCCGCTGGCCGTGTACGGTCGGGGCAAGGGCGTAACCGGACTGGCCTTGCTCGTCAGTCGGTGGTCGCCGGATGTGGTGGTGTGCACCGACGGCCCCGGTGGCCTCACCGACCACGCCCGGCAACGCTTGGCCCGGCAAAAAATCCAGGTGCGGGAAGAGGTGGTCAAGTGCTTGGAAGGCACCAAAAAGGGTGAGCTTCGGCACATTGTCTTTGAAACAGGCGAGCCGCTGGCCCGCCACGCCTTGTTTGTGCATCCGCACCAACACCAGCGCACGCAGTTTGCCGAGCATCTGGGCTGCCGCATCACGGGCAAGGGTGCCATCTGGATCGATAAGAAGCAGCAAACCAGCCTGCCCGGTCTGTATGCCGCCGGCGATAATACTTCGGGGCTGCAACAAGCACTTTTGGCCGCCGCCGAAGGCTCCAAAGCCGCCATCAACATCAACGAAACCCTCACCCGCGAGGAGTGCCCTAAGTAGTACCAAGAAGATAAAGGGCTACTGCTGGCGAAGTTGCGGGAAGTATTAATCTGGTTTGGATGGGAGTTCGTATTTTGCAGTAAAATTCAACCCCATGAAAAAAATCCTGTTTTTAGCCTCGCTGCTGGCTCTGTTCTGCACCGTTGCGTGCGACAAAATCGACAAGCTGCTAACCTTTTACCTCGAAGACAGCCAAAGCATTAAAGTCGGGGCCAACTTCCCGGTCGGGCAGATGCCGGCTTTCCTCATCGACGTGCCCACGCGCTCCGACGAAACCTTCAGCAACAACCACACCCGCGCCGACTTGGTGAAGAACGTGACGCTGAATAAGTTAACGATCGACATCGCGGACCCGAAAGAAGAGAACTTCGATTTTCTCAAGTCCATTGAGATCTACATCAGCACCAACTCCAATGATCAGGTACTGTTGGCGGCCCTCGACAACGTGCCAACCGGCGTCAGCAGCATCGAGCTGAAACCCAGTGGCCAACAGCTGGACAGCTATATCAAAGCGGAAAAATACACGCTCACCACGAAAGCCGTCATCCGCAAAGTCATCTCCCGCGACATCACCATGACGGCCAAGTCCCGTTTCAAAGTAACCGCCGACCCTTTGTAGTAACTAATTGGCTGTTAAAGAATTACAAAAAGCCCGCGTTCGAGATCGAACGCGGGCTTTTTTGTTTGTTGCTAATCTACAAATGATGAAAAAAGGCGGTCATGCAGAGCGGAAGCGAAGCATCTCTCCCGCTTCAATGAATTACTAACCAGTAGAGATGCTTCGCTTCCGCTCTGCATGACGGGAGGACACATTTCAGCTATTGCAACATCTCGTGCAGCACTGTTTGCATCGAAAACACACGGTTGCCGGCTTCCTGCACCACCAGCGAGTTAGGCGAATCGAGCACGGCATCTGCTACTTCCACGTTGCGACGCACCGGCAGGCAATGGATGAATTTGCCGTTGTTGGTCAGGGCCATGTGCTGCGTATCCACCATCCAGCTAGGGTCTTGCGTGATTACCTGGCCGTAGTCGCGGTAGCTGCTCCAGTTTTTGGCGTACACAAAGTCAGCCCCTTCTAGGGCTTTCTTCTGTTCGTACTCGATGCGGGCGCCTTTGGTAAACCGCTCGGCCAGTTCGTAGCCCTCGGGGTGCGTAATGACAAAATCCACCCAATCGATTTCCGAGAACCAGTCGGCAAAGGAGTTGGGCACGCACTGCGGCAAGGCGCGTACGTGTGGTGCCCACGTCAGCACCACTTTTACGCGCTCGGTTTGCTTGGTCTCGGCCACCGTAATCAGGTCGGCGAAGGACTGCAACGGGTGCAGCGTCGCACTTTCCAGGCTAATAACCGGCACGGTAGCGTACTTCAAGATCTTATTGAATACCACCTCGTTGTAATCCTCATCGCGGTCTTTCAGGCCGGGAAAGGTACGTACGCCCAGCACATCGCAGTACTGGCTCATCACGGCAATGGCCTCCTTGATGTGCTCCTGCGTCGAGCCGTTCATCACGGCGCCGTCGTTCATTTCCAGCGTCCACGAGTCAGCACCGGCATTCAGCACCCAGGCCTGTGCGCCGAGGTTGTAGGCCGCCTTAATGGAACTCAGGCGGGTACGTAGGCTAGGGTTGAAGAAAATCAGCCCGACGGTCTTGTTCTTGCCTAGGTGCTGGTAGCCAAACGGATTGGCTTTGATCTCTAAAGCCTTGTTAAGCAGTACTTTGTAATCAGGTACGTCGGCGAAAGAGGTGAATTTGTTCATGTTTGGATTCTTCTGAGTTTCAGAACGTCATACCTAGTGAAGCGGGAGAGAGGCTTCGACTTCGCTCAGCATGATGTTCTTTCGACCACCAGTTTATTGCGCCTTGTACTCGTTCCAGCTTTTAATCTTCAAGTCCTTCATTTCCAGCGTGCAGAACGCATGAATGAATGCCTTGGCCAGACGCGCGTTCGTGATCAGCGGAATGTTGAAATCGACGGCAGTGCGGCGGATCTTGTAGTCGTTGTCCAGCTCGCCTTTGGTCAGGTTTTTCGGGATGTTGATGACCAAATCGATTTTTTTCTCGCGTAAGTAAGTCAGGGCGTTAGGCTCTTGGTGGTCGTCGGGCCAGAAGAGCAGGGAGCTGGGCACGTTGTTTTCGGCGAAGAAACGGTGCGTGCCCTGCGTAGCGTAGATGGTGTAGCCCTTCAGTACCAGCTGGCGCGCTGCGTCCAGCAACGTCACTTTGGACGTAATCGGCCCACCCGAAATCAATATCGTTTTTTGTGGTATTCTATAACCAACTGATAATAAAGACTTTAGTAAGGCCTCTTCGGACGTGTCACCCAGACAGCCTACTTCGCCGGTCGAGGTCATATCGACGCGCAGCACGGGGTCGGCCCCTTGTAGGCGGGTGAAGGAAAACTGCGAAGCCTTCACGCCCACGAAGGTTGAGTCGTACACCAGTTCGCTTGCATCACGCTCTACGTGCAGGCCAAGCAGCACTTTCGTGGCCTTCTTGATCAGATTATGGCCCGATACTTTCGACACAAACGGGAAGCTACGCGAAGCCCGCAGGTTGCACTCGATCACGCGGATTTCGCGGTTCTTTTCCAGAAACTGAATGTTGAACGGCCCGCTGATCTCGAAGCGTTTGGCAATCTTCTCGGCAATCACTTTAAGCTTGCGCACGGTGCCCACGTACACCCGCTGGGGCGGATAGTACATGGTAGCGTCGCCGGAGTGCACGCCAGCAAATTCTACGTGCTCCGAAATGGCGTACGACACGATTTCGCCCTTGTCGGCTACCGCATCCAGCTCAATTTCCTTGGCTTCCTGAATAAACTCCGACACTACCACTGGGTATTCGGCGCTCACTTCCGAAGCCAGTTTCAGGTACTCCTCCAGTTCCTCGTGGTTGGAGACCACATTCATTGCGGCGCCGGAGAGTACATAAGAAGGCCGAATCAAGACCGGGAACCCAACTTCCTGCACAAATTCCAGGATGGCATTCATGGTCGTGAGCTCGTTCCAGCGCGGTTGCGCAATGCCCAGCTCGTCCATGATGCTGGAGAACTTGTGGCGGTTTTCGGCCTCGTCGATGCGGGCCGCGGCAGTACCCAAAATGGGCGCCTGGGCCTCGGCCAAACGGGTAGCAAGGTTGTTCGGAATCTGGCCGCCAGTGGACAAGATCACACCATCGGGCTGCTCAAAATCCAGAATGTCCATCACCCGCTCGTACGACAGCTCCTCGAAATACAGCCGGTCGCTGACGTCGTAGTCGGTCGAGACGGTTTCGGGGTTGTAGTTGATAATGATGGACTTATAACCTTCTTCGGCCACGGTTTGCACCGCGTTCACGCCGCACCAGTCAAACTCAACGGAGCTACCGATGCGATACACACCCGAGCCCAGCACCACAATGGATTTGTCGGTTTCGGGGGCTAGGTCGTTTTCGGTGCCGTGGTAAGTGGTGTAGAGGTAGTTGGTTTTGGCCGGAAATTCGGCGGCCAACGTGTCGATCTGCTTCACTACGGGCAGCACACCCAAGGCCTTGCGGCGGGCACGGATGAGTAGCTCATCGGCTTTCACATCGCCTTCGCCCAGCAGCTTTACGGCCAGTTGTTGGTCGGAAAAGCCGGCTTTTTTGGCGTCGCGCAGCAGCTCGGTTTCCAGGGCATCGACGCCGGCACCGCGACGCTCGGCGATCTTGTTGCTCAGCTCATAAATGCTGTAGAGGCGCTGCAAAAACCACCGGTCGATCTTGGTTAGGTCGTGCACCCGCTCGATGTCGTAGCCAGACTCGAAGGCTAGGTTGATGGCGAAGATGCGCTCCTCGTTGGGTTCGCTCAGAAGTTTGTCAAGTGTTTGATTGTCAAAATGTTCTGGGGTGTTGGCCACGAAGCCGCGCTTGCCGGTATCCAGCATGCGCAGACCTTTCTGAATGGCTTCCTCGAATGATTTGCCAATGCTCATCACCTCGCCTACGCTCTTCATGGCGCTGCCAATCTGCCGCTGTACGCCCGAAAATTTGCCCAAGTCCCAGCGCGGAAGCTTGCACACCACGTAATCCAGGGCCGGCTCAAAGAAGGCCGAAGTCGTCTGCGTTACGCTGTTTTTCAGCTCCGACAGCGAATAGCCCAAGCTCAGCTTGGCCGCCACAAACGCCAGCGGGTAGCCCGTAGCCTTAGAAGCCAGCGCCGAGGAACGTGACAAACGCGCATTCACCTCAATGACGCGGTAGTCCTCCGAAACGGGATCGAGGGCATACTGAATGTTGCACTCGCCCACGATGCCCAAGTGGCGAATGGTTTTGATGCCAATGCTGCGCAGCTTGTGGTACTCGCGGTTGCTCAAGGTCTGCGAAGGCGCCACCACGATGCTCTCCCCGGTGTGGATGCCGATGGGGTCGAAGTTCTCCATGTTGCAGACTGTGATGCAGTTATCGTACTGGTCGCGCACCACTTCGTACTCCACTTCCTTCCAGCCCTTCAGCGACTCCTCCACCAAGATTTGGTCGGAAGTTGTAAAGGCTTTCTGGGCCAAGGCTCGCAGCTCGTCCATGTTGTTGGCGAAACCGCTGCCCAAACCACCCAGCGCAAACGCTGCCCGCACGATAATCGGGAACCCAATTCTCTCCGCGGCTTTCAGGGCCTCCTCGATGCTGGTCACGGCCTCGCTGCGGGCCGAGAGCACGCCAATCTGGTCGAGCTTCTCCTTGAAAATATCGCGGTCCTCGGTGTCGATAATGGATTGCACCGGCGTTCCCAGCACCTTAACGTTGTACTTCTCGAACACGCCGCCGCGGAACAAAGCCACGGCGCAGTTCAAAGCCGTTTGGCCGCCAAACGCCACCAGAATGCCATCGGGCTGCTCTTTCTTAATGACTTCCTCCACGAAAAAGGGCGTCACGGGCAGGAAATACACATCGTCGGCAATGTTGTCCGACGTCTGCACGGTGGCAATGTTGGGGTTGATGAGGATGGTGCGGATGCCTTCCTCTTTCAGCGCCTTAAGGGCCTGCGAGCCGGAGTAATCGAACTCACCGGCCTCCCCAATTTTGAGCGCGCCGGAACCAAGGATGAGAACTTTGTTGGGTTTTTCCATTCTAAGGGTTGAGGTAACAGGCCGCTAGTGCGGTCATGTTAAAAGGCAGTCGTACAAAGCTGGCCACAGCCGATTGCTTACGTGGGCAGGGTAGTTTTTTACTTGGAGTAGAGGGTGTCGCTTTTCACTATCTGCCATTCGCCCGACGGCCGCCGGGCCATTCGGAGGTGGATAGTTGCGTCAGCACGTTCGCCATCCAAGAAGAATCGAAAAGTGAGAGAATCTTTCTTCGCGTTAAGTCTCTCTACCTTAAAGTTTTTGGCGGATATCCTTCCCGTTCTACGGGTTATTCTGGGAGACACTCTGGCCGAACCCATGGCTTTCGCAATCAGATCGGCCGGTGCACCTAGCACTGCTTTCATGATCGTTCGTTGGCCCATGTTCTTGATGAAATAGAACCCGGCGAAAGCTAGAGCGCCCAATAACACATATCCCCAATTCGGAAAACCTCTACTTTTTTCTTGCATGAGAGTAGTGCGTGACAGGAGGTGATGGATGTCTTAGCGGTAGAGATGCTTCGGCAAGCTCAGCATGACGGGCGAGGGCATTTACCATTCAGTGACTTTATAGGAGGTAACGACAGAATCTGTCCCTAATGTCAGGTCGAGCGTTTTGCCATGTTCCGGGTCAATATCTGATCCAAAGCCCTCAAAGATTAGGTACCGAATTGTGCCGTCGGGCTCACCGTAGTTTGATGGCTCACCAAGCGAATCAAGAAGTTGCGTGTAAGTAAGCCCCTTTAGTTGATGATGCTTGGCCAAGTCACCAAGCATTTGCTCACGATATGGGAAACTTCCTAAGTCACCTACAACAGCCCATTGATGCCTGTCAAATTTCGTTTCCTGCTTACTACAACCATTGACTACGCTCCAAAGAAAAAGGAGCAACATGAATGATAGTAAGCGAAACTTCCGACTCATAGCTACTTGGCGGCTTTGTACTCGGCCACCACCTTCAAAAAATCATCAAACAGAAACTCCGTATCCTGCGGGCCGCCGGCAGCTTCGGGGTGGAACTGGGTGGAGAAGAAAGGCTTGGTCTTGTGCTTGATGCCTTCGCAGGTGCCGTCGTTCAGGTTCTCGAACAACATGGTCCACTCGGCGGGCAGCGTGTCGGTGTCTACCGCGAAGCCGTGGTTTTGGCTGGTGATGTAGCTGCGCTGGGTACCCGTGAGCTTTACCGGCTGGTTGTGGCTGCGGTGGCCGTACTTCAGCTTGAACGTGTCGCCGCCCGCGGCCAGGCCCATAAGCTGGCTGCCCAGACAAATGCCGAAAATAGGCTTGTCTTGCTGCAACGCCGTTTGGAGGTGACCGATAGTTGCGGTGCACATCTTTGGGTCGCCGGGGCCGTTGCTCAGGAACAGGCCGTCGTAGTCGAGTGTGGTGAAGTCATAGTCCCAAGGCACCCGGATGAGCTCAACATCGCGCTCCAAGAAGCAGCGGATAATGTTGGTTTTGGTGCCGCAGTCGACGAGCACGATTCTGTGCTGACCCGTGCCGTAGTGCTGCACGCCGGGCTGGCTAACCTGGGCTACTAGGTTGTCCAGGTTGGGGTCGTGGAGGGGCACATCTTCTTCGGCCACGATTTTGCCCAGCATGGCGCCTTTTTCCCGCAGCTTTTTAGTTAGCATGCGCGTATCCACGTCGAAGATGCCGGGGATGTTGTACTCCGAAAGCCAGTCGCCGAGGCTTTTGGTCGCATTCCAGTGGCTATGCTCCTCCGAATAGTAGTTGACCACCAAGCCGGCAATGTGAATCTTGTCCGACTCGAAAATCTGGGAAATCGACTCGTATAGCTCCTCGCCGGGCACACCGTAGTTGCCCACCATCGGGTAGGTGAGCACCAGAATCTGGCCGGCGAAAGAGGGGTCGGTGAGGTTCTCGGGGTAGCCGGTCATGGCCGTGCTGAACACTACTTCGCCCGCAGCAGAAGTAAACGCCCCGAAGGACTTGCCCACGATTTCGGTGCCGTCTTCCAGCACCAGTTTTACTTGCTTCAATTCACTCATTTCTCGACGAGGCTATCCTTCGTGATGGTATAAAGCGCCTGTAAAAACTGATCGACTTCTTCCTGCTTGATGCTCAGGGGCGGCAGCAAGCGCAGCACGGTTGGGTCGGAGGCGTTGCCCACAAAAATATGATGTTCCATGAGCAACTGGTCGCGAATGTCTTTGATGGGGAAATCGTATTTCACCCCAATCATCAGGCCGCGACCCCGTATTTCCTGCGCGCCAGCGTTGGCCAGCAAAGCAGTCCGGAGGTAATCGCCCATTTGGTGGGCATGTTCTATAAGTGCTTCCTGCTCAATTACTTCCAAAACGGCCAATGCCGCAGCGCAAGCCAAGTGGTTGCCGCCGAAGGTGGTGCCCAGCAACCCATAAGAAGCCTGAAACTCCGGCGAAATCAGGATGCCGCCAATGGGGAAGCCGTTGCCCATGCCCTTGGCCACCGAAATAACACCCGGCCGAATGCCCGCGTGCTGGTGGGCGAAAAACTTGCCGCTGCGTCCATAGCCGCTCTGCACTTCGTCGGCTATCAGCACCACGCCGTGCGCGCGGCACAATTCGTCCAACCCTTGCAGGAATTCGTCGGAGGGCATAATGATGCCGCCCACGCCCTGAATCGGTTCGATAATGACCGCGCAAGTCGGTTTTTCCTGCAACACGCGCTCCACTTCCGCCAAATCGTAAGGCAGAAAGGAGATGGAGTGATTAGCGTTAAACGGCGCTACGATCTTCGCATTGTCGGTAGCGGCAACTGCGCCGGACGTGCGGCCGTGAAATGCACCTTTAAACGCAATGACGTGGTTTTTGCCGGTGTGAAACGACGCCAGCTTTAGCGCGTTTTCGTTGGCCTCGGCACCCGAGTTGCACAGAAACAGCGTGTAGTCGGGATAGCCCGACACGTCGCCCAGTTTCTGCGCCAACTCGCGCTGAATCGGGATGTGCACCGAGTTAGAATAGAAACCAATTTTCTGCACCTGCTCCGTGATGCGCTGCACGTAACGCGGGTGGCTGTGGCCAATGGAAATCACGGCGTGGCCGCCGTAAAAGTCCAGATACTGCTGGCCGTTTTCGTCCCACAGCTGCGCGCCCAAGGCCCGAACCGGCGTGATGTCGTTGAGCGGATAAACGTTGAAAAGCTCCATTACCAAAGCACAGATTTAAGGTTCAGCCCTTCCTGCTCGGGCCGCCCGAACAGCAGGTTCATGTTTTGGATCGCTTGTCCCGAAGCGCCTTTTACCAGGTTATCAATGGCCGATGTTATAAGCAGTTGATTATCAAGCTTTTGCACATGCAGGAGGCATTTGTTGGTATTCACCACCTGCTTCAAGTGGATCTCCTTGTCCGATACCGTGGTGAACGGCGCGGCGGCATAGAACTCCCGAAAGAGTTGCCGGGCTTCGTCCTGCGTCAGATCCGACTTGGTGTAGACGCTGGCGAAGATACCGCGGGCAAAATTTCCGCGGTACGGGATGAAGTTAATGTCGCTGCTGAACCCTGCTTGCAACTGCTTTAAGCTCTCTCCGATTTCGCCTAAGTGCTGGTGTTTGAAGGGCTTGTAGATGGAAAGGTTGCCGGTGCGCCACGTAAAACCGGTCGTTTCCGTCAGCTCGCGGCCCGCGCCGGTCGAGCCGGTAACAGCCGACACGTGCACGTCGTTGGTGAGCCTTCCCGCAGCGGCTAGCGGCAAGAGCGCCAACTGAATGGCGGTGGCAAAACAGCCGGGATTCGCTACGTTTTGCGCCTGCTGGATTGCGGCTTTGTTCAGTTCGGGCAGGCCGTACACGAAGGCGCGGCCGTCGAGCTGCTTGTCGGCGGTGAGGCGAAAATCATTGCTTAAGTCAATGATTTTGACCGAAGTAGGCAAATCGGTTTTCTCCAGAAATGCCTTCGAGTTGCCGTGGCCCAAACACAGGAATACTACGTCTTCCGTGCCGCTCAACGCCGTGCTGAACGCCAGATCGGTGTCGCCCACCAAATCATCGTGCACCTGATACACCGGGTTGCCGGCGTTTGAGGAACTGACAACGGACGTGAGTTCGGCGCTCGGATGGTGCAGCAAAATGCGAATCAGCTCGCCGGCCGTGTAGCCCGCGCCGCCGACGATGCCGACTTTAATTTTGTCCATCGAAGCTGCTGTGAATCCGAAGCTGGTTGCTGAAGATCTTGATGAAGCCCTTGGCATCGCGCGAATCCCAAGCGTTGTTCTCCTCACCGTACGTTGCGACTTTCGACTGCATCATATCGTATTGAGATTCAATGCCTTGTAACTCAAACTGGTAGGGCTTCAGGGTCACGTACACGGTGCCCGACACGCGCTCCTGCGACGACTTCAGGAAGGCTTCCATGTCGCGCATCACCGGGTCGAGGTACTGGGCTTCGTGCAGCAAGGTGCCGTACCAGTTGGCGATGTAGTCTTTGTGCAGCAGCTGCCAGCGCGAAGACGTGTGCTTCTCGAGCAAGTGATGGCCTTTGATCAGAATCAGCGGCGCGGGCGCTTCGAAACCCACGCGGCCTTTAATGCCCAAAATCGTGTCGCCGACGTGTGTATCGCGGCCGATGGCGTATTTGCCGGCAATCTCGTTGAGCGTCTGAATCAGGTGCACAGGCGCCATTTTCTCGCCGTTTAAAGCCACTGGCTCACCCTTTTCGAAGGTGATAGAAATGTCGCGTGGCTCGGTTTCCTGAAGTTGCGTAGGCCAAGCCGTTTCCGGCAGGCCTTGGCGCGAAGTCAGTGTTTCGACGCCACCTACGCTGGTGCCCCAAATGCCCTTGTTAATCGAGTATTTGGCTTTTTCCCAGCTCATTTCCACGCCGTTCTGTTGGAGGTATTCAATCTCGGCCTGGCGCGAAAGGCTTAGGTCGCGAATGGGCGTAATGATCTCTGTATTAGGGGAAATCACCGAGAAAGCCACATCAAATCGCACTTGGTCGTTGCCAGCGCCGGTACTGCCGTGGGCAATGTAGTCGGCTTGGTTTTCGCGCGCATATTCGGCCAGAGCCAGCGACTGAAACATGCGCTCCGCGCTGACGCTCAGCGGGTAAGTGTCGTTTTTCAGAATGTTGCCGGCCAGCAGGTAGCGTAAGCACTCCTGGTAGAATCGCTCCGTCACGTCGATGACTTCGTGGCGCGTGGAGCCCAGCTCGTAGGCGCGCTTTTCGATGGAAGCAAGCTCTTCTGGCGAAAAGCCGCCCGAATTGACGATGACCGTATGGACTTCCAGGCCCAGTTCTTTCGTCAGATACACGACGCAGTAGGACGTATCCAAGCCGCCGCTATAGGCGAGAACTACCTTTTTCATTAGTGCTTTTGGGGTTCTTCGATGAAGTTGATGGTTTCTTGGGGATGCTGCTGGCTGTACTGATCGTTGAGCGTGTCGTACACCATGCCGGTGCACAGGCACATCTTGCGCTGATTTTCCATCAGGATGCCATAGTTTTTGCAGCTGCTACAGCCTTTCCAGAAGTCGTCGCTGCTGGTTAACTCCGTGAAGGTCACGGGTTTGTAGCCGAGCTCCGTGTTGATCTTCATGACCGCCAAACTGGTGGTAATGCCAAAGATCTTGGCCTCGGGGTATTTGGTGCGCGACAGCTTAAACACCTCGTGCTTGATGGCGCGGCCCAGGCCTTCCTTGCGCAGCTCGGTGTTGACGATCAGGCCGGAGTTGACGACAAACTTGTTGTCTTCAAAGGTTTCGATGTAGCAGAAACCGGCCAACTGATCGTCGACGAAAGCGATGATGGAATCGCCCCGTTCCATCTTCTTTTTCAGATAGTTGGGGTCGCGCTTGGCAATGCCGACGCCACGGGTTTTGGCGGATTCGGCGTACCATTGACAAAGGGTTTCCACATACTGCACATCGGCAGCATTGGCGACTCGTAAAATCATGGTCAAAGCTCGGTTGGTTGCCCTGTATACGGCAACAGACTCGGGAAGACGAATGGAAGCAAGAGAATCGTAGTCTGCGAATGAGGCTACGCAAGTACCGGGGTGGGAGCCGGAAGCCGGAAGAAAACCAGGAAGAAAGGCTTTTGCCGGGCGGGTTGCCAAACGTGGGTAGTTCGGCAATAGGTACACTAGGGCTTACACTCGTGTCAGTCAGTTATTCGTAAAATTTCTCTTCAGGCGGGGCTTTTCAGGAAGTCCCTTTGCCGGTTTTCAGCGCGCTAAAAACGCAGGCAGATATTGCAGCCAGCTTTTAAGCTGGCATTGTTCGCAGGGCCGACGCGGGCCGCTGTACAAGTGCAATGGAAGAGAAAAGAATCATGACTACTACCGCCAAGCGGAATGAGGTTTCTGCGGTTTAAATCATTTAGACCGCTAAATCGTTGCAAAACTAGATGTTTTTTTTTGGAAACTTTGACGGCCCGTCCGTAAAAATCCGCCGGGCCCGACTGGCTTCCGGCTGCTGAGCGCCAGGCCAACCACAGATTCCGGCCTTTTCTGAACTAGAGCGCCGCATTTTTACTTCGTACCCGAATGAGCGACGTACTGAAAATTTTTAAGATTGGGGGCGGCATCATCGACGATGCAAGCCAGCTGGGCTTGTTCCTGACCGAGCTAGCCCGCGTGGCGGGCCCAAAAATCTTGGTGCACGGCGGTGGCAAAGGCGCCAGTCAGATGTTGCAGGACTTGGGTATTGAGCCCAACATGGTGCAGGGCCGCCGCATCACCGACGCCGCCACCCTGGACATCGTGACCATGTTTTACGCCGGCAAAACCAACAAGCAGATCGTGGCTTTGCTCCAGCAGCGCGGCGTAAACGCGCTGGGCCTGAGCGGCGCCGACGGCAACGTCATCCGGGCCACCAAGCGTCCGGTGAAAGACATTGACTACGGCTTTGTAGGAGACCTTAATGCGGAAAGTGTTAATAGTGAATTAGTTGTGCAATTGCTGCGCGCGAACGTAACGCCTGTGTTTTGCGCCATCACGCACGACGGCCAGGGCCAGTTGCTCAATACCAACGCCGATACCATCGCCAGTGTCTTAGCTTGCGCCTTGACCAGCGCCTACCGCGTAGAACTGCACTTTTGCTTCGAAAAAGACGGAGTTCTTTCAGATATCTCTGACGATCAATCGGTTATAAAAAACATCGTGCCAAAGCAATATCAGCAGCTGAAAGCTGCCGGAGTCATTGCCGCCGGCATGGTGCCCAAGCTCGACAACGCCTTTGCAGCTCTGGCCGCCGGGGTCGATAAAGTGGTGATTGAGAACGCGTTGAAGATCAACGAGCCCGTTAAAACGGTATTATGCCGGAGCTAATCGAACGCCTCACCGCGGCGGCCATTGACTTGCTGATAGCGCTGATCAAAACGCCTTCGTTTTCGCGGGAAGAAGACCGTACCGCCACCCTGATTTTTGATTTTCTAGCGGCCCACGGCGCCCAGCCGCAGCGCGCGCAAAACAACGTGTGGGCCGTCGGCAGGCATTACGACGCACAAAAGCCCACCATCCTGCTCAACTCGCACCACGACACCGTAAAGGCCGGCAGCACCTGGACGCACGATCCGTTTGGCGCGGTGCTGGAAGGCGATAAGCTCATCGGCTTGGGCAGCAACGACGCAGGCGCTTCGGCGGTGAGCTTGCTGGCAACGTTTCTATATTTCCATGAATCGGAGCTGCCCTATAACCTCATTTGCGCCATCACAGCCGAGGAAGAAATTTCGGGCGCCAACGGCATACGCAGCATTCTGCCGGAGCTAGGCCGCCTCGACCTCGGCATCGTCGGCGAACCGACTCAGATGGACATGGCCATCGCCGAAAAAGGCCTTGTGGTGCTCGACTGCGTGGCGCACGGCAAAACCGGCCATGCCGCCCGCGACGAAGGCGAAAATGCTCTGTATAAAGCAGTTGCCGATATTCAGTGGTTCCAGAACTACCGCTTCCCCGACGTGTCGCCGCTGCTCGGGCCAGTAAAGATGACCGTGACGCAGGTGCAGGCCGGCTCGCAGCACAACGTGGTGCCCGACCGCTGCCATTTTGTGGTGGATGTACGCACCAACGAGCTTTACTCCAACCAAGAGGTGGTACAAGTGGTACAGCAACACGTTGGGGCAGAGGTAACTGCGCGTTCGGTTTACCTCAATTCTTCTCGCATCGAGTTGCAGCATCCTTTTGTGCAGCGAGGGCTGTCGTTGGGGCGCAAAGCGTTCGGTTCCGCTACCCTTTCCGATCAGGCCGTTATGAACTTTAACACGGTAAAAATCGGTCCCGGTGACTCGGCCCGTTCTCACACTCCCGACGAATTCATCTACTTGAGCGAGATTCGGGCTGGCATCAACACTTACATCCAACTACTGGAAGGCTTTCGCTTTGACTAAGATTAGAACTAGAAATCTAGCTCCCCTTCTTTTTTAAGGAGGGGTTGGGGGTGGTAAAAGCCGTTGAACAACTAGTTCTAGCTTTCTAATTCTAGCCGAACCACCCCGGCCTTTGGCCACCCCTCCTTGAAAAAAAGGAGGGGAGCTACCTTTCCAGTTCTAGCAACCATTCGCAACGACGACGACACAACAACATGAAAATCTGGGAGAAAGGCATTGCAGTTGATCAAAAGATCGAACGGTTTACCGTCGGAAAAGATCGGGAACTGGATCTGTATCTGGCTCATTTTGACGTGCTTGCCTCCAAAGCGCAGGCCAACATGCTGGCCAAGGTGGGCCTGCTGACCGAAGCTGAGAATCAGCAATTGCAACAAGGCCTCTCGGAACTAGCGGCCGCCATCGAAGCCGGCGACTTCACCATTGAAGAAGAGTTCGAGGACGTGCACTCCAAGATCGAGTATTACCTCACCAACAAGTTTGGCGATGCCGGCAAGAAAATCCATACGGCTCGCTCGCGCAACGACCAGGTACTCACGGCGATACAGTTATTCCTAAAGGATTACACAGAAAGAGCAGCGGCCAAAACCATGGAACTCGTGCAGGTACTACTGCAAAAAGCTCAGGCCCACCAAGCCGATCTGATGCCGGGCTACACGCATTTTCAGGCGGCCATGCCGAGCAGTTTTGGGCTGTGGTTTTCGGCGTATGCCGAGCATCTGCTGCTCGATTTGGCCTTGTTTGAAGCTGCTCACACCGTTGCCGACCAAAACCCGCTGGGCTCAGGCGCGGGGTTTGGCAGTAGCTTCCCGGTAGATAGGGTGCAGACTACCAACGAGTTAGGTTTTGGCGCGTTGGCTGTTAGTTCGGTAGGAGCCCAAATGCTGCGCGGCAAAACTGAGAAAACGGTGGCTTTCGCACTGGCCGGCATGGCCGCCACGCTCGCCAAGATGGCCTACGATCTGGTGCTGTACAACAGCCAAGATCTGGCTTTTGTGGAACTCCCGGCGGCCTTCACCACGGGGTCGAGCATCATGCCGCACAAAAAGAACCCCGATGTGTTTGAATTGATTCGCGCGCGCTGCAATGCCCTGCAAGCCTTGCCCAATACAATCATCTTGACCATCAGTAACTTGCCCAGCGGCTACCACCGCGATTTTCAGATACTGAAAGAGTTGCTGTTCGAGCCGATGACGCAGTTTATGGACATCTTGGACATTGTGCTGTTTGCGCTGCCCCAACTGAAAATCAAGCCCAATCTATTGGCCCAAGACAAATACGACGGCGTATTTTCGGTCGAAAACATCAACCAACTCATCCAAACGGGCACGCCGTTTCGTGAGGCCTATCAGCAGGTTGGGCGCGCGGTAAACGAAGGTAATTATGTGCCTCACAAGCAGTTCCAGACTACGCACTTGGGGAGCGTGCACAACCTGGGGCTGGAAGAAATAGCAGCGAAAGTGGCACGTATGCAATCTGAAAGCCGGGTGCTGGGCAAGAAAAAGTAGCGCTTTGGCTAGCGGCTGGCCTGGGCGGGTTTGGTAATCGGCACTATCAACCGCACATCCACAGGATCGCCGTGCTGTATACCAGGCTGAAAATCACCAATCTGCTCAAAAACACGCGTGAGCTTTTGTTCGAAGCTGGTGGGCACGGTTACGCTTTCTGAAAAAAATTCCGGGTTTCGGGCCTTGCCATACTTGTCGACCACAAACGACACTGCCAGCGAAGTGCTGCCCGCTAGCGGCAAATCCTGAAAATTCTTGTTCAGAAAAGCCCGTAAGCCAGCCCTTCCACCGTTTTTGTACACGGGCATTCGCTCCACATACGTATACAGAGCCCGACCGTCGATGGCTTGGCTGAGCGGTTTTTTAGGGCGAACGGCCGCCTGGTTTTCATCCGTAAGCGCTGCGATTGACTTCTGTGCCTGTACGGGCATAAGGCACAGCGTCAATCTACCGATGAGTATAAGCAGTAGGTAGAGCGGTTTCATAGGTAATGGGTGTATAGCGCTGATTGTTAGATAATTATAAGATAACAAAAAACGGGCTGTTATCCTGCTCATTTGCAAGACAACAGCCCGTTTTCGAGTGTTTGCGTTTTCTACCGGTTGCGGCCGTATTGCTCGTGGCTGCTCACCCAGTCGGAGGAGGAGATGGCCGAGGCTAGGCTTAATTCGCCGGCCAGCACCACGCCCGCCACGATTTCGGCGAACTTGTTCACGGTGCCGCGCCCAACGCAGCCCAGCATGCGCAGGCATTCGTTTTGGGTGGCAAGGCCCGTGCCGCCGCCATGGGTTGCCACAATCAGCGACGGGATGGTCATGCTCAGATACAGATCACGCTCGGCGGTTACTTCCGAATAAATCACGCCCGCCGACGATTCCGACACGTTGGCCACGTCCTGACCAGTGGCAATGAACATGGCCGTGATGCCGTTGGCTGAGTGCGCACCGTTGTTGTTAGCGCCTGACAGAAAGGCACCTACGTTGCTCACCTGTCCATGATAGGCAAGCTGTTCGGGCGTCACGCGCATGCGTTGCTGCAATACGTCGCGCTTAATCACGGCCTCGGCTACCACGCGCTTGCCGCGGGTGCGCATCACGTTAATCTGAGAGGCTTTTTTATCGGTAGCGAAGTTCGATTCGAGGTAGAAATGCCGAACCGGCGCGCCTTTGTAATTCTCTAATATCCAAGAACATGCGGCAAAAGTAGCCCGGCCTACCATGTTCTGGCCCGCCGCGTCGCCGGTGCTGTAGTTGAAGCGCAGATACGCAAATTTGTTGGCCAGATACGTGTCGATGTATTGCAGCTTGGCAATGCGCGAAGTGCTCTCGGCCTCTGCCCCAATGGCGGCTTTCTCGGCTTCCACCCACTTGGCAAAATCGCGGGCGCCGCGGGCATCGTCAAACACAAACACAGGTGCCCGTTGCATGGCATCGCCGATTACGGTGCATTTGACGCCGCCACACAGGTTAAGTGCTTGAATTCCACGGTTATAGCTTGCTACTAAAGTACCTTCGGTAGTCGCCAGCGGGATCAGGAAGTCGCCCTGCGCGTGCTCGCCATTGACGCGCAACGGGCCGGCCAAGCCAATCGGGATTTGGGCCACGCCGGTAAAATGCTCGCAGTTGCCTTGCAGAGTGTGTGCGTCGAAGGAGTATTGCTTTAAGTGCTTGAATTCCTGGCCGGTAAACTGTTCGGCGAAGCGCTGCCGCGCTTGAATAGCAGCCTCGGAATAATCGTCCTGGTCTTGGCGCGGAATCCGGGGCCGGTCGTCGGGCAAGTTGACGATGGAGTCTTCCACTTCCACGCTCAACTCGCCGAAGGGTTCGGCGGCAAACTGCACCTGCACGGCGTGAATCCCCTCGGGCAGCGCTGGGGTCGTGAGGTGAAACATGATGCTGTGGCCCACCGGAAACTCCAGCCCATCGGGGGCGCTGCCCAGCACTTCCGGCGCCGGCCGCACCTCGCCGTTGCCAAAATCGAGGCCAATGTGCTCAGGCGTAATGCGTTGCTCCCCAATCTGCACAAAGTCGAGGCGCGTAATTCGCACTGTATCAAGTCGGTTCTTGAGGCTGAAAGCAACGCCGGTGGGCGTATTGTGCAGGCTGCCGCGCGTATAGAGCAGCTTCAGCAGCATGGGGCTGGGCGTGAAGATCATAGTGGGAAGGGCAGGAGCGGTTGAGATTTGTACTTAATGTGCGAATTTTTCGGCAAGAAGCCCCCTGAGAGGCCGGGCATTCTTAAGGCTATTTACCAGTAAAAGTGACTGGAACCATAAATTCCATATCCACGGGGGCGGACGCGATGATGGGCAATAAGCAGGCTTCTGAGCCAGTGCTTCCCAAGCAGCACACTAGTAGCACTAAGGCTTTGGAGTACATTCCTGATTTACAGATACTTACTTAGCGCTTTTGTCAAACGCCACAGGCACCGTCAAGGCAACATCAACTGACCGGCCGTTTTGTCTGCCCGGGGTGAAATCGGCCAGACTGCTTACTACACGGGCGGCTTCGGCATCTAGCAGTGGCTCGAGGCCTTTCTGGATCTTCACATTTCCAACCTTGCCCAAGCTATTGACGATGAAGCTTACATATACTTTCCCCGATTGGGTGGCACCTTCGGGATAATGCGTGTTTTGCTGGAGGTCATTCAGCAACTTGTTCATGCTGCCTTCTTTGGGAACGGGCATTTGCTCAACGTAGGTGTAAATAGGGCTTTGCTTTGTTGGAGAACCGGTTTTGTTCGGCGTTTGAGCCAGCGCCGCTTGCTTTGCCACTCCGAACCCGCACACTACAACCAAGGCTACGAAGAACCGAAGCAGTTGTGAGCGCAACTGCCGTTGCGCAGCGAGCAGCGCTTGGCAGTGGCGGCCTTGCGCCTGAGGCGTCATCAGCCGCCAGTTTTCCTGGAAAGGTTGTAGGCGAACGTTGAGAACTGGAATGTAGATCATAATTTATTGTATATGAGTTAATTATGAATCGAGGCAAATTCGTTAAGGCGTAAGTGTAATTGCCTGAATATAGAAAAATTGCGCTAGTAGACGCGTCACGAGCCGTGGCTTGCGAAAGCTACTGGGCCGGCTGATTAGTCCTCAAAAAACTCCGTGCCGTGGGCGTCGATGTAGCCGACCTTACCGGCCAGCGTTACGACGCGGGCCGCATTGCCGACGAACGGCTCGGCCGCGCGATATTGCGGCTCGACCAGCAGACCACCTTTCTCGTCGAGGTAGCCAAAGAGGCCGTCGCGCGCCACGACGGGCAGCAGAAAGCCGGTTTTTTCATCGGCCCGGATGGCGTCGAACGTGAGGGGCTGCACCACCTTGCCTTTGCTGTTAATAACGCCCCACTTCGCGCCTTGCCGCACGAAGAGCAGGCCGCTGTAATTTTCTCTGATCTCGTCGTATTCAGCTGGTATAGAGGCCGTTCCGACGGTAAAGCGAAAGCCGACTTTGCCGTTGCGGCGTACCACATCGCCTTGCGACAGGTAATCTTCGTCGGGGGCAGCGGGCGCGGGCTCAGTGAGGCGCACGCCGCTGGTCGAGATGTCGAATGTTTCGCTGTTGAGCGTGACGGTTGCGCGTTCGCCCTGAAAAGTAGAGGCTTGCGTGTACTGCACCGGCGTGAGGGCATGGCCGCTGCCGTCGATGTAGCCGTAGCGGTCGCCTTGACGCACCCAGGCTACCTCGCCTACAAACGGGCCGGCCTCGTCGTATTGGAGCGGCAACACCAAGTGCCGGCTCCGGTCGGCGTACCCCCATTTGTCGCCGCGCCGAAACGGAATCAGCCGCGAGGCTGCCGTTTGGGCATACGATAACTCGCTGATTAGCAGCAATACGCTAAGCAAAAAAGCAGTTACTTGGCCAAACGGAAAGGCGAATCGGAACCCAGGCATTGAGGCCAAGTTACGCAACTCTCAAAACACGCAGCACGGTCTGGCGGTTGATTCACGCGTTCTTCACCAGGTGGCAGCAAAACTTGCTTTTTGCAAGGCCAATCGGATCGATTTGTGCAGGGATAGTATCCGGTGGGGTAGCTTGCTTATCTTTGCCCGCCGCTTGGATAGGCGTTTACGAGAGTTCTATCATGTCATCACTCCAGCAATATCCGCGCTTTACGTTAGGCAATAGCTTGACTCCCGAGCAATTGGCCTTCTTTAATCAATACGGTTTTCTACACTTCCGGGCTTTTATCTCCCCCGAAACGGTGCAGCAACTGCTGCGCGCCTCCCAGGAAGTGCAACAGCAGTGGTTGGCACAAGGTGTAGTGAAAGTCAACGGCGTGCCCATCAAATACGGAAAAGATGTCGATGGCGCGCGCATCGTACAGCGCTTCGCTTTTGCCTCGCACTACAGCCCCGTGCTGCACGAATTTTTGCAAGACCCGCGCTTCCAATCGTTGTTTCCGCTGCTCGAAGCCCCCGGCGGTCGGGTAGGTGAAAACGAAAAAGACGGCCTCGTCATCAATCACTACGTGAACGTAACGGGCAGCGAGTTTTCACAGATGGGCTGGCACACCGATTCGCTGCGCGACGTGTTTTACGGCAAGCGCATCGGGCCGATGCTCAACGTAGGCGTGCACCTCGACGGCACTCCGGCCACCAACGGCGGCTTGCGCCTGCTGGCCGGCACGCACCACCAAAGCCTGCGCGACCTGCTCTTCCGCAAGAAGTATTACAAAGACGTGGGTTCCGACCCCAACGAAGTTGCCGTCGAAACCGAGCCCGGCGACCTGACCGTGCACGACGGCCGGATGTGGCACCGCGTGGCCCGGTCGCCGCTAGTAGGCGAAGCGTCGCGCCGCCGCGTGATGTACGTGCCCATCATCGCGGGCAAGTACGAGCCCAAAACCCAGGACAGCCCCACGCCTTTTTACCTGCGCTTTCTGCACTTAGTGAAATAAGGTGGCCTAGCTACAATCTTGAATGCTTGATTATCAATTATTATAAATAATTGATAATCAAGCATTTGTATTAATATCTTTTCAAGCATTCAACGTTCAAATCTCGACATGGCATATGCTCTTGTAACCGGTGCTTCTCGCGGAATTGGGCAGGCCATTGCTACCGAGCTGGCGCGGCGCGGCTACAACCTGTTGCTCACAGCCCGCTCCGAAGATGCCCTGGAGAAAGTAGCGGCCCAGCTGCGCCAACAGCACGGCGTGCAAGCGCACGTACTAGCCCTGGACCTCGCTGCGCCGGACGTTGCTGCGCGCCTTGCCGCTTGGGCTAGCTCGCAAGCCCAGGATCTGGCGGTGTTGGTGAACAATGCCGGGTATGGCTTGTGGGGCCGTTTTGAGGAGCTGTCGTTGGAAGAGCAGCAGAACATGCTGCAAATCAACATGATGGTGCCCGTAGCCCTGACGCATGCTTTGTTGCCGAGCCTGCGCCGTCAGCCTAAGGCATATGTCTTGAACGTGGCCAGCACGGCCGCCTACCAAGCCGTGCCCACCCTAACGCTGTATGCGGCCAGCAAGGCATTTCTGTTGTCCTTCACCCGCGGGCTGCGCTACGAGCTGCGCGATTCGCCGGTGTCGGTTACGTGCCTGAGCCCCGGCGCTACCACCACCGATTTTGCCAACCGGGCCGGCATGAGCGCTAGCTTGCAGGAAGTCTCAAACAAAGTATCCATGACGCCGGAGCAAGTGGCCAAAGCCGCTGTAACGGCCCTGTTTGCCGGCGAAGCGGAGCTGATACCGGGGGCTTTGAACAAGATATCGGCCACGCTCACCGGCTTCGTCCCGAAAGCCGTTACCGAGAAAATTGCGGCCGGCATTTACGAGAAGCACCTGAAGTAGATGTTTTTGAGCATCAACTGGTAAGCTTTCCGGCCAGCCAAAAGCTGAACCAAGTAAACGGCACCGCCGCCAGCACATCGTAGGTGTAATGCACGTGCTGCACCAAGATCAAAAAGCCCACGGCCACCGTGGCAAGCAGCAGCCAGCGTTGCAACGACCGCTGCCGCACGCCTAGGGTCAGCAGCACTGCGGTGGCCGTGTGACCCGAGAAAAACAAATCTTTGGTAATCGGCGCGGGCGAGGAATAAAAAAAGTAATCTACCAACGGATCGTGGAGCAGCACCAGGCCTGTAGGTGGGTCGAGGGGAAGCAGCCAGAGCATGCCGATGCGGATCAAGTGCAGCAGCAGGTAAGCCCACATCACCCGTAGCAAAGCCTGCGGGCGCGTAATCAGATGGGCAAGGCCGGCCGTGATGCTCAAGTAAATCACGGCAAAGGTCACTTCCGATACATCGTGGGCAGGCAGCCGGGCCAGCACCGGATCGGGGAGCACTACGCCCGGCCGTGCTTGGATCAAAGCAAAGAAATAGGGGATGGTAACGGCCAGCACCACCAGCAGCACGGAAACCACAAGGAAACGAACCCGAAAGTCAGGCCGGGCCCAAGCCTGGGTCCAGGCCGCCGAAGAAGAAACCGATTGAGTGGAAGTGGGCATGTAGTGGTAATCCGGGCCGAAAAGTAAGCCGCCCTGCAAAAGTAGGACGCTAATTTCGGGTTGTGGTCAAATGCGTCCGTCATTGTACCTTGCCCGTTGCCTCAACGCTCTCCAGACCTTATGAAACCATTCTCTATTGCTGTGGCCACCACTTTGCTGGCCAGCACGTTAGCACCCCAGGCGCACGCCCAAAATGCCGCCCTCGACGCCCGTATTGCCAAGCTGGCTACGCAGGAAGAAGCCAAAGTAATCGGGTGGCGCCGCGATATTCACGAGCATCCGGAGCTGGGTAACCAGGAAACTCGCACGGCCGGCATCATTGCGGCCCACCTCAAAAGCCTAGGCTTCGAAGTGCAAACCGGCGTGGCACGCACGGGGGTGATCGGCATTCTGAAGGGCGGCAAGCCCGGCCCCGTGGTGGCCCTGCGCGCCGACATGGACGGCCTGCCGGTCAAAGAAAGCGCCGCGCTGCCGTTCGCCTCCAAGGTGATGACCACTTACAACGGGCAGCAAGTAGGCGTGATGCACGCCTGCGGCCATGACACGCACGTAGCCATGCTCATGGGCGCGGCCGAAGTGCTCAACCAAGTGAAGAAGGATTTGCCGGGCACGGTTAAGTTTATTTTTCAGCCGGCCGAAGAAGGCTCGCTGCCCGGAGTAGAAGGCGGCGCCCGCCTGATGACCAAGGAAGGTGCGCTGGACAACCCCAAAGTTGACGCCATTTTTGGGGTGCACATCAACGCTCAAACGGAGGTCGGGACGCTGAAATATCGGTCCGGAGGCGAAATGGCCAGCTCCGATGTCTTTAACATTACGGTGAAAGGCAAATCGGCTCACGGCGCGTACCCCTGGCTGAGCGTGGACCCTGTGGTAACTGCAGCCCAGATCATCATGGGCCTGCAAACCATCGTCAGCCGCCAGACCGAACTTACGCAGGATGCGGCCGTCATCACGGTGGGCATGGTGCACGGCGGTGTGCGCAACAACATCATTCCGGAGCAGGTGGAGCTGACTGGCACCATCCGAACGCTGAGCAAGGATATGCAGCAGAAAATCTGGGCCAACATCCGCCGCACGGCCACCAACATTGCCGAAAGTGCCGGTGCCACGGCCGAAGTCAGCATTGAAAACTACGCCCCCGTTACCTACAACGATCCGCGCCTGATGGAGCGCATGCTGCCTACGCTGCGCACCGTGGCCGGCGCCGAACACGTAGTGGAGCAGAAAGCCGTCACCGGCGCCGAGGACTTTGCCTTCTTTCAGGAGAAAGTACCGGGCTTGTTTGTGTTTGTAGGCGGCATGACCAAAGGAAAAAATCCGACGGAAACAGCGCCACACCACACCGCCGGTTTCTTCATTGACGAAAGCGGCCTGACGCTGGGCGTCAAAACGCTGGCAACTATGGCGGCTGATTATTTGGCGCTCAAAAAATAACCCTTATGCAACTATCTGCAGATCTGATGTTTATGAAAATTTCGATAAGCATCAGATACACAGATAGTTAGTCATTGCATTTTCAACTCAGTTGCCAACCGTGAACTTCGCTTTAGTTACCTACGAACCCATAACGCTTTACACCGCTGCCCACGTCGAGGACGAAGACGCGCTGCTGGCCGATTTTCTGCGGGCCAAAGGCCACGCGGTAACCTTTGAGATCTGGACGGACGCGGCCGTTGACTGGCGCCGCTACGACGCGGTGGTGCTCAAGTCGCCGTGGGATTATTTCGATCGGGTGCAGGAATTTTACGCCTGGCTCGATAAGTTGCGGCACTTGGGCGTGCAGTTGCTCAACCCCGTAGAGGTCGTGCGCTGGAATTCCGACAAGAAGTATCTGCTTGATTTAGAACGCGCTGGCGTCCGCATTGTGCCTACGCGTTGGCTGGAGCGAGGTACTTCCTTCGAGCCCGATACCTTGTTCAACACCTTCCAAACCGAGCAGCTGATCGTAAAGCCTGCCGTGAGCGGCGGCTCCAAAAACACGTTCGCCTTCAACCCCGAAGAAGCCGCCGATCAAGCCGCGCACATCACGGCGCTGCTGGCCGCCGAGGACTTTTTGGCGCAGCCGTTTCTGCCCGAAATTCAGAGCGAAGGCGAATGGTCGTTTATTTATTTGGGCGGCCGGTATAGCCATTGTGTACTCAAAACGCCCAAATCCGGCGATTTTCGAGTGCAGCACTATTTGGGCGGTGGCATTGAGCCGCAGGAGGCGCCGGAATCCTTGCGCCGCGTGGCCGACGACATTGTGGCGCGTTTCGCTCTAGGCTGCCTCTACGCCCGCGTCGATGGCGTACAAGCCGGTGGAGAGTTTTTCCTGATGGAGCTGGAGCTTATCGAACCTTTCCTCTACCTCGATTCTGCCAAAGGTGCCTTGGAGCGATACGAAGCTGGATTGTTAGAGCTTGTGAGTTAATTTGTTGATAATCAAAGTATTATAAAAACCGCTGCGTCATCACTTCTGGTAAAGGAGTGATGCCGCAGCGGTTTTTCTTGCATAGAGGCAGATCAGAACGGGCCGGGGTGAAACCCGTTGACCGTAAAGCCGCCGTCGATGCTCAGGTTTTGGCCGGTGATGTAGCTGGCAGCGGGCAGGCACAAAAATGCCACGGCGGCGGCTACTTCTTCGGGTTCGCCTACGCGGTTGAGCGGGGTACGATCGAGTACGCTTTGTAGAAATTCGGGGTTTTTCAGCACGCTTTCGGCCAGCGGCGTACGGATGTACCAAGGAGCAATCGTGTTGACGCGAATGCCATCCGGAGCCCATTCCACGGCTAGGTTGCGGGTGAGCTGCAACATGGCAGCTTTGGTCATGCCATAAATAGCGCCGGTGCGCACGTGCTGCAACCCAGCCACCGAGGCAATATTGACAATGCTGCTGCTGCCAGCGGCCTTCAGCAACGAATGCGCGTCTTGGCACAGCGCGAAAGCCGATTCCAGGTTAGTGGCCATTAGCATCCGGTATTCGTCGGGGCTGTAATCGGTGGTGCGCTTGCGGACGTTGGTGCCCACGTTGTTGATGAGTATATGCAAGTGCGGCCAGCGGCTGCGCACAAATGCCATCAACTCCCTACGAGCTTCTGCTTGGCTTACGTCGGCTGCAAACGAATGAGCATCAAGGCCTTGTGCTTGCCATTGAGCTACTTGCGTATTCAGAGCTTCCGGCGTGCGAGCGACGGCCACCACCGTGGCCCCGAAATGCAGTAATTCCTCGGCAACGGCCGCCCCAATGCCCTTAGAAGCGCCAGTTACAAGAGCCACTTGGCCTTGCAAGCTCCAGCGTTTGTTCAAAAATTCAGAAAATGCCATGTATGGGACGTTCTAAGTATTGTATAAAATTTTGTCCGTTTTTTACTGCTGTATGTACAGCGTTTATTGAAGGAAACGCAGAATAAGTAGATATATGCGTTGATAATGAGCAATATATAATAACATATTTTCTATATATAATTTTCGGTATTCACAGTTATCAGGACTTTATATTGAAAAATTTGCAATCGAAAAGCTTTGCAGATTAAAAAATTATTAATTTGGTCACCCCCGGAGCGATCTGGGTTCCGTACCATCCCTTTCCAAAACCAAACCAATCCGTATGACAAAAAAGTACTCTGCCGTAGCTTTATTGATGCTCGGTGGTCTGGCCCAATTTGGGGCACAGGCACAAAACGCCAAACACGCGGCCCAACGCGAGCTGGCCGAAGATGGATCGCTCGTATTGGTGCAGTATCGCGGCGACACGAATCCCTATAAGCAAAGTGAAGGTAAAAAAGCCCTGACCGACGAGCTGGAACTCTCCGCGGACGACCAGATGCTGCAAGCCAAAACGGAAACCGACGATCTGGGTTTCGTTCATGAGAAATACAACCAATATTATCGGGGCATCAAGGTCGAACACGCGGCCTACTCGGTACATGCCCGCAAAGGAACTGTAGAAGGGCTGAGCGGCAAGTACGAGCGCATCAAAAAGCTCGACACTACGCCTTCGCTCGATCAGGCCGCGGCGCTCCAACGGGCGCTGAGCTTTGTAGGCGCGAAAAAGTATATGTGGCAGGATGCCGCCGAAGAAGCCGGCCTGAAAGAGCAGGAAAACAACCCTTCCGCGACCTACAAGCCCCAGGGTGAACTAGTGATTGTGCGCAGCCAAGCCGCCAAAAACGGCAAGGACAAAGGCGAGGCAGTGCTGGCCTGGAAATTTAACATCTACGCACAGCAGCCCGTGAGCCGCGCCTACATTTACGTAGATGCCCACACCGGCGAAGTAGTGATGCAAGATGATATCATCAAGCATACCGCCGCAACCGCCACATTTGCAACGGCTTACAGCGGCACTCGTTCGCTGGCCAACGAAACTACCACCGGGGGCTACCGCTTGCGCGAATACACCCGTGGCCTGGGCGTAGAAACCTACAACTGCAAGAAGGGCAGCAGCTACACTTCCGCAACCGACTTCATCGACGCCGACAACAGTTGGACTGAATACAACAACGCCAACTACGACAACGTGGCCGGCGACGCGCACTTTGGTGCCCAAGCAACCTATGATTATTGGAAGGACGTATTTGCCCGCAACAGCTACGACAACGCCGGCGCTAAAATCAAGAGCTATGTGCACTTCGACGACACGCCCGGCGACGGTAAAGGCTACGAAAACGCGTACTGGAACGGCTCGGTAATGACCTACGGCGACGGAGCTGCTACCTTCAAGCCGCTGACAGCATTGGACGTGTGCGGTCACGAAATCGGCCACGCGGTGTGCGAAAAAACAGCTAACCTGACCTATGCCAACGAGTCGGGGGCGCTGAACGAAGGCTTCTCGGATATCTGGGGTGCCTGCGTCGAGCAGTACAATGCCGCTCGCTACGGCCTTACCAAGAGCACTTGGCTCATCGGCGAAGACATCATGAAAGCCGGTGGCGCGTTGCGCTCCATGAGCGATCCGAAGTCGGAAGGACAACCAGCTTACTACAAAGGGCAGTACTGGGCACCGCTGGCGACTACGCCATCCAACGCCAACGACCAGGGGGGCGTGCACACCAACAGCGGCGTACTCAATCACTGGTTCTACATTCTGGCGGTAGGTAAAAGCGGTACCAACGAAGGCGGCGGCACCTACAGCGTAACCGGCCAAGGCATCACCGATGCCGCTAAAATCGCGTTCCGCGCTGAAAGTGTATACCTCACAGCATCAAGCAATTATGCTTCGGCTCGCACGTATACCATTCAGGCCGCTACCGACTTGTTTGGTGCAGGCTCGGCGCAAGTAATCGCTACTACCAATGCCTGGTATGCCGTTGGGGTAGGGGCTGCTTACAGCAGTGGCGGCACCACACCTCCGCCTACTGTTACGTATTGCACCTCGAAAGGCAACAGCACGGCCTACGAATGGATCGACTATGTGAAGCTGGGTACCATTGCCCGCACCTCGGGGGCTGATGCCGGCTACTACAACGGCACGGCCACCAGCACTTCGGTAGCCGCTGGCTCTTCGCAGACCATCAACTTCAGCGCTGGCTTTGCTTCTACGGCCTACACCGAATACTGGAAAGTGTACATCGACTACAACCAAAACGGCCTCTTCACCGACTCGGGTGAACTGGTGGTGTCGGGTTCATCGTCGAGCAGCGGTACATTGTCGGCAACCTTCACCGTTCCTACCACGGCCAAAACCGGCAATACCCGCATGCGCATCATCATGAGCGATGCCTCGGCTACTGCGAGCTGCAACGCCTACAGCTACGGCGAAACGGAAGACTACACGCTCGCCATCACGGGCGGTGCAGCTCTTGCTGGCAACGTGGCTGCCGTGCGCGTTACGAGCGACGCGCAATTGAGCAACGAAATCGCCAAATCGCTGGAAGTGTATCCGAACCCCGCCACCGACCAACTGTACCTGACGCTGCCCAACAACGGCGCGGCCGTATCGGTGCAGGTAACCGACGTGCGCGGTGCCAAAGCCGCCGGCTTCAGCTACGATGGCAAAGGCAGCCTGAACATCTC
Source organism: Hymenobacter jejuensis (assembly GCF_006337165.1). Classification (NCBI taxonomy): domain Bacteria; kingdom Pseudomonadati; phylum Bacteroidota; class Cytophagia; order Cytophagales; family Hymenobacteraceae; genus Hymenobacter; species Hymenobacter jejuensis. Next base: position 2,385,836 of record NZ_CP040896.1, read on the forward strand.
GGGTCTGGCAAAAGGCTTGTACACGCTCACCGTCAGCGACGGACAGAAGGTGTTCCACCAGCGCTTCGTAAAACAATAACACCCACCCTTCCTCCCTTCCACCCACGAAAAAGGCCCGTCGTATGACGGGCCTTTTTTATTATAGATAAGTATTTAATAATCAAAAACTTATGAAAGCAGAGTGCTTTTGCTGCTTAGCTTAATGCCAGGGCGCGTATTCCAGCTTCACCTGCAAGAGGCCATAGCCGTCCTTGTGCTTGGAATAGCCTTCCGTTTTTGAGCTAACGTCGTCGAGGAAGTCCGTTGAGGTAAAGTAGTAAGTGGCTTCTGGCGTGATGTTTATCTTGGGCGAAACCCGGAACGCGATGCCAAAGCCCACGGGCACAACCCAGGCCGTGGCCGGATAATCGTTGCGCTCCGGCGAGCGGAAGTTGGTGTTTGCGTCGGCTCGCTTCGGCCCGATGTACGACTTAGGGTCGTAAAAGATGAAGCCGCCGCCGGCCGTTACGTACGGTTTTATGAGCGAAATAGGAGAGCGCGGCGAAGCGTACTCACCCTCGTCGCGGAACAGCTCGTAGCGCAGGAAGCCCACGGCTGAGCCGTTCTTGCTTGTAAAAGCCAAGTTGCGCTCCGTTGCTTTATCCTTGGAGCCAAGCTTGAAATAAGAAAATTCGCCGCCTACTGCCAGTTGCGGACGAATCAGGTACAAGCCGCCCAACGAAACGGCCGGGCCGGGGAAGCTATAGCTCGGGCCGCCTAAATCGCCGTTGTACAGCCCCACGCCACCCCCGAGGGTGATGCGGAACGGACCACGGTGGTAGGGCCGACCAGAGTTGCTGAAATAGCGCTTGCGGCGCTCAGGACTAGTTTGGGCAGAGGCAGAATAAGAAACCAGCAGACTCACAAAGAGCAAAGCCGGAAGGAGATGACGTCTGATCACAGGTAGAAGCATTAGGTGGAAGCCTAAGAATACGCCTGTTAAGGCGCAGCTGTTACCAAACGTTCACTTCGCGATTTTTATTTGAAAGTGCCCTGCGGATCGGGTTGCTTGGCCAGCAACTCCCCGATAAACGCAAAATCGATGCTGCTCATGCTCAGGTTCTGGCCTTTGTGCACGGCTTCCCAGGCCTTGGCATAATCCTCTTGCAAGTAGTAGCCCCGCGCCAATTGTTGCCAGCTCAGGGCGTTGGATGGGTCGGCAGCCAACGACTTTTGCAGAAATTCCACTCCAGTAGTCAGGTCCTTTTTCTTCTTGGTTTGTTCAAAGCGAATGAGGTAGCTGGCGCCCAAATCGCCGAGCAAAGCCGCATCGTTGGGAGCCAGCGCCAGCCCCTGGGTCAGCAGGGCAATGGACTGGTCGGGCGTGGTGCCACGGCTCGCCACAATGCCCAAGCCGCGGTACGCCGCCGCGTTTTTCTGATCGAGCAGCCACGCGAGGTTAAAACGATACGCCGCCGTATCTATCTTTCCCTCAGCGAGATACTCAAAGCCTTTGTCGGCAAAGAACTTGCTGGCTTCGGGGCGGGAAGCAAAGCTGCGCTCGATGTCGGCCAAGAAAGCCGTCCCGACGAGTTGTTCGGCCTGCGCTACGGTGGCCCCGCCAAACAAGGGTTGCAGGCGGCTGGCCGCCTCCAGAGTGGCGCCCGACTTGACTTTTACTTTGCTTTTGCGTTGGGCGTGAGCCGGAGGTGCCAGCAGCAGTAGGCAAGCCAGAAAGGGGAGCAGCAACAGTTTTTTCATGGAGCAATAAGCGGAAGAGAGACCAATAAAAGAGGGCTGAGCAAACAAGAGAAAGCGTCCTAAGCAAAGATAGGGCGTGCAAGGCAACTCCGGCGAACCCCACCCGTTCTGGGCAAACGTTGTGGCAAGGAGCAACGCAATCCGTTTGCCCATTCTGCCAGTATATCCCATGTCGTTCGCTTCGGGCGCTGCCTTTTACACAAGTTGCTAATGTTTTCTTTCCGCTTTTTGGTTCTGTCGGTGGCTTCGGTGCTCGGGGTATTTCTGCTGCTTGCCTCTGGTGAATATGCCACTGCGCGGCCTAGCCGCCGCACCCGCGACATCGCGTACCTCGCCACCACTGCATCCGAGTTCGATGCCGAGCGCCACCGGCTCGATGTGTACGCTCCGCGCAAGTCGGCGGCGCCCCGTCCGGTGGTCGTGTTTATTCACGGCGGCAGCTGGAACAGCGGCGACAAAAACACGTATTCTTTCATTGGACGACGCTTAGCCAAGCAAGGCGTGGTAGCAGTGATCATCAATTATCGGCTGGCCCCAACTGTTGAAGTGCCGGCTATGGCCGCCGACTGCGCCCACGCGGTGCAATGGACGCGGCAGCACATCGGCGAATACGGCGGCGACCCAAGCCGCTTGTTTGTGATGGGCCATTCGGCGGGTGCCGGCTTGGCGGCATTGCTGGCTACTGACAATGAGCTATTTGCCAAGCTAGGGCTGGCAACAAACCCCGTCCGCGGCGCCATTCTCGACGACCCAGCGGGCCTGAACATGTACACGTATCTTCAGAAAATGGAATACCCCGGCGACGCGCAATACCTCGTCCCCTTCGGCCACAACCAGCAGGTATGGCGCTCGGTATCACCGTATTATCATCTGACTGCCAGTAGCCCACCGTTTCTGATGTTCGTGGGCGGCGACACGTATCCGTCTATTAAAAACAGCAGCGCCGAGTTCCGCAAACGCCTACAGGAGTTGGGGTTTCAACCGGGCTTTACGGTGCTGCCCGGCAAAAAGCACATTCCGATGGTGTTGCAGTTGTATTGGCAGAACAATGTGATCTACAAGCAATTACTGCCTTTTGTCGGGGCTGCCAGCCAGTAGAGATCAGAACAACTGGCCCTGTATCGGCGGGTTTTCCAGATCGAGCAGCCAGCGCTTGCGCGCCAAGCCACCGGCATACCCCGTAAGCTGGCCGTTGGCGCCTACCACCCGATGGCAAGGCAGTACAATCGCCAGCGGATTCTGGCCGTTGGCCGCCCCCACCGCGCGCACAGCCGCCGGATTGCCCAGCAGTTTGGCCACGTCCAGATAAGATGCCGTGTGCCCATACCCAATGCCTGGCAGCGCAGCCCACACGCGGCGCTGAAAATCAGTACCTTGTAGGAGGTCGTAAGTCAGTTGGAAGTCGCGCAGTTCACGTCCGAAGTAGGCCTGCAACTGGCGGGCCACCTCCCGCAAGCACGTGGGTAAGTCACGGTCGGGCGTGACAGCAGCATGGCCTTCCTCCCGAAACAGCACCGCCGACAAGCCTGCTTCGGAGCCCCGCAGTTCCAGCAGCCCAACCGGCGAAGACAGAAATGCAGTAGCGAGCGAAGTCATAGTGAAGCTATTTAGTAATTCGCTAGGACGTCCTGAGTAACTTTTGAGTTTATGAATTAGATATAACATAAGTGATTGATTATTAGATAATTATATTATATCTGATTCGTTGCTGCCTTCATAATCGGCCATGCTTTCCCACAGGCGGGCAAATTCGCTGGCGTAGCGTTGCACAATGGCAGAGTCATCGGTGATGAGCATGTTTTCCTGGTTGACGGCCGCCGCCGAGCGCGTCCAGTTGTAGCTGCCCGTCAGGATAGAGCGGTTGTCGGCTACTGCAAATTTGTGGTGCATGTGATTGTCAGTCCGGTCGATGCGCACCGTAATCCCGGCCGCCTGTAATTGCTGCACATCGGAGCCGCGGTCGTGCAGCTTATCATTGTCGGTGAGCAGGCGCAGGGCCACACCGCGCCGGTGTGCGCTGCGCAGTGCGTCGGTGATGCGGTCGTCGGAAATGGTAAACACGCACACATCTAGCCGGTGCGCCGCCTGTTCAATAAACCGTTGAATAGCTTCCACGCACGCCGTGCCGGGACTGAAATAGACTTCAGAATGAGCAGGTTGCGGTGGGCTCGAAGGCAAAAGCAGCGCACTGGCTGCCTCCAACCATTCAATCACGGCTTTGTCCTGAAACGTATTGAAGCGGTCGCGGGCCAACCGGAATACTTGGTGCCGCAGCTCCGCCGGATCGGTGCCTTGCTGGCCGTGCGCTGCCAACCGCTGCCGAAGATCTTGGGCTTCGGCAGCGGTTAGGGTGCTATCGGCAAAAGCCTGCTGAAACCGACGAAGAAGATCGTCGGCAAGGGAAACGGCCGGAAGCTTGCTCATGCGACCTAAGATACGGAAAGCGGACGCTTCGACGGCCGGTCGCGGCGAGTGGCCGCCTCCAATGCCGCCGCCATTTGCTGTTGCCCCAGCAGCAAGGCCTCGGCGTAGGGCTGATGCAGCACGCGGTGGGGCGGTCCGTCGGGCCGCAACTCAGCGTCCCACAGGCCCGAACGATGCCAGTTATCCAGAAAATCCCAGTCGGGGCGGTCGATGATGGGGTAGAGGCACACGCCTTGCAACGGCACGCCTTGCTGCACCGCCGCCGCGCATTCTTGCACCACGTAATTGAGCCACTTGGGCCGGTCGACGCCGGGGTGGCTGGTCTCCGACAACACAATGGGGCTGCTGTAGCGCTGGTGCGCCATCAGGAGCAGTTGGCGCAAGGGCTTCCATTGTGGGTGAGCAGGCTGATCGGCCCACCCGATTCGCTCGTAGGGGTCGAGCATCCACTGGTTGTCGTAATAGAAGTTAAAGCCCAGAATATCAATGTATTCCAACTTGCCGCCTAATTCAGGGCAAAGCCGTCCGGCCAAGATATCGATCGACTGAAACTGGTGGTCGGTGTACTCGGCCATGCGCTGCCGGGTAGTGCGGCTGGCACCGGGCCGGGCCGCGATGTGGATGAGCGGCTCGGTGGTCATGATGCGAATGCTGGGATCGGCTTCGCGCAACGCGGCCACCCCTTCGATGTAGGCGCGCATCAGGCCGTACTTCACTTCCCAGCCTTGGCCCACGCAGTACGGCGAGGTGCCGCGCACGTCACCGCCAAGCCATGACATAAAGCTGACTTCGTTGATGGGCGTCACAATGAGCACATCGTCAGGCCGTTGCGAGCGGTAAAAATCGACGAAAGCCCGGCACAATGCGCCAAAGCGACGGGCAAACATGGGGTGCAGCGGCGTCAGGTCGTCGGGGTAGCCAAAATGGCACAGGTCCCAAACTTGCTGAACGCCAAGGGCTTGCCCGGCGTCAAGTAGGGTTTGTACGGTACTCCAGTCGTACTGATACGGCTGCTTTTCTACTTGGCTCCAGCGAATGCCTTCGCGTACCGTACGGATGTGAAACTGGTTGAGGCGCTGGTAGTCTTCGTGCAACAGTTGCAGGTGGCCGGTAAGCGTCAGAAAATCAACGCGATTGCCAAAAGCATTTAGTTGGTCGGTGCATTCAAAACCGGCCATCCAGAACGAATGAAAAGGGCTTTGATGCGTAGTCAGATTTGCCATAGGGAAATAACATTTGGGAGGCCCAACAACTACCCCACGGTTGTAGCTCCGGCGCGCTCCTTTTGTGATAAGGCCTTGGCCTCTATGAAGATACGTTTAAACTCGGGGTAACGGGCCCGGATGGCATCCTGTAAGTCGTCGACGGCTTTTTCCACCTCCTGCGCCGAAAGGTTGCGGCGGAACTGCACATCGAGGGCGAGCACGACGTCTTTCGGGCCCAAATAGGAAGTAAGCGGGGGGCGAACTTGCTCTACAGCGGGCTGCGCATGCGCAATCGCCTGCAGGGCCTTGAGCGTTTCTTCGTCCACACCTTCCCCAATCAACAAGGCTTTTGTCTTGTAAATCAGAAAGATAGCTACTGCTACCAACAATACGCCGATGCAGATGGAAGCGCCACCGTCGAAGTAAGGGTTGTTGAGCAAGTGCCCAAAAAACACGCCGGCCAGCGCAATGACCAAGCCCAGGAGAGCGGCCAGATCTTCCATCAGGATGGCAAATACCGAAGGGTCTTTGCTGCGGCCCAAGGTTTCCCAGAAGCCCGCGTCGCCGCGGTCTTGATTGAAGGCCTTGAACGCCAGAAAACACGAAATGCCTTCAAACACCATTGACAGGCCCAGTACTACGTAATTCCAGGTGGGATCGGTGATGGGAGCGGGGTGACGTAAGTGTTCGATGCCTTCGTAAAAGGACATGCCGCCGCCCACCGAAAACACCAGGATGGCCACTATCAACGACCAGAAATACAACTCTTTGCTGCGGCCGAAGGGGTGGCGCGTGTCGGCGGGTTTTTCGCTTTGGTTGACACCCAACAGGATCAGCAAGCCGTTTCCGCTGTCGACCAACGAGTGAATGCCTTCGGAAAGCATTGCCGAACTGCCCGTAATGAACGCTGCCACAAATTTGGAAATTGCGATTGCCACATTGGCTCCGATGGCCCCGTAAATGGCAAGTTTTGATGAGTGTTCTCCAGCCATAACTTCTTTGATCCAACGTTTCCGTACGCAGCCACGCGGCCAGGGGTTGGAACTGCCGAGCTTTTGCCGTCCTTTCGCTGGGTTTCTCGATCGAACAATTGCGGGGCAGGCGCGCTTTAAGCACCTCAGCCCGACTAGGTCGGGAGTTTTGTTCTTTTGCCTTTCTGCTGCGTTACCTTTCATCGCCTATGACCGACCTCAACGCCTCGTCACCCCCAACCTTACGCCGCAACCTGGGCCTGGTGCAGGCCACGGCCCTCAACATGATCGATATGGTGGGCATTGGGCCCTTCGTGACCCTGCCGTTGGTGATGGGATTTATGGGACCTTATTTTCTGCTGGCGTGGCTGGTAGGCGCCGGCCTTTCCATCGTCGACGGCCTGATCTGGTCGGAGTTGGGGGCGGCATATCCCGAAGCCGGTGGCAGCTACCGCTTTCTGAAGCTGGCCTACGGTGAGCATAAATGGGGCCGGCTGATGTCGTTTCTGTATGTGTGGCAAACGCTGGTGCAGGCACCGCTGGTGGTGGCCTCCGGGGCCATTGGCTTTGCCCAATACTTCGGCTACCTCGTGCCGCTTACCCAATGGTGGCAGCCCAAGCTGGTTTCGGGGGGGGTGGTGCTGTCGCTGATTGCGCTGCTCTACCGCCGCATCGAGGCCATCGGGCGCCTTGGGGTGATGCTGTGGCTGGGGGTGCTGGGCCTGATGGGCTGGCTGATCGTGGGCGGCGTCACCTATGCAACGCATCCGGTGGCGTGGCTGCCGGCGGGCGGCTTTTCGGCGCTACCCGGCGTGTTGCTCTCCGCTGCGATGGGGCAAGCGGCAGTCAAAACCATCTACAGTTATCTGGGCTACTACAATGTGTGTCACTTGGGTGCAGAAGTGCGTGATCCTCAGAGACTTATTCCGCGCAGTATTTTGCTGAGCATCCTGGGGATAATGACCTTGTATCTGTTGCTCAATTGGAGCGTGGGCAGCGTTATTCCGTGGCAGGAAGCCATGCACTCAAAGTTTATCGTCAGCACGTTTGTAGAGCGGCTTTATGGCGCTACCGCGGCCAAAGTGGCCACCGGCTTAGTACTGTGGGTGGCATTTGCCTCCTTGTTTGCGGTGTTGCTGGGATATTCGCGCATCCCGTATGCCGCGGCCGCCGACGGCGAGTTTCTGCCGATTTTTGCTAAAGTGCACCCCACCAAGCAGTTTCCGCACGTGTCGTTGCTGATTTTGGGCGGCATTGGCTTTGTCTTCAGCCTGCTGTTCAAGCTCTCGGAAGTGATCAGCGCCATCTTGGCTATGCGCATCTTAGTCCAGTTTGTGGGCCAAGCAGTTGGGCTGCTGTTGCTACGCCGCCGACTAGGAGCGGCCCAATTACCCTTCCGAATGCCGCTCTACCCGGCGCCGGTGCTCATTGCCATTACCGTCTGGCTGCTGATTTTCTGGAGCACGGGATTGCAATTTATGGCATCGGGGCTCGTGGTGATTGCCTTCGGGGTGCTGGCTTTTCTTTTGTGGAGCCGTAGCCGGCGCCAGTGGCCGTTTTAGGGCTCTTGGTATTAATAATTATAAAATTCCAAGTGTTATTTTGTTCTTTTGCCAGACTATGCCGTGGTTTTACCCTGTACCGCGCACCTGCAATTGTAACGTGAATGATTAACGCTTTTGATCGCGAGATCTTACTCTTTCTTAACCGCTTTGTAGAACCCCTCGGAGAATTTAACAAAACCCTAGACTTTATCATGTATTGCAAACCTCTGAAGGGCGGGGTGCTGATGGTGTTGGTCTGGTGGTTGTGGTTTCGCCGGAATGAAGTGAGCAAGGTGCGGGTGCGCCAGGTATTGCTGGCCACGTTGGTGGGCAGCCTGCTGGCCATGTTCTCTACGCGCGTACTTGTCAACGTAATGCCCGAGCGCCAGCGGCCTATCTACAATACGGAGTTGAATATGAAAATTCATCCGTCTTTGTATAATCCTGGCTTTAAAGATGTTACCTCTTTCCCCAGCGATCATGCCACCCTTTTTCTGGCCTTGAGCACTGGGTTTTTCTTCTTATCGCGACGGCTGGGGTTTGCCGTGCTCGCTTACGTACTGATTGTAATTTGCCTGCCGCGCATGTATTTCGGGCTGCACTATCCCAGCGATATTGTAGTGGGCGGGCTCATTGGGGCCTCTGCCGTTACGATTGCAAATCTGGCGTGGGTGCGGCGCCACCTTTTTCAGCCCTTGTTGCAGTGGAGCGAGCCCCGCCCCGAGTTTCTCTACTCAGTCTTATTCCTTCTGACTTACCAGGTTACGGATATGTTCGAAAGTACTCGCTCTATCCTGAGCTTCTTGTTTCATCGGCACTGAGCACATCCTGCTGCCCGGCCCTCCTTTTAGCAGCCGATTTTCGCCATTTAAATGGACGAAGATCGGCTGTTTTGCATTGAGCGTCAAGGTTATAGAACTCTGATCAAGAAGTAGTTAGTTTGGAGCGCTGCACATTAGTTTTATGCAAAAGGATAGAGACTTCCGTAATCATATCGAGTATTAAATTAATGTTAATTGCTTGTGTAAAAATGTGAATATAATTGTATAGATTTGGTCTTTTACAATACAACATGCGCTTATCTCCATGGTTAATGCCTTTGACCGCGAAATCATTCTGGGGGTGAACCGGCTGGTAAATCAGTCGAAGCACCTTGATGAATTTATAAATTTCCTTAGCTACTCCGATTTGGTCAAGGGCGGTGTGCTTATGGCCTTGGTGTGGTGGGTGTGGTTCCAGTGCAAAGACGCTGCTGCGGGCTGCGCGCCTGCGCAGCGCGTACTATTAGCTACCTTGACGGGATGCCTGCTGGGTATGGCCGTCACGCGTACCATCACACACGTAGCGCCTTACCGCGACCGGCCCTTGCACGTGGCCGAACTCCACCTGAAAACGGTACGCGGTGAGATTCCTGCCGATTCCAACGACACCAATTCCTTTCCCAGCGACCATGCCACGCTGTTTTGGGCGCTGGCAACGGGTTTTTTCTTTATTTCCCGTCGCTTGGGCTGGGCAGTCGCGGCGTATGTGCTACTGTTCATTAGCTTCCCTCGCCTGTACCTAGGCGTGCACTTTCCCTCTGATTTGCTGGTGGGCGGCCTAATTGGGGTGGTGGCTGTGTGGATCACCAACCGTCCTTGGCTGCACGAACACGTATTTGCGCGCGTGCTGGTATGGGGCGAGCGTTACCCGAGCCCGTTTTACATGGGTTTGTTCCTGTTTACCTACCAAGTGGGGGCCATGTTTAACGACGTGCGCGTGCTGCTACATGCTGTGTTCGGTACCCATTAGTTTTTCTTTTACGATCCGCGACGCACTTGCCTATGCTACCACTTTTTACGTTTGATAGAGTTATTCTGGAATCGGTTAACACATTGGTTCACAAATCATTAAAGTTTGATTCTTTTGTAGCCTTTCTGAGCGGCAGTCATCTGCTGAAGGGAGGCGTGCTAGCTTTCTTTATGTGGTGGCTATGGTTTCGGCCTCAGCCGGATGTTGCCCGCACCCGCAACGTGATCGTGGCGCTGCTGGTCGGCTGTCTGCTGTCGATGGCCGTTACCAAGGTGTTGATTCGGGTGTTTCCGGGCCGCCCGCGCCCCATGGACAACACCGAGATGCATCTGGTCACCCCCTACACCGTCGACAGAAAAACCACTTCTAACGACGCCAGTTCCTTCCCAAGCGACCACGCGACCATGTTTTTTGCGCTGGTAGCAGGTTTCTGGGCGATTTCGCGGCGCTACGGGCTGCTGGCGCTGCTCTATGTGCTGGTAGTGGTGTGCTTGCCGCGCCTGTTTATGTCACTGCATTATCCTTCCGATATGTTGGCGGGCGGTATAGTAGGTATCGGAGTGACCAGCCTGGTAGTTTGGCTGACCCTGCACAAGCACCTGCTCGACCCGCTCCTGCGCTGGGGACAACGTTATCCGGGGCCGTTTTACGCCGGCATTTTCCTGCTTACCTACCAGCTCGGCGAAACATTCGATGGAATAAAAAGTATTCTGTCATACGTTCTTCACGGAAATTAAAAATAGGTAATTACTTGATAATTAGATTGCTACAAAAAGCCCCACCTGCTACAGCAACTGTAGCAGGTGGGGCTTTTTTGTAAACTGTTTCTTAGCCGCGCCGCAATACCTGTGCGGCTTCCTTCGCGAAATAGGTTAAGATGGCGTCGGCGCCGGCGCGCTTGATGCTCATGAGCACCTCCATCATTGTGCGTTCGCCATCAACCCAACCGTTGAGAGCGGCTGCTTTCACCATTGCATACTCCCCCGATACGTTGTAGGCCGTCACGGGTAAGGTGGTGTTATCGCGCACTTCCCGAATGATATCCAAATAGCTTAGGGCAGGCTTAATCATCACCATATCAGCACCTTCTGCCTCGTCGAGGCGTAGCTCACGCAGGGCTTCGCGGCGGTTGGCGGGGTTCATCTGGTAGGTTTTCTTGTCGCCTTTCTTGGGGGCCGAGCCCAGCGCATCGCGGAAAGGACCATAGAATGCCGAGGCGTATTTGGCCGTGTAACTCATGATGCTCACATGCGAAAACGCGTTGCGGTCGAGCACATCACGAATCCAGGCGACGCGGCCGTCCATCATGTCGGATGGCGCAATTACGTCGGCGCCGGCGCGGGCCTGCGCCAGGGCCATTTGGCCCAGCACTTCCAGCGACGCATCGTTCAGAATTTCACCGCTTTCTGCATCCACTACGCCGTCGTGGCCGTCGGAACTATAGGGATCCATGGCCACATCAGTCATGAGCACCACTTCCGGAAAGTGACGCTTGATCTCCGAGACCGTGCGCAAATACAAGCCGTCGGGGTTGGCGCTTTCGCGGGCCAGCCGGTCTTTTAATTCGTCGTTGATCTGGGGAAATGGTGCAAAAGACTTGACCCCCAGCTCTACGCAGGCTCCCACTTCGTCAATGATGCGGTCGAGCGAGTAGCGGAAAATGCCCGGCATCGACTTCACTTCTACCAGTTGATTCTGGCCTTCGGTGACAAAAATGGGGTAAATAAAATCGTGCACGGTGAGGTTCGTTTCCTGCACCATGTTGCGAATAACTTCAGACTTACGATTGCGCCGGGGGCGATGGGTTGGAATAATGGACATCAGCTATCTCAAAAATGGACCGGAAAGAACAACGGAGGCAAAGATAAAGTTGCGGCCGTGCCAAGGTTGAATTCCGACCAGCAAGCCGCCGGAATCACGGAGTCAGTGAGGTTAGAGGTTGAAAATTTCCTGAAATATTTCCTGCCACGCGTGCGATCCGCCAAACGCAAGACCCAGAAAGTAATACCCCAGCCCCACAATCAGCACCCCCACAACCAAACCTGCCCAGCCTCCGAGCAACAACCCGAGTACAATTCCGGCCGCCGTCAGTCCTAAGCCTAGCAGCAGGTGAAGCTTCTCATGTTTGGCAGCGCTAGCAGCACTGTGGTGCCCTGTGGCCGCGGAGTATTTGCGGGGAAGACTAGGAGCGGTGATGAAAGTAAGCGCGAATCTTTTTTGCGAAACGCGAGTTGGCAAATTTCTGATTATTAATGTTTTATGTCCTGATCTGGCTACATTGTTTCTGGTAGTAAGGTGCGACTTAGCGTCTGCCGCCGCCTCTGGCAAGGCCGGCGGCAGACGTTTTAGAGCTATCGGTACGTGGGCCACCGCGCCCGCTTGCGGAAGCGGCTGCCGGAAAAAGAAGGCTGATTTTTCGCTTCGGCAGCCAGTCAGCAGTAGCACCAGTAGTGTTCCGCATAAGCGCCAGTGTAGCAAGCTCATAGACTGAAATTCAAAAAAGAAGCGGACCGCCCAATCTTGGGGAATCCGCTTCTTATAAAGCTTAAAAAGAGAGGTTAGAACTCCAAGATGATTTGCTCGATAATGTCGCACGCATCGTGCAATTGCTCTTCGGTGATGACCAGCGGCGGGGCAAACCGAATGATGTCGCCGTGGGTGGGCTTGGCCAGTACCCCGCGTTCCATCAGGGTCACGCATACGTCCCAAGCCGTCCGCCCATCATCCGAAGGCCTGATAACCACGGCGTTGAGCAAGCCTTTGCCGCGTACTAGGTCTACGGTTTTGGGACATTTTTCCTGCACCCGGCGCATTCGTTCGCGGAATACCTCGCCGAGGATACGGGCATTTTCGGCCAAATGCTCTTCCTGCAACACATCGAGCGCAGCGCGCATTACGGCGCAAGCCAGCGGGTTGCCGCCGAAAGTAGAGCCGTGCTGACCGGGCTGAATGGTCAGCATCACTTCGTCGCGGGCTAGCACTGCCGACACCGGCATCACGCCACCCGACAGCGCTTTGCCCAATACCAAAATATCGGCGTGAACGCCCTCGTAACAAGACGCCAGTAGCTGCCCCGTCCGCCCAAGGCCCGTCTGGATTTCATCGACGATGAGCAATACTTTATGCGCCTTGCAAAGTGCCTGCGCTTTAGCTAGATACCCTTCCGAAGGCACCACCACGCCTGCTTCCCCCTGAATGGGCTCGACCAAGAAGGCACAGATGTGCGGGTCGAGCAAGGCTTCTTCCAATGCTTTTAAATCGTCGTAAGGAACTACTTGGTAACCAGGTGAATAGGGCCCGAAGCCGCCGGTGCTGTCGGGGTCGGTGCTGAACGAAATGATACCCGTGGTCCGGCCGTGAAAATTGTGCTCGGCGACCACAATGCGCGCTTGGTTTGGCGCAATACCTTTCTCCTGGTATCCCCATTTGCGGGCCAGCTTAAGCGCCGTTTCGACCGCTTCGGCCCCGGAGTTCATCAGCAGAGCTTTGTCGTAATTGAATAACTCACACAAATATTTTTCGGCCTCGCCCAGTTGGTCATTGAAGAAAGCCCGTGAAGTAAGCGTGAGTCGCTGCGCCTGCTCAGTCATGGCAGCGATTATGCGCGGATGGCAATGGCCCTGATTAACAGCCGAATAGGCCGAGAGAAAATCAAAATAATGCTTGCCTTCCACGTCCCATACGTGTACACCCTCGCCGCGGCTTAGCACCACCGGCAATGGGTGGTAATTGTGAGCGCCATAGCGCTCTTCTAGTGCCATCAGTTCTTGGCTGCGGCGGGCGGTGGCAGAGGTAGCTTCCATATGCGGCGGGTGGATTAAGGGGAAAAGACGGAGGGTACGGCCAGATTCAAAACTACGTAAAAAGGCTGGGAAGCAGTTACAAACACACGCTACGAATGAGCGCGCCGAGTACGGAAAATCTTACGAAATAAGTTTTGAATAATTGATTGATTATTAATGCTTTATATTTTTAAGTTTCAGCAGTTTCGTTAGTGCGAGAGGGAAAGAACCTATCTTCGCCGCCAATGGAAACCTTGCACCACGAACAAGCACCTAAGGCCGTTGGGCCTTATGCTCAGGCTATTGTCGCCGGCAATCTGGTCTTTTGCTCCGGCCAAACCCCGCTGAATCCGGCAACAATGCAGATTGAAGCCACCACAATCGAAGACCAGACTAGGCAAGTGTTGCATAACCTCGGTATTGTATTGTCTATCAAAGGTTTATCGCTGCAGAATGTAGTGAAGACTACGGTTTTCCTGAAAAATTTCGCCGATTTCGCCCGGATGAATGCGGTGTATGCTGACGTGTTTGGCACTCATCGCCCTGCCCGGACTACCGTGGAAGTATCGCGGTTGCCACTCGATGCCTTGGTGGAGATTGAATGTATTGCCGCGTTGCAGGGTTGAGGGCAACATGAGTGTTGATACTCCCCAAACACTCCGTCCCGGCGATTATTACTTTACCCCCGAAGGCCTAATGGTGTTCACTGAGCAATACCATCGGCGGCGTGGCTCGTGCTGCAAAAATGCCTGCCGCCATTGCCCGTGGGGTTTCGGTAGTAAGAAGAAAACTGCATCACAAGGCTTGAAAACAAGCTAATGCGCTATTTTTCAAGCGCCCGGTTTGTTACTACCGAACTTATACCGATATTTGCGTCCCTTTTTCTAGCACTGAAACCCATAAGTCCCTCGATATCATGGCACGAGTTTGTGATCTGACCGGCAAGCGTACCCGCGTAGGCAACAACGTTTCGCACGCCAACAACAAAACCAAGCGTAAATTCTACCCCAACTTGCAGAAGAAGCGCTTCTACATTCCGGAGGAAGATGCTTGGGTAACGCTGAAAGTGGCTGCCTCCACGATCCGCACTATCAATAAGAACGGCATCATGTCGGTGCTGAAGAAAGCCAAAGAGCAAGGCTTCATCGTTTACTAGAGCAACCTGAGTTCAGGTATCTCCTGCAAGTTCAGGAATGAGCGATCGGTAAACGGTTGGGCTTGGCTTGTTGCTCGCTATTTTGCCTATGCTATAGCTCAGGTACACTAGTTGGCATCTTGATTCGATGCTTTTGTTCAGCATCTGTTTGCAGGTTTTCCGAGTTCTGATTTGAATAGCAGAGAGCGCGCCCCAGTATCGCAAGAAGGGGGCGCGCTCTCTGCGTTTTTTGTTGCGTAGAGGTCAGTTACTGCTTGAAGGGTTGTTGTTGGCTCCGAAATGTCTGTCAGCCTCGGTAATCACTCGGTTGTCAATACGGTAACTTATTAACCAGCACTGCTCTAAATTGAGGAAGCAGGCAGAATGCCAAGCAACGTTTACAACACTTTCTGCAACTGAGTGTTTGGCATTTTCGAAAACCCTCGTACCTTTGCAGTCCTTAATCCAAAAACCCAAGTCGAGATGGCTAAGAAAGGAAACCGGGTGCAGGTAATCCTCGAGTGCACTGAGCACAAGAACTCGGGTCAGCCGGGCACCTCGCGCTACATTACCACCAAGAATCGCAAAAATACTCCTGAGCGCATTGAGTTGAAAAAATACAACTCTGTTCTCAAGAAAATGACCGTCCACAAGGAAATCAAGTAATTGAGAGATGGCTAAGAAAGTAGTAGCAACCCTGAAAACAACAGGCGGTAAAGACTGGGCTAAGGTCATCCGCGCTGTCAAGTCTGAAAAAACCGGTGCTTATACCTTCCGTGAGGAAATGGTGCCAGTTGACAAAGTGCAAGATTACTTGGCTACCGGCGTCAAGTAATTTCGGCCTTTCGTGGCAACCCAAACGAAGTGAAGAAGTCCCGCCAGCGTGGGACTTTTTTGCGTTGATAGGGCAAGCTTACCGTCCGTCGTTGAACAAGAACTGCTTAGGCTTCTGAATCTGGTTGGCTTCAACGATTACCGTTCAATGGCGGGTGGGAATAAGCCCCACCCCTATATCCTTACCCACCATGGGACTTTTCGATTTCTTCAAGAAGGACAAAGAGAGCAAAGAGCAGCAGGAGTCGTTGGACAAGGGTCTGGAAAAGACCAAAACCAGCTTTTTCGATCAACTCAGCAAAGCGGTAGTCGGTAAGTCAAAGGTCGACGAAGAAGTACTCGACGACTTGGAAAGTCTGCTTGTGCATGCCGATGTGGGCATTGACACGACCGTAAAAGTCATCGACCGCATTGAGAAGCGTGTAGCCCGCGACAAATACGTGGGCACCGGTGATCTTGACCGCATTCTGCGCGAGGAAATTGCGGCGCTTCTGGAAGAAAATAATACGGGCAGCGCCATTCTCGACCGTCCCGACAACGGCGAGTACACCGGACCCTTTGTGGTGATGGTAGTGGGCGTAAACGGGGTTGGCAAAACGACAACCATCGGCAAGTTGGCGCATCGCTTCCATTCGGCTGGTAAAAAAGTAGTATTGGGCGCGGCTGATACGTTCCGCGCGGCGGCCGTCGATCAACTCATTGTTTGGGGGCAGCGCGTGGGCGTGCAGGTTATTTCGCACGGCATGAACACCGACCCTGCTTCGGTAGCTTACGATGCCGTGAAACGGGGCGTGGAAATGCAAGCCGACGTAGTAATTATCGATACGGCCGGCCGCTTGCATAACAAGGTGAACCTGATGAACGAGCTGACCAAGATCAAGCGCGTGATGCAGAAGGTAATCCCGGATGCACCGCACGAAGTCCTTTTGGTGCTCGACGGCAGCACCGGCCAAAATGCGTTCCTGCAGGCCAAAGAATTTACCAAAGCCACTGAAGTGTCGGCTCTGGCCATTACTAAGCTCGACGGCACAGCCAAGGGCGGCGTGGTAATCGGCATTTCCGATCAATTTAACATTCCGGTGCGCTACATCGGGGTGGGAGAGAAGATGACCGACTTGCAGTTATTTGATCGGCATACTTACGTTAACTCGCTCTTTTCGAAGTAGATCTACGTTTTACTTCGCCTGGTAGCGTTGCTTGAACTTTACCGGCGGCGATTGCCGTTCAACGATTCGCGAGCTACAACCTCGCGGCACAATACAGTATGAAAGTCAGAAACCAGCAGGCCAACAAAGTCAACGTCATTACGCTCGGGTGCTCCAAAAACGTGGTTGACTCCGAAGTGCTGATGGGCCAGCTCAAAGCCAATAACTTCGACGTTACACACGAAGCCGAGAAGTCCGATGCAAACATCGTCATCATCAATACCTGCGGCTTCATCGACAACGCCAAGCAAGAAAGTATTGATACCATCCTGCGCTATGCCGACGAGAAGGAAGCAGGCAAGTTAAACAAGCTTTATGTAACCGGTTGTTTATCACAGCGTTATAAAGACGACTTGGAGGCAGAGATTCCGCAGGTTGATGCGTATTTCGGAACGCTTGAGTTGCCACAGCTACTCAAGACGCTCGAAGCCGACTACATGCACGAGCTGGTTGGCGAGCGCATCCTGACTACGCCAAAGCATTTCGCTTATTTCAAAATTGCCGAGGGCTGCAACCGGCCCTGCTCCTTTTGCGCCATACCGCTGATGCGCGGCAAGCACATCGACCGGCCAATTGAGGACCTTGTGAAAGAAGCCAAGCGTCTGGCATCGATGGGTACGAAAGAGTTGATTCTGATTGCGCAAGACCTGACGTATTACGGTTTGCAACACTACGGCGAGCGCAAGTTGGCCGATCTGCTCCGCAACTTGTCGGATGTGAATGGCATCGACTGGATTCGGCTGCAATATGCCTATCCGTCGCAGTTTCCATTGGAAGCCTTGGACGTGATGGCTGAGCGCTCGAATATCTGCAACTACTTGGACATGCCGTTGCAGCATATTTCGGATAACATGCTGAAAACCATGCGCCGCGGCATCACGAAGCGCCGCACGGTAGAGTTGGTTGATACCATCCGGCAACGTGTGCCCGACATTGCGTTGCGCACTACGCTCATCGCGGGACACCCCGGCGAAACGCAGCAGGATTTCGAAGACCTCTACGAATTTGTCGAGCAGACGCGCTTTGATCGCTTGGGCATTTTCACGTATTCGCACGAAGAGAATACGCATTCGTATTCGCTAGCCGACGACGTGCCCGCCGAAGTGAAGCAAGACCGCGCCGACCAGATCATGGAGTTGCAACAAGGCATTTCGCTGGAACTCAACGAGCAGAAAATCGGCAACGTGTACAAAGTGCTTTTCGACCGCAAGGAAAGCGGGTACTTCGTGGGCCGTACCGAGTTCGATTCGCCTGAAGTGGATAACGAAGTGCTGGTATCCGCCACCCCCGATACGTTCGTCCGGCTCGGCGACTTCGCTACCGTGCAGATCAACGACGCTTCCGACTTCGACTTGTACGGCAAGCTAGTGCAATAGCCCGCTTGTGTCTTACCAAATACGATTTGCGCAGCGGCGGCCCCAATGGGCCGCCGCTGCTGTTAAAAGCGTTTTATAGGCATCAACAAGTATTTGATCGTCAATTAATTAACTTATTCATCCTGTTGTGGTCGCCCTATTTAAGGATGCGCCGTAAAAACTTGTACCGAACCTGCGGGTTGTGCTGAGAACCTGCGCGTGAGCAGGCTTGGGCGCAGGTCGGCTTTTTTATGAACTTGCGCCCGCAAATCCCACAGACTCATCATGCCCCTGCATACGCTTTCTTACGCCGCCACCGGCGCGTTTTCCCCGCTGCTAACCGATTATTTGGCCCAAAAACCAGCTGTAAAGCAGTTTTATCATCGCTTTCCGGTGCTGGAAGAGTTTGGGGCTCAGATAGAAGAGAAACGGGCGGCTTACTCGCCCGAAGCCCGGCAACGGCTGGTGAAGTCGCTTCAAACGCAATACGCTCGGCTGGGCGATGTGCGCCCGGAAGTGCGCGCCAACCTGAATCTTCTGGCCAAGGACACTACCTTCACTGTCGTCACGGGGCACCAGCTTAATCTTTTTACCGGGCCCCTGTACTTTTTGTATAAGGTGGTGACTACCATTAAGTTGTGTAGGCAGTTGAAAGAAGCTTACCCGCAATATGACTTCGTGCCGGTGTATTGGATGGCAACCGAAGACCACGATTTTGCCGAGATCAACCACTTCAATCTTTTTGGAAAGCGTTACGAATGGCAGTCGGGGCAAGTAGGTGGGCCGGTAGGCCGGCTTGCGCTCGATGGCTTAGCCGATCAGGTGCTGGATCAGCTGCCCGCCGAGGTGCCTGCATCTTTTCAGGCTGCTTACCGCGAATCAGGTACGCTGGCTGAGGCCATGCAACGCCTTGTGTATGAGTTGTTTGGTGAATATGGATTAGTGAGCCTAGATGCCGACGACCCGGATTTAAAGCAGACCTTGGTGCCGGTGCTGGAGCGCGAAATCACGGAGCAGGTTTCCAACCGGGCTGTGCAAGCCGCCAGCGAGCAGCTTGCCGCCGCGGGCTACAAGCCGCAAGTGTACTCTCGGCCGCTCAACCTGTTTTTCCTAACGGACGACGGTCGCCGCGAGCGCCTTGAGTTTGATGCGGAACTGGATTGCGTACAAGTCCGGATTCGGAATACCAGCCGCTGCCATAGCCAACAAGAACTGCTGGAGCTGGCGCGCCAGCATCCCGAATATTTTAGCCCAAATGTGGTCTTAAGGCCTCTGTATCAAGAGCTTCTGCTGCCAAACCTGTGTTACGTGGGTGGTGGCGCTGAAGTAGCGTATTGGTTTCAGTTCAAAAAAGTATTCGACGAGTTTCAGGTGCCGTTTCCTATCCTGTTGCCGCGCAATTCGGCCTTATACTTGGGCAAAGCGAACGCAGGCAAACTACGCAAGTTGGGGGTGACACCAACCGAGGTTTTCAAGCCGTTGCCGGAGCTTAAGAAACAAGTAGGCGCCTTGCTGGGGCAGGAAGAAGTGAGCTTGTCAGAACAGCAAAAAGCGCTGGCCGAGACATTTAAGCAAATAACAGAGCTGGCTCAGCGCCTCGACCCGACCTTGGTAAAAACCGTCGCCGCCGAAGCCCAAAAAACAGCCGGCAGCTTGGCCGGCCTAGAAAAGCGCCTGAGCAAAGCTGCCGAATCGAAACACGAAACAGCGTATTCGCAGCTGACGGCACTGAAGGACAAGCTTTTCCCCGGCGGCGAGCTCCAGGAGCGCGTTGACAACATGCTGTCGATCCTGATTAATAACCCGCAGTTTATCAAACAGTTGCTCGAGGCTTTCGATCCGCTGGCGTTGGACTTTGTAATTGTAGAAGAAGAGTAAGCGAGCCGCCGCACCCCAGCTTCCTATGGTAAAAGCTGAACTTCGACGCCAAATGCTGGCCCGTCGCCGGGCGCTGGCTAAGTCCGAGCTGGAAGACCGCAGCAATCGGCTAAGCGAGCACTTATTCCGGGAGTTTGCAATAACCAAGTGGCGGTGGTTGCACGTATTTCTGCCGGCCGTCGGCCAACATGAGCCCGATACCTGGAAGATTATCTCTCGGATCTGGGCTGAGAAGCTACGTTTGCAAATTGCGGTACCCGTTGTGCAACCGGATGGCAAAACCCTGCGCCATTACCATCTCACCCCCACGACGCAACTGGCCGAGAGCCACTGGCATATTCCTGAGCCTCAGGGGGCTACTGAAGTGGCTCCTGCAGCCTTCGATGCAGTATTGGTGCCGCTTTTAGCCTTTGACAAAGCAGGGCATCGGGTGGGCTACGGCAAAGGCTTCTACGACCGATTTTTGCAGGAATGCCGGCCGGACGCGCTGCGAATTGGGCTGAGCTTGGAGCCGCCTGTGGAGCGCATCAGTGATGCTTGGGAAGGCGACATGCCGCTACACGCTTGCCTGACACCAGAGCAAGTGTATTGGTTTGAAGAGTAATAGAGTCGCTGGTAAAAAATCGGGTACCGAGACTAGGCATTATTATAAAAGGCAATAAACCAATTACTTACTTTATCACCTGTGCTTCGGTGATTCGGGCTTGGCCCCAGGGGGCGATGCTGATGTGCACGAGCATGGGGTGACGGGTGGCTTGCTTTTCGAGTTGCTTGCCAACGCCCTCTGGTACATAATATTTCTCTAGGCCATAGCGCAGGCGCAGGCCGCGCCGCCAGTTATCAGCCACCCAGCCGCGCAAGACTACTTGCTCGGCAGGCACGGCTGGCTCTTTCGCAACTACCCGCACGGCTTCATACGCCTCCCCGACCGGCCGCAACACAACATACACCGGCGTGCCTCGGCGGGGCCTAGTAGGTTCGCTCCAGAGGTTGAGGGGGAGTCGGCTGATGGTATAGTTCAGCACCAAATGATCGCCGTACATCAAGTCACGCGGATCGACGGGCGTGGTGCGCAAGGTAATGGTGCGGCCGTAGGCCATAGTGGCATAGCCAGCGCCAGCAACGGCCACAATGAACAGGACTTGCGCCAGAAGCGTCAGCAACAGCCAGCGTTGGCGATGAGGAAGCGGTTGCGGTTCGGGCATGAGTAAATGCTTGATTTACTGATTCTTATCTGTGGGAAATGCTTGGGCGTTGCGACGACGCAAATACCAGCTCAGCCCTAGCAACAGTACGCCCCCAATCAGGAAAAACAACGATTTATCCATAAACTCCCAGGTCAGCTTGAAGTAAGCAACCATGGTGGTCAGGATGAACAGGGCGGTTCCGAGGGTAACGCGTTCCTCGTTTTGCTCGCGGTGCGCCCGCCACAGCATCGAACCGGTATAAGCATAGAGCACCACCAAGGCCGCTACTGCCAGCGGCAACCCACCCGGTAGATAAAATCCCGGCAGTAGCAACAGCCAGTCGGTAGCACTTTCGAGCCGGCCGCGGGCGCGTTTGCCCGCCAACGAAATCAACAAGACTACCACTAAGGCCGCTAAATATGCCAGCAGCGGTGGCCGGAGCAGATTGGTATAGCTGCCCGCTTCTCCGTACAGAGCCAACCCCAGCATAAACAGAAACGCTGCCGCCAGGGGCGGACCCTGCATGGCCCGGCCCGCGGGGCGGTCAGATTGCCAGTCACCGAAGGCATAGATCAGCATGGCCGGCACGAAAAACCAGGTGATTTTGATGTGTAAGAAGTTAATTAGTAAGCCCGTCTGCCAGAGCAAGCCCGCCGCAAAAACGCCGCCTAGCAGCGAATCGGGGTGGCGCCACCAATAATACCCTAGCCCCAGGGCCGTAAGACCGGCCGTGGCGTAGCTGAAAGCCCCCAGCGCGCCAGTATTGTAGCCCTGCACGATGCCGCCGATGCACACAGTCAGCACGAACAGAAAGCGGCTACCGTACAGATACGTCAGTGCCGTGCCGGCAACGGCCCACGCCACCAGGCCCGTCACGTCGTAGCCGATGAGCTGGTACATCTGGCTGGTCAGGATAATGGCCGCGCCAAACAATAGCAGTCCCAGCCCTACCAACCCGATGCCCACTGACTGGTTGCCGCGTCGGAGGAAATATTCGCCTGTACTATAAGCCGCCAGCAACGCGCTGATTAGCAGAGTCATACGAATAAACTCCGGAAGGCCTTGCCAATTGGCAGCCACCAAGCTTAGGGCGCTCAGTCCCACCAGCAGGCTGCCCAGCAAAGGCAGCAAGCCGATGGCCTTCGCATCCGGCGGGTACAGCTTCAGCAATTGCTGCTGCTGCTCGGCGCTGATGATGCCCTGCTCCACCCATTTGGGGCTTTCGGTTTCGAGAAAATTACGACTCATAGCTTCTGCAACTTACGCAGAATGCGGCAGGGCGATGGGCCACAACGCCCGCAAGCTGGTTGGCATCGGGTGCCTGTTTCCTCATGCTTCCGTAGCCACCTGCCGGCCGCTATTCGACCATTCGCTCCAAGAGCCTACGTATAATTTGGGCACTTCGAAGCCCGCGTGCGCCATCGCCAGCAGCGTATGGCACGCCGTAACGCCTGAGCCGCAATGCACGATCACGTCGGTCGGCTGGCGGTCGGTGAGGGCTTGGTCGTATTGGGCCTTAAGCAGCGCCGGCGATAGAAAGAAACCCTCGGCATCGAGGTTGCTGCTGAACGGAATGTTTACAGTCCCCGGAATGTGCCCGGCGATCAGGTCGATGGGCTCTTGCTCACCGCGATAACGGAAGGCATCGCGCACGTCAATCACCAGTTCGCTTTCGTGCTGCACGGCGCGTTCTACATCTTGCACAGTTGCGGTTGGCAAGCTCCACGTATGCTGCGGATAAGGCGCGCCACCGGGCCGCTTAGGCGCGGTCGCGCTGGTCGGGAAACCGGATGCCAGAGCCGCGTTCAGGCCGCCATCCAGCACTTGCACGGCGCGGTGGCCCAAGGCCGAAAGCATCCACCAGAAGCGGGCCGCGGCGTTAGCGCCACTTTTGTCGTCGTACACAACCACGTGGGAAGCTGGCGTGATACCAAGCTGGCCCAGCAACTCACTGAAGGCCTGAGCAGTAGGCAGCGGGTGGCGTCCGCCATCTGCCGGGTTAGCAGTTTTGTGTGCCAGCTCCTGCTCCAGATCTACCCAAAAGGCGCCTGCCAAATGCTGTGCTTCGTACCGCGCCTGTGCGTCGGCACCCGCTCGTGCGTCGATCAGCACTAGCTCAGGGGCATCCTTGAGTTTAACCAACTCCTGCGGACGAATGATTGGGGCGAAATGCTCGGCTTCTTTTTCAGAATTGCTCATATTGTGTATTTGTAATGCATTGGTTATGTGATATTTATGAGATAGGCTCTGCCGACTTTCGGGCTCGCGTCATCTCGCGCTTGCCGGGCGGACCGGGCAGCTTTTCAATCAGCCAGCCTGCTGCTTTCAGGCTGCGCCGGAAGCTGCCTTTGGCGCAGTAGCTGGTAAGCAGTGCGCCGGGAGCCGCTGCTGCATACAGTTGCTCAAACACGGCTTCGGTCCACATATCGGGCTGTTTTTCGGGCGCAAAGGCGTCAAAATAAATAACATCATAAGAAACCGCTGGCAAAGCAAAATCCTGGAGCTCGGCGTGCAGCTTGCGTACCGTAAAATGCGGCGTGAGTGCCACGGCTTCGTTCCAGGGTGCGGCGTGCAGCTGCTCATGAAACTCTAGCAATTCCGGATTAAGCACGTACCGCTCAATGCCTAAGCTGCGGATGATAGTCGGCGGCAGCGGATATTTTTCCAGCGTGTCGTACGCAATAGGCTGGGCGGCTGTGAGGCTGCGCTGAAGTGTCAGCAGGGCATTCAGGCCCGTGCCAAAGCCGATTTCCAGCACCCGCACCGGGCCGGTTGTAGCGGCCAGCGCCGGTTCGAGCGCGGCACCTAAGTACACGTGCAATGCCTCCTGCACCGCGCCGTGCGTAGAATGATAATGCTCATCCAGCGCGGGCACGTACAGCGTACTCGACCCATCTTCCGTTACCCTAACTTCTACCTGCATTGCTCCGCTAGTTGTATTTTTTCGTTAGTACCCGTAAAGTCCATTTGCAACTGCTTTCCGAAACTACTTCCCCGGCAACCGATACCGCACGCCATGGCCCGCATAAAAGTAAATCTGCCCGCTAAGTTTTCCTTTGCCGTCCAGATTCCCATTCGCATTACCGATCTCAACTACGGCGCGCACCTCGGCAACGATGCCTTGCTGAGCATTCTGCACGAAGCCCGCGTGCAGTTTTTGCAGCATTGCGGGCTGGTCGAGTTCGACCCCGGCACACATTCCGGCTTTATCATGGCGGATGTGGCGGTCGAATACAAAGGCGAAGGTTTCCACGGCGACGTGCTCCAGATTGAGATGGCAGCTACCGACCTGCATCCGTACGGCTTTGATGTGGTGTATTGGGTGAAAAATCAACTCGACCGCGAAATCGCGCGGGCCAAAACCGGCATGCTGCGCTTCGACTACACCGTCCGAAAACTACAGCACCTCACCCCGGAGGTGCTAGCGCATCTTCAGGCGATGCATCAGTAGCTGAGAAAGTTGCGAAAGTTGGTAACGCGTACATATTCAACTACTTACATCGGCATGAAAAGTCTGCGTTGGTTGCTGTTCTGTTTGCTGGCTTCTTGCTCGGTTTCCAATCAGGAAGAAGCCGAGGAGCAGCAATCCGCGGCTACCGATACCGTGGCTTGGGCCGAACGGCCTGAGCTTCCGAAAGAGCGGGTAATCAAGAAGATAACCCGCACGCATTTTTTCTCCAATCGGATTTCGCCCGACTTGTTTCGCCTGCAACTCGTCGGCGATTCGGTGTTGTCGGGCACGTTTCATCTGTCCATCGTGTCGGCGGCTGGTACCCGACTCTGGGACGACGAATTTCCTGCGGCGGCGTTCCTCGATGATAAGCTATCGGCGGCCACCGCCGAACCGCCGACCGTGGCGCAGCGCGAGGCATATATTCTGCGCCGGATGAGCAAAGTGTTTGATAAACAGCATTTTAAAGACCCAGGTGTTCGGAAGCACGATACCTTTGAGCCTGGCCTCGACAGCAACGAAGCCGTTTGGCTGGAAGTCCAGAGTCAGCACCTGATCAGCTTCACATATTGCCAGTACGCCGAGGTGTGCAAAACCATTGCCTACATACCCCAGCGGCGCAAAGTGATGCTATTTGAAGCGTGCTGCGAATAAGACGGTAGAGGTGCTTTCTTTCCCAATCGGTTGGCAGCCAGAGCGTAGCGCAGGACGGCGGCGGGTGAACGTGAAGCGAGCCGGCGAGCGACTTACTCACTGGGCAGCCTTGCCGAAAATAGGCGTTCTGGTACTTTTCAGGAACCCAACCGCCTGCTACTTTGTATCTTTGCGGTTATGATAGCCCTGCCCGTAGTCACCAAGCGCGACATTCGCAAACTCACCCTCGACGAGCTCAAAGCCTTTATGGTAGAGCACGGCGAAAAACCCTTCCGCGCCAAACAGGTGATGGAGTGGCTGTGGAAAAATACTGCTTCGTCGTTTGAGGAGATGAACAATATCTCACTGGCTACCAGGGAGTTGCTGGCGCAGTATTTTGCCATCAACGGCGTGAAGGTGCAAAACCAGCAGCTCAGCAACGACGGCACCATCAAGTCGGCTTTCCGGTTGTTCGACGGCAACATTGTGGAAGGCGTGCTCATCCCGCACGACACCCGCATGACGGCCTGCATCTCGTCGCAGGTGGGCTGCTCGCTGACGTGTAAGTTTTGCGCTACCGGCTACATGGAACGCAAGCGCAACCTCGACGCGGCCGAGATCTACGATCAGGTGGTGCGCATCAAGGAACAGTGTGAGTCTCAGTACGGTACGCCGCTTACCAACATTGTGTACATGGGCATGGGCGAGCCGCTTCTCAACTATGCCAACGTGGTAAAAAGCGTGGAGCGCATTACCGCCCCCGATGGCCTGAACATGGCCCCGCGCCGCATAACCATTAGCACGGCCGGCATCGCCAAGATGATCAAGAAGCTGGCTGACGACGACGTGAAGGCCAACCTAGCGCTCTCGTTGCACGCGCCCAACGACACGAAGCGCAACGAGATCATGCCCATCAACGAGGCTAACTCCTTGGCGTCGCTGAAGGAAGCGTTGCAGTATTACCACAAGCTTACGGGGCGCAAAGTCACCTACGAATACATTGTGTTCGAGAACTTTAACGACACCTTGCAGGATGCCGAGGAGCTGTTCCAGATCACGAAATGGCTGCCCTGCAAAGTCAACCTGATCGAGTACAACCCCATCGAAAACGCCGATTACCGCAACACCGGCGAAGACAAGCTGCTCACTTTTATGAAGTATCTCGCCGACCGCGGCGTGCAAACCAACCTGCGTCGTTCGCGCGGCAAAGACATTGACGCAGCTTGCGGGCAGTTGGCAGTAAAAGAAAAGCCTGTAGAGGCTTGATTATCAAGTGATTGTGAAGATTGATAAAATAGAAAGCCCCGGCTACTTTTTAGTAGCCGGGGCTTTTGCTGTGCGGTAATCAGTCGCCACAACCTACTATTCGACCTTGCCAAACCGGTAAGCGACTTCCAAATAAGCCGGGTAAATTCCGCCAACTCCGGTGCCGTACACAATGCCCAAGCTGCCACTCAGGCGCGAAGCCGCTACCCGTACGCCGGCCAGTCCGCCAAAGCCGCCGTCAAAAATATACGTTTCGTTGAGCAGCGAGAGGCGACGGGCCACGCGGGTGGCACCCCCCCACCAAGATCACTGGGCTGCTCTCAATATCGCCTTCAGCGAACAGGTAGCCGACGCCCAGCGTAGCGTTGCTGTCGGCGGTGCCGTAGGTGCCCACGCCGTAGGCAATGCCGCCAGAGCCCCCAAAGCCGCTGGCAAACAAGACGCCCGCCGCGGCCTTCACCTTATCGGTAACAGAAAAGCCCACCTTGGGCGTCAGGGCAAAAACATTCAGGCCTACTCCCGGCACCACGGGTACCAGCGCCCCGATGCTGATGTTGTCGGTGATGCCGTAGTTGGCACCCAGAAAAATGATGTCGATATCCTGCACGTAGCCTTCGCCCTTGCGCAATGAGCGGGCCGTAGGGGCGAAAAAAATGCGCGTACCGTTGCCAACGGGCTCCCAACCTTTGCCGGCCTGCCCGGATGTCAGCGGCTGCATGCTCTTGATGTTGGCCTTCTGTACCGTAACCCGCCCCAGATCCTTGGTCTGAAAATCGAGTTCTGTAAGCCGCCTCGTGATTAGCATGCCGATAAAGGAAGTGCCTGTATACAGCTCCACTGAATACGTTTGGCCAAGTGAATCAGCCAAGGTAACGCCTTGATTCAAAGCTGTTTGCTTTGTATTCAGAAGTTGCTGGCGATCGGCAATGCTGGCGCGGACGGCCTGAAACTCGGCGGCGGTAAATGGCCGCTGCTTGGTGCTGCCATCGCGGAAGCTCGTCTGCAATGTGATGGTGCTATCGGGCGTGAGGCTTTGCACGAAGCGTGCTTCCCGAAAGTCGTTGGCCCCATAGTACGGAAACAGCCCGTACGTAGCCTTTTCCTTAGCATCGATGGTTTCGCCTACCACCGGGCTGACTACTAAGACTTTGACAGGGTTGCTGCTAACTGCCGGCTGCCTTTGGGCGACAGAAACCACCGACACAGAAAGAAGGCCTAGGAGCAGAGTAACTGCATACAGGAAGTGCATCTTATTGGTATATAGCTCGTTGCCATTGTGGGGTTGCCATGGCTTAACCGCTTGTTAGACCAAGGATAAAGCTATATAGAATAAGCTGTATTTACAGACTCATTTTTAGCTGCGCCACCGACCCGTGGCGCGCGGTCGGCCGGTCGAGAGCTCTTCTTTGGTTTCGCCTTCGGGTACTTCGCGGGTTTGAATGCGGACGGCGTGTGCTTTGGGCTGCACTTTCTGGCCGAAAGCGTCGGCAAACTCCTGGGTAAACTCGGCCCCGAAAAAGATGATGAGCGACGAGTAGTTGACCCAGAGCAACAGCAGAATTGCCGATCCGGCGGCTCCAAAGGCCGATCCTGGGTTGGAATATGCGATGTAGGCGGCAATCAGATACTTGCCGATGATAAACAGCACGGCCGTAATGAAAGCCCCAATGCCCACGTCGCGCCACCGGATGACGGCGTCGGGCAGGAACCGGTAGATCAGTGCAAAGAGCAGGGACGTAACGCTCAAGGACAGAATGAAATCCACCGCCCGGATCACGATCACTCCAATTTCGGGAAACCATTGTTCGAGCTTGCCCGTGAAGGCGCTGAGCACCGCGCTTACCACAAAGGAAATCAGCAGCAGCAGGGCCACGCTCAGGATGAGGCCGAAGGAGAGCAGGCGGTCTTTTACGAAGGCCCAGAGGCCGTTGCGGGGCTTTGCTTTCAGGTTCCAGATGTCGTTGATGCTTTCCTGAAGCGTGACGAAAAACGTGGTAGCCGCAAAAATCAGCGTGGCCACGCCGATAGCGCCTGCCAAGCCACCCTTCTGCTGCTTGGTGAACTGAGCGATGGAATCTTGCAGGAACTTGGCCGTATCGGAGCCAACAAACCCTTTGAGCTGCCCGTAAATGCTGCCCGTGACCGCTTCTTGCCCATAAACCGCACTGGCTGTGGTAATTACGATGAGCAGCAGCGGCGGCAGCGAAAAAACCGTGTAATACGACAGAGCCGCCGCGTGACGGAACGAGTTATTGGCCATGAATTCACCGGCCGACGACTTCAGAATGGTCCAAATATTAGAAAGCGAATAGTGCGAGGCCATAGCCGAAGGAAATCAGGTGTGGAAGTGTACTTGCCAAATAGTACGGCGAGGTTGCGGCTCACGTTCCGAATGCGTACTATCACTGAGCAATTTGCCCGGGTTAGTGTGGCGCTTGCCAGCAAGCCCCAACTGCCCACCAGGAGCCCGCCTACCTCAGTTTTCACCTCACCATTTCTCGCGTCGTCATGCCACACTTTTTATTTTCGCTCCGCCCGCTGAGTGCGGTTTGCCTGCTCGTGTTCGCCGTAGCGTGCGAGGCCCCGAAAAAGGAGAAAGCCGCAACCGCTGCTCCTGACAACAGCGCGTATCCGGCGGCCGAAGGTTTTAACAAGGCCGGTTCCGATGCCAAAGCCATTGCCATCGCCGACCGCGTGATGGAGAAAATGGGCGGCTACCCAAACTGGCAGAAAGCGCACTTTCTGGGGTGGAGCTTTTTCGGCGGGCAATACCAGATCTGGGACAAATACACCGGCGATTTTCACTGGCAAAAAGACGACCTAGTAGCCAACTACAACCTCAACAAAAAAACGGGCCACGCCTACAAAGCCGGGCAGGATATCTCGAATACCGAAGAAGGCAAACAGCTGCTGGACAAGATGTACCCCACGTGGGTCAACAATTCGTGGTGGCTCGTGATGCCCTTTAAGCTGAAGGATTCGGGTGTGACGCTCAAATACAAAGGCCCCGCCAAAACGCGGCAGGGCGCCGACGCCGACATGCTGGAAATGACCTTTCAGAACGTGGGCGTCACGCCCGACAACCGCTACGAGGTGCTCGTAAACAAATCAACCGGCCTCGTGGATGAGTGGGCGTATTTTCCGAAAGCTACTGATGCCAACCCCGCTTTTCGCCGCCGCTGGAGCGACTACAGCCGCCACGATGACATCATGCTCGCCGCCGACCGCAGCGACTCCACCAAAACTACCCGCCTCGACGACATCGCCGCCGTTCAGACCCTGCCCGCAGGCGTCATGACTAGCCCGACGCCCGTTACGAAGATTAAATAGAAAAAGGCAGCTATATAAGTAATTGACAATCAATTACTTATATAGCTGCCAACGCAACGTTTCTACCGGCGCTTCGCGTAGCGCGGCGGCAAGCTCTTCGTCGTCGCGGAATTGCAACTGCCGCAACGTGCGCGCTTCAATACTGACTTCCACCTGCTTGGCTGCAAACGGCCACGGTGTTACCTGCACCTGCGCGGGGTCGCGGGGCGCGACTACTTCGTAACGCTGGCCGTCGGGACCCTTGCTGATTTCCAGCGTGCGGCCCATATCGGGTATCTCCTGCCGACACAAAATCAGCGAGAGACGGTCGCACCATTGCATAAGGTCGTAGGCTTGTTGAGCTTCTTTCTTGTTGACTTTCAGGTTTTTACGCCATAGCTTTTGCTGGCTGAGTTGCTCATCCAGAAACGCATCGATTTCCTTTTTCTTGCCCCGCAGGCTTTCGTAGAGGAAGCTCATGTGCATGCTAGTAAGCAAGCTGCGCCACTGCCCCTGAAACCGCGCCGCCCGCATCACGCCCGTGGCCTGCTCCAACGAAAACTCCTGGAGCGTAAAATTGGCCGGCGCCCCAGCCGGCGTCAGACTGTAGTGCCCGTCCCAGCGCTGCTGTTCGTCGTCGTGTTGGGCCACGGCCGCAATCAGGCCTACCCAGCGGTCGGTGGGCCCAAAAGGGTGCCAATGCCACGCCAGCTGCGCCGCCAACAGCGCATGCGACTGCTGGTAAATAATCTGCCAGCCGTCGGCAGTGTAGTTCACAATCATCGGGGTGCGAGCGTTGGGTTCCCGCAGAAGTACGCGAAGGTTGCGCGGAGGTTTGCAGAGGCTCTTTCAGCTTCCGCGAGAAGACTAGGCCCGCGCCGGTTCAGGCTGCAAATGCAACAGCATGTCGTCGGTCATCTTATCCAAGTTGTACTGTGGCTGCCAACCCCAATCGCGCTCGGCTTGCGAGTCGTCGATGCTTTTGGGCCAAGAGTCGGCAATCTGTTGGCGCGAATCGGGCCGGTATGTGACCTCAAAATCGGGGAAATGCCGCTGAATCGAAGCCGTGATTTCGGCCGGCGAAAAGCTCATCGCACCCAAGTTATACGACGAGCGTACTTTTATTTGATCTGCCGGGGCGTGCATCAGATCGATGGTCGCTTTGAGGGCGTCGGGCATGTACATCATCGGCAGGTAAGTATCTTCCTTCAGGAAGCATTCGTACGACTGGCCCGCGATGGCTTTGTGGTAAATGTCTACGGCATAGTCAGTTGTGCCTCCGCCGGGCAACGACTTGTAGCCAATCAGGCCGGGATAGCGTAGTGAGCGCACGTCGAGGCCGTACTTCTTGTGGTACCACTCGCACCACTGTTCACCAGCCAGTTTGCTGATGCCATACACCGTGTTGGGATTCATGATGGTCAGTTGCGGCGTGTGGTCGCGGGGCGTATCAGGGCCGAACACGGCGATGGAGCTGGGCCAGTACACCTGCGCCACCTTGTACTCCACAGCGGCATCTAGCACGTTGAGGAGGCCGTCCATGTTGAGCTTCCACCCAAACTTCGGATCCTTTTCGGCGGTAGCCGACAGCAGTGCCGCGAGGTGATAAATCTGTTTCGGGCGGTACTGTTGCACCAAGGCGTAGAGGCGGTCGCGGTCGAGCACGTCGAGCAGCTCAAACGGGCCTTCCTGCTGAAGCTCAGCTTGTTTGGGCGGGCGCACGTCGGCGGCAATCACGTTGGCAGGGCCGTAAAGCTGGCGTAGTTCGTGGGTGAGTTCGAAGCCAAGCTGGCCGCAAGCGCCAATGACAAGCACGGTGCCGGTTGTGTCGCTGGGGGTGGTTTGCATATGGATAAAGCAAAGTTGGGTGGTAACGAGGGCTACAAAGATACCGGGTAGGGGTGATTATCTTTGGCGCAACTCAACAAAGGAACTACGGAAGCGGTGAGCCGGCGGTCCGGTTATGTGCAATTTCCGTGCTTATCGTGTATGCGTCAGGTTGTGCTTGTACTCGCAATGCTTCTGTGGCTAATCGTACCCGGCAGGGGGCAAGTTCGGCCTCCCGGAAAGTATCGCAACCTTGTGCTGGAAGGCGGGGGGATTCGCGGCATCGCGTATGGCGGGGCGCTGCAAGAACTTGAGCAGCAAGGGGTTTTGGCGGAGATTCAGCGAGTGGGCGGCACTTCGGCAGGCGCAATTCAGGCGGCATTGCTGGCCGTAGGCTATTCGCCCCAGGAGATTATTGAGATCATCGATCGCACGCCGGTGCAGCGCCTCAACGATGGCCGCCTGATCTTTTTTGGCGGCAGCACGCGCCTACTCAAACAATATGGCTGGTACCGCGGCGATCAGTTTACGAAGTACATGAGCGAGCTGGTGGGGCGCCGCACCGGCAACGCCAACCTGACACTGGCCCAGCTCCACGAACGCGCCCAGCAGGGCCAGGCCCGCGACCTCTACGTGACCGGCACCAACCTTACTACCCAGCGCACGCAGGTGTTTAGCTACGAAACTAGCCCCAACCTGCGCGTCGCCGATGCCGTCCGGATTTCCATGAGCATTCCGCTGTATTTTCGGGCGGTGCTGCTCGATGAAGCCAGCAACGTGATAGTGAAACCGAAGAAAGATCAGAAAGTCAATGTGTTAGTAGATGGCGGCTTGCTAGCAAACTACCCGATCTGGCTGTTTGACGATGCCAGGTATTTGCTTGATAGTCAAAGTGTTATAAATAATGCTTCTAAACCATTTTCCAACCCCGAAACGCTGGGCCTGCGCTTAGATCGGGCGGAGCAGATTGCCTACGATACGTTGAGCAACGGGCGGCAACAATTAGCGCCGTACGATATTCAGAACTTCGGCAGCTACGTGGGCGCGCTCTACACCCTGGCCATTGAAAACCTGAATCCTGCCCAACCCACCGATTGGAAACGAACGATAAGCATCAGCACATTAGGGTTCAACCCCAAAATCAAACGTGTTTCCGCGCAGCAAAAACAGGCGCTTATGACTAGCGGGCGAGAGGGAGTGCGCGCATTTATGACGCGCCGAGGTTTATAGCGTAAGAGTGGTAGGGAGCCCGCGCCAAATGCCAGCATTCCCGCCGATCCCGTAGCTTTGGTTATTCCCACGGCCCTGCCGAAAGCCCGATTCAGAATCCATTATTCAGCATTTCAAGAAGATGTACACCACCCTCCAGCCCGACCTCGAAAAACAACTGGCCGAAATCAAAGAAAACGGCCTGTTTAAGAAAGAACGCATTATCACGTCGCCTCAGGGCGCCGAAATCGAAACCGACGAAGCCGGCGAGGTGCTGAACTTCTGCGCCAATAATTACTTGGGCTTATCCTCTCATCCTGAGGTAATTAAAGCGGCCAAGGAAGCCATCGATACGCACGGCTACGGCATGTCGTCGGTGCGCTTCATCTGCGGCACGCAGTACATACATAAGGAGTTGGAGCGCAAGCTGGCCGAGTTTCTGGGCACCGAGGATACCATTCTGTACGCGGCGGCTTTCGATGCCAACGGTGGCGTATTTGAGCCGCTGTTCAACGAGCAGGATGCCATCATTTCCGACGCGCTCAACCACGCCAGCATCATCGACGGCGTGCGTTTGTGCAAAGCCCAGCGCTACCGCTACGCCCACAACGACATGGCGGACCTGGAAAAGCAGCTCCAGGATGCCGTAGCCAAAGGCACGCGCCATCGCATCGTCGTGACCGATGGTTCATTTTCCATGGACGGTACGATTGCCCAACTCGACAAAATCTGTGATCTAGCCGAACAGTACGAGGCGCTGGTCATGATTGATGAGTGCCACTCGATGGGCTTTCTGGGCAAAACCGGCCGCGGCACCCACGAGTACCGCAACGTAATGGGCCGCGTTGATATCATCACGGGCACCTTGGGCAAAGCGCTTGGCGGCGCGATGGGCGGCTTCACTTCGGGCCGTAAGGAAATCATTGAGATGTTGCGCCAGCGCTCGCGTCCGTATCTGTTTTCCAACACGTTAGCGCCCGCCATTGTGGGGGCCAGCATCCGCGTGCTCGACCTGCTCACGGAAAGCACCGAACTCCGCGACCGCTTGGAAGAAAATACGAAGTACTTCCGCCAGCAGATGACCGAAGCCGGTTTCGACATCAAGCCGGGCGAGCACCCTATTGTGCCGGTGATGTTGTACGACGCGAAACTCAGCCAGGAATTTGCGGCGAAAATGCTGGAGAAAGGCATCTACGTGATCGGGTTCTATTTCCCGGTAGTGCCTAAGGGTCAGGCTCGTATTCGCGTGCAAATGTCGGCGGCCCATACCCGCGCCCATCTGGACAAGGCCATTCAGGCGTTCATCGAAGTAGGCAAGGAACTAGGGACGCTCAAAGACCGCTCATCTGCCCAGCCCGAAGCGGGTCAAGTGGTGACGAACACGCCGTAAAAAGTGAGTTTATAGTGCAACTCCCCTCCTTGAAAAAAGGAGGGGAGTTTTCTAGCCTAGTTCTGCTTATAGATTTAAGCTGCCACTTCCGTAGCCGCCGAAGATGTGGCCGCGCCTTTTGGCTGCATATCGAACAAGAACTCGTTGAGCCGGGACCGCAAGTCCGCTGATGACAAGTTGCGGAATACTTCGCCGCCGCGTACCAGCGAGATTTGGCCGGTTTCTTCGCTTACCACAAGTACCACGCTATCAGTTACTTCTGTAAGGCCGATGGCGGCGCGGTGTCGTAGGCCCATTGAAGCGGGCACGTCGGGGTTTTCGCTGACGGGCAGAATGCAGCGCGCCGCTTTGATGCGGTTGCTGGCGATGATGACCGCGCCGTCGTGCAAGGGACTGGTTTTATTGAAAATGCTCATGAGCAGGCGTTTGCTCACGGTGGCATCAATCAAATCGCCGGATTCGGCGTAGAATTTCAGCTCCGACGACATCGTAAAGGCGATGAGTGCGCCGGTGTTTTTGCCCGCCAAGCTTTTGGCGGCCTCCACAAACGGCGTCACGCTCATACGCTCGGAGGGCGTGTCGCGGCGCCATGGAAACACCCGCACCCGGTCGAAGGCCGTAACCTTACCAATGTTGAGCAGGAAGCGGCGAATTTCCTGCTGAAACAGAATGATGCCGGCCAACACCCCTACGCTCATAAATTGGCCTAAGATGCTGGTTAAGAGTTCCATGCCGGCCGCTTTCACCACCAGATAGAACAGGTAAATGGACATGAAGCCCAGGAAAATCTTCAGCGCAACGCTTCCCGTCAGCAGCTTATACAGCTGATAAAATAGCACCGTGACGAGCAGCACGTCTGCCACGTCAATCCAGCCGATGCGCAGGAAGCCGATGGAGAAGGAGCCGATCACGAGGAAGAGGGACTGAAAGTGTTGGAAACAAGCCGGATGGTTTGCACCGCTTCGGCTACATCATGTACGCGCAACAAGCGGGCCCCGTTGAGCAAGGCCATGGTATTGACGGCGATGGTACCCGTCAGGGCTGCATCCGGCGCCAATCCTAAGGGCTTGTATACCATCGATTTGCGCGAAAGCCCGGCCAGAATGGGCCAGCCCAGCACTTGCAACTCATCGAGGCGCCGCAAAATTTCGTGGCCCTGAGTTGGCGTTTTGGCAAAGCCGAAGCCGGGGTCGAGTATCACGTCGGTGATGCCGGCTCGGTGCAGGGCAGTGATTTTGTCGCGGAAGTAACGCACGAGCTCCGTAACGATGTCGCCTTCGTACTTCGTGTGTTGCGTCATGGTTTGGGGCGTGCCGCGCATGTGCATGAGCACATACGGCACCCGGAGGCGGCCCACCGTTTCAAACATATCGGCATCCAGTTCGCCACCGCCGATGTCGTTGATGATGTCGGCACCCGCCGCTACCGTTTCGGCGGCTACGCCAGCCCGGAAGGTATCAATGGAGAGTAATGCTTCCGGGAATGTTTGCCGCACTGCAGCCACAGCGGGCAGCAAGCGGCGCTTTTCTTCCGCTTCGGAGATGTGTTCGGCACCGGGGCGCGACGAGTAGCCGCCTAAGTCCAGCACGGCGGCACCCGCCGCGAGCATGGCTTCGGCGCGGCGCAGCAACTCGGCCGTATCGGTGCCCAAGCGGCTATCGGCGTAGAAGGAGTCGGGGGTAAGATTGAGGATGCCCATCACCTGCGGCCGGCGCAAATCCAGCACGCGGCCACCGGGGCAAAGCAGCGTTTGCCTCGGAGAAAAACACGTATCTTTCGCGGCCTGGGTTACCATGGGAGTTGGGGGCTTAAGGACTCGGGAACCTGGTTTTTCCACCCTGAAACAGCCCTGCTGACGCAAGCCAAATGAAGGAGCAACAGCCTGCTCTAGCAGCGCCAATTCCCTACGTTCCCACGTTTCTAAGTCCTCAACAAAGTAGGCTGAAAATTTTGAGTAACCAAACCCAGCACGAGTACAACCGGGTTATCCAGCACTGCCGGACGCTGTTTCTGGCCAAAACCCACGACTACGGCACGGCCTGGCGCATCATGCGGCTGCCCTCGGTCACCGACCAGATTTACATCAAGGCCCAGCGCATTCGCTCCATTCAGGAGAAAGGCACGCAGCTCGTCGCCGATGGGATCAACGAAGAGTTTGTGGCCATCATCAATTACTGTGTTATCGCATTGATGCAGAGTCGATTAGCTGCGGATGCTCCGCATGATCTTCCCGCCGACGAAGTAGCCGCTGCCTACGACCGCGAGATCGAGGAAAACCGCCAGTTGCTCTTTGCCAAAAACCACGATTACGGCGAAGCTTGGCGGCAAATGCGCGTGGAGAGCATCACCGATATCATCCTGATGAAGCTGCACCGCACCAAGCAAATCGAAGACCTGGCCGGCCAGACCTACGTATCGGAAGGCGTGGAAGCCAATTACCGCGATATGCTCAATTACGCCGTATTTGCCCTGATTAAGCGCGGCCTTGCCAACGAGCCCGTGGCCGCGCAACCCGATTCAGAATCAGCTGTTTAAGGCACTATGAAACTCGTTACCCGTATCTGCTGGGCGCTGCTTGGCATCTTGTTTATCTTTTCGGGGCTAATCAAGCTCAACGATCCCGTCGGGACGGCCCTGAAGCTGGAAGAATACTTCGAAGTATTTGCCACCGATTTTGGGAGCTTCTTTCTGTATTTCAAGGGAATAGCCCGTACGCTTTCCATTGTACTAAGCTCTCTGGAAGTGATATTGGGCGTAGCGCTGCTGCTGCGCTGGCACCTGCGCAAAACGCTTTGGACGCTGCTGGCGCTGCTCATCTTCTTCACCTTCCTGACGTTCTACTCAGCAGCTTTCAACAAAGTAACTGACTGCGGTTGCTTCGGCGATTTTATCAAGCTCAATCCTTGGACGTCTTTCGCTAAAGATCTGTTTCTGTTGGGGTTATGGGGCGTGGTATTCACCAATCAACGCTACTTGCGGCGGGTATTTGCCAAAGGCCAACTGGGCGTGATGTACATCACGGTCGCGGCGGCCGTGGCCATTGGCATCGGGGTGTATGCGCTGGGGCACTTGCCGTACTTCGACTTCCTGCCTTACAAAGTCGGTAATGACATTGGCAAGCTCATGAAGCCCTCAGAACCACTGCGTTACAAATACATCATGGAGCGCAACGGCACGAGCCAGGAGTTTACCGAATACCCCACGGACACTACCTGGAAGTTCAAACAGATGGTGCCGCTTAACCCCAACGCCGGGCCCAAAATCACCGATTTCAAGGTCTGGAACGACGAGGGCGACTACACGCAGCAACTCCTGCAAGGCAACAAGCTGGTACTCATTATCCAGAACACCGACAAAGCCGATCGCGACCGCTTCACGCAGATTAACAGCCTGTTGCAGTCGGCCGACTCGTCGCAGAAGAAGATTATGCCGTTGGTCATTACCAGCACTAGCCCGGCCGAGTTTGATGCATTTCGGCACGAGGTAAACCTGTCGGCGCCTTTCTATTACGCCGACGCGACGGTGCTCAAATCCATGATCCGTTCCAATCCCGGCTTTATTCTCCTCAAAGACGGCGTGGTGAAAGGCAAGTTCCATTACCACGACATCCCAACCCGCGCCACCATCGAGGAGCTTCTGTAAAGGCACTGTGCCCACGCCGTCGACTAGTCGGCGGACCGGATTACGGAGAAACTTAAAGTGCTGTACCTTGATTCTGGAGCGGCAGCAAGCTGCTTCTAACTTCCAATGATTCAATTCGTTCTGCGCCGCCTGTTGCAAGGCCTACTCATTTTGGTGGGTGTGGCGCTCACGGTTTTCTTTCTGTTCAACGTGCTGCCCGGCGACCCGGTGGCGCTGCTCGCCGGGCAGCGCAGCGATCTGGCCACCCGTGCCGCCATCGCCGCCGATCTGGGCCTCGATCAGCCGGTACCACTGCAACTCGTTGGCTATCTGAATGATGTGTCGCCACTGGGTGTGCACGGTCGCGACTCGGCTAGTGTGGCCAAATACGGCGGCATCGCCCTGCTGCCCTTGGGGCAAAAGGCTCTGGTGCTCAAAAAGCCCTACCTGCGCCGCTCGTTTCAGACGAACAAAGACGTGCTCAGCATCCTCTCCGATCATTTCACCGGCACGCTGTGGCTGGCCTTGGCGGCGATGCTGCTGGCGGCGGTATTTGGCATTTTGTTTGGCATCGTGGCGGCGCTGCGCCCGCATTCGTGGCTCGACAGAAGCTTGATAACTATCTCAGTATTAG
This sequence comes from Hymenobacter jejuensis, assembly GCF_006337165.1. NCBI lineage: Bacteria > Pseudomonadati > Bacteroidota > Cytophagia > Cytophagales > Hymenobacteraceae > Hymenobacter > Hymenobacter jejuensis. The sequence goes on from NZ_CP040896.1 coordinate 2,424,227, forward strand.
GTATTTCGGTGCCTTCTTTTGTGGCGGGTATTCTCATTGCCATCACGTTCGGCTTTTACTGGAGCTCCTGGACCGGTCTGAACCTGACGGGGCAGCTCTACGAAACCGACCCGTTTACGGGCACCCATTTGGTCCTGCGCAACCTGCTGTTGCCGGCTTTCGCGCTGGGCATCCGGCCGCTGGCCATCATTACCCAGCTCACCCGCAGCTCCATGCTCGACGTGATGAGCCAAGATTACATTCGCACGGCGCGGGCCAAGGGATTATCTGGGTATGATACGGTGATGGGGCACGCGCTCAAAAACGCACTCAATCCAGTTATTACCGCTGTTTCGGGCTGGCTGGCTTCGCTGATGGCAGGGGCATTTTTCATCGAGTATATTTTCAACTGGAAAGGCTTGGGCACCGTGACGCTGCGGGCCGTGGAAACCCTGGATTTTCCGGTGGTGATGGGCGCCACCATCTTCATCGCCTTCCTGTTTGTAGTCATCAACATTGCGGTCGATGTGCTGTACGCCGTTCTCGACCCGCGGGTAAAGCTATCCTAGATAGTTGTTGTTTTTTATATAAGTATTTGATATATAAGTACTTGTAAGTTATGTCGGCGTTGCTTTATAAGCTTTTGTAATCCGTACTTCAGCTTCCTCAATTTCTCAATCAGCTCGAATGCGTCTTTATCTCATTGGCATGCCCGGAGCCGGCAAAACCACTCTGGGTCGGGCCTTGGCTACGGCTTATCAGGTGCCATTTTTCGATCTGGATACCGAGATTGTGCGCCGCGAACGGCGTAGCATTACCGATATTTTTGCCGCTGAGGGTGAGGCGTATTTTCGGGAGCAGGAAGCGGCCATGTTGCGAGAGGTGGTGCAGGCCCAACCGGAAATGGTGCTGGCTACCGGCGGCGGTACGCCCTGCTTTCACCAAAACCTTGACATTCTGCTCTCTACCGGGCTTACTCTGTACCTGGAAGTACCCCTTGACGAGCTGGTGCAACGACTACAGCGCTCCGCCGCCAACCGGCCGCTGTTGGCGCAACTCTCCGACCCGGCTGCGCTGGCTGTGCGCATGCACGAAACCTTCGCGGCCCGGCAACAGTTTTACGAGCGCGCGCCGCTGCGCACCCCACCGACCAAATCGGTTGAGGCCGTGCGCCGGCTGATAGATCGCTACCAAACTACCAGTTAGGCTGATTGCCTACAGTTTGGTGCGTGATTTGCGCGCTGCTGCGTACTTTTGCTCCTTGAATCTGACGCCTGTTCATATGAATCCTGCTCCCGTACCCGACGTAAAACCAACGCCGGCCAAAACGCCCGATGCAATAAAACCCAAGCACAAAGGGTCGGCCCGGTTGTTTGAAAATCCTATGCTTGAGCGCTTGTCGCACACGCATATTGCCCTGCCCGTGGGCATTTTTCTGATCACGGCCGTCGTGAGCCTGTATTATGGCCTGACCCGTGGCTTGGTGACGGGGCTTTCGGCTTTCGGCCTGTTTCTGATAGGGTGGTTTTTGTTCACGTTCGTCGAGTACTTGGTGCACCGCTACGTGTACCACATTCCGGCTACATCGCCCGGCCGGGCCAAGTTTCAATACACCATGCACGGCGTGCATCACGAGTACCCCAAAGACAAGACGCGCCTGGCCATGCCGCCCATCATCACGGTATTTGTGGCGTCGCTGTTGTTCTTTATTTTCCGCTTCACGTTTGGCAATGCTTCTTTCGGCATTCTGGCGGGCTTCGTGTTTGGCTACGCGCTGTATCTGTTTGTGCACTACGCCATTCACGTGTATGCGCCGCCGAAAAACTTTTTGAAAGTATGGTGGCATCACCATGCGCAGCACCACTATCGGCAGGACGAGATTGCCTTCGGTGTGTCGTCTACGCTCTGGGATCACATCATCGGCACCATGCCCGACCGCGTCGCCAAGAAGTAAACGACCTTATTTCCTATCCAACAAAAAGCCCGACCTGTTGCAGGTCGGGCTTTTTGTTGGATAGAGTAGCCTATGAATGAGGCAGGCGCGCAGGCTAGCGACGCATTTTGCCCACGATCCACCACAGCAGCAGGACCACCAGGAAAATGCCAATGACGGCCGTCCAGGCGCCAGCTTTGAAAATATCAGCAATGGCCGCGCAGCTGCTCATGGAAAACGTCAGCAGCAACAGGCAAAAAAACAGAGGTAAACGGAAGGTTTTCATGGTGAGGTCGGCATGAGATGGGAGAGAGAAACGCCGCCAAGCAGCGCCATTGCCTGTTGATACTTGCCTAATTGAAAAAAGGTTGGCTTTGTGGGCCTCAGGTCAGGCGCCCCGGAAACACGAGGTCCTGTAGACTGCCTTTGTGCGGCGTCGGGCCGGAAGCTGCGTATAGGTAACTTTTGCTCGACTCATGATTATTCGGGACAAGAATAACTGGCTGCGGTTGCTGTTTGTGTGGCAAGGTTCGGTGCTGCCCCAGATTCTGCCGCGGCTAGTGGTATTGGTGCTGTTGTCGGTGGGTGTGGTATATGCTCACGGCAACCTGCTGAGCTACAAAGTCCCGCTGAATGCGGCGCCATTTACATTGTTTGGAGTTACGCTGGCCATCTTTTTGGGCTTTTACAACAACGCCAGCTACGACCGTTTCTGGGAAGGCCGTAAGCTGTGGGGTGCTCTGCTAAACACCACGCGCTCGCTGGCACGCCAAGCCCTTACCATGAGCAGCCACTCAGTTGATGCCCAACGGACCGCGTATTTCGTGCGGTTGCTGATCGCGTTTACGTACGCGCTCAAACACCAGCTTCGGCGTACCGATGCCGCTCCGGATCTGGTGCGGCTGCTGCCGGCAGCAGTGGCGCAGACCGTGCAAAAGGGTACTTACAAACCCATGTTGCTGCTCCTGGAAATGGGACGCTGGGTGCAGCAAAGCAAAGAGGCGGCGCAGCTCGACACGACTACGCAACTGGCTTTCGACCACAACTTCAACCAACTTTCCGACATCGTGGGTGGCTGCGAGCGCCTGGCCGGCACCCCGATTCCGTACACCTACAGCGTGATGCTGCACCGCACGGTGTATCTCTATTGCTTTCTGCTGCCGTTCGGACTCGTCGATAGCATTGGCTGGATGACGCCGCTGATTGTGGCTTTCATCGGCTACACGTTTATGGCTCTCGATGCCATCGTGCGCGAGTTGGAAGCGCCTTTTGGACTGGAACCCAACGATTTGGCGCTGAACACCATGAGCCATATGATCGAATCTACGTTGCTGGAAATGATCGGCGAACCGGTGCCCGAAGCGCCCCCGCGCCGCAGCCGCTACCTTCTCGATTAGGGGGCGACTCAAGCCGTGTGATGTTTTTGTTTTGACATGATTCTTATTAAGTGATTGATAGTCAATAGATTATAGCATATGAAAAACTGACCACACCAGCTCAGCACGTCAAAAGTCAATTTTTGCCGCTAATTGGTAATAATTCGATAACTAGTAGCACTGTACAAGCCAAGTACTTTTAGGCAAACGCAATTCGTGTATGAGTACTGAACCAGATGAAAGGGCATTGCTTCAGGCCGTAGCGGCGGGCAATCGGGTGGCTTTCACGTGTTTGTACAGCGCCCACCTGAACGATTTGTTTCGCTACGCTACTTTGTTTGTCGGCTCGACGGAAGAAGCCGAAGAGATAATCCAGGAGGTTTTTGTGCGCATCTGGGACCGGCGCGAGACGTTGCCGCACTTGGCTTCCTTCAAAGCGTATGCCTATCAGGTGGCCAAAAACCTAGTAGTCGATTACTGGCGCCAGCAAAAAAGACAGGTCACGGCCCACAAACGGTTGCAGGCGTTCACAACCGCCCCGGAATTTGCCGATGCCGCCCTGATTTACCAGCAAGATTACCAGATGGCGCAGCAGGCCATTGCACAACTGCCCCTCAAGCGCAAGCAGATTTTTTTGATGCGGACGCAGGAGGAGCTTTCGCTGGATGAGATTGCCCAGCAGCTTTCCATTTCGAAGTCCGTAGTCAAAAAGCAATTGTACGCCGCCACCGCCTTCGTAAAAGCCTACCTGCACCAGCACAGCGACTTGTCTGTCGGCGCCTTGTGCGTACTCACGCTGCTGGAAACGGTGAATCTGAACTAAGCCTTTATTTATAAATAACTGTACATCAATTAGTTGTAAATAAATTAATTTTCAGAGGGGTCCTTTCCCGCGGCGAGTGCGTCATAGGCGCGAACTCCCCGTTATGACACCCTCCGAGCGCCGCCTGTTTCTGGAAAAATTCGCTGCCGAACAGCACACGGCGGCCGAGCACCGAGCGTTTGTGCAGTGGCTCCGGCAGGCATCGGCCCAGGAAATGACGGCGGCGCTGGAAGACTACGAGCGGCAGTACAGTCCGAAGCGCCCGGCCGCGCCGACGCCGCAGCTGATGGCCAAAATCGAAGCCCGGCTCGACCAGTCTGCGCCCCGTGCTGCCACTTCCGTGCCCGTAACAAGGCCGCTCTGGCCGCGGATTTTTGCTGCCGCAGCCGCCGTCGTAGCGCTTTTGGTGTTGCTGGGAGGTAATTTCCTCGCCCGAACCAAGTCGTTTAAGGCGGTGCCGCTGGTGTATTTGCACAAGCGCGTGCCGGCGGGCCACACCGATTCGCTCACCCTGGCCGATGGCAGCGTCGTGGTGCTCAACGAGCGCAGCACGTTTACATATCCGGCGCAGTTTGCGGCCCATCGCCGCGATGTGTACCTCGAAGGCGAAGCCTATTTTCGGGTTACCAAGAACTCTAGGCGGCCCTTCGTGATCCATACTGGCTCGTTGCAAACGCGCGTGGTGGGCACCAGCTTCAACGTGTACGCCTATCCGCGGGCCGCGCGGCAGGAGGTGACGGTACTGACCGGCAAAGTAGTAATTTCCCATCCTTTTGATAACCAAAAGGTTACCTTGCTGCCTGCGCAGCACGCCGTCTTCGATCGGGCCAGCCGATCCCTGCGTGCTGCCGTCGTAGGCAATCCGGCCCTGAGCCTGGCTTGGCGCCGGGGGCAGCTGCGGTTTGAAGACGCGCCTTTGGATGAAGTGCTCGATAAGGTCTCGATTCGCTACGGCGTGGCGATTCGGGCGCGGGCGCCGCGGCTGCACCGATGCCGCGTCACCGTACGCTTCGGCACGGAGTCGGTGGCGGAAGTGGTGCAGGTGCTGGCCGCCCTCACGCACAGCCGCCCCCGCACCGATTCGCAACACACCATCTGGCTCGAAGGTCCTGGTAGTTCTTGAAATCTGCTGTAATTCAGATACTTAGCTTATCAATAATCCGGTGGCGCCCACTTGTCGGGCGCTCATTTAGTACCTGAAAGAAGTCGGACGCGCACCGGCGTACCCGGTCGCTCAGGCTTCACCGCATCCGCCTAACCCACTCATCCTCAACTGTATGCAAAACAAGTATTCTCCTTTTGCACAGGTGGTCCGTTGCCTGCGCCGGCCCGTGCCGGGCCTGCTGCTGACTACGCTGCTCACAGCCGCCTGGATTTCGCCCGATCTGCCGCAAGGTGCTCTGCAGAAACGCATTAGCTTTCAGGCAGAAAACGCAACGCTCCGACAGGTACTCCAAGACCTCAGCACGAAAGCTGCCGTGCCCATCGCGTTCACCAGCGATTTGCCTTTGGACGAAAAAACCAGTGTGCGGGCCAGCCACGAGGCGCTCGACGACGTGCTGTTGCGCCTGTTACGCCCTCTGGGCCTGAATTACCGGGTAGTGGCCGGGCAGGTGATCATCGAAAAGCAGGCCCCGACTTCTACCCTCAGCAGCCCCACGAGCAACGTGGCAATCGAGGTGAAAGGCGTGGTGCGCGATGCCGCCACGGGCGAGCCGCTGCCCGGCGCCACGGTTTTGGTCAAGGGCACGACTACCGGCACTTCTACCAGCGATGCGGGCGCGTTTACGCTGCAAGTGCCTGACGAAGATGCAGTTCTGGTGGTTAACTTCATCGGTTACGATGCCCAGGAAATTCGCGTCGGCAGCCAGCGTACGCTCAACATCGCCCTGAAAACCAATGCCACCTCGCTCGACCAGGTGGTGGTAGTGGGCTACACCACCCAGGAAGCCAAGGACGTGACCGGCGCCGTGGGCATTCTGCCGCTGGATCGGGTAAAAAACTTCCCGGTTGCCAGTGTCGATAAGCTGCTGCAAGGGCAGGTAGCGGGTGTGCAGGTCAGCAACGACGGCGCTCCGGGCGGCAACAGCGTGGTGCGGGTGCGCGGCCTGGGTACGCTCGGCGACAACGACCCGCTCTACATCATCGACGGCGTGCCGACCAAGGCGGGCCTTAATCAGCTCAACCCCAACGACATCGAGTCGATGCAGGTGCTGAAGGATGCTTCCTCGACGGCCATTTACGGCGCGCGGGCCTCCAACGGCGTCGTGGTGATTACGACCAAGCAGGGCAAGGCGGGCAAAACCCAGCTGAGCTTCGACTCTTACTACGGCGTGCAGTCGGTGTATAACCTGCCACATATGGTGTCGCCGGCACAACTCGCTCAGGTTGAGTTTGATGCGCAGCGCAACAGCGGCCAGACACCCAGTCACCCGCAGTACGGTAACGGCGCGCAGCCGGTGCTGCCGGAGTTTTTGCAACGCAACCCCGATGTGCGCGCTAATCAGTCGGGCACCAACTGGTTCAAAACGATTTTCCGGCCGGCTCCAATCCAGAACTACTCCCTGGGGTTGTCGGGAGGCAGCGAAAGCAGCCGCCACGCCATCAACCTGACCTATTTTGACCAAGATGGCATCTTGAAATACACGGGGTTCAAGCGCGTTTCGCTGCGCGCCAACACCGAGTACACGATATTAAAACGCCTGAAAGTAGGGGAGAACTTCACGGCTAGCTACGGCCGCTCGACGCAGGCTTCTTCCAATGCCGTAAACGGCGGCGTGGTGTTCGATGCCTTCCGGATGCCTTCCATTGTGCCCGTGCGTGATGAAGCGGGCAACTTTGCCGGTCCGGCCGCCGGTTTGGGCGACGCCAGCAACCCGCTGCGGGTGCTTTACAATGCGCGCGACAACCCCACCCGAACCATCCGGGCGTTGGGTAATGCTTATGCCGAATTAGAACTGGTTGATAATCTGTTTGTTAGGTCGTCCATTGGCGTCGATTATCTCTCGACCAATTTTCGGGGGTTCTCGCCTAGTTTCACCGAAGGCATTGCCACCAACCCTACGGCCAGCCTCACCAACAACAACGCTTACACCATCAACTGGACCTGGACCAACATTGCGCGCTACAGCCGCGATTTTGGGCAGCACAACGTGGCGGCGGTGATCGGTACGGAAGCCATTCAGAACACCGACGAAGGCTTCACGGCCTACCGGGAAAACTTCCTGATCAATAACCTCGATTTCCGCTACCTCGACGCCGGGCAGGGCCTGCAAACCAACGGCGGCACCGGGTCGGCGTGGGCGCTGTTTTCGCTGTTTGGTCGCCTCGACTACAACTACGCCGGCAAGTATCTGTTCTCGGCCTCAGTACGCCGCGACGGGTCCAGCCGCTTCCCCAGCGACAACCGCTACGCCGTGTTTCCGGCTTTCTCGGCGGGCTGGCGGCTTTCGGAAGAGTCTTTCTTTAAGGAGATTAGCTGGCTGAGCAACCTGAAGCTGCGGGCTTCGTGGGGACAAAGCGGCAACCAGGAAATCGGTAACTACCCGGCGTTCGACATCTACGGCATCAGCCCCACGAACACCAACTACCCCATTACCGGCAGCAACGGTACCGTGCAGACGGGCTACACGGCCCGGGCCATTGGCAACCCCAGGCTGAAGTGGGAAACCACTACCCAAACCGACATCGGCATTGACTTTGGCGTGATCCGCAACCGCCTGAACCTCAGCGTGGATGTGTTCGACAAAACGACCAAAGACGTGCTGGTGCGCGTGCCGCGCCCGGCCTTGGCGGGTGAGGTGCTGGTCCCTTACGAAAACGCCGGTCGCATCCGCAACCGCGGGCTGGAGTTTTTAATCAATTACCAGAGCGACGCCGCCAAAGATTTCCACTGGGGCGTGTCGGCCAACGGATCGATTGTGCGCAACAAGGTCTTGTCGTTGGGTGGAGGAAGTTTGTATATCCCTGGTTATGTGAGCAATAACCTCACACGCGGGCTGTCGCTTTCGCGCACCGAAGTCGGCAAGCCGGTAGCGTATTTCTACGGCTACGTCGTGGACGGTATTTTCCAAAACCAGAACGAAGTAGACGCCGCCGCCGCCCAGAAAGGCAAGGCCGTGGGCCGGTGGCGCTACAAAGACCTGAACGGCGACGGCACCGTCAACGAGCAGGACCAGCAGCAGATTGGCAAGCCAGAACCCGATTTTACGTACGGCGTGAACCTGAATGTGGCCTACAAAAACTTCGACCTCAGCGGCTTTATCCAAGGGGTGCAAGGGATCAGCATCTACAACTTCAGCAAGTACCACACGGACTTCGCCTTCGACCCCTTCAACAAGAGCACGCGCATTTTGGATTCCTGGACGCCTCAGAATACCGACGCCAAGCTGCCCCAGCTCAGCAAGACCAACGTCAACGACGAGCTGCGGCCTTCGACGTACTTCGTGGAAAACGGCTCCTATGCCCGCCTGAAAAACCTACAATTGGGGTATACGCTGCCACTGGCCTGGACCTCAGCCATTAAGGCCAGCAGCTTGCGGGTGTATGTACAGGCCCAAAACCTGTTTACGATCACCAAATACTCGGGCATGGACCCGGAGGTGAACCTGCAAAACTACAACTCCGCTGACCGCAACCTCGACCAGAACATCGACCGCGGCTATTATCCGCAGCCGCGGGCCGTGCTCTTTGGCGTCAACGCCCGGTTTTAACTTCCAACGCTCTTTCGCATCATGAAAAATAAGATTCTGCTGTTGGTTCTGGCCGCTACGTTTGCCAGCTGCAACAAAGACTTTCTCGACGAACAACCCAAAGCCAGCCTCTCGTCGACGGACCTAAACAACCTGGCGGCGGTGGAAGCCCTCATCACGGCTGCGTACGCCCCGCTGGGTGGCCAGATCGACGATGCCAACAACGCCTTCAACTCGCCCGGCACCAACTGGACGTTTGGCGATGTCGTGTCGGACGACGCGTACAAAGGCGGTGGCGGCGTGGGTGACCAGAACGGCATGCACCTGATGGAAATCTTTCTCACCAACGCCAACATCATCGATGTAGAGCGGAAGTGGCGGGCCTGCTACGAAGGCATTGCCCGCGTGAACCGCGCCATCCAGGCCGTCAACGGCTTTGCGGGCATGACCGACGCGCAGCGCACGACGCGGCTGGGCGAGCTGCACTTGCTGCGTGGCCACTATTACTTCGACCTCAAAAAGATCTACAACCACATTCCGTGGGTGGACGAAACGCCGCGCGCCGTCACCGAGTACGACATCCCCAACAACCTGTCGGATGCGGAATTGTGGAAAAACATTGAAAACGAGTTTCTGCTGGCACAGGCCAACCTGCCGGCCAAGCAAACCGACCTGGGGCGCGTAACCAAAGGCGCTGCCACGGCTTACCTAGCCAAGCTGTACCTCTACACCAAGGATTATCCGAAGGTGATCACGACTGTGGATGCTTTGCTGGCCACGGGCCTCTACCGCCTCAACGACAACTACCACGACAACTTCGACCCGACCAAGGAACACGGCCCGGAGAGCCTGTTTGCCATCGAGCGCTCGATCCGCGACGGTACGCCCAACAACTTCCGCGGTAGCCTCGACGAGCGTCTGCTGAACCCTGGCGGTCCTTACTACCCCGTCTACGGCTTCGATATGCCCAGCCAGGATTTGGTAAATGCTTTTAAAACGACGGCCGCTGGCCTGCCCCAAACCGACAAATCGGATGTGGGCGCCACGGATTTTGTCGATCCGCGGCTCGACCATACGGTGGGCCGGCCGGGGGTTCAGTTTCTGGATCTGGCACCGTACGCCGCTACCTGGGCCCGCGATGCCGGCACTTACGGCGTATTTGCCTTCAAGAAGCGCATGGTTAGCTCTCGTTCGGCGCTCTATCTCAATCAGTTTCCGTGGGTGAGTGCCCTGAACTACGACATTATTCGGCTGGCCGATGTGTTGTTGTTCAAAGCCGAAGCCCAAGCCGAAACCGGCAACCTGGAAGGCGCCCGCACCATCGTCAACCAGATTCGGCGTCGGGCGGCTAACGATCAGGTACTCAATGCCAACGGCACGCCCGCGGCCAACTACAAAGTGGCCGAGTACGCCGCCCCTTTTGCCAACCAGGAAGCCGCCCGGCAAGCCGTACGCACCGAGCGCCGCCTCGAAATGGCCCTGGAAGGCCAGCGCTTTTTCGACCTAGTGCGCTGGGGCATCGCCGACCAAGTGATGAACGAGCACTTCGCCCGCGAAAAAACCAAGCGCACGTACCTCGCTACGGCCCGCTTCGTCAAAGGCACCCATGAGTATTTTCCCATTCCGCAGTCGCAGCTCAACCTGAGCAAAGGCCTGTTGAAGCAAAACGCAGGGTATTAATTAGTTAACAACCAGCGCCGTGGTAAGTAGCCCTCGACCGAGGGTGTTGCCACGGCGCTGTTGTGTGGGTACTGCTGCCCCGCGCTTTCTTCCCGGCGAATGGGAAGCCACTGTCCGCACCATTCTCTCCCACTTATGTCTTGGCGATATCTTTTTAGGCTGACGGCGCTCCTGTGTTGCGTGCCAATTTTGGGCTCGGCGCAACCGGTGCTTCCCCGGCTGTCGGCCGCGCGTACCGATTCGGTAATCGTCGCCAAAACCTTTCCGCTGCTGTCGCTCTTCGAAACGCACCCCGCGCTTCGCCGCGCCTTGCAAACCGATCCGGAATTGCAGCGCATCAGCCGCCGACAGGCCGAACGCACGTACCAAGCGTTGCGCAAAGGCCCACCCGAGCCGCAGCGCTACGCCGATTCGTTGGCGTGGAACCCGCAGGAAATACAAGTTGTAGGTAAGTATTTGGTTAATAAATACTTACATAACAATGAATTGCATGCCGCGCTAGCTCCCGTATTGGCCAAAACCGGCCGCTACCCCGTGTATGCCGATAGGCCCGATACGGCGGTGCTGCGGTTGGCTTGGCGCGATGCAGCGCTTGGCCTCAACCGCATTGTGCGGGTGTATTTTGGTAATGCTGTGCCACGCTACCCGGCCATTGATTCCAGTAGCTTCCGGCGCCACGATGCAGCCTTTGCGAAGCAGGTGCGCGCTGATTTACGGCCGCTCAGCCGCAAAGCCCGGCGCCATTCAGATGGCTATTATACCTTGCCTCTGCAAGCTGCGCTGCTGGCCCTGCGCCTCAACCAGCGCGACGAAGCCGCCCGTTACGAGCCGCTGGAAGCGGGTCTGAATCAGGCCCCGCGTGCGGCTGTGGCCACCACAGCATGGGTGCGTTATCCTTACAGCCTGATTCTGGTGCCGGGGCACGGGCCCGAAGAAACCGGGGTGGCCCTCGACACGCTGGGTGCTTACCGTTGCCGGCTGGCGGCGGCCAGCTTCCGCAAAGGGCAAGCACCGTTCATCATGGTTTCGGGCGGCCATGTGCATCCTAACAAGACGCCGTACTGCGAAGCGGTCGAAATGAAAAGATACTTGGTCGAAAAGCTCGGTTTGCCCGATGCGGCGGTGCTCATCGAGCCCCATGCCCGCCACACAACCACCAACCTGCGCAACGCCGTCCGGATGCTCTACAATTTCGGCATGCCCACCGACCGGCCTGTGCTCACTGTCACCGACGCGGCGCAGAGCCGCAGCATTGTAGCCATGGCCGAGCGCTGCAAACAGGAGTTCGGCTACGTGCCGTATCGCGACATGCAACGGCTGTCGGATGAAGAAAGCGTCTGCTTTCCCGTTCCCGAAGCCCGTCAGCCCGACCCCTACGATCCGCTTGATCCATAGGGACTTGATCCATAGAGAGTTATAGACGCATGAAATACTTTTGGTGGGTATGGCTGGTTTTGCTGCCGCGGCTTGGCGGCGCTCAGTCCCTGACACCCGCGGAGCAGGTTAATGTGTTTTTGGGCTCCTCCGGCGACCACGGCCAACTGTCGCCGGCCGCTTCGTACCCATTCAGCATGGTCAGCCTGGGGCCGCAAACCTACCCGAATACGCACACGGGCTACGAGCACTTGGCGCGTAAATTCTTGGGTTTCACGCACAACCGCTTCGAGGGCGTGGGGTGCCAAGGCAGCGGCGGCAACTTGTTGGTGAAGCCATTTATGGGCGCTAACCCCGCGCAGACCGAACTGCTGAAAACCGCCGAACAAGCCGAACCGGGCTATTATAGCGTCGCATTCAAAAATGGCCAAAAGGCCGAGCTAACCGTCGCCCAGAAGGTTGGCCTGCACCGTTATTACTTTCCGGCCGGGGAGCGCGGCCTGTTTTTCGACCTGAGCCACTCCTTCGTCAACCGATTTAGGCAGGAGCAGCATACCACACAAGGCGCGACGCTGAGTGGCTGGATAGAGGCGGCAACTACTTGTGATGCAGGGGTTTATAAAATATATTATTACCTCGAAATCACGCAGTCGGTGCAGTGGGAAACCACGGACCTGCACCAGTTGATTGCTCGGTTGCCGGCTGGTGCAGCGGGCGAGGTGGAGATGCGGGTGGCTTTTTCTTCCGTCAGCGTCGAGCATGCCCGCGCGGCGCTGGCGGCCCGGCGCACGGCTACTTTTGAGGCCCTTCGGCAGGAGAGCCGGCAAGCCTGGAATGCGTTACTGACTCACGTGCAGGTGAAAGGCGAGCCGGCGCGCGAAAAGCTCTTTTACTCGTTGCTCTACCGCACGTTGCAATCGCCCTACGTGGTGTCGGAGCCGGATGGTACTTACCGGGCAATCGATGGCTCCCTGCAGAAAGCGCCGCGTCCCGTGTACAACGGCTGGGCCGTGTGGGATAACTACCATACCCAGCTGCCCTTGTTATCGTTGGTGTATCCTTCTGAATATCAAAATATTGCGTTTTCGCTTGCTAATCTGTATCGCTTTGGCAAGAAAGACTTTGCGACGGCCCACGAGCCTTCGCCCACGGTCCGGACCGAGCACACCATCGTGGTGTTGCTCGACGCTTACCGAAAGGGTTACGCCGTAGATCTGCGCGGCATCCGCGACTCGCTCCTCAGCGAAGTCAATCGGTTGGACTACTCGCACCCCGACAAGGCGCTGGAATCGTCCTACGATGCCTGGGCCTTGGCTGAAATTCTGGGGGAGTTGAAAGAGAAAAAACTGAGTGCGCAGTATCGTCGGAAGGCATTGCAGTACAAAGAGTTATGGCAAAAGGATTTTCAGGATTTGACCAAGCCCGATGTCGATAAGCTGCCGGCGCGGGGCATGTACCAAGGCACGATTTGGCAATACCGGTGGGCCGTTCCCTTCGACGTGAAAGGCCTGATGGAATTGATGGGCGGCGAGCCGGTTTTTCGGACCCAGCTCGATGCATTTTTTGGCGGCGATTATTATAACCACGCCAACGAAACCGATTTGCAGGCTCCTGCGCTCTACAACGCTACCCGCGAGCCCTGGAAATCGCAGGCCCTAATGCACCAGCTAGCCGTCGATACGGTAGTGCAGCACTACTTCAACGACAACAGCCGGGGCATCGACCCTTACATCGGCCGTATTTACCAGAACCAGCCGCAAGCCTACGTGCGCACCATGGACGACGATGCCGGCGCCATGTCGGCGTGGTACGTATGGTCGGCTTGTGGGCTGATGCCGGCCTGCGTAGGCTCGCCAGTGTACTACCTCACGTTGCCGCTTTTTCAGGAACTTACGCTCCAGGTTGCCGCGAAAAAACGTTTGGTCATACGGGTGGAAAACTATGCTCCGGCGCGGCGCTACATCCAGGCGGCGCGCCTGAACGGAAAAGCCATTGATCGCAATTGGCTTACGCACAAAGAGTTATCAGCTGGTGGCGAGCTTATGCTTGTGGCATCCGATACGCCCAACACCCAGTGGGGCCTGCAACACCCTTGGGTTACGGATGGGCAGGGAGCCAACTAGCGAGAAGGTGTAGTTGCAAAAATTGCTGATAACCAGCGTTTTAATGCTTCATGCCATCCATCGCGGGCATGGTGCGGGGCTTGCCTAGCTGGTCTAGCGCCGCCCGAAATCCGGTGGCCAGCTGCGCAGCAGGGCCTTGCCCATAGTAGTGCAGAAACATCATGCGCGGCTGGTCGAAGAGCATGTGGTTGTGCACGGCCACGACTTCGAGGTTGTGGGCACGAAGCGCCTTGATGACGGGGTTTACTTCGTGCTCCAGCATGGCAATGTCGCCGGCAATGTGAGCCGCCGCTGCCGCGCCCGCAAACGAAGCCCACGAGTTTAGGCCGATGGCGGCCGTCATCTCCGTATTCATCATTACTACCTGCAAATCATCGCGGCCGATGGTGTATTTGTAGGTAGGTCCGTTTACGGTGCCTGAGTATCCTACTATCTTATCCAAGGCAGGCAGGTCGAAAAGCTCTTTGCCCGTGGGCGTTGCTCCGGCCGCCGAGGTCGCCGTGTTGCCCGCTTGGGCAGCCGGGGCTGCTGGGCTCGGCGGTTGGTTGGCGGGCAACAGCTTGGAGTCTTTGAGGGTGGTGGCAAATTTGCGGGCCAAGTCGGCCGGAGTGCCCATGCCGTGAAGATGCATATAGAAGATGCGGGGCTCTTCGTAGAAGAAATGGTTGTGTACCGCCCCGATTTCCAGCCCATTAGCCAGCGCGGCCGACATTAGGGGCGCAACTTCTTCCTGCAGCAGCACCATGTCGCTCATGAGCATGGCCGATTTGCCGTCCAGCGTATGCTTAATGGCTACCCAGCCCCCAAAGCCAAACGGAATGGGTACGGGCTCACCTTTGATGCGCATCTTCAAATCGTTGCGCGGCAACGCGGTGTTGTGGGTCGCCTGTGCCTCGGCGTAGGTGCCTTTCTTGCCCAGGGCGGCCTCAATGCTGGCAATTTCGGCGGTCGTCAAGGCAGGCGTCTTGCCCTTGGCAAAGCCAGCGCTGGTGGCCGCCTCAATGGAACCGACGCGAAGCAGGGAAGACGCCCCCACAAGCGCCGTAGCCCGCAGAGCGTCGCGCCGAGAAATACAATGACTCATAACCCCAGAATTTACAAGAATGGAATGCTTATGTAATATACTTATAATCAAATGTTTATAGAGGTGCCCAGATAATAAAGCAACCCTGCTAACGCGCTCACGCCAATCCAGAGGATCATGTTGACCTTCATGCGATACAATGCCACAAGGGAAAGCAAAATCCACAGCAAGCTGGGCCAGTGCAGCGCACCGAGGCGCAACAACCCCGACGGAAAGAGCACGGCCTGCCCCAAATACACCGCCAAATTCAATATCACCCCAACTACGGCGGCAGTAATGATGCTCAGCACGGCCTTCAGGGGTAGGTTATGCTGGGTGCGCTCAATGAGCGGGGCCCCGACCAGAATAAAAACGAAGCAGGGCAGGAAGGTATAGTAAGTGGTGGTCAGCAACCCCAGCGACCCGGCTGCCAGCGAACCTCCGAAATGCGTGTAGCCGCCCATAAAACCCACGAAGGCCAATACCATAATGAGGGGGCCGGGTGTGGTTTCGCCCAAGGCAAGGCCATCGAGCATCTGGCCCTGCGTAAGCCAATGCAGGTTTTCTACGCTCACCTGCGCTACATAAGGGAGCACGGCATAGGCACTGCCAAAGGTTACCAGCGCCGCCTGCGTGAAAAACAGGGTGAGGGTGCGCCAGAACGAAAAATCAGTAGAAATGAGCGCCAGCAGCCCCAGCGGCAAAACCCAAAGCCCCAGTGCAACAGCCAGTTGACGCAGCAGGCGCGGCAGCGAAAAACCTGTACCCGGTATTGCCGAGCGAGTTGTCAGGAAATACCCTTCCTCCGCCTGCGCGGCTCGGGCTTGGCTCGCAGCCGTCGCAACGGGCGGCGAAAAAAACTGCGGGCCAGCAGGGCAATCACGCCGGCGCCAATGATGAGCAGCGGAAACGGCACATTCAGACAGAAGATGCCTACGAAGCTGGCCGCCGCAACTACGTAGTGCAATGGGCTCAGCAGCGACTTTTGCCCAATCTTCACCATGACCAGCACAATGATGGCCACCACGGCGGGCTTCAACCCCAAAAACACTCCCTGTAAGGCGGGCAACGTTCCTATCGTGACGTAGAAAAGGCTCAGTGCCAACAGAATAAATACTGAAGGCAGCACAAACAGAATGCCTGCCACCAAGCCGCCACGCGTGCCGTGCAGCAGCCAGCCGATATACGTGGCCAACTGCTGGGCTTCGGGGCCGGGCAGCAACATGCAATAGTTCAGGGCGTGCAGAAATTTGGCATCGGAAATCCAGCGCTTCTCCTCCACTAACACCGTGTGCATAATGGCAATCTGCCCGGCTGGGCCGCCGAAGCTGATGAAGCCCAGCTTAAGCCAGAAGCGTACCGCCTCAGCAAATGTAGGCTTGGCTATTGGAGTAATGGATTGATTCATAGATATATAGCCTCGGAGGTAAGTTGTGCTGCCGGGCCTTATCGATGCGCAGCTTGCGGATGTACTCGCCAAAGGAGAGGTTGTCGAAGTAGCGCGCAAACTCGCGGGAAAGATAAGTGGGATTGACCTTCAGCGTCTCGGCCACATCGGTCAGGCGCAGACTCAGGTTCGTATCCAGATTGTCCTGAATCAGATCACGCAGTTGCCCAGCCCATGCCGACGGCGGACTGCTTCGGTCTTTGTTGCGCTGCAAATAGGCAGTATATACTTGCACCAGCAGTTGCTCTTCGGGCTGCTGCGTAGGGGGCTGCCCTTGCAGGTGCTGCGCCCAGCTATAGAGCGCGTCATAAAGTACCAACCCCTGCTGTAGTAGCTGGTGGTCGTCGCGAATGTTATAAGCAAGCCCCGCCGAGATGGCCCAAAGTCCAGCCGCCTACTGCGCCAGCGCACGGTTATCCGTATCTGCTCCGCGCACGATGGGGTCAAGGCATGCAAGGCCGGGTCGGTGAGCTGGTATTTGCGCAGGAAGTAATCGAAGGTGCAGTCGGTGCCGTAATGCGTAAATTCTACCTCCGGCACATCGAAGGGGATAGCCCCTGTTTGGGCGGCCGTGGGCATAACCTCGGCAGCCGGTACATACAGGATTTGCGCCGCCGGGTCTATAAACCGTAGAATCAGCCACGGACAAGCCAGCCGATCAATCTTGGGACGTTCGCGGGTGATCCACTGCATCGTTCAAGTTGGGGTTTAACCTTTGTCACCGGCAATCAGGCACATCCAGCTCAATACCGTGGACAAAGAGAAAGCCCGCTAACATACTAATAAATAGTGCGTTAGCGGGCTTGTCTGCGCTCCCTCCTGGGCTCGAACCAGGGACCCTCTGATTAACAGTCAGATGCTCTAACCGGCTGAGCTAAGGAAGCGGTTATGGCGGCGTTTTTATGCCGTTGCGGGTGCAATATTAGGGCAAAGACTCGCGATGTGCAAGAACTTTTCTGAAAATTTGATGCAAAAACTGTTAGTTAATGATTGTCAGGATGTTGCCAGAGAGGGAAGTGGTGTACTGCCGCAGCGGCCTATTAGCGGGGCCACCTTGCACCTGGCCCTGCAAATTGAACACCGATCCGCAGCAGGAATCTGCCAAAAATAGCCGTGAAGCATCGATGTGAACGCGGGCGCAAGCGTCGTAAGGCTTGTAAGAGCAGTTACGGTCGAAGGCAAGGTAGCTGGACGCATTCTGGCGCACAATGACCAAGCCACGCACCCCGCCAGCGTGGTAGGCAACGCCGTTGTTGAAGCGCAGCGCTGAGTATTCCTGGTTCGTTAAGTTAAGCTGCTCGTTGAAGGCGACAAACGGAATCGCGGGCTCGGCGTTGTTGTCGGAGCCGCAACCAGCCAACCCGAGCTGGCTGCCGAACAAAGCAAGTACGGCGAAAGCGCGCAGCGTATTAAGAGTAGTCATAAAAGCCTTTGCCGGTTTTGCGGCCGTGATGGCCGGCGTCTACCTTTTGCTGTTGAATACGACTGGGTCGAAACTTTGGGTCGTAATGAAACGCCTCAAACATGGCGCTGGTGACCGAAAAGTTTGTGTCGACGCCAATCAAATCCATCAACCGGAACGGGCCCATTTTAAATCCGGTGGCCTCCAGCAATTCGTCCACGACAGTGAACGGTGCCACCTGCTCTTCCACAATTTTGAGGCTCTCGACATAAAAATGCCGGGCCACGCGGTTCACAATGAACCCGGGGGCATCGGCCGCGCGCACGGGTTTTTTGCCCAATTGCACGGCCAAATTAAAGACGGCCTCAGCCACTGCCGGAGCTGTTGCGGCCCCACTAATCACCTCCACCAGAGCCATAACGGGCGCCGGATTGAAAAAATGCATCCCTACCACTCGCTCTGGATGCGGCACGGGTGCGGCCAAGCGTGTGATGGGCAACGAAGAGGTGTTAGAGGCCAGAATGGTAGTGGCGGAGTTTAGGCCCGCCAATTCCTGAAACAGCTGGTGCTTCACAGTAAGCTTTTCTACCACAGCCTCAATAATCAGGTCGGCTTGTACCATCACTAGGTCTGTGGTAGGGTGCAAGAGGGCCAAAGCGGCATCTCGTGCTTCGGCCGTGAGCTTGCCTTTTTCGACCCCTTTCGCCA
This sequence comes from Hymenobacter jejuensis, assembly GCF_006337165.1. NCBI lineage: Bacteria > Pseudomonadati > Bacteroidota > Cytophagia > Cytophagales > Hymenobacteraceae > Hymenobacter > Hymenobacter jejuensis. Next base: position 2,442,826 of record NZ_CP040896.1, read on the forward strand.
ACCCGGCAGCTATGGCCTGCTGCGCTTTTTCGAGGATAGTAGGGTTAAGGTCGAACAGAATCGTTGGAAACCCGTGCTGTACGCAAATCTGAGCGATACCCAAGCCCATCGTGCCCGCCCCCACCACGGCAATGGTTCGGATGTCGATGACCGGGGGCTGGGTGGTTTCCATAGATTGTTTTGTAAATATTTGATTATAAGGAAATTAGTACAAATACTTTTGTCATCAGGAACGTAGTGAAGTATGTCTACCGCTTTGCTGCTACGCTACTTACTTAAAAGGAGTTAGCGCTCATGTAGCGTTCTTCCCTGCGTTCGTGCTGACGGGCGCAGGGGTAAAGGATAAAGGAATATATTTCCTTACTGCACGCTCTCAAACTGGCGCAGGAAGCGCATGTCGTTCTCGGTGAACAAGCGCAGGTCTTTGATCTGGTATTTGAGCATTGTGATGCGCTCGATGCCCATGCCCCAAGCGTAACCCGAGTAGCGTTCGGGGTCGATGCCGCTCTTCTCCAGCACGTTGGGGTCGACCATGCCGCAGCCGCCGATTTCAACCCACCCCGTGTATTTGCAGATGTTGCAACCCGTGCCTTTGCAAATCAGGCAGGTGATGTCGATTTCGGCGCTGGGCTCGGTGAACGGGAAGAACGACGGCCGGAAACGAATCTGGATATCCTGTCCGAACATCTCCTGCACGAAGTAATACACGGTTTGCTTCAGGTCGGCGAAGCTGACGCCTTCGTCGATGAAAATGCCTTCCACCTGATGAAACATCATGTGGGCGCGGGCCGAAATGGCTTCGTTGCGGAACACGCGGCCAGGCATAATGCTGCGGATCGGCGGCTTCTGCGATTCCATCACCCGCACCTGCACGGTGCTGGTGTGCGTGCGCAGCAGGTGGTCGTTGCCGGGATTGGCGGGGTCGCGGGTCACGAAGAACGTATCCTGCATGTCGCGGGCCGGGTGGTTTTCGGGGAAGTTGAGGGCCGTGAAGTTGTGCCAATCGTCCTCAATCTCAGGGCCTTCGGCGACGTTGAAGCCGATGCGGGAGAATATCCGCACCATTTCCTCGCGCACCAGCGACAGCGGGTGGCGCGTGCCCAAGGCATTGGGCACAACGGGCAGCGTATAGTCGAAATACGGGTCGGCGGGGGCATTTTGCGCGGCGGCTTCCAACTCCTGCTGGCGGGCGTTGAACTTGTCCAGCGCTTGCTGCTTGAGCTGGTTAAGCTCCTGGCCCACAGCGCGGCGCTGCTCCTGCGGCACCGTCTTGAGCTGGTCGAACAAATCGGCTAGCTGGCCTTTGCGGCCGGTGAAGGCGATGCGGAACTGGTCGAGCTGTTCCGGGGAAGTAACATCGTAGGCTTCGATTTCGGCCCGTAGTTGCGTGATATTCTCCTGCATAGTAAGGCAAAGGTACGGTTCGTAGGCCAACAAAACGCACGCCAGCCGGCCCATAAGCGGTAACGAGCCCGGAATAGGAAATTGGTACGATTGCTGTATTAAGTAGCACTACCAGCCGCGAAACAGATGGAAAGAGGAGGCGCCCCACACTCTATCGGAAGCACGTCGGCATGCTTAGTTCCTTTCTATCACGTTGATTTACTTCTTGTTATGAATCGCCTTCTTTCTTCCTTGTTGATACTGGCCGCGCTGTTTGTAAGTGCTGGCGCCAAAGCGCAGTCTGCTTCTTCAACGGTTGCTCAACCCGCCGCGGTTGACCCATGGGCCACGGCTGCACCTGCCTCCGAAGAGGCTTCTAAAGACTACAACACGGGTTGGATGAGTGCGCCCGGCATGAGCCTAAGCCTGCACGATAAACCCAGCACCGATTACAATGGCCGCCCCATCAAAGCGAAAGCTAAGGCGCGGCGCGCTAGAACTAACGTTGGAGAAATGCCCACCGAGGAAATGCCTGCTTATTACTCGGGCATCATGGTTGCGCCGGGCATGAGCATGACGGCCAACGAGCGGCCCAGCACCGATTACTGGGGTCGCCCACTGCGCCAGCCGGTGCGCCGCAGCAACTCCACGCTGGGCACCCAGCCTACCTCCCTGGAGCCAGTCGGAGCATCTGCCAGCGCCGATTCTTGGTAGGCTAAATCGCCTCTGCTACCGAAGCCGGGCCACCTTTCGTGGCCCGGCTTCGGTTGGAATAATCCATGGGCTGCGTTTCGCCGTATACCCCCTTACCGAGCGTCATTGTATTTCCTCTAGTCCGTCTTCTTCCCATGAGAAAGTTCCTCTTACTTGCGTCGTGCGCCTGCCTACTGGTCGGACTTAGTGAAACCCAAGCCCTGGCTCAACAAACCAAGACCAAGGTAAAGGGCGGTTACCACGGCACCAGCGCTTCGGGTACGCGCCGGGCGCGGTCGGGGGCGTATATGGCGTATAATCGGGCCAACCGCCGCAACGAAGAAGACATGAAGCTTGCTCCGGGAATGCGCATCAACATGCCAGCGCCTCCCACTACCGACTACATGGGGCGTCCGCTGAAGAAGAAAACAAAACCAGTATTGGGCGCAACGTCTATCTCTTCGGAAGTGCCGACCAAAACGTCTACTACTACCTCAAAACGCCGCTAACAGCTGTTTTCTGAGTTTTTCGAAACTCATCTTAGCATTTGCACTGATCGGAGAATCGGTTTGCAGAAGGCACTTTTAAAGACGCTCGTGCGTATAAAGCAGTAACGACCTCTCACTGCTAATGCACACCTTCTATATGTCACGTTTCTTCTTTCCGTGTTTATTGGCGGTAGCTACCCTCAGCAGCTCGGCTGCGCTGGCCCAGCAAACCACTACCACCGTGCCGGCTCAGCCTGCCGCCGCACCGGCAACTACCTCTACTAAGCCCGATGCTGCTTCTCAGTGGGCAACGCCGGCTGCCTCAGACAACGATTCCGACCCCATGTGGCGGTCAGAAGGTCAGATAACCGCACCCGGCTTCACGTCGTCGCCTCCGATGCGCGTGCGCTACGACTATCGGGGCCGCCCTATGGGTGGTCGTCCGGTAAATCGGCCTACGGTAAGATCAACTGCGCCTGCGCTATCGCCCGTGCAGAACGCTGCCGCCGCTACGGCGACTACGCCTGCTGCCGGAGCCGTTGCTCCTGAGGCAACTCCGACGGCTGCACCCGCAACTGCTGCTCCGGTAGCGGCACCTCAACCTACATCTACTGCTTCTAGCTTAAAGGCAACGCCCGCCACGCGCAAGCCAGCAGCTGCGCCGGCTAAAAAACCAGCACCCAAAAAGGTGACCAACGATGGTTGGGGCAATAGCAACAGCGGCTGGTAATCTGGCTTCCAGTATTCTAATTACCCCAACAAAAAGCCCCCCTGCTCAGCAGGGGGGCTTTTTGTTGGGGTAAAATTTGAGTTACTCGGCCTCCGCAGCCAGCAATAAGGTTTCAGCGGGAGCCTTAGGCTCGGCCCGGTAATACAAGGTGCTACTGTTCTCGGGGCGCAATACGTCCTGCGCGGCAGCTAATATCGCCTCCGGGGTAACTGCTTGAATATTAGCACTTTCCTGATTTACAAGATTGGCGTCGCCCATCAGCTTGCAGTAGGCGAGGTTCATGGCTCGGTTGAGCAGCTCAATCTCTCCGAAAACGATGCTGGACTCTGCCTGATTCTTGACCTTTTCCAGTTCTTCGGCTGGCACCAGCTCCGAGCGCAGCTCTTCTATTACTTCCTGCACGGCAGCATCGGCCTGCTCAAGCGTTACGCCAGCGTTGGGTTTGCCGCTGATGACCACCAGACCCGGCTCCAGCGAGCCCGTTACGGAAGCCGAAATGGAGTTGAACAAGGGCCGATCTTTCACCAAACGTTGGTACAGCCGCGACGATTTGCCCCGACCCAATACGTCGCTGAGCAGGTCTACGGTGTAGTAGTTGGGATCTTGGCGGCTGGGCATGTGGTACACTTTGTAGAGCGCGCTCAGCGGCACATCGGCAGTTGTTTCGAGGAAGCGCGGCTCGGTCTGGCGCGGCTCTACGGGGAGCTGGCGCTCGTACTTGGTGCCCCCCGGAATCGGGCCGAACCACTTCTCAGCCAAGCGCTTGGCTTCGGCCAGCGTAACGGCGCCGGCCACCACCAAAATCGCGTTGGCCGGTGAGTAATGCTTTGCAAAAAACGCTCGTACGTCGTCCATTACGGCGTTCTCGATGTGGCTGACTTCTTTGCCGATGGTGGCCCAGTTGTAGGGGTGTTTTTGATACGCGAGCGGCCGCAGCTTCAGCCACACATCGCCATAGGGCTGGTTGAGGTAGTTCTGCTTAAACTCTTCGACCACCACTTTGCGCTGCACTTCGAGGCCATTCTCGGAGAACGCCAAACTCAGCATCCGGTCCGACTCCAGCCAGAAGCCGGTTTCGATGTTGTTGGCGGGCAGCGTGAGGTAGTAGTTGGTAATGTCGGGGGAGGTGAAGGCATTGTTCTCGCCGCCCACCATCTGCAACGGTTCGTCGTAGCTCGGGATATTAACCGAGCCGCTAAACATCAGGTGCTCAAATAGATGTGCAAAGCCCGTGTGTTCCGGGTCTTCGTCGCGCGAGCCGACGTTGTAGAGCACGTTGAGCACGGCAATGGGCGTGGTATGGTCTTCGTGCACAATGCAGCGCAGACCGTTAGCGAGGGTGAATTCTTCGAAATGAATCATGAGGGCAAAACAGGGGTCAGGCTATAATAACTCGGCAGCAGCACCGAAGTTCCTGAAACGCAAAGGCAAGTTGAGAAGATATGCGTCGAATCAAAACCCTGCCGTCACTTGCTCTGAAATCAGAGTGGGCTACCTTTCTCCCAAACCCGTACTTTTGGCACCGCCAATCTTTCCACCCGCCCGCTATGGTCTTCAACCGTAAAGAGTACTCCCAAGATGTGCTGCTGCACCTCTACCAAAACCTGCTCAAACCGCGCCTGATTGAGGAAAAAATGCTCATTCTGCTTCGGCAGGGGAAGGTAAGTAAGTGGTTTTCAGGCATTGGGCAGGAAGCCATCTCGGTAGGCAGCACGCTGGCCCTGGAAGCCGATGAATACATTTTGCCGCTGCACCGCAACTTGGGCGTGTTTACGGGCCGCAACGTACCGCTCGACCGGCTGTTTGCGCAGTGGCAGGGCAAAACCCACGGTTTTACCAAAGGCCGCGACCGCTCCTTTCATTTCGGTACCAACGAGCACCACATCGTGGGCATGATCTCGCATTTGGGGCCGCAACTCGCTGTGGCTGATGGCATTGCGCTGGCTGATCTGCTGGATAAAAAGCAGAAGGTGACGCTGGTGTACAGCGGCGACGGCGGCGCTTCGGAAGGCGATTTCCACGAGGCGCTGAACGTGGCAGCCGTGTGGCAGCTGCCGGTCATCTTCATGATCGAAAACAACGGTTACGGCCTGAGTACGCCCAGCAACGAGCAGTTCCGGTTCAAGTCGTTTACCGACAAAGGTCCCGCTTACGGCATGGAGGCCGTGCAGATTGACGGCAATAATGTGCTGGAAGTGTACGACACGGTGCGCCGCCTCGCCGAAGACCTCCGCCAAAACCCGCGGCCTATCCTGCTCGAAGCCCTGACCTTCCGGATGCGCGGCCACGAGGAGGCCTCCGGTACCAAGTACGTGCCGCAGGAGCTGTTTGAGGAATGGGCTCAGAAAGACCCGGTCGAAACCTACGAAAAGTGGCTGCTCGACGAAAATCTGCTGGATCAGGAAGCCCGCATGCGCTTCCGCGAAACCATCAAGCGCGAAATTGAGGAAGGCCTGAAGGTGGCAGATGCGCTGCCTATGCCCGTAGCCGATGCGGCCACCGAAATAGCCGACATGTACCAGCCCTTCGAGCCAGCCAGCTCGGAACAACCCGCTGCCGACGCATCCACCACCGAAAAACGCTATGTAGACGCCATTTCCGACGGCCTGCGCCAGAGCATGGAGCGCTACCCCGAACTGGTGCTCATGGGCCAAGACATTGCCGAGTACGGCGGCGTGTTCAAAATTACGGACGGCTTCGTAGCGCAGTTTGGCAAGGAGCGCGTGCGCAACACTCCACTGTGCGAATCGGCCATTCTGGGTGCAGGCCTAGGGCTGAGCATCCGGGGCAAAAAGGCGATGGTCGAGATGCAGTTTGCCGACTTTGTAACTTGTGGCTTCAATCAGATTGTCAACAACTTAGCCAAGAGCTATTACCGTTGGGGACAACACGCCGACGTAGTAGTGCGCATGCCTACCGGTGCTGGCTCGGCGGCGGGGCCGTTTCACTCGCAAAGCAACGAAGCGTGGTTTACCCACACGCCGGGCCTGAAGGTGGTGTTTCCTTCTAACCCTCACGATGCCAAGGGGTTACTGAACGCTGCCATCGAAGATCCCAACCCCGTCATGTACTTCGAGCACAAGCTGCTCTACCGCTCCATTAGCGGCCCCGTGCCGGATGCTTATTATACCACGCCCATCGGCAAAGCGGCCCTGGTGCGCGAAGGGGAGGAAATGAGCATCATCACCTACGGCATAGGCGTGCATTGGGCCACACAACTGGCCGACGAGCTCAACCTTTCGGCTGATATTTTGGATCTGCGCACCCTATTGCCCTGGGACGAAGAGGCTGTGCGAAAGACAGTTAGCAAAACTGGTCGCGTAATCCTGCTGCACGAAGACACCCTTACAGGTGGCCTTGGCGGCGAAATTGCAGCCTGGATTGCGGAGCATTGTTTTCAGTACCTCGATGCGCCGGTGCAGCGCGTGGCCTCGCTGGATACCGCCGTGCCGTTTGCGCCGCCGCTGGAAAAGATTTTCCTACCGCAGCAGCGCCTGCGCGAGCGCGTCGAGAAGCTATTGGCTTATTAAGAAGTGATATTCATTAACTATTTGATTGACAAGTATTTGTGAATTATTGTTTAGGATTCTTCCGGAGTCGTTATCTTTCTGCTTGATTTCGTGCTTACTAACGTGCCAGTTGGCGTCATGAGTTTGAGTATTTCGCGTGTGTTGCGCCGGAGCGTAGGGTTTGTTTTGTTGAGCGTGTTGCTTCTCGGGGCGTGTCGGCCTTATCGGCTGCCTACTCCCACCGGGCCGCCTCAGCCTAAGGTGAAGGCCAGCAAAGTTCCGGCTGACCAAGCCGCCGACGGCCGAACTCTAGGCGGCCCGGCCACCGAAATCAAGCCCCAGAAAAACAGCTACGACAAGCACGGGCTGTTGAAAAAAAGCAAGTACGAGCGGCGGCGTCTGAAGCACAAAGTTGGTCAGCGCAAATTCCTGGGTATCACGCTGCCTTTCTAGTTATCGCGTTAGCCTGGGCGTGTCGTTTTGCGTACAACGAAAGGCTGCTACCCTCTCAATCCCCGTTTTTTTAGTGTATCCGTCTATGCGTCTGTTCTTGGTTGCGGCTGTGTTGTTCTGTGGTATGTCGGCTGCGGCGGCTCAAACAAAATCCATTTCGCCGGGCAAGCAACGGTCCGAAAACCGCAAGGCGCTGCGCGATGCTCGCCGTTCGTCTGCCGAATACAAAGACTCACATTTGGCCGTCAACAAAGCCACCTTCAAGCGGGGCGCCAGCGGCCGCCAAGTCACCCAGAGCGACGGCCGCGATAAGTTTAAGTTCGATAACAGCGGTATGCCGCGCGTAAGCGAACCATCGCATGTGAGTTTGCGTCTTCGTAAGAAGAAATCCACGCCACAAAACTGACTTTCCCCATGATATCTTGGCAACCACTCACCCAGCCCGAACAACTAACCGATATCGTACGCGAGTCGCACGAGCAGCCGGTCATGATTTTTAAGCACAGCACGAGTTGCTCCATTAGCGCGGCGGCCAAAAGCAAACTGGAGCGCCAGTGGGACGAAGCGGGCCTGCAAGAAGCAAAAATCTATTACCTCGACCTGCTCCGCTACCGCCCAATTTCGGCCGAAATCGCGCAGCAGTTTGGCGTTCGGCACGAATCGCCGCAACTGCTGCTGATCCAAGACGGCGAGTGCCGTTACGATGCTTCCCACATGGGAATTCGGTTGAGCGACATAAAAAACCAACTAGCGCAATAATCAGCCAATCAGTTAGTTATACATCGTAGCTGCCATGCTTCGCCGAATCCTTTTTCGCGCCGCATGGCAGCTATTTTATTCGGTTTGCAGCCGGCAGGAAAACTGAACCTGCTGCCGGCTTTGCGGGTTCAGAATAAGCGCCAGCGGGCACGTCCGGGCGATGTTTTTAAGCAAAGCCTAGTCTTACTCTAGCCAACCATCGGGCCTGGGCACGGCTTTGGGGCGCCGACTGGCCGCTACAGCGAGCAGCAGTGCAATTTGTAGTTCAAAAGATGACGATACGATGGCTATAAATTTACGTACTTTCGATAGCGTTGGACCTAACACGCCGCGCCCTTATTGGTTCTATTCCTTTCAAGCTTCGTTGTTAGCTGTGCGCACTTATCTCACTTCCGGATTCTTCCTGCTTGCTACTTTGGGCGCCGGTACGGTGGCGCGGGCGCAGGGTACTACTTCTTCCGACGAGCCCTCGTACCGGAAGGAATTCACGTACGGTGTGAATTTCAATACGCAAGGTGGCCTCATCGGTGGCGTAGCGGTGCGCTCGACCCACGTTCTGTCGCAGGACTGGGCGCGGTTCTGGAGCATTGAAGGCGTGGAAGTGAAGCACCCTAAGGAGCAGAAAGTGGTGAACCCCAATACCGGCGGCACCTTCGTGATCGGCAAGAGCAACTACCTGTTTGTGTTGCGGCCTTCCTTTGGTGCTCAGCGGGTTATCTTCCGCAAAGCTCCCGAATCGGGCGTGCAGGTGAATGCCTTGGCGGGGGCGGGCCCTTCCATTGGCTTGCTGATGCCTTATTACATCTACTACGATTATACCCAGCGCGACCCCAACGGGCGGCCCCTGACCTCCGAAGACATCCGGGCCGAGCAATACGATCCGTTTAAGCATTCCAATGGCAGCCTGATCGTTGATCGTGCGCCGTTGTTTTCGGGGGCGGGCGAATTCAAGGCCAACATTGGGGCGCATGTGCGCGGCGCGCTCAGCTTCGAGTACGGCCGCTACCGCGACGCTGTGGCGGGTATCGAAACGGGCTTTTTGTTTGAGATGTATCCTAACCGTCTCACCATTCTGCGCGCTAACACCGTGCCCGATAGCAAGCTCAACAACCGCTTCTTCCCTTCAGTATACCTGACTTTATATTTGGGTCACAGGAGTTAACTACATGATGTACAGATAATTATAAAATAATCTGTATTGTGCTGGCCTTGTCACGCTGAACGGAGCTTTGGCTCTTTGTTCGCGACGGACAAGGCCTTTTGCTTTTCTACACGAAGACGACGAACGCTCAATAGTGAAAACCGCAGCACAAAACGGCGGCTCTCTTTGTTGAGGGGAAAATAACTTCTCCCCGGGCCGGGTAACTGGCAACCGGCAACTGATAACTACCTTTGCAGCATGGACGAATTGTTGCTGACCCTGCCCATCATTCAGCCCGAAGCGGCTGCTCCGGCCGCTCCTGCCAAACCACGCAAGCCTGACTGGCTCCGCGTGAAGCTTCCCGTAGGCCCGGCCTACGCCAACGTTCGCCGCCTAGTGGACGAACACAAACTGCATACCATCTGCGAAAGCGGAAATTGTCCTAATATGGGCGAGTGCTGGGGTGCCGGCACGGCCACCTTTATGATTCTGGGTAACGTGTGCACGCGTTCGTGCTCGTTTTGTGCTGTGGCCACGGGCCGCCCGAACGAATACGATACCGACGAGCCCCGCCGCGTAGCCGAAGCCATTCAGCTGATGGGCGTGAAGCACGCCGTGATTACCTCTGTTAACCGCGACGAGCTCAAAGACCGCGGAGCCAGCATCTGGCTCGAAACGGTGGTGCGCGTGAAAGAACTTTCGCCTTCCACGACCATTGAAACGCTCATTCCCGACGTGAAAGCCAACTGGGAAGCGCTGGACACAATGATCGCTGGCGGACAGGAAGTCGTGTCGCACAACATCGAAACGGTGGGCAGTCTCTATCGTTTGGTGCGTCCGCAGGCCAAATACGATCGCTCGCTGGAGCAAATCCGGCGCACGAAAGCAGCTGGCAAGCGCACCAAATCGGGTATCATGCTGGGCTTGGGCGAGCAGAAAGACGAGCTGTACAAAGCCATGGACGACTTAGTCGAAAACGGCCTCGACATCCTGACGCTTGGCCAGTACCTGCAACCTACCAAGCGCCACCTGGAGGTAGCCGAATTTATTCATCCTGATCTCTTTGCCCATTACCGCGAAGAAGGCTTGCGCCGCGGCCTGAAGTACGTAGAGTCCGGTCCGTTGGTGCGCAGCAGCTACCATGCTGAGCGCCATGTAAACGTGCCGATTTAGCGCAGTGGAATTCATCAAAACAAAAGCCCGGTTGCACTGCAACCGGGCTTTTGTTTTGATAATCAGATCGTTGTATTAACGACGGGCTTGGTTGTCTTGGGGCGGATACGTGCCCAAGATGCCACCGACGATGCGGTACACTTCTTCCTGCGAAATGGTCTGGTTGTCTACCTGCGCCTGACCTTGACCGCGCCATGCTAGTTCTTTGCGCTTGGCGTCCACTAAGTCAATGATCACAGTGCCGGCTCGGTAGTTGGTAACCGGCGTGTAGCCACGGTAGCCATAGCCATATCCATAATAAGGATAGCCTAAGCCGTTGTAGTAAGGCGAGATTTGTTGCTTATCTTCTACTTTGGCATTGTAAGCGACGTACAAATCAGGGTTCGAATCGACGCGTGTCAGGCCTTTGCGCGACATCTCGGCCTCCACGGCAGAACGCAGGCGCTGATCCAAGAACGATTGGTAGCCTTTAGCAGGGCCGCCTTCTGCGTCCGTGACTTGTTGCGGATACCAAGCCCAGGTTTTGTAGTTCCGGAAGTTCACGCTGTGGTCAAAATCCGAGGTGACGCCAACGCGCGACGAAGTGCAACTGGAGGCGCCCAACAACAACGACAGACCAACCGCAGCCAGAGCGGCCGGGCGGGCAAAGAAACGGGTGAGACGGTTCATATAAGCTGGTTGCATGATTAGGTGAGGGGCTTACTTTGGCCGCTTCCGAAACTCGGAAAAAGGTGGCTTTTCGGCTTGTCTTATAAACGTTGCAGTATAGACCAACGTTCCCAGAATGCAAAAGTCGGCTGCTCTATTACACGTTAAATTTTCCTGAATATTGCTGGCTGAGCTTGATATTTTGCTATCTTACCCGCATAAACCTATCATATGACTTCACGCCTACTACTCCTGTTATCTCTTGCTGCACTTGCTTCGTGCAGCGCCGCCAACAACGAAAGCAGCAGCAACCGCAAAAATCAAGGTCCGGTGGCCCACAACACGGTAGTCGAGTGTATACTATACGACGGTATGACCAAGCAGTCGGCCCAACTCTCCACCATCGATTCTGGAGCAGAAGTGCAGGTTATGGATACGGTAGATTCGTATTTTGTCAAAGCCCGCGTCTCAAAAGACGGCAAGGTGCTGAACGGGTACATGTACCGCACTTGCTTCCCGCAGCGCTAGCCCGTTTGGGAGCAGTTCTCGGCAAGGTTTCTTTCTGAAAGTTGAGCTTCGCCTAACTGCTTATAATACAATAACATAGAAAGCGCCCGGCTTGTATAAGCCGGGCGCTTTCTATGTAGGATAATCAACTGCTGTTTGGCAGCCAAACCTTTGCTGCTAGTACGAAGGGCCTTTGTCGGTAGCGACCAGTTGCTCCTCCTGATCAACGTAGTCTTCCAACGGCGTGCAAGAGCAGATGAGGTTGCGGTCGCCGTAAGCCGAGTCGATGCGGCTCACCGAAGGCCAGAACTTGGCGCTGCGGGTATACTCGGTGGGGTACACCGCCTGTTCACGGGAATACGGCCGGGTCCATTCGTGCGTGAGGGCGGTAGCTGCCGTGTGGGGCGCGTGCTTCAAGACGTTTTCCTTGGCATCAGCACGGCCTTCTTCTACGTCGCGGATCTCTTTGCGAATCGAAATCATCGCCTCGCAGAAACGGTCAAGCTCTTCTTTGCTTTCGCTTTCGGTCGGCTCAATCATCAGCGTGCCCGCCACCGGAAACGACACGGTCGGGGCATGAAATCCGTAGTCCATCAGGCGCTTAGCAATGTCCTCGACTTCAATACCGGCCTTTTTGAATTGACGGCAGTCCAGGATCATCTCGTGGGCACAACGGCCTTTAGAGCCCGTGTACAGCACCGGATAATGCTCTTCCAAGCGGGCCTTGATGTAGTTTGCATTCAGAATAGCCGTTTGCGTGGCCGCTTTCAAGCCCTCACCGCCCATCATGGAGATGTAAGCGTAGGAGATAGGCAGAATGCTGGCCGAGCCCCAAGGTGCTGCCGAAACCGCACCCGTTGCTTTCTCATGGCCTACTTCGATCACTACGTGGCCGGGCAGGTACGGCGCTAAGTCGGCGACTACACCGATCGGGCCTACGCCCGGACCGCCGCCGCCATGCGGAATGCAGAAGGTTTTGTGCAGGTTCAGGTGGCACACATCGGCACCGATAGTGGCGGGCGACGTCAGGCCAACCTGCGCATTCATGTTGGCGCCGTCCATGTACACGCGGCCGCCGTGCTGGTGAATGGTCTGGCAGATGTCGATGATCGTTTCCTCGTACACGCCGTGCGTGCTGGGGTAAGTTACCATCAGGCACGAAAGGTTAGCAGCGTGCTGCTCAGCCTTTTGCTTGAGGTCGGCGACGTCGATGTTGCCATCTTCGGTGCTTTTCACTACCACTACCTGCATGCCGGCCATCACGGCCGAAGCCGGGTTGGTGCCGTGAGCCGAAGCCGGAATCAGGGCGATGTTGCGGTGCAGATCGCCGCGTGATTCGTGATACGCCCGGATTACGAGCAGGCCAGCGTATTCGCCCTGCGCACCGGAGTTGGGCTGCAAGCTAACGGCTGCAAAGCCGGTTACTTCGCACAACCAAGCCTCTAAGTCATTGAAAATCTGGGTGTAACCCTTGGCTTGCTCACGTGGGGCGAAAGGATGCAGGCTTCCGATTTCAGGCCACGTCACCGGAATCATCTCGGCGGTGGCGTTGAGCTTCATGGTACACGAACCCAAAGCAATCATGGAGTGCGCAAGGCTCAAATCCTTGTTTTCCAGCTGCTTCATGTAGCGCAGCATCTCGTGCTCGCTGTGGTGCATGTTGAAGACGGGGTGCGTGAGGTATTCGCTTTCCCGCACCAGGCCGGCAGGCCACGTCAACTCTACCTCTTCGGGCAATTCCACGCTTCCGGATGCCGTTTTGCCCAGTACTTTGGCAAACACCGCCACGATCTCGGCCACGTCGCTGGCTTCCGTATTCTGGTGCAGCGAAATGCCGACGCGGGCGTCGTCGAAATAGCGGAAGTTGATGCCAGCAGCTTCGGCTTCCCGCTTCACGGCTTGTTGCAACTCCGCGCTTTCCAGACGAATATTGAGCGTGTCGAAATACGCTGCATTGGTTTGCTCGGCGCCTAAGCTGGCAAGTTGCTTTTCCAGCAACTGCGTGTGCGCGTGAATGTTAGTGGCAAATTGCTTAAGGCGCTGTGGCCCATGGTATACGGCGTACATGCCCGCCAGCACCGACAGCAGTACCTGCGCCGTGCAGATGTTGCTTGTGGCCTTTTCGCGGCGGATGTGCTGCTCGCGGGTTTGCAGGGCCATGCGGTAGGCTTTGTTGCCCGCCGCGTCCACGCTTTGCCCAATGATGCGGCCCGGAATAACGCGCTTGAAGGCGTCCTTCGTGGCAAAGAAGCCGGCGTGCGGTCCGCCGTAGCCCATTGGCACCCCGAAGCGCTGCGAGTTGCCTACGCAGGCATCGGCGCCCATTTCGCCGGGCGAAGTGAGCAGCGTCAGCGACAAAAGATCGGTTGCCACTACCACAAACAAGTTATGGTCGTGTGCTTCTTTTATAAAATCTTGATAATCAAATACTTGGCCATCGGCGGCTGGGTATTGCAGGATGGCGCCAAACAGCGCTTCATCCGACAGATCAGCGGTGCGGTGGTCGCCGACTACCAGTTCGATGCCGAGCGGCGTAGCGCGCGTGCGCAGCACGTCGATGGTTTGGGGCAACACCAAGTCCGATACGAAGAACTTGGTCGCGTTCTTCTTTTTCGACTGGCTGTGAAACATGTGCATTGCCTCGGCCGCCGCCGTGCCCTCGTCGAGCAGGGAAGCGTTAGCGATTTCGAGGCCCGTCAGATCAATAATTACCGTCTGGAAGTTGATCAGCGCTTCGAGGCGACCTTGGGCAATCTCGGCCTGGTAAGGCGTGTAGGCCGTGTACCAACCCGGATTTTCCAGAATGTTGCGCTGGATCACGGCCGGCATTTGGGTATCGTGGTAGCCCAGGCCGATGTAGTTTTTGAAAATGCGGTTCTGACCGGCAATCTGCTTGAACTTGGCCAGGAACGCGCGCTCAGTGAGCGCGGTCGGGAGGTTGAGTTCGCGCTTGAGGCGGATGGCCGCCGGCACAGTTTCGTCGATAAGCTGATCCAGCGAGTCCACGCCGATGGTACGCAGCATGTCGGCTACCGCCGCAGCATCGGGTCCGTTATGACGGTCCACAAACACGTCGGCGGGCTTGGTCTTCAAAAGCATAAAAAGAAGCTAGAGGGTGGCGACAGAAAGAGGCCTACGGGGCCGAGTCCTAGACAAAGGTAAGGCGAAAACCCGACGCGGCATTGCCGTGAGAACGTGTAGTTTTGCCCACCACCCTCCCAACCCATAACCGATGCAAAAAGTTAAAATCGGCCTGATTCGCGAAGGAAAAATTCCCGCCGACCGCCGCGTGCCGCTTACTCCCAAAAAGTGCGTCGAAGTGCAAACCACCTTTCCCAACGTGCAGATTGTGGTGCAGGAAAGCCCGGTTCGAAGTTACTCCGATCAGGAGTACCGCGACCTCGGCATCGCAGTGCGGGCCGATATTTCCGATTGCGACATTCTGATGGGTGTGAAAGAAGTGCCTGTAGATCAGCTGATTGCCAATAAAACCTATTTGTTCTTTTCGCACACTGTCAAGAAGCAGCCGGCCAACCGGGAACTGCTGCGGCAGGTGTTGAAAAAGAACATTACGCTGGTCGACTACGAGTTGCTCACCAACGACCGCGAGGAGCGCATCGTGGCGTTTGGGCGCTACGCCGGCATCGTGGGGGCGTACAACGGCTTGCTCACGTACGGCCGCAAATTCAACCTCTACGAACTCAAGCCCGCTTGGCAATGCGTGGACATGGACGACATGCAGGAAGAGTTTTTCAAGGTGAAAAAGCTGCCGCCCATCAAGATGGCCGTGACGGGTTCGGGGCGGGTGGCGCAGGGCGCGCTCGAAGTGCTCGACCGCATGGGCATTCGGCGGGTGAGCGTGTACGATTATTTGTACCTAGATTTTCGGGAGCCGGTGTACGCGCAGTTGCGTTCTTCCGACTACAACGCCCGCCTCGACGGCCGCGTGTGGGATACGCCGGACTTTCATCACAACCCCCATCTCTACAAATCGACGTTTGATAAGTTCTTGCCCGTCACGGACTTACTGATTGCGTGTGCCTACTGGCACCCAACGGCGCCGAAGCTTTTTACGGAAGAAGACACGCGCCGCGCCGGCTTCCGCATCACCACCATTGCTGACGTGACCTGCGATGTAAATGGCTCGATTCCGTGCACCAAGCGAGCCAGCAGCATTGCGGATCCGGCCTTCGACTACAACCCCCAGACCGGCCAGCTCGAAGCGCCTTATTCGCGACCCGATAACATCACGGTGATGGCCGTCGATAACCTGCCGTGCGAGCTGCCGCGCAATGCTTCGCGCGATTTTGGCCGGCAGCTTATCGACAATGTATTTCCGCATCTGGTTGGCAGCCAATCGGATGAGGTTATCGAGCGGGCAACCATCGCCCGCAACGGCAAGCTGACGGAGCGCTATCAGTACTTAAGCGATTACGTCGCTGAGTGATAGTTTAGCCATTCATATAATCAATTGACATTCAGATATTTATAAGGATACATTGCTCAGTAATTCGGCTTGTCTGTGTCGCGGCCGAAGACGCCGTTAGGCTGCAAGGCTAGGAACGCGCCGCTGCGCAGGCGATCGCGGTTTTCGGGAATGTTGAGGGTGTAGACGGGCTTGTTCTGGGCGCTTGGGCTGAGCAGGAGGTGCTCCAGCGTACCGCCGGGGGTGACGTAGGGCACAAAGAACTTATCGGCTAGCTGCGCAATAAGTTGGTTGCGGATGTCGGCGGTTTCGGGGGTTACGGTCGTGGTATCGGACTCGAAGGGCGACACGAACAGCAGGCGCCCGGCGTCAATTTCAGGACCGTATTCAAACCGCAGCTTGGGCTGAATGCCCCGCCCCAACACGTACACAATTGGTTGGGCGGCGCCTTGCAGCAGATACCGAAATACCGACTGCTCGAGCTGCGAATGAAAGCCCGAAATGATGCAGTGGCCGCGGTAGCGCTGCTCCAACGCCCACAAATACGTGCCGCGCTCGGCGCAGGTAGGGTAAACGCGCGAACAGAAAAAAGCTGTTTTAGGCAGCTGAAGCAAGGCAGTGTTGCCCAAAGTGCGCAGTTCCTCCGGAGCAATGGTCATGCACAAATCTCAGTAACTCCCCATGCTGGCTGAAGCCAAGCACAAGTACAAAACAAACCTGACGTAAAAAAGCCCCGGGCTGGCGCAGGGCGCACGGCTCGGGGCTTTTTTAACCCGGAGTTATACTTAACTCCTTGAGGATTTAGAAGTTGCGGTGAAACCAATCTTTGATTTCGTCCACAGTATGACCGGTTTTCTGTTGTAGGCGGCCGAACCATTCGTCCTGCTGACCTTCCTTATATTCGAGGTCATCGTCGGTGAGGTTGCCCCACTGTTGTTTGGCTTTGCCTTTTACTTCATTCCAGCCGCCGCGGGCGCGCAATTCCGTTTGGTCATTGACATTATTGTTATTCAAGTCCATGGCAGTAAGGGTTTGGGTGGAAAGAAATGTATTTCTACCCCATACGATAAGCCTGGCTGTAAGGTTGAGGTAAGCAGTCCTTAAAGGCGACGCTATTGCCCCGGAATATCTCAACTAAAGCCGTCGCGAAGCAGATAAGCCAAGATGGCCACTGCCACTGCCCCAGTTCCTAGCGCAGCACCAAATCCGCCAATGGCGCTACCGGCCTTCTTGCGGCGTGCCTGCTTGCGGTAGGCAGCCATGTAGCTAGGATTGGCGCGCAGTTCGGGCGAGAGGATTTCAAAGTTTTTTTCGCTGGGTCGCACGCTGGCCAAGGTGGCGACCACGCCCACGCCAAGCACCGGGCCGACTACCGGAGCCCGGGAGCGCAGGGCTAGCAGAGGCACTGCAATTGTGGCGCCGTAAGCCCCCCAAAAGGTGCCGACGGTGGAGTAGTTGCGTTTAGCGTCCTCGCGGCCTTTGGTAGCCAGCTCGGCATCGGTGAGCGCAGGGGCCACTGTGCTATTGCCGGGCAGGGCGGGGTTGTGCAGAATGTGCTTTTTGCCGTCGGCGTACCGGATAAGGAAAACTACATCTGTATTCAAGTGCAGGGTGTCGGTGCTGCCCGCGGGCGTTTCAGGGAGGTACACTACTTCGGCCGGAGTCACCCGTACCACCTTGCCCAGCACCTCCACGCCGTCGGTGCGCGTAATGCGGTCCTGGGCGGAGGCGGTGGAAAGTGAAAACAAGCAAAGCAGGGTGGTTAGAAAAGCAATAAGCCGAGAGCAGACCATGTATTCAGTTGTGATAGAGTTAGTTATAGGATAATCAAATCAATGTGCGTTGAACAAGGCGGCTATAATCATCATTGTCACGAGCACGCCCGCTCCCATACCCGCACCGTAGCCGGCAGCGGCTTGGCCCAGCTTTTTGTTTTGGGCCTGCTTGCGGTAGCCGCTTACATAATCGGCATTGGTCAGCAGCCGGGCATCTGGCACCACGAATCGGGTCGCTGGAGGAGCGGTAGAGCCCACCACGGCCCCGGTCACGATGCCTCCCAGGCCGTAAGCCGGCAGCGTGACGAGCGTAGTGCCAAACGTGCCCCAGAACGCGGCCGGTGATTTGTAATATTTGCGGGCATCGAGGCGGCCCTGCTCGTACGCCTGGGCGCTTGTCAGAGTTGGCCCTTCCGAAGCAGTGGGCGCGGCCGGGTCGTGCAACACTTCCTTCGTGCCGTTGGCGTAGCGAATCAGAAATACCGAAGCGGCCGCCAGCTGGAGCGTATCGGTTTTGCCGGCTTCGCCGGAAACGTAGGTTACTTGCTCGGGGCTGATAGCCAGGACTTTGCCCTTGGTTTCTTCGCCGTTGGTCTGCAAAATTACGTCCTGCCCTTGGCTTAGCAGCGGCACAAAAAACAAAATCAGAAAATAGAAGTGTCGCATGGGGATTAAGTTAATCAATTGATAATCAAATGGTTAATTTCGCTTCGAGTTGAAGCCGAAAAGCAGGCTGAAGCGGGCCCCGCCGTTGCCCGGAACCACAGCAAAGTTGACCGGAAAGTTGACCCCGTTGGCGTGGAAAGAAGTGCCCACGGCCAAGGCAATGTTGGCCGACACCGGCGTCAGGTTGGGGCCCAGGCCAAACTCAAAGCCTTTGGGCCCGCGTATGCCAATCAAGCCGTTGATGCTCGGAATAAACTTACCTTGCTCAAGTCCGCCAATCAGCGGTACGATCTCAAACAAGCCCGCAGTGCCGTTGGGCATTCGAAAAATGCGGGTTTCAAACTGCCAGCCAAACTGCGTCAGAAACGGGTTGAGGTTGTGGTAGCCATCAATTCCCCGCGCTTTATTCAGCATGCCGCCCGTGAGCACGGTGAAGCCCAGGCGCGGCCCGCCCAGCTTGATGTGCTCGAAAGCCGGCTCTTCGTCGCCGGGCACTACCGGGCCGGTGATAGGCGCGGGGGCGCTACCCACGGAAGGCTGCGCGCCGGCGGGAAGCTGGCTCAGGATTTCCTTCGTGCCATTGGCGTAGCGAATCATAAACACCTCCGACTTGCGCACCGAAATCAGGGGGCCGTCGGGGTTGTCGGTGCGCTTATACTTGACTTCAGTGGGCGAAATCTCCAGCACTTTCACTTGGAGTTCGTCGCCGTTTTGTTTGGTAAGTACGTCCTGCGCCCACGCCGGGGCCGTCAGCAGGAAGGTCAACAGAAAGAGTAATGCGTGTCGCATGGGGGAGGGGGTTAAGAACGACACGAAGATGCAGAACCGGGACTGCGAAAATCTAACGGATATTTTGTTTATTTAGACATTGGAATCCAATACTATGTATTGATAACTCTCTTATAATAAGATAGTTATCTGAATAATATTAGACTTTCTAAATTGTTTTTTAGTCTGATTAATATTTCTTAGCCCCAATGGATGATTTGCGAACTACGCTCGCTACTTTTTCGCCCGACGACCGCAAGGATTTTGGGCGCTTCATCCAGCGGCAGGGCAAAAAGCAAAAGGATCGGCTAGACCTGCAACTCTATGAGCTGCTGCTCCAGCAGCGTGCCTACACCACCGAGCAACTCGTGAGCCGCCTCTACCCTGGCGAAGCCAATGCCGTGGCTTACTACGCGTTACGCAAACGGCTCATGCGCCACCTCACCGATTTTCTGCTGCTGCGCCAGCGCCAACAAGACCCTACGGCGGCCTCTTCGGTGCGCGGCTTTTTGTCGCTGGCGCAGTATCTGTTCGACGTAGGCGTACCGCGGTTGGCTTGGAACATGCTGCGCAAAGCCGAAAAACTGGCCAGCCAAAACGAACAATACGAGCTGCTGAACACCGTCTACAACCTCCAGATTGCACAGGCCAACAGCGAGCACGCCGACGAGCTGGCCGACATCATCCGTCGGCGCAACCAAAACAAGAAAGCTGCCGACGAAGAGGAGCGCGCCGGCATTGCCGATAGCCTCATCCGCCAGCGCCTGCGGCAAGCACGGATAAAGGGCCGCGCCGGCGAGTCATTCGACGCTATTTTGCAGGAAGTGCTGCGCGAGTACGATTTGCAGGAAGCCTTTGCCCGCCGTCCGGCGCTGCTGTACCGGCTCATGTCCATCACGCGCAGTGCCATGCTCGTGCGTCGCGATTTTGCTTCGTTTGCGCCGTTTGTGATGCGCTGCTACCACCTCATGGAAAAGCGCCACGGCTTCCAGCCCGCCCACCGCTACTACCAGCTAGGCCTGCTTTACATGGTGGCGCACGCCCTGTACCGCCTGCGTCGCTTCGACGAATCGGTGGCGTATCTGGAAAAACTTCGGGTGGTTCTGCACTCGGGGCCGCGCAGCAACTACGCCGAATTTCTGCCCAAGCACACGTTTCTGCTGGCAGCTAACTACGCTTTTCAAAGACGCAATGGTGAGAGTATCAAGCTGTTAGTAGAAGTGATCAAGGGCGCTGAAGGCACACTTTCACCCCGCGACCAACTCACGGCGCGCCTCGGCTTGGGCTTTCATTATTTTGCCGAAGGACAGTTTGCCAAAACCAACCAAGTGCTTATCGGCATCGGCCGCTCCGACCATTGGTGCGAGCAGCAAATGGGCATCGAGTGGGTACTCAACAAAAACCTGGGCGAAATGCTGACCCAACTCGAAATGGGCAACCCCGACCTTGCCTACAACCGACTGCGGGCCATCGAGCGAGTGCTTCGCGAGCAGTTTGCCGAAGGCGGCCCGTATCGTTACGTGCTGAGCTACTTGGCCTTGGTGCGCGAAATCATCGACGACCCTGCCGCCGCTACGCGTCCCGAGTTTGCCGAGCGCGTCGATCAGTTGCCTTCGTTTCAGCCCCTGGAGCGCGAAGATATCCACGCCATCAGTTTCTATGCCTGGTTACGGGCCCGCATGTTGCAGCGCCCCTATTACGACGTACTAATGGAGCTTGCAAGTTAAGTATTTGACAGTAAGATGATTGTGTATAAAAAAAGACCCGCTCCTGATTCAGGAGCGGGTCTTTTTTTATAAGCAGCAAGCAGAAATTACTTCTTCTCAGGAGTTTCTTCTACCAACTTATCAGCTTCCTTGTTCTGAACCACAGCTGTGTCGCCGGGCTCGGTTGCCATGTCAGCTTTCGCGCTATCAACGGCGTTGCCAGCGGCATCAGCCGTGTTGTTAGCGGCGTTTTCGGTAGCATTAGCAGCTTTGTTAGCATCACCACACGAAGTCATAGCAAACGTAGAGAAAGCAGCAGCAACGAACAGGGTCTTGAAGGAGATTTTCATGGCAGAAATAAAATGATGGAAATTCAACTTTAACTTTCCTTAATACCAGAATTCGGAAAAGGTAACCCGCGTTTCTTCGTACGCTCAGGTTGTGGTGCAGTTTCTGTACGCCATTGCCTTCCCTGATTTCCTTCTGTAAATATGGTTTTATATCGTATGCGCCTGATTGTCATCGTATTGTTGCTTGTGGCGTACGGTCAGCGCGCGGCGGCCCAAAAAACCGCCAACGACGGTTTTCTGCGGCTCAACGGGACCATGTACATCCTGCGCAACGGTGACAAACTGCCCATGGAACACGATGTGCACCTGCCCAACGGGCGCACTGTCACTCACGACGGCTTTGTGGTAAACGCCGAAGGCAACCGTACAGAATTATCTGAGGGACAAGGCTGTACGCTGTCAGGCTTGCCTTCTCGCGTGGTCACGAGCAGCGACGGGCAGCTGGCGTTGCAGACCAGTGGCGCAGGCACTCCGCAGATGCTGGCATTTCCGGCCGGCACGGGTCAAGTTCCCGAATACGAGGTTCGGGAAGGGCACCGGGGCCGCGGCTACTACAAAAAGCACGGCAAACAAAAGCATAAAAAACACGACGACTAAGCTGCAACGCGCAGTTAGTCAATGCGTTTGCCGTGGGTGTCGATGAAAAACGTGCGGCCTTTTTGCGTAACGCGGGCGCGGTGATCAGCAAAATCGCTGGCATGGGCATAGCGGCCGAACGGGGCGGTTCCTTCGCTGGGGTCGTCCAGATAATCTTCCGTGATAAAGGTGTACGCGCCCGCCAGTTTCACGCGGGCCAGCCCCTCATGGAAAGAGTAAGCTTCCTGAAAAAGGATCGGCTCAGCAGTAGTCTCGTCGTTGCCGGAAATATAAAACCAGCCCCGTCGATCGAGTACAGCGGCATGGCCTTCGGAAAAGTCTAACGCGTTGTAATAGTACGAGTTAAACTCCTTGCCGTCTTCGTCAATAAAGGTGTACAGGTTGCCGATTCGAGCGCGCGCATAGCCTTCCGCATAGGGGTTGAGTGCATCGTAGCGCGGCGGGATAACTTCGTTGCCCTTCTGATCGACGAATCCGAAGGCATGGTCTTTTTCCACCACCGCCAGCGCACCTTTGAAGTCGCTCACTGAGGCGTAGCGGGCCGGGATCACAGGGGTGCCGTCAGCGGCTGCAAAACCCCATTTGCCATCTTGCTCAAACCGCTTCAGCGGCTTGTCGTGGCGGGCCGCGATCGCCCAGATTACCACAACCAGCAGCCCCAATCCACCCGCGGCCAAGCGCAGCCGGGGTACCTGCCACCACGCCCGCAACTGTTTCGTGGCTAGGGGTAAATATTTGTTAGACAGTGACTTGTATCGTGAGCCGGCTGGCGCGTTCTGGATGCGCCGTAGCAGGCTTTCTAGGCGCTGGATCTTGGAGTCGAGCGCCTGGTTTCGGACCGCCGATTCGGCTTTGGAAGCCTGTATAGCTTGTTCAATGGCCGTTTTTTCCTGTTGCTCAGCGCTGAGCTGCTGTTGCAGTACCACGGCTTCTGGCGCTACGGGCGGGGCCTGCGCCAATTGCTCGCGTAGCTGATTAATGCTGCGCTCGCGTTCGGCCTCGCGGGCTTCCATGGCCCGCAGTTTCTCGTCGAGTTCGGCTTGCAAACTGGCGCGGAGCTGTTCGAGCTCGGCTTTTTCTTGGCTGCGGGCCGCAAAGCTGCGCTCATCTTCGCTGTAGGAGCGGTCTACTTCTTCCAGGTCGGCGGCACCCAACCAGCGCCATAGCTGCGAAACTTTTTGCCGGATAAAATCGCCGGAAGATTCCGGGTCAGCCGCCGCCACATGTTGTGTTGGCAGCCCAATGTCGGCTGGCACTTCAAAAGCCGGCGCTATGTCAGTCAACAGCTGCCATAAGTCGGCTTCCGTCAGGTCGATTTCGGGCGTGGCGACCTGCGCCAAAAGGCGGGTAAAACGCGCCGGGTTGGCCAACAGGTGGAAGCTGCTGGCCGCAGGTACGGCTGCCATCTGCGGCTCCACTTCGGGCCCAAATTCCACAGTTTCGCCGAACAGCAACATGCCCGTAATAAAATTGAAGTTAACGGCGCCCGTTTCTAGTAATGGTTGTAAGTAATTGGTTAAATGAGACTTATGATTTAAGAATTGCTGAAAAGGATTTACTGCCTGCTCCTTGGTTCTAACTGGCTCGTTATCAAGGCTCCAAGCGCCGTTGGCAAAGTCGGTGATGCGGAGCTGACCCCCACGCGGCTCCAGCACCAAAATGGTGATGCTGTGTGGGCGCACCACTACGGCATCGAGTTGGGCATGGGCGTGCAGGCTCAGATTGCCGAGCAGCAGGCTGGTGGGGCCGTTGGGCTCCGCGGCCAACGCCGCGCGCACGGCCTCAAATTGAAGCTGCTGCGCGGAATCGGAAAAAGGTGCGGGTAAATAAACGTGGAGCATGGGGCGCAAAACGAGTTCCCTGGCTACAAGCAAGAAGAACGGGCAACTTCTACGAACTTTTCGGCGGTCCGGTCGCCTTAACTTTTCAAGGGAGAAGCAAGTATACGAGGTACTTCTCTTTGCCTAATGACTTTTGATCATGGATTCGACTGCCCCCACGCCCCAAACTCCCGTTACGCCCACAGTGCCCTTGGATGTAACTGATCAGCAGAACACCGCCTTGCTCGACGATACCGTCGCGCTGCTCAACGACGGCGTTCCCGAACCGGGCAACAAGCACGGACTTGCCGAAATTGATCGGTGGGAAGCCGTGTTGCGGGCCTCCGAGCGGCCGGGCCTGGCCAAGATCATTCAGGAACTAGGAACGCTGCGCGAGCAGATTACTGCCGAAACAACCGAAGCCCACGCCATCGCCGAAACGCTGGCTACGCTGGGTGCCGAAACTACCAAAATTGCCGAAGAAGCCGATAATGGATACACCGGACCGCTGAAGAACCTAGGCAAATTGCTGATTAAGCTTGGCAATGCTTTGTCGCGCTAATAGTTGTAACTAGCTGTTAGCCACTATATAAAAGGCCTTCGCTCAAACGAGCGAAGGCCTTTTACTTTACTGCTTCCGGGCGTTGCATCAGAAATGGCACTACACGTCAGGGTTTGGCGCAGTACTTTTGCTCCTTACTTTTTCCCGCGCGCCCATGCCTACTTCTGCCGACGACCTCACGATTTATTATCCGTTCGAAGGGATGCGCTTTGGGCCGGAGCAGTGCTTCTTGTGCGGCCGGCCCACCACACCGCCCACAGATTCGGTGCCGGTGTTTGCGCCGTGGTTGCAGGAACGCTACCAACTAGCCAACCGGCAAATTCTGTTGCTTGATCAGAGTGTGGTCACGTACAGCGACTTACGAATTCCGTGCTGCCCCCGCTGCCACACCCAGCACGTCGCGCCGCTGGAAGCGACGGTAGAGAAGGCTGCTGCGCAAGGACTCGACGCCATACGGGCGCTCGACGAGAAAACGCTGTTTCTGTGGCTCGGCAAAATGTTTTACGGCGTGTTGGTCACGGAACTCTTGACCGAGCTCGATCCCTTGGTCAAGCCCCGCTACCCGCTAGCCGAAAATGCTCAGATGTTGCGGCGATTTCAGGCGTTCTTCCAAACGTTTCAGGCGCTTCGCGTCCCGATTGTATTCGAAGATTTCAGCCCGGCTTCGGTGTTTGTGCTAGAGGTTGACCCTCAGCAAGATACAGTTCCGTTCGAATACGACGACGATCTGACTACGATGACATTCAGCATCAAGCTCGACAACGTGGTTATCATGGCTTGCTTATTCGATAACGGCATTATCCGGCAGGCGATGCGCCGTGTGTATACCGATGCGCAGCGGCCGTTGCATCCGATTCAGGTAGCCGAATTCAAAGCGCGCGTATATTACGCGGCCTACTTGTTTAATGTGGTGCCCGATTACTTTCCGCGCCCGGTGCAGGCCGGCGACGACCACATCGTATACGATACGCTTATCGACGACATCACCAGCGAAGTGTTTAACCCGTGGGAAAACTCGGCTTACGGGCAGTCGCTCTTGGAAATGTGGAAACGGTGGCAGATTCCGCTCAGCGAAATATTGCGCGATCCTGCGCAGCCACTCAGCTTTCTCTATGACGCCGACGGTGTGTCGCGAAACATAGAAAAATACCCTGTTTAATTCAATATATTGATAATCAGATGGTTAGCTGGCTTGCCAAACTGCAGGCTTTGCCGGATTTACCTTGCTGATTTTTACTTTGTCCCACTTGCCGAAGCGCACCCACTCGTCATACAAGGCCTCGTGCCGGTTGACTAGGAGGTCGATGCGGTGGCGGTAGCGGCGGTTCATCGTATCGTGCACGACGTAGTTGCCGTCGAGAGCGGGCGAAATACCGCTTACTGTGATGGAATCGCCGTAATCAAATTTGCCTCCGTGCGACTTAAGCATGTCGCGTGAGAGAGCCATCCAGCGGTTTTTGCTGGTGTGATGCCGCGAAATTCGCGAGTTGTCGGCCGTAACAAAGGGCTCGGCGTCGGTCTGGCTGGGTTCGGCATTATATACCGTAGCCGTAACGGTATAGCTTGGTAAAGTCGAAGGAAGATGCGTGGGGGCCGCGACGCGCCGTTCGAAAGAAACGCTGCGTGCGCTCATGTGTGCAACTACCGGAGGAACAACGGCAACAGAGGTGGTAAGGGGGCGGGGCGGAAACAAAAAAGTCAGTAAGAATAGGGCAATGGACATGAGAATAAGGTTGGTGGACCCTTCTTTAGACCCGAAGAGGATGGGCGGCCAGCGAGTCTGGCAAATGAGAGCAAGGTTAACCTGATTAGTAGAAAAAAGGTTGCAGACGAAAAATCAGAAGTAGACGAAAAAGGCCTTGAGAGCCCTTTAAAAGCCCATTAAACTAGATAAAAAGAATAAAATGTTGTATTAATGAGGGTAAAAATAGCTAATTAATACCAATCGCCAACTTTTTGGAGAAAATCACGGGTGAGTTCAGACATTAAAATTGGACTTTCAAAGCTTTCGGCTGATTTGTTTGTGCTAATAATATTAGTAGAAAAATGAGGGAAATTTTTGCCTTTTGGGGCAAAAAATCGAGCTGACCTGAAAGGCTGAAGTGACGGTGCAGCGCTCGTCAGAACTCCTTCGCACGGGTTGTTAGGAGAAAATTTTCAGAAGTGGTTTTAGTAGCTGACACGTAGGCAATTAGCAAACTCAAGGGCAAAGCGAACGCAGTAAGTAATTGTGCGTAAAGAATAAGCTATAAACTCTGAGAGCCAAGCTGTTCCGTATCCACACAACCAAATCTAATCCGCTGATGCTATTTCTTACCCTTCCTTCTGCCGCCGGGCCCCTGCGCGTAGCTACTTTCGCCAGCCTGCTGGCGCTTTTTGCAGCCCAAGGTTGTTCTTCGCCTTCTCAGCCCACTTCTTCAACGGACGCTTCCGCTGCCGGTGCTACCGGTGCCGCTGCCGACTCGAGTGCCAACAAAGGCAGTTCGGCGTTGCAACTCGTGGCCGAATTGCGTGGTCCGCAGTTTGTGGGCGTAGCCGTTACGCACGACGGGCGCGTACTAGCCGATTTCCCGCGCTGGGATTACAACCCGGTGTACCCGATTGCGCTCGTTGGCAGCGATAATTCGGTGAAGCCTTACCCAGATGCCAGCTGGTGCATGTGGAATGACTCGGTGAAGAACGAGCCACAGAAGCACTGGATTTGCCCACAAAGCGTTCACGTTGATCAGAAAGGCACAATTTGGGTACTCGACCCAGCGGCACCCGGCTTGAAATACACGGTGGTAGGCGGACCGAAGCTGGTCAAAATTGATCCGAAGACAAACAAGGTGGTGCAAACCATTCCTTTTCCCGAATCGGTGGTGCCGCGCAAAGCCTACCTCAACGACGTGCGCATCGATACGCAGCGCAACATTGCCTACATCACCGAGTCAGGCATCGGGAGCCTGATAGTCGTTGATTTGGCCTCCGGAAAAGCCCGTAAGGCATTGAGCAACCATCCGTCGGTAAAGGCCGACAAATCGTTGCAACTCAAAGCCGACGGCCACCTCATGGTGGATGCGAAAGGCAAACCCATGCAGCTGAATGCTGACGGCATTGCCTTGAGCCGCGACTTTCAGTATCTCTATTATATGCCCCTGACCAGCCACAAGCTCTACCGCATCAAGACCGAAGCGCTGCGTAACGCCGCCCTTTCGGATGCGCAAGTTGGGCAACAAGTGGAAGACTTGGGGACAGTTCCGGCCTCCGACGGACTGGAAATTGATGCCAGCAACAATGTGTACCTGACCAGCTTCGAAACAAACTCACTCATGAAACGCACACCAGCTGGCAAAATCGAAACTCTTGTCCAGGACAAACGTTTGCAATGGCCTGATACATACAGTCTTACGCCAAATAACGAGCTATTCATAACTACGTCGGCTATTCACAAAACTCCCAATTGGAACAAGGGTGTAAGCATGCAGGATCAGCCCTTTCACATCTTTAAAATGGCGCTGCCGAAGTAATGACGCCGGTGCGCTGTAGAAAAGCCTTTCTATTTTCGGAAGGCTTTTCCTTTTATTTTGGATAGATTGGCAAATGAAACTTAGCGCCTGAGTAATCGGTTCAAACCTAAAGCGTTTGAGATAGAGGCATATTTGAGTAATCGAATTTAGGTTTTTGCCTTTAGCCGAAGCGCTATACATTTACCGCTGACTCACCTAGCTCCGCACTAAATGGACGCTTACTCTTACATCGCCAACGCCCACGGCGACTACATCAACCAACTGTACCAGGCTTACAAGCAGAATCCGGAATCGGTTGATTTTGGCTGGCGCAAATTTTTTGAGGGCTTTGATTTTTCGCAGGAATACCCTGCCGAAGGTCAGCCTGTCTCAAATGGTAAAGGCGCTACTGCCCAACCTGCAAGTCGCCCTGCTGTAGGCAGCGCCGGCGTAGCTACACCGGAGCAGCCTCAGGACTTCGGGGTGCTTAGTACCGTTGCGTCTACCAACAACGCCGGGGCTATCGAGCCGCTTGACACGCACGCCACCGATAAGGAAACGGCCGTCCGCAACCTGATTCATGCGTATCGGAGCCGCGGTCACTTGCGCGCCCGCACCAACCCGGTGCGCGAACGCAAAGACCGCAAAGCCCGCCTCGAGATCGCGGATTTTGGTTTGTCGGAGGCAGATTTGGATACCAAATTCCATAACGGTGATCTGCTGGGCTTGGGCAAAGAAGCAAGCCTGCGCGAAATCGTGGCGGCGTTGGATAAGATCTACACCGGCACCATCGGCTTCGAGTACATGTACATCCGCGATCCCCAGGTTCTGGATTGGTTCCGGGACAAAGTGGAGAAGGATTCGCTGAGCTTTAATCCCGGACCTGAGTACAAGAAGCGCATTCTCAGCAAGCTGAACGAAGCCGTTGTTTTTGAGAACTTTCTGCATACCAAGTTTTTAGGGCAGAAGCGCTTTTCACTGGAAGGCGGTGAAACCACAATTCCGGCCCTCGATGCCATCATTGAAAGGAGTTCGGAACTCGGCGTGCGCGAAGTCATGATCGGGATGGCCCACCGGGGTCGTCTGAACGTGCTGGCCAACATCATGGGCAAAACCTACGAGCAGATCTTCTCCGAATTTGAGGGAACTGCCGTACCGGACCTGACTATGGGCGACGGCGACGTAAAATACCACATGGGCTACAGCTCGGAAGTAGAAACGTCTGCTGGTCAGAAGGTTAACTTGAAACTGGCGCCCAATCCTTCGCACCTCGAAGCGGTAAACCCGGTTGTTGAAGGCTTTGTACGGGCCAAAATAGAGCACCAATACGGCGACGACTACCACCAGATTCTGCCCATCCTCATCCACGGCGATGCGGCGCTGGCAGGGCAGGGCATTGGCTACGAAGTGACGCAGATGTCGCAGCTTGAAGGCTACAAAACGGGCGGCACAATTCACTTTGTGATCAACAATCAAGTAGGCTTCACCACCGACTTCGAAGATGCGCGCTCCTCGATTTACAGCACCGACCTAGCCAAGATTATTGACGCGCCGGTGCTGCACGTGAACGGCGACGACCCGGAAGCGGTAGTGTTTGCCGTACGTCTGGCTACCGAGTACCGCCAGCAGTTCCACGCCGATATCTTTATTGATATGGTGTGCTACCGTCGGCACGGCCACAACGAGTCGGACGAGCCAAAGTTCACGCAGCCAACGCTTTACAACCTCATCTCGAAGCACAAAAACCCGCGCGAGGTGTACAACGAGATTCTGGTGCAGCGTGGCGATGTTGATGCCGAGCTAGCCAACCAGATGGACCGTGAGTTTCGCGAGATGCTCCAGGCCCGCCTCGACATGGTGAAGCAAAAGCCATTGCCTTATAAGTATCAGGCGCTCGAAAACGAGTGGCGCAGCCTGCGCCGCGCTACGCCCGAGGACTTCGACCAGTCGCCGGAAACGGGGGTGAGCGCAGAAGTGCTTGATAAAGTAGGCAAAGCGTTGACGACCTTGCCACAGGGCTTCCGCCCGCTCAAGCAAATCGAGAAGCTGCTGGAAGAGCGTCGCAAGATGTTTTTTGAAACGCGCATGCTCAATTGGGCAGCCGGCGAATTGCTGGCGTATGGCTCGCTCTTGCAGGAAAACCACATTGTGCGCGTCAGCGGGCAGGACTGCCAGCGCGGTACCTTCTCGCACCGCCATGCTGTGCTGCACGACGCCGAAACGTCGGCCCCGTACAACTCGCTCAATTACATGGAAGGCGAGCACGAAAACCTGCGCATCTATAACTCGCTGCTGAGCGAGTACGGCGTACTAGGCTTCGAATTCGGTTATGCCATGGCCAACCCAACGGCGCTTGTCGTGTGGGAAGCCCAGTTCGGCGACTTCGCCAACGGTGCTCAGACCATGATTGACCAGTTCATCGTGTCGTCGGAGAGCAAGTGGCAGCGCATGAACGGCATGGTGATGCTCTTGCCGCACGGCTACGAAGGCCAAGGCCCCGAGCACTCCAATGCTCGCCCCGAGCGCTTCCTGCAACTTTCGGCCGAAAACAACATCGTGGTAGCCAACATCACGACGCCGGCTAACTTCTTCCACTTGCTGCGTCGCCAACTTGCGTGGAGCTTCCGCAAACCTTGCGTGGTGATGTCGCCCAAATCGCTATTGCGTCATCCGCTGTGCGTGTCGCCGGCAGAGGAGTTCACGAGCGGCAGCTTCCGCGAAGTGCTCGGCGATGTGTATGCTGAGGCCAAGAAAGTAAAGCGTGTGCTATTGTGCTCAGGCAAAGTGTATTACGATCTGTTGGAAGAGCAGCAGAAGTCGCAGCGCACCGACGTGGCCATTGTCCGTTTGGAGCAATTGCATCCCTTCCCGCAAAAGCAGCTTAACGCCGAACTCGCCAAGTACCCGAAAGCGAAAGTGTTCTGGGTGCAAGAAGAGCCCGAGAACATGGGCTACTGGAATTACATGCTGCGCTTCCTGCGCCGCGAATTGGAGGATGTAATTGCGCGTAAGCCAAGTGCTTCACCAGCAACGGGTTACAACAAAGTGCACGTAAAAGAGCAGAAAGAAATTGTAGCGCGTGCTTTCGAAACGGCAACCCCCGCCATCGAAAACGCAAAGGCTACTGTGGAGCAGGCCGATAAAAAGGTGACTGATTAATTCTTGAACCGAACAAACTTCCCAACCACGCACCGTATGGGTCTGGAAATCAAAATCCCCGCTGTCGGCGAGTCCATCACCGAAGTTACCATAGCCAAATGGCTCAAGAAAGACGGCGACGCCGTGAAGCGCGATGAGGTAATTGCCGAACTCGAATCGGACAAAGCCACGTTTGAGCTGCCCGCTGAAGCCGATGGCACCCTGAGCATCCGCGTAGCGGAAGGCGAAACCATTGGCATCGGTACCGTCATCGCCGAGATTGGTGCAGATGGCGTTGAGGGTGCTGCTCCCGCTGAGAGTGCAGCCCCGACGTCAGCACAAGCTACACCAAGCAAAACCAGTGCACCCGCCAGCGCTGACCCCGTACAACAAGGCGAGCAAAATCCGCAAGCCAGCAACCAGTCGGGCTACGGTGGCTCGCAAGCCGGCTCAGCTAACACGCCTACTCCGGCCGCTGCCCCCGCAGTCGCTGAAGCAGGAAGCAGCAGCGTGAAGGAAATGATCATCCCGAGCGTTGGCGAATCTATTACGGAAGTAACAGTCGCGAAATGGCTGAAACCCGACGGCGCACAAGTGGCTCAGGATGAGATTATTGCAGAGCTAGAGTCGGACAAAGCTACGTTCGAGTTGCCGGCTGAGGCCAGCGGCACGTTGCGGCACGCCGTAGCCGAAGGACAGACGATTGCCATCGGCTCCGTGATTGCCCGAATCGAAGGAGGTAACGGCGCTGCCAGCGCGGCACCGGCTGCGCCAGCAGTGGCTCCCGCAGCTTCGGCTCCGCAAACGGCATCGGCCAGCGCTAGCACCTCTACCAGTTATGCCACCGGCACGCCTTCGCCAGCCGCCGGCAAAATTCTCGACGAGAAAGGCATTGCGGCAAGCAACGTACAAGGCTCCGGCCGCGACGGTCGCATCACGAAAGAGGATGCGCTGAATGCCCAGGCTCGCCCAGCGGCTCCGGCGGCTCCTGCACCGGCAGCAGCTCCTGCGGCCCAAGCGGCACCTGCCCCCGCAGCCAGTGGCAACCGCAACCAGCGCCGCGAGCGCATGAGCAACCTGCGCAAAACCGTAGCGCGTCGCTTGGTATCGGTGAAGAATGAAACGGCCATGCTCACCACCTTCAACGAGGTGAACATGCAGCCGATCATGGACTTGCGCAACAAGTTCAAAGACAAGTTTAAGGAGAAGCATCAGGTCGGCCTTGGCTTCATGTCCTTCTTCACGAAAGCCGTGTGCGTGGCCCTGAAAGAATGGCCCGCCGTGAATGCCCAGATCGACGGCGACAGC
Organism: Hymenobacter jejuensis; assembly: GCF_006337165.1. Classification (NCBI taxonomy): domain Bacteria; kingdom Pseudomonadati; phylum Bacteroidota; class Cytophagia; order Cytophagales; family Hymenobacteraceae; genus Hymenobacter; species Hymenobacter jejuensis. Next base: position 2,474,914 of record NZ_CP040896.1, read on the forward strand.
ATGGTGTTCAACGACTTCTGCGACATCAGCATCGCGGTATCGGCCCCGAAAGGCTTGGTGGTGCCCGTGATTCGTAACGCCGAAGAAATGTCATTCGACCAGATCGAGAAGGAGATTGTGCGCCTCGCCGGACTCGCCCGCGAAAATAAGCTGACCATCGAGCAAATGACGGGCGGCACGTTCACCATCACCAACGGCGGCATCTTCGGCTCGATGATGAGCACCCCAATTATCAACGCGCCGCAATCGGCTATTCTGGGTATGCACAACATCGTGCAGCGCCCCATCGCCGAAAACGGCCAAGTCGTAATCCGGCCAATGATGTACTTGGCCCTGAGCTATGATCACCGAATCATCGACGGCCGCGAGTCGGTATCGTTCTTGGTACGCGTGAAGGAATTGCTCGAAGACCCAACGCGTCTGCTGCTGGGCGTGTAAATCGCTTGGCAAAGACAGCAAAAAGGCGGCCCCGGAAACGGAGCCGCCTTTTTGTTTAGTAGATCATCTGACGCTAACCCTGTGTGCTGGGCAACTACAAGATAGACAAGGAGTTGTGTTTGCGAATGCGGTATTCAAACATGGTCGCGATGTTCAACGCCCGCACTTTGGCTTCTTCGGCAACCGGACCGGCAAAGTTCTCATGGACAGTAGCATAGAACAATTCCAGCCACCGTTGGAAGTGGGCGGCATCGACGGGCAAAGGTAAGTGCTTGGGAAAAGGCCGGCCGCGGTAGCGCGAGGTACCCAGCAGCAGGCTGCTCCAGAAATCGTACATCGCCGGCAGGTGGCTGGGCCAGTTGACGTGCGCAAACCCGTTGAACACCGGCGCCAGCAAGTCGTCCTGATTGACCTTGTCGTAGAAAGAATCGACCAATATTTTAATGTCGGCTTCGGTGTGAATGTCCGGAAGTAATGCCATCACTGAGTATTGTAAGTGATTGATGGGTAATTAGTTATGCTGGTTGCCGAACGACGCTTTCGGGACTTGCCCAACTGCGTTGGCGGGCTACCTGTAAGGCCCAGCTTAGCGCGCCTGTACCCGTGCTCAACAACGTAAGGAGCTTAATTATTTCCAAACCGATGTAAATCGGGTGCAAGGCATTGGCAGGCGGCGCGTGACCTGCCAGCAACGCAAGGGCACGGACGTCGAGGGCAGGGAGCAGCCAGAAAGTTTGCAGCAGCAGAATGATGCTCACCGTTAGCAGGCCCACCCAAGTACGCAGCGGCACGCGCAGAAAAAAAGCGCTAACCAAAGCCACGGTGCCCAACATCAGCTCGGCTTTGTTGAGGGCCGCAAACACGATGCGTCCAATTCCTAACCCCAGCGGCACGGTGATGTGGGGTGCCGTGAATTTGAGAGGGGCTTCTAAAAAAGAAATGCCCGCTACCATTCCAGCCCAGACGAACAGGGCCAGAATCAGGAGCAGCGAACCTACCGTGTGGGAACGTCGCATGGGAAAGCAATCGAAGTGAGGCAAAGCAGCAGGGCCAGGAGCAGCTCTGGCCCCGCAACTGGAACAACAACTCAAAGATGCGGCCCTTTTGGCGCTACTGCGCTGAAATCAATCAGTGGGCTGCCTGATATTCGTCAGTTTTTATTGGTTTCCAGTGCTTCGGGTGTCCTCAGTCCCGCACTAGGAAGATTTGGCCGTTTTCGGTGGTTTAGGGCCTTTCGCAGGCTTATTTTTGTATTTTTTGTGCGCCCAGGCCAACACAGAAAGCTCGGCGTAGGCGTTGGCTCCGTACGGGTCGCTCGAATCGAACAAGGCCGACAAGTTATTGGAGCCCACTACCAGTGGCCCGATGCGCACCATGGCACCGTACGTGAAGGTTTGGTAACTATTGGTCATCGAGAAAGGCACGGCCACCTCTAGCCACCGGGTCTCGAAGCGGGGCGTGAGCGCAACGTACGAAAACTGCCGCATGCCGGTCGCGTAGTGGGTACGCAGGCCCTGGCTTAGGGCCAAGTTGGCGTAAATCTTGTTGCTGAGGTGGTAATCCACATCGACATTTAACGCCGTCGGGAGACCTACCCGAAAGTGGTTTTGCCGAGTAAGCGCATTGGTGCGCAGAATGCGATTGATTTTCTCATCGAAGTTATCGCCGCTGAGGTTGCCCAAGTCGGCTTCGCTCACGCCCACGTTGCGCGCTCGCACGGCATTGTACACCACGGCATTGTCGCGATAACGAATTGAGCCAATGTCGGTTACGGAAATGGATGCCCGGTACAAATACTTGTTGCGGCCCCGGTCGGCTTGGTCTACGCCGTGCGTATCGGTGTGCTGATACTGCGCAGCGTCGGGCCGGTACTCGTACACAATACCCAGATCGACGCCCCAGCCGGAGCCGGGCGCGTTGCGGGGCGTAAGCCATTTGGTGGCCTTTTCTACATCGACATCCTCGAAAGCCTGGGTGTTGGAATAAGCAAAAGCGCCATCTAGGTTATAAATCCGAACGATGGTGTCGCCGGTCGCCGCTTGTTTCTTACTTACTTCAAAATCAATGTTTTTGCCCTGTAAGTACCCCGAGCCTATGCCCATCAGCCGCTTGAGCGTAACGCCCGCTTTGAGGAAATGCAACCCGTCGTCCAGCATTACCCGGCCGTAGGTAGCGTCCCATTCGGCAAAGGCATTCATGTTGAGGTTGAAGGAGTTACCCTGCACGCGGTTGCCGATTTTGAACTCGTCCACGGCGTTCTGGATGGTCTCCGGCGACACGTTGTTTCCCTGAAACGCCGCCCGTACGCGCGTGCTTACGGCAAGGCTTTGCTTGGGCCCGAGGCCAATGAGCACGCCCGGCCCGCGTACGTTCAGGCCCGCACTGAAGAGCTTGGCCTTATCGCTGTCGTTGCGCGTAAGGTATTGGCTCGATAAGTCCAGCGGCTCGTTTAAGTGCCGCAGGCTCCAGGGGCCAGTGTAACGATATGCTGTGTTGGTGGCATGGCCGTCGACGGCAAAGAGCTGTATTTGAAGCGCATAGCGGTTGTCGGCAATGGTAGCCGGGTTCCAGGCAGCGGCAGTAAGGCCTGAATAATTGCTGCGGGAGATATTGAATAGCTGCTGGGCTGCCGCGCTGCCCGGCAACAAAGCCAGCGCAAGACCGCAAGTGGGTAGAATTCTCATCAAATAGTGAAGGGCTAGTTACAGGACGCGCTAATATCGGATAAGGAATATATATTTTATGTATAAAGTGAATATTTATCTATGAATAATTCAATGATTTTGCATTGCCAATCAGGCGGTGCAGGTGGGGTATCGAGGGGGCCGAACAATTGCAAAAGCAGGTGTTCAGTGTTATGCTAAGCAGAAACAGGAAATATTGGTTGTATAAGGCATTGATAGTCAATAATATATAGATTGGCGTAGTTGTCGGAGAAGTTAGGCTTTCCAGCGGGGTTCAGTATCTTGCCTGTTGCAAACTACCCTTGCCAAGAAGGCAAGGACGGACAGCCATTCAGAATGGAAGCGATTCAAACACAAGTAGATATGAAAAAGCCCGCCCAGCGCATCGCGATTTTGGGCAGCGGCAACATTGGCCTGTCGTTGGCCAAAGGATTGGTAAAAGCGGGCATTTTTGAGCGCAGCCACATCACCCTGACGCGCCGCACCAAAACGGCGCTGGCTTCGCTGGCCGACGCAGGCTTTCTGACCAGCACCGACAACCTAGCGGCCGTAAAACAAGCCGATATCGTGGTGCTGGCCGTGCTGCCGCAGCAGTTTAATAAGCTGCTGGAGGAAATCAAGAGTGGTTTTGACCCAGAGAAGCACTTGGTCATCTCGGTTATTTCGGGTGTGTGCTGTTCCGATATACGGGAGCAGGCGGGCTCGGAGCTACGCGTAGTGCGGGCCATGCCCAACACGGCCATTGGCATCGGCCAATCGATGACCTGCATTGCCACCGACCGGGCCACTGACGAAGATTTGGCCTTGGTGGAGGCGTTGTTTAACACCGTCGGGGTAAGCATTCAGATCAACGAAGACCTCATGACGTCGGCTACGGCCTTGTGTGCCTGCGGCATTGCGTTTTTCCTGCGCTCGATTCGGGCGGCCTCTCAGGGCGGCACTGAAATTGGTTTTCACGCCCACGATGCCCTCAAAATGGCCGCTCAAACTGCCAAAGGCGCAGCCGACTTACTCCTGCAATTATCCTCGCACCCCGAGCAGGAGATTGACAAAGTAACTTCGCCGAAAGGCTGCACCATCGCCGGCCTCAATGAAATGGAGCACAACGGCTTCAGCTCCGCCATGATCAAAGGCATCAAGCTCTCCGCCGAAAAAGCCGGCCAACTCTACAAAGACGAGTAAGTACCACATTCCCCTCCTCAGCCGAGGAGGGAATGCGGCAGCAACGCTGCCGCTGGGGTGGTTGGCTCGGTGCTGATGTTGTTTGTAATGAACAGCTTACAACGGGCGGTCATGCAGAGCGAGAGCGAAGCATCTCTCCCGCTTCGCTGCGCTCTGCATGACCGCCCGTTGTATATTTTGTAATAAATTGATTATGAGAACGTTACAGAATATCTATTTGCTTTTCACCAACTCTTCTTCTGCAACAGGCTCCGCTTTTTTCGCGCCGCCCAGCACCACCAGCACCACGGCCGTTACAATCAGAGCGGCCCCGCCCAGCATTTGCACGTTGAGGGCTTCACCGGCAAAAGCCCAACCCAACAAGACGGCTACCACGGGATTGACAAACGCATAGGTGCCTGCCAGCGCCGGCTCGACGGCCCGCAGCAGCCAGATATAGGCTGTAAACGCTACGATCGAGCCGAAAGTAACCAGGTACGCGTACGCCATCCAGGATTTGGCCGTGATAGCGGCTAAGTCGAAAGCAGAAGCTTCACCGCGCAACAGGCCCAGCAGCACCATCAACAGGCCGCCGCAGATCATCTGCATGCCACCCCCGACAAAGGGCGAGGGCGAAGCTTGCTTCTTTTTGGAATACAGTGAGCCAATCGCCCACAAAAACGCCGCCCCAAGCACCAACCCAATGCCAATAATCCGGTGCCCCGGCAAGGCCACGTGACTGGCCCCAGGGTTACGAGCCAGCAAATACACTCCGGCCATTCCGAAGAGCAAACCCACGGATACGCGCAGCGTAGGCCGGGCGGCTAAGCCACTCAGCCAGCCCAATAAGGCCAGAAATAACGGCACCGTAGCAACCAGTAGCGAGGCCATTCCTGAGGGGATATATTGCTCCCCGAGCGTAACGCCGCCATTGCCACACGTCAGCAGGCAGCTGCCGATGATCAGGGCTGTTAGCCAGCCGCTAAGCGGTAGCCGTGGTGCCCCGCGCAGGCGCATAAACCCGTACAGCAGCACGCCCGCCAAGCTATAGCGCGTACCCGCCATCAGTAGGGGTGGGATGCTTTCGATTGCGAAGCGAATGCCCAGATACGTGGAGCCCCAGATGAGGTAGACGATAGCAAACGCAAGCACAATGGCCGCGCGGGTAGGCTTAGTTTGAGACATGAGAGCAGCGCTTCAGGCAGAATTGACACTGCAAACGTACAGCAGAATTCTGGGGTAACTATTCGAATCCTTGCGCTTTGTCTTGGTTGGTAGGGGCGCTGGCTCTACTTTTTGCTAACGGTCAGGCCCGGCCACTGATCGGTGCGGAAAGGGGAAGCAGGCAGGCCTTCCTTGTTGTACAGATTCGGAGAAGGGTTGTTGCTCCAGTCGTAGCGCACGGCGGTGGGCGCCGGTACCTGGTCGCTCGACAGGACCAGCGTGTTGCCCTGCAACTCGCCTTTGGCCCACACAAACTTGTGGTCGGCGCCCGCAATTGCAAAGCCTTTCAGGTAGTCGCCGCTCTTGTCTTTCAGGATGAGGCCACTGCCCACGTTGTCGAAGGTGAGCCGCACCTGCTTGCCCTGCACTTGCATGCTCTTGAAGGTGGGGCCAGAAGCCACGATTTTGGTATCACCATACGCTACTTTTTGGGCGGCCAATGCCAGCCTTTTTCCCACATCCTGCTTGTTGAGCGGGTGAATGTCGTCGGGGTTGCCAATGTCGATGGTCGTCGCCATGCCCGTTTTGGGCAAGCTCAGGGTCATGGCTTGGGCCTCGCGCAGCTCCGCCCATTCGTATTCGGCAGGCTGCGGCTGATCGTGCTGATAATTAGCTAATTGCACAAATAGAAAAGGCAAGTCGCCCTGTTCCCAGCGCGTGCGCCAGTCCTTGATCATGGTGGGAAACAGGGTGCGGTACTGATAGGCGCGATCGGAGTTGCTTTCGCCCTGATACCAGATAAAGCCCTTCAGCGCATACGGGATCAGCGGCGCGATCATGCCGTTGTACAGCACCGTGGGGTTATTCGGCAGTCCTTTGGGAAAAGGCGTTTTCGGCACACTGGCCGGATCGTAGGCGGGCTTGTACTGCCAAGCGCCCGCCAACGAAACAGGCGTGCTGCCCGCCCCGGCAATCAGCTGAAAATCAGCCGTCAGGCCCCAGAGCCCGCCGCCTCCACCGTTGTCGACCACCCGCACCGCAACAACGTTGCGGCCTTCTTTGACCAGCGTTGCGGGCACGGTGTAGCGGCGCTTTTCGCTGTAGCCGGAAGTAGTGCCTACCAGCACGCCGTTGAACCAAGTGCTGTCGTTGTCATCAATCTGACCCAGTGCGAGTTGCAGTGGCCTGCCCGCGTTGGCTGCGGGCAGTGTTACTTCCTTGCGAAACCACACTACGCCGTCGAAAGTGCTCAGTTCGGGTTGTTGCTCCCAGAGGCCGGGGACGTTCATGGTCTTCCAATCCTGAGCGTTGAAATCGGGGTCGGCCCAGCTTTTGCTATCGGGCAAGCGGCCGTGATCCTTGCCAGCCGGACTATTTTGCCACGCCTTGAGGCTGTTTGTGTAGTCGGTTTGAATCTGGTTGATGTCGCGCTTTTCCTGTTGCATCGCCGCGATTCGGCTCCGGAAGTCGGGCAGTACTTTAAGTGCCTCGGCGCTGGTCCACGATTCCACTTCCGTGCCGCCCCACGTCGAGGAAATCAAGCCAATCGGGACGTGGTAGCGCTGGTACAAGTCGCGGCCAAAGAAGTACGCCACCGCCGAAAACCCAGCTACCGTTTGGGGGCTACACACTTGCCAACCAGTACTTTCGATATCGCGCTGGGGCTTGGAAGCCACCGTGTTTTTGACATCCAGAAAATGGATCTGCGGAAAATTAGCGCCCGCCACTTCCTGATCAGCATTGCGCACCGCGGAGTAGCCTCCGGGCTGGTCTTTGACCGGCATTTCCATGTTCGACTGACCCGAAGCCAGCCACACATCGCCTATTAGTATATTCTTGATCTGTAACGTGTTACTGCTCTTAATCGTCATGTCGTAAGGGCCGCCGCTGGGCGTGGCGGGCAGCATGACGGTCCACTTTCCCTCGGAGCCGCCGGGCTTGGCAGTATAGGATTTGCCCCGGAATGTGACCGTTACCGTTTCGCCGGCATCGGCCCAACCCCAAATCGGCAGTTTGGCATCGCGCTGGAGCACCATATTATCGCCTACCAGCTTGGGCAATCGAACAGTGGCCTGGGCAATGCGACCACTCAGGCAGCCGACGGACAGAAGTAACAGCGTTTTCGAAAGGCTCATGGGTGGGGGGAAGATCGGTTGAGGAAGCAAGCCTTAAGGTATGCTACTCAGCACGATAAAGGAAATGGGCTGGTTGCCCGACTGTCGGCGTGCTACTGGAAGCCGTGCAACGAGTGCGTAGCAACAGAGTCTGTAAAGCGCCTTAACTTCTCGCCTGATTTTCACCCCCTCCTTGTTGCATGATCCGCGCCTTCCTGCTTGCCTCCGCAATTTTCTGCCTGCCCCTGCTCTCGACGGCGCAGCTGCTCCAGCCCAAAACCGCTTTCACGCGGGCCGACTCGCTGCGGGGCAACCTGACGCCTTTGCGCACCTGCTACGACATCAATTATTACCACCTCGACATTCGGCTGGACATCGACAAGAAGTCGATTAGCGGCTCGAACCTGTTTCGCTTCACGGCCACGCAGGACTTCACGAAGCTGCAATTTGACCTGTTTGCTAACTTGCAGGTAGAGAAGGTGTTATATAAAGGCCAGGCTCTTCCCTTCACCCGTGAGGCCAACGCGGTGTTCGTCACGTTTCCGCAGCCAATCCGCAAAGGCAGCCGCGAGGAATTTACGGTGCAGTATTCCGGCAAGCCTACCATCGCCGAGCGCGCACCCTGGGACGGCGGCCTCGTGTTCGCCAAAGACGCCAAAGGCAAGCCCTGGGTCGCCACCGCCTGCCAGGGAGTGGGAGCTAGCATCTGGTGGCCGACCAAAGATCATCAGGCTGACGAGGTAGACAGCATGATGATAAGCATCAGTGTACCAAAGGGTTTGAAAGACGTGTCGAACGGGCGGTTGCGCAAAACCACGGCCGTGAAAGGGGGCTACACACGCTACGACTGGTTTGTGAGCAACCCCATCAACAACTACGATGTGGCAATGAACGTGGGGGATTTCCAGCACTTCGGCGACACCTACGACGGCGAAAATGGCAAGCTCACCCTGGATTATTGGGTGCTGCCCGAAAACGTTGAGAAGGCCAAAAAACAGTTCGGCGACAACGTAAAACCCATGCTCAAGTCGATGGAGCATTGGTTCGGGCCCTATCCCTTTTACAAAGACGGCTATAAGCTCGTGGATGCGCCACACCTGGGCATGGAGCACCAAAGCGCCGTGGCGTACGGCAATAAATACCTCAACGGTTACCTCGGCCACGACCGCTCGGCCACGGGCTGGGGCCTGAAGTGGGACTTCATCATCATTCACGAAAGCGGCCACGAGTGGTTTGGTAACAACATCACTAGCAAGGACATAGCCGATATGTGGATTCACGAGGGCTTTACCACGTACTCCGAAGCGCTGTTCGTGGAAAGCCAGTTTGGAAAGCCTGCCGGCCAGGAATACATCCACGGGCAGCGCCGTAACATCCGCAACGACGAGCCCATTATCGGCCCGTACAACGTTAACAAAGAGGGCTCTGGCGACATGTACGACAAGGGCAGCGTCTTGCTCAACATGGTGCGTACCATCGTCAACGACGATGAGAAGTGGCGCGACATGCTCCGCGGTCTTTCGCACACCTATTACCACCAGACCGTCACGACGCCGCAAGTGGTTGGCTACCTCAACCAGCAAAGCGGCCGCGACCTGACCAAGATTTTCTCGCAGTACTTGCTCTACAAAAACATCCCGACGCTGGAGTTTCGCTTCGAAGATGGCCAAACGCTTTGCCGCTGGGTGGCCGACGTCGATGGTTTCTCGATGCCCGTGCGCGTCCGCACCAAAGGCGGCGAATACCGCTTCATTGAGCCCGAAACCACGTTCCGCCCCGTCAATCTGCCCGGCGCCACCAAGGAAAACCTGGAAGTAGACACGCTCAATTATTACATCGGCGTACTCACAGATTAAAAACAAACTAGAAACTAAAGGCTAGTTCCCCTCCTCAGCTGAGGAGGGGCTAGGGGTGGTTGGCAATCGTTGTTTAGTATATAGTTAAAACTACCAAAGGTGGCAGATCAAGTACACAACCTAATTTACCAAAAGTCCATCCGCCGCACGTTGCGCAACCACCTCACCCCCGCCGAAGCTTTACTGTGGCGGGCGCTGCAACGCAGCCAGCTAGGTGGGCGCAAGTTTAGGCGTCAGCACGGCATTGGGGCTTACGTCGTAGATTTTTACTGCCCCGCTGAAAAATTGGTAATTGAGTTGGATGGCGCCGGACACTTCACAACTAGCGGCGAAGCTACTGACGTGGTGCGCACAGAGTACCTGGCTAGGCTAGGACTGCGGGTAATGCGTTTTGAAAATAAACTGGTGCTCAAGCAACTTGACAGTGTATTAGCGGCTATTGAGGCCGCCTTTCTGCCGGAAAGCGGCTCCTGACCTTTGGCCAACGATTATCAACCACCCCTAACCCCTCCTCAGCTGAGGAGGGGAACTAGCTCTTAGCTCTAGTTCTAGCCTTGGTTTTAACGCCAAATTTTGGAGATACCAGCCTAGGCTTTCTTGCCTACCTTTGCCCCGCTGATTTTCACTGAATTCATCTGAATATGAATCAATACGACGTTACCGTCATCGGCTCGGGTCCGGGCGGGTATGTAGCTGCCATTCGTTGCGCGCAATTAGGCCTCAAGACGGCTATTATCGAGAAGTACGACACCCTCGGCGGCACCTGCCTCAACGTAGGCTGCATTCCCAGCAAGGCCCTGCTCGACAGCACCGAGCACTACCACAACGCCCACACCACTTTCAAAGAGCACGGTATCGAACTATCTGATCTTCAGATAAATATGAACCAGCTTATCGACCGCAAAAACGGCGTGGTGAAAGCCAACGTGGACGGTATCGCGTTTCTGATGAAGAAGAACAAGATCGACGTCCTCAAAGGCGTGGGCTCGTTCGTGGATAAGAATCACATCAAAATTGTGCCGCTGGGTGGCGGCGAAGAGCAGCAGATCGAAACCAAAAACACGATCATCGCGACGGGCTCCAAGCCTACCGTGCTGCCCTTTATCAAGCAGGACAAGCAACGCATCATCACCAGCACCGAGGCCCTCAACATTCGCGAAGTGCCTAAGCACATGATCGTGATTGGCGGCGGCGTAATCGGGCTGGAAATGGCCTCAGTCTATGCCCGTTTGGGGGCCAAAGTATCCGTAATCGAATTCTTGGATTCGCTGATCCCGACCATGGACCGCGCCCTGGGCAAAGAGCTCAAGCGCATCCTGGGCAAAATCGGCATCGAGTTTTTCCTGAGCCACAAAGTAACCGGCGCCACCCGCGAAGGCGACACCGTGACCGTAACCGCGACCAACCCCAAAGGCGAGGAAGTGAAATTTGAAGGCGACTACTGCCTCGTAGCTGTAGGCCGCGTGCCCTACACCGCCGGCCTCAACCTCGAAGCCGCTGGCGTGGAGATGGAAGAGCGCGGCCGCGTCAAGGTCGATGAGCGCCTCCAGACCAACGTGCCCGGCATCTACGCCATCGGCGACGTGATTCGGGGTGCGATGCTGGCGCACAAAGCCGAAGAAGAAGGCGTGTACGTGGCCGAAACCATCGTGGGCCAGAAGCCGCACATCAACTACTTGCTCATTCCCGGCGTGGTGTACACCTGGCCCGAAGTGGCCGGCGTGGGCTACACCGAAGAGCAGCTCAAAGAAACGGGTCGCGCCTACAAAACTGGCTCGTTCCCGTTCCGCGCCTCGGGCCGCGCCCGCGCCTCCATGGACCTCGACGGCTTCGTGAAAGTGCTGGCCGACAAGGAAACCGACGAAATCCTGGGCATGCACATGATCGGCCCGCGCATTGCCGACCTCATCGCCGAGGGCGTTACGGCCATGGAGTTCCGCGCCTCCGCCGAGGACGTAGCCCGCATGAGCCACGCCCACCCGACCTATGCGGAAGCGGTGAAAGAAGCGTGCTTAGCGGCAACGGAGAACCGGCCGATTCATATGTGATTTTCGCACTTGCTGTGGAAACAGAAAGCGGCTGGGGCTACAAGAGCTTCAGCCGCTTTCTGTTGAGTGGTTATCGGGTTTTCTCTACTTTCGATATATGACCAAACAGGAACACGTTGCTTATTGGAAGGAAACTGCTGAACAGGATTGGTCATCGGCTCAGGTACTATTCGGGGCAGGCAACTATTTGAACAGTTTGTTTCTGGCGCATTTGGTTATTGAGAAACTCAGCAAAGCGCTGTGGGTACAAGAGAATACGGATGACTACCCGCCTCGTATTCATAATATCATTCGCCTGCTGGCGGCCACCAGCTATGCACTCAACCCAGCCGAAACGGTGCTCGTAGCTGAACTGAACCAGTTCCAAATGGAAGGTCGTTATCCCGACTATTCACGTACGGTTTACCAGCAGGCTACGGCTAGTCATACTCAGAATGTGTTGCGCGACACTGCTTCCTTACGCCAATGTTTACTCAACAAGCTGCTTTAGAACAGGTCCGGGCTTTCGCAGAAGAATTGCGCAAGCTCGATGTGCCGTTGCGACAAGTAATTCTTTTCGGCTCGTATGCCCGCAATGAGCAACGGGAAGAGTCGGATATTGATGTAGCGCTGGTCGCCGACGATTTTACGGGAGCAGGGTTTCTTGATGTTCGACGTTTTGCCAGCGTACTGGCCCGCTACCCCTATTTCTACATCGAGCCGCACACGTTTACTACCGAACAGTTTACCGACTGGAACCCCTTGGTAAAAGAAATCAAGCGCACTGGAATTCTAGCGGCGTAACCGCCATGGAGTTCCGCGCCTCCGCCGAGGACGTAGCCCGCATGAGCCACGCCCACCCGACCTATGCGGAAGCGGTGAAGGAAGCTTGCTTAGCTGCTACTGAGAACCGCGCAATTCATATGTAATTCAGCTTTAGCGGATAAAGAAAAAGAGGCAGAAGCTACTAGTAGCTTCTGCCTCTTTTTATGCACTAAAAATAGCTCGAGCTTTGAAATTTGAATAAATCAAACAAATCTTCAATGTTAGAATTATTGTCTTCCACTATTTGTGAAGATGGGAGCATATGCTGTTTTGATTTTGATTTAGACAAAACCCTTCTAGAATGGTAGAATGAAATATTGTTTTGTTTTAACAAACTGAAAAAAGGGTGTTTTTCAATGATTTTCGGGTCTTTCGGGGTTATCCATTTATGGAATATAGCCTCATATACCAGTAGCCAATACTCATTGTCTAAAGAATCCTCCTCAAATAGGTCTTGTAAATTACCAATTTTTGTATTTGATGCTATTAAGCCTTGTTTTCTTAAATCCAAAGCCATTATTAAGCAGCATGGATCAACAAGTTCAAATAGATTAGATGCTGTCTTGGCAGGGATTTTTATATTAAATACTTTGGCTAGCCATAATGCCCAAGTTATTTCAAATGAATGGCCCTTGTATATATGTTCATCTAACAGGGTATATACTATATCCTTGATTTTGCTCTTGTCAACAATTGTCCTGTTATGGTACATTAAGAAAGAGAATTCCTGTAGAGTTGCAGGCTCCGTAATAACTGTCTTCATTAATAATGATTCAAAAAAAGACCAATTACCTGCTTCTATCTCTAAACTATCTAAAATTTTCATGGAATATTTTAAGACACTGTCTGATGGGAATTCTATAGAATACTTGAATGAAATATCGAAAAATCTGATTATATCATAAAGCTGCTTTTTTTGGTCTTTTGAAAATTTGTAGTTCGCAAGTACATATGACCAGCCATTATCAAAAAAATGAGGAGAACGTGTTATCGATGTTTTATCATCATTCATGTCAAGGTTAAGAGAGGTAAATATTTCTTGTAGAGTCCTTATAGACTTCTCTGCTTTTTCAATGGACGAAAAGAAAAAATTAAAATCATCTACATATCTATATCCTACAAAGTCGCTGGTTTTCTTTGAAAACTCGGTGTCTATCCAGCAGCCGATTAGCTCTGAAACTATTAATGAAGTATCAGGTCCAACTGGAATACCTATTGTTTGTCCAGATTGACATTTTCTGAGTAATTTATCAATATTATTCCCTAGTAAAGTGCTGTCATTCCTTCTGGCTTTAGCGACAGGCTTTGTATGTAATACCCATGGAATAATATGTGTGTATATAGTGTTATAATACTTTGATATGTCGGTTTTGATCTCATAGATTTTAGAATATGAATCTAAGGTCCCCGATCTTCTGAAATCCCCGTATGTTAGTCTTGTTTTAATACTGCGATTGCCCTTTGGTGTGAATATGGGCAAACTTGCTGATGTTTTTGAAGAAAAGGATTTTTTTATTTCTGTATAATTATCGACAATGCATTTTGTAAGGAGCCATTGACTGAGTGGATTTGGTATGCTAATTCTTCTTCTGCTTAATCCTACTTTTGGTATATTATAGAATACACATTTTGTTTCACTGTGCTTATCTTGAGTCTTTTTATTTATTAAATTCCATTTTTCCTCTACGAAAGGTAGTTTGTTTGCAAAAGTAGAAGTGGTAAATACTGGTGGTAATTCTCTGGCAAAATACCCGCTTGAAAGAAATTTCTTTAATTCCATTAAGTTTGATTGATTTTAATGTTTATTTACTCAGCTATTGCCGGTATATTATCATGAATAACTATGTATTCATTTTATATTGTCGCATAAAAAAAATGTGTTTAAGCATTCTGTAGCAGCTTAAAGCCATGCTTTGTCACTTAGTACTGCTGGCCTGAATGGTGATGGTTTCACCTTCAAGCAGCTTGCTTATGCCTTGGTATTGCCCTCGATGGTGTACAGAGAAGCCGTGCTTGCGGGCCAAGGCGAGGTAGCGCGAGTTCTTCCAATTTCACTCCCGGTGTAGATAATAATTTGTGAAAGATTATATGCAGAGAAGATTTATAAAGAGGCCGAAGCTACTTGAGCTGCGGCCTCTTTCCTAACACTATACTATACCTGCAAATAAATACGTTGGAGATCGAATATAGACAGTTGCTTATGCTTAGTCGTCCCGTATAGCTTTACTGGCGTCGGCATGGTTGAGCGTGAGACTGAACGCTCTGAATAGACGGTAGGTAAGCAACTGTTAGTCAGTAATTTATAAAATACCTGAAATCCATGAACCTCTTCCGTTTCAAGCGCGACAGCGCCACGCCCCAGAAGCCGAAAAGCAAAGCCCGCGAATGGCGCGATGCCGTAGTGTTTGCCATTGCGGCGGCCACACTCATCCGCTGGTCGGCGGTGGAGGCGTACACCATCCCGACGCCCAGCATGGAGCACACGCTGCTGGTGGGCGACTACCTGTTTGTGAGTCGGTTGCACTACGGCCCGATCACGCCGCAGACGCCGCTGCAAATCCCGTTGACGCACCAGAAGGTGTTGGGCCTGAAAAGCTACTCCGACCTGATTCAACTGCCGACGTACCGTTTTCCGGGCTTCAGCTCCGTGCAGCGCAACGACGTGGTCGTGTTTCATGTGCCGCACGAGCAGCAACTGCCCGCCGACATGCGCACCCACCTGATCAAGCGCTGCATCGCGGTGGCCGGCGACACCCTGGAAATCCGCAACGGTCAGGTGTGGCTGAACCGGCAGCCCGGCCCCGTCGCGGGCCAGCTCCAGAACACGTACTTCATGGAAGTCGAAACCCCCGATGATGCCGTGCGGCAGGCGCTGCGTAGTCAGGGCGTAGTCGATTACGACGAGCCCGATGGCATTCCCAGAGCGAGCACCAACCCTGCAACCGGTAAGCCGGGCTTCTTCATAAGCTGCCCAGCCAGCGTAGCAGAGTATTTTCGTCAGCAGCCCTACGTCAAGGCCCTGACGGTGCCCAAGTTTCAGACGGATCTCTTCCCCGACGTAGCCGATTTCCACAATTCCGGGGCCGCCAGCGCCGTGCCTCACCACTGGCAGCTCGATACTTATGGCCCGCTGCCCGTGCCCAAGAAAGGCCAGACCATCGCCTTAACGCCCGCTAACGCCGCGATCTATTACAAAATCGTGGCCCAATACGAGCACAACACGGGCATCACTTGGAAGGATGGCATGATTCAGCAAAACGGCCGCCCGCTGACGCGCTACACCATCAAGCAGAACTACTACTTTATGATGGGCGACAACCGCCACAACTCGGAAGACTCACGCTTTTGGGGCTTCGTCCCCGAAGATCATATCGTCGGGAAAGCGGTCTTCGTCTGGCTATCCATCGACCCAAACGCCGACTTTCTGCACAAAATCCGTTGGGATCGCCTGTTTCAGCCTATTAGCTAAACTATTGATAGATAAATAGTTGTCGAATGGGCTTGGCTTCGGCTTCGATTATACTGGAATCTAGGTGAATCGCGAAGTCACTATTTAGCTGACCGATAGTAGCGAGCGGCGCCAATAGCGATTGGCAGGCCAATGCAAACGATGATAATCAGCCATTCCAACGCCGCTTTGGCCGGGTCGGAAGGCAGGCGCCCAATGCGCGAAGCCGGCACGACGACCAGGTTCATGACCATCCACACGAAGCTGCCATAGAGCACGCCCCGCACGACGGGATGCGACCAGCGTTGACCCAAACGGGGAAAAAGCCAGAAATAAAAGGCCGTAAAAACAAAGGCAAACCCGTAGTGAAACACGAAGCCCCAGCCCGCCGCTGCCAGGCCGCCGGTGAGCGCCTCTTTCCCCAGCAAGCCGCTAGCCACGTAGCGCGGCACGCCGAGCGGATCTCGCCCCGTGGGGAGGGCATACTTGGCCATTGCCACGCTGATGTCCAGCGTCCCGGCTACCAAGGCGGTCAGCACTACTGCCCGGGTGCGGCTCAGCCGACTAGGTGGGGCGGAAGCAGGCATCGAATAAGACATGGCAAAAGGCAGTAAGTAGTGGAGGAACTTGCCTTAAGGTAAGATTTTCACATCTAATTGAGCAACAGGGCTGGCTGTGTAACTAGTTAGTATAGTGAGTATTAAGCGGCGGGTATTTCGCCAAGTGCTCCGCGTGCATAAACCCAGTTTTCAACAAGCAAATGCCCAAAGCCGTGCAGCTCTAGGCAGTGGGGGCCGGCTTATTCAGCCACCGCTTCGCGCGCCAAGCCTGCTGTTGCTCCGCGTCCAGAAACGTCCAGGCTACGATGCGGCTGGTTTTCTGGCCCTGCGACATGTTGATCGTGCGCACTTCTACGGCTCCCAGCTTTTGCAGCGATTTATACAGGCCCGGCAGGGTTTCCTTCTTGGAAACCAGCGCCGTAAACCAAAAGCACGTTTCCCGCACCAGATGGGCGCTTTCTTCGGCCATGCGCCACAGGAAAGTAGCCTCGCCGCCGGGGTACCACAGTTCCGCCGACTGGCCGCCGAAGTTCGGCTCGGGCTTGGGGCCTTTGCTGGTGCCCAGATTGTGCTCCTTGCGGCGGCTGGCGGCTTCGGCTTCGGCCTGCGACCCGTGAAACGGCGGGTTGCACATTGTCAGGTCGAAGACCTCCTTGGGCTTGACCATGCCGCTGAAAATATTGGTGGAAGCGGGTTGTAGCCTTAGCTCCACCGCACCCGACAAGCCCGTATTGCTGGCCACAATTTGCTTGGCAACCCGAATGGCGACCGGGTCTACGTCGGTGCCAACGAAGCGCCAGCCGTATTCGTGGCGCCCAATGATGGGGTAGATGCAATTGGCGCCCACGCCCACGTCGAGCACCCGAATGCCCTTGCCCGTCGGGGTTACGCCTTCGTTGACGGAGGCGATGAGGTCGGCTAGGTAGTGAATGTAGTCGGCGCGGCCGGGGATGGGCGGGCTTAGGTAGCCCGCCGGAATATCCCACATCTGAATGTTGTAAAACTGCTTCAGCAACGCCTTGTTGAGCGCTTTCACCGCCTGCGGGTTGGCAAAATCGATGCTGGCGTCGCCATACGGGTTGTCGGCCACAAATTGCGCCAGCTCCGGCGAGGTGCGAATCAACTGCGGGAAATCGTAACGGCCGCGGTGGCGGTTGCGCGGGTGCAGCTGGTCTTTGTCGGCAGTGAAATCCTTGGGCGGCTGAGTCATCGGGCAATGGGTTTAGGGGAAGCGGCGTTGGTGCTGAAAAGCAGGCGGGCCGCCATCAAAGCTAATGAGAGTTGCGGCAACGGAAGTTTGAGGTAGTTCACGCAGCCAGATTCGAAAGTGTTGAAAACGCAGTTTCAGTCAGTGCAGCGAAGTCCATTGCCCTCTACGTCCGTCATCCAGAGCACAGCGAAGGATCTCTACTGCTTCGTTGCCATGCTATATGAATTACTACTGCGGGAGAGATCCTTCGCTGTGCTCTGGATGACCCGATCAACAAGTTTTAAGTAGGGTAGTCGGAACTGGCTGGGTTGAGGCTGCTGTGGTCAGGGTAAATATGGACTTAGCATAATATATTGATAATCAATATATTATGCAGTGTACACGTGCTTCTCCTATACGTAACTCCTTACTTCACAGAATCATACAGCCGTGCCATTTCTATCAGCGGGTTGTGGCCGAGGTAGTCGCGGCAGGGCGTATTGTACTTAGTGTTGGGCTTGCGCTTTAGGTCTTCGGGTTTGCCGCCCAACGGGTTGTAGAACTCCCAGATGGTGCCGGTTCTTTTAAACTGCTTCGCCGAATCATCGAGTGCTTTCTCCAATATGATTTTGGCGGCGTCTTTCCGCCCATAGTTCAGGCACCCACGGGCGGCCCAATAGGCCATGCTGTTCCAAGCGGGGCCGCGCCACATGCGCAGCTCAAATTTGGGGTCGCGGCGGCCTACCGTCGCAATTGGGTGATTGGTCAGAAAGACTGATTTGTTCAGCAGGTAAGTGTCGATGTAGCGGTCGGCTTGCTCCTTGGTCGCGGCGCCGGTTACCAAGGGC
The DNA here is from genome assembly GCF_006337165.1 of Hymenobacter jejuensis. NCBI lineage: Bacteria > Pseudomonadati > Bacteroidota > Cytophagia > Cytophagales > Hymenobacteraceae > Hymenobacter > Hymenobacter jejuensis. Next base: position 2,493,228 of record NZ_CP040896.1, read on the forward strand.
CACATGCTTTCGAAAGGGAGGTTGCGCAGCTTGGCGTCTTTCACGGCCCAGCTATCATAAAACATGCCGTCGGCTGGCACATACAAACCCGTCTGAATAAACGACCGCAATTCCTGGGTGCGCTTTTCGTAATAGTCGGCGTTGAGGCCAAGCTGCCGGGCCCACTGCGCGGCAATCTGGTAGAGCGCGTACACGTGGCTGGTCGCATCGACGCAGGCCAGGGCACCCTTCGCCACTTCGTCGAAGCGAATGCCTTCATCGACGCCGCTTTCCCACTTTTTCAGCAGAATGTCGTTGTAAAAAAAGCCTTCATTTTCGGCTTTTCGGTTGTTCTCAAACCAAGCGATCTGTCGGATCAGCGGGGTGTAGAAAGTCCTGACTACGCTGCTGTCGTGGGTGACTTTCACGTATTCCTGCACGGCCAAGGGCCACAGCGGCGGGTGGCCCTGCGTGTTTTTATTCCAGGTAATAGAGTCCCGCTTCGACAGCCCGCCGGGCATATAAATGGAGCCCGGCAGCAAGCCAGAGGGCTCCTGGTTCTTGATGTCGTTAAGGAGCTGATGGAGAGCATGTTCTGGGTAGGAAGGCAGTACATCCAAAATCTCGTGTACCACGTCCCAGTGCCCAAACGCGTTGCCGTACACGTAGCCGGGGCCTAGGTCTTCCCATTCGTAATCGAAGGGCCAGGTAGCCGGATGCGTGGCTTGTTGGTGCAACCCGGCCACGTAGCCAAGCATGGGCCGCCAAGCGGTTTTCCCAACACGGGCAGCGTCGGTGGCGAGCTTCGCCCAGCTACCGCTTTGTGCCGCCTTGCTTTCGGCAGGCTGGGGCCTCTGGGCGGCCAGCGGAGGCGAAAGTGCGACCAGGAAAAGTGCGATGGCCAGACGGGGTAATCAAGTTGTTTTCACAGAATAGAATAAGGCTGATGAGTAAGGCGGTACCCTGGTAAGTGTAAGCAAAAAGCCGCGGAGTTGCCCCACGCTTATCAGGCCACCTATAGACTCTCATCTCAAAAGCTGCGTACTTGCCGGTTATGCTTTCCGAACCTACCTACCTGGCGGCGCGCGTGGTGGCGCCCATGATTGAATCGCACTTTGCCCGGCACCGGGAGGCTGCTACCGCCCACGACCCAGCCACTTTTGCGCCTATGCCATCGGCTAGCTTGGTAGAAGTCGTCATCGACGCGGCATTTTGGGCTAGTCTGCGACGCGAGGAGGGGCATCCGCCTAAGATTTCGCTGGCCCTGCTCCAGCCCCACCAAGCCACGCAGCCGGTAGTGTTCACGAAGCGCCGCCTCATCCCGTACAACCTGCTCAAGCTGGCTCCGGCCGTCGAGCAGCCCGGCATTCACCTGGGGGTGTGGCACGACGACGAAGGACTGTATGTGTGGGGCACGGCCACTGGCATTCCGCCGCTGTGCTTTGTGCTGGAAGTGGTGGAGCCGGGCTTGCTGGTGGTGAAGCACCGCCGCGCCGACGGCTTTGGCAAGTTTGTGAACGTGGCCATCCTGCGCGGCGACCAACTCCAGCTCGTAGACGCCGAAAACGCCGCCGTTGACGACTGTCCGGCGCTGCAAATGTTTCTGCCGGGCCAAATCCTGCCCGCTTCCGGCACTGGCGAAGTCGATAACGTGCTCGTGGAGCTGGCCGCCGTTATGCGTGCCCACGGCCGCGGCGGCTTGGTGCTGGTCGTGCCTTCCGGCTCAACGCAGTGGCAAAATTCTATTGTTCAGCCTATTACGTATCCGGTGCTTCCGGCTTACACCGGCATTGCCGAAGGCCGGCATCTGGAACAGGCCAAGTGGAAGTGGCGGGAAGAAATTCAGCAAGCCATCGGGATTGTGGGGGGCTTCACGGCCGTCGATGGGGCTACCGTTATCACCCGCGACTACCATTTGCTGGCCTTCGGGGCGAAGGTGGCGCGGGCCGAATCCAGCACCCCCGTCGACAGGATGGTGCTCACCGAACCCGTGCTCGACAGCGTGGCGCGCTACCTGCACCCGGCCCAGAACGGCGGTACGCGCCACCTGGCCGCTGCCCAATTTGTGTACGACCAACGCGATGCCCTCGCGCTAGTAGCCTCACAGGATGGCTTCTTCACGGTCTTTGCCTGGTCGGAGTCGTTGCAAATGGTGCACGCCCATCGCATTGATGTGCTGCTTTTGTAACTATCTGATTGCTAAACAATTATACAAGATAGATTCTAATCGACGGCCAGCGGCGGGCCGACTACCTGCATCTCGTGGGCGGCAAATATTTTGGCTATTTCTTCGTTTGTTGGCGTGGCTTTTAAGGCAGCCATCGCCATAAAGAATCCCTCGAGCTTGCCGGCGGGTTGCAACGTGACGGTCATCTTGCCTGTGTCACTGACCTGCGTCCAGGCGTGCGGCACTTTGCGGGGCAGAAAAATACTGTCGCCGGCGTGGAGGCGGTACTTGTCGTCGCCGACCTGGAAGTAATACTCACCGGTCTGCACAAAAAAAACCTCATCCTGAAAATGGTGCAGGTGCAAAGGCGTGCCGCGCTTGGGCGATACGCTGGTTTGCTCAAAAATCGCCAGCAACCCGCCCGTATCCTTGCCCGATACCTTCACATCCAGAATGTTGGAATTGACGCCCTTGAGCTGAATATGGCCGTGAAAGCGGCCTTCTCCGGCCTTCGCCACAAAGCCCTTACTGGGAGAGGGCAAACCGGCTTGTGCAGTCGTAATAAATGGCACCGCGGCCAGGGCCGAGAAAACGAATTGGCGTCTTTGCATAGGAATTTGGACTTAGGTAGGAGTGAAATCCGAAGGCACAAAGTGCGACTATTATTATAATAAGTTCTTTGTAATATTCTGATTATTAATACTTTGCATAAAACGAAATCTACTCAGAATTTCGATTATTCCCAGGCTGGCCTTGCCAAAAAAATAGGCCCGAACTTCGAGAGAAGCTTGGGCCAGTCAGTATTCAGGTGGTAAGTCGGTTTATGCTTTCTTCAGGAACGCCGCTTTCAGCACCATCACGGTCCGGTCGACGCGGCCTTCAACCTCGTCGGGGCTGGAGGTGAGGCGGATATTCTTCACGACCGTGCCGCGTTTCAGTACCGTCGAAGAGCCCTTGACTTTCAGGTCTTTGATGATCGTGACCGAATCGCCTTCGCTGAGCAGTGTGCCGTTGCTATCCTTTGCGTCCATGAGGTTGTGAGTAAGCGTTATGCCTCAAAGGTAAGTACTTGGTGTTTTGCCAATGGGGCCTATACAGCAAAAGGCTGAAGACGCAAGCGCTTCAGCCTTTCATATGTGTGATGAGGGTAGGGAAGGGGCCGGCTTGGGCTCCGGCGCTGTAATGCAAACGGCCTACGGCAAGCGAAATACGCTACCCGCAGCGTGCTGGCCGAAGCCGGCGCTCAGGTCCATAAGCAACACAGACTACCGAAAAGAAAAACCTTATACGTCCAGCTTAACCGAGATTGCGTTGAGGCCTTTCTGCCCCATTTCCACCTCAAAGATCACCTTGTCGTTCTCCTTGATTTGGTTGATCAGGCCGTTGGCGTGCACAAAAATGCTTTCCTGGCTCTGCGAATCCTTGATGAAGCCGTAGCCCTTGGAGTCGTTGAAGAACGTGACCGTGCCTTTGCGGATGGCGTCGCCGGGCTCCGCCTCTTCGCGCTTGGCCGCGCCCAACTGAATGTCTTCGGTCTTGATCTCCCGCTTCTTCTTCGGGTCCGGAGGCGTCGACGAGATGTTGCCGTTTTCGTCCACGTACGCGAGCAAGTCCTCTAGGCTCTGGCCCTTCTTGGCGTTGGCCTGGCGCTCTTCCTTGCGCTCCTCTTTCTCTTTCTTCTTCTTTTGTCTGTTTTTCTCGTTTTCCTTTTTACCAAAGGTTTCTTGCGACCTACCCATATTGTTTTTTGAAGGTTATTCCTGTTGGCGTATCCGAAGCCGGACGTGACACAGAAGACTTATTTAAGACAGCGAAGGAAAGATTAAAGTTCATGAATATTATTCACTAGCCTGGCTTCTTTCCCAGCGCCCCGCGCCGGTTTTAGTAAAGATATGGCAAAAGCGCACAGGTTGTAGGCCCACCGCACTGGCGCGGCCTTTCGGGCACGCGCCGCTTTCGTCAGTCGGCTTCCGAAAAGCTGGTCATCGCGCGCACTTCGCCCGGCTGCAAGTCGCTCAGCCCAATCGCGCCGACGCGCACCCGGATGAGGCGCAAGGTCGGGAAGCCCACGGCCGCCGTCATCTTCCGGATCTGCCGAAACTTGCCTTCCGTGAGCGTAATCGAAACCCAGCTGGTGGGCCCGTGGCGATCGTCGCGGATCTTGCGGCCCCGCGCCGGAAAGTCCGGCACGTTTTCTACCCGGAAGGCCACGCACGGCTTCGTTTGGTACTTGGCGTTTCGGATGCCGATTTCCACGCCTTGCCGCATCTGTTCCAGGGCCTCGTCGGTAATCAGGCCATCAACCTGCGCGTAATATTCCTTCTCGATGTGGCGGCTACGGATGTGTTCGCTCACCAACCCGTCGGTGGTCAGCAACAGCAGGCCTTCGCTGTGCTCGTCGAGGCGACCAATAGCCATTGTCCCCTCCGGAAACGCGTACAGCTCCCCGAGCAGCTTCTTCTTTTTCAGTTCGCACACAAACTGGCTGAGGTAGCCGTAGGGCTTGTAAATAAGGAAGTGCTGATGGTTGGTTTCGATCTGCAAGTGTTTGAGGGTGAGATATTTATGTGTTTATATAAGTCTCTGGTAATCAAGTGCTTGATGCTGGGCGTCTCGTCAACTCAGCACATTACTAGGTAGCGGCTAAAGTAAGGAGGAATATCTGCTTGCTGAGGCTGCACCTACTTCGGCCGTTGCTCAGGCGAAGCCGGCTACGGGGTGGGGCACATACGCCTCTTCCAACAACTTAACTTCCTCAGCAGTAAGCTTTACGCCCAAGGCCGCCACCGCGTCGTCGATGTGGTGCGGTTTGGTGGCGCCTATTATCGGAGAAGTCACCATTGGTTTTTGTAGCAGCCAAGCCAGCGCGATCTGGGCGTAGGGCACGCCGCGAGCGGCGGCCAGCTCGCCTACCCGCTCCACTACTTTGCGGTCGGCTTCCTCGGTGGCGCTGTAGAGGGTTTTGGCAAACTTGTCGGTTTCGGCGCGCTTGGTGCTCGGCTCGGTTTCCCAGGGGCGGGTAAGGCGACCGCGGGCCAGAGGGCTCCAGGGCAGCACCCCGATGTTTTCGGCCTCGCACAGCCCCATCATTTCGCGTTCTTCTTCGCGATAGAGCAGGTTGAGGTGGTTTTGCATGGTCACGAAGCGCGTCCAGCCGTGTAAGTCGGCCAGGTACAGGGCTTTGGTAAACTGCCAGGCGTACATCGACGAGGCCCCGATGTAGCGCACCTTGCCCATTTTGACCAAGTCATGAAGGGCTTCGAGGGTTTCTTCAATGGGTGTTTCGTAGTCCCAGCGGTGAATCTGGTAGAGATCGACGTAGTCGGTGCCAAGGCGGCGCAGGCTGTTGTCGATTTCCTGCAGGATGGCCCGGCGCGACAAGCCGCGGCCGTTTGGGTCGTCGGGGCGCATCACGCCGTGCACTTTGGTGGCAATCACCACTTCGTCGCGCTTGGCAAAATCGCGCAGTGCCCGCCCGACTACTTCCTCACTGACGCCCACCGAATACACGTTGGCCGTGTCGAAAAAATTGATGCCCGCTTCGAGCGCTTGCTTAATAAACGGCCGACTCTGCTCTTCGTTAAGCGCCCAAGAATGGGTGCCTTTTTCCGGCGAACCATACGTCATGCACCCCAAACAGATGCGCGAAACCTTAAGGCCAGTTTTTCCTAGTCTGATATAATCCATTGTGTGATAAGTAGTTGTGAAGATAGGTCTTCTTTCTGCATGCCAACGCTGTAAGCCGTGCGGCTGTGGCCTCTTCTTCTTACGCTCTGAAAGCGGCTAAGGATAAAAGTTAACCATGCAGGCTGCTCGAAGCCCTGAGTTGCCGCAGCCTAGAACAAAGCGCTGCCCGGATAACCGCACCGCAAGCGCGTCCGTATAGCGCCCGGTACCTAGTTTGGGTCTCACAGTTCCTATTGCACTTCGCTTTCCTTTGTCATGCAAAAAATCATTCTGTTGTTCTCCTGCGCTGCTGCGCTGAACCTTGCTTCCTGCACCCCGGACAAAACCACCGATACGTCGACGACTACAGTCGTGACGGATTCTACCACCACCGCTGCTACCGACACTGCGGCGGCTGGCACCACCGCCACGACAACTCAATACGATACCACCACACAAGTCATTGATCCGGCCACGATAAAGGACCCGGCCAAGGCGGCGCAGGTGCGCGCGGCATATCAGAAACGCGACCGCCGCATTCAGGACGTGCGCACCCGCTACACCACTGACACCGTGGGCCAACACGCCGCCGTGCGCAATGTCACGCTGGAAACCAACTCGGAGGTCCGCAACATTCTCGACGGCTCGGCGCAGCCGCAGGCCTACACCGCCGAGGGCTCGGGCACCGCAACGCAAGCAGCACCTGCACACCGCCGCGGCCCGGCCATCGTGAAATACGAGCGCGACGGCGGCAAAGTGAAAATTGAATACGCCAACGGCACTAAAGTCAAAATCGACAAAGACGGCGAACGCAAGACCAAGCGTGCCAACGGCACCAAGATCAAAGTCGATGAAGACGGCGAGCGTAAGGTAAAAGATTAATAATCAATAAATTGAATACGTGGTTTTCGATCAGCTTGAGCATCCGGCTCAAGCTGATCGGGGACTTAGGCAAGCAACCTGCCTTGCGGGGCTGCGTTAGCAAAAGGTATGAGCCGAGCTTTTGCCAAAGAAGATGATTCGCTGGAGGCGCCGATTATTCCGCCGCGCGCCGCGTTGCCACCGGGCACACCAAACTACGTTACCCCACGGGGGCTGGAGCAGCTTCGCGCCGAACTGACGGCCTTGGAAGTGGAACGCTCGCAAGTCGAAGCCAACCGCGACAACGAATCGGACCGCACGCGGCAGCTCACCGTTCTCAACGCGCGCATGAGCGCGCTCACGGCCCGCATTGCCAGCGCCAAAGTGGTCGATTTGCATACCCAACCCGCCGACGAAGTGCGCTTTGGCGCTACGGTTACGCTGCGCACGCGTAGCGGCAGCAAGCCCGGACCAGAGCGGCACTTCACCATCGTGGGCGTCGATGAGGCAGCGGTGGCCGAGGGGCGCGTGGCGTTTGTGGCACCCATTGCCCGCGCCGTGCAGGGCGCTAAGCTGGGTCAAACGGTTGCGTTACGCCTCGGCCCGAAAGAGGAAATGGTTGAGGTCGCAGCCATTGCCTACGCCAACGATCACCTTTAGAACTTCCTGATTCCCTTTCGCTTGGCGCAATCAACTGGGTTCCCAGAGTTCGATCTTGTTGCCTTCGGGATCCAGAATATGGACGAATTTCCCGTAGTCGTAGCTCGCAATGTCATCAAGGATGGTTACTCCTTTTTCCCGGAGTTTGGTTACCAATCCTTCGATATTCTGAACGCGGTAGTTGATCATAAATTCCTTCGTGGAAGGGGCGAAATAGTCACTTCCTTTTTCGAAAGGGCTCCATTGCAGGGAGGTTATCTGGTCTGGGCGGTTCGCGTCCCTGGATTCAAAACTCGCACCCCATTCGTTGATTTCCATTCCTAAATACTGGGCATACCAATCTTTCGTTTGCTGCAGGTTCTCTGCAAAAAAGAAGATTCCTCCAATGCCGGTCACTTTAGGGTTTGTGTCGTTGGCAGACGGGGTCTTCGCCGTTTCATCCTGTTCTTCCATTCTTTGGTTTTTTATCGAGTTGCTACTTGCCAGAATTGTTACGCTCGAGCATTGTCATCGTAGTCTACTCATTTTGTCTTTCTGTTTTTTACTGCCGCGTCATCTTTTAGAGCCTGCTGGAGAACGGCAGCCAAAACAAAGCAAAACCAGTCGTAAGTGGCGGGCAGAGTTCCTAGGCTCCCGTCTGCATCATGGTTGACTGCTATCCACCCCTTGTGGACTCGCAACCGCAAGCTCGCGCCAATATTGGTGCGGGCTTTTGTTGTTTCAGGAGGACGCGCCGAAAAAGCAACTCGCGTCGGCAACGTTCCCGACATCGATTGCACAAATAAAAGCGGGCCGCAAGCGTACTTTCTGCGACGGAAGGCACTACTTATGAGCTTGAAGCAGCATGCCCAACCGTGCTTTGCCACCCACCAATCGGCTTCCACCCATGCAAAATCCCACCGCGTTTAAGGCTTTTATAACTGGTTTACTGTCAATTGTTTGCGTAGCGGGTGCCTGGCCGGCATCTGCTCAGCAGGTAGCTTTCCCCGGCGCCGAGGGGGCCGGACGGTTCACGTCTGGAGGGCGGGGCACGGCCAGCTCACCGACCACAGTTTTTGAAGTCACCAATCTCGCCGACGACACCAAGCCCGGCAGCTTGCGCTACGCCCTGACGCAGCCTGCTGAGCACCGCACGGTGGTCTTTCGCGTATCGGGCACGATTCACCTGAACTCACCCCTGACCATCAGCAAATCCAACACCACCATCGCGGGCCAGACTGCCCCCGGTGATGGTATTTGCCTGGCCGATTATCCGGTTAGCATAAAAGCTAATAACCTGATTGTGCGGTTCATGCGCTTTCGGATGGGCGACAAAAACCAAAATCAGGGCCAGGTAGATGGAGCCGGCGGCGACGATGCTTTCGGGGGCTTGCACAACTCCCGCCTGATCGTGGACCATTGCACCATGAGCTGGTCGACGGACGAAGCCTTTTCGGTGTACGAAGGCGACAGCACAACGCTGCAATGGAACCTGATGAGCGAGCCGCTGAATTATTCGTACCATTTCGAAACCGGCGACAAAGACTTTGAGCATCACGGTTTCGGCGGCATCTGGGGCGGGCAGCACGCCACGATGCACCACAATTTATTTGCGAGCTGCAACAACCGTACGCCGCGCTTCAACGGCAGCCGCTACACGCATCCGGCCGGGTATGAAAACGTCGATTTTCGCAACAACGTCATCTACAACTGGGGCGAAAACAACGTGTATGCGGGCGAGGGCGGCAACTACAACATCGTCAACAACTACTACAAATACGGCCCATCAACCAAAGAATCGGTGCGGGCGCGGGTGCTGAACCCTTATAAAGTAGCGACGGGCAAAAATCCGCTGCCTTACGGAAAGTTCTATCTGACAGGCAATTATGTGGATGCCAGCGCCGATGTCACGCGCCACAACTGGCAGGGCGTAACCATGAACGGCGGCGCCCCCGCCGACACGGTACTCTCCAAAGTAGACCGGCCTTTTGACATTGCCCCGATTGCTACCCAGACGGCGCAGGAGGCTTACGCCGCCGTGCTGCAAAGTGTAGGGGCCAGCCTGCCCAAGCGCGACACCTTGGACCAACGCATCATCCGCAATGTGGTGACACGTACGGGCCGCCTTATTGATGTGCAGGGTGGCTATCCGCACGGCACGCCGTACAGCATCTCGCAAAAAGCTTGGCCGGTGCTGCATTCCGCGCCCGCACCCGCCGACACCGACCACGACGGCATGCCCGACAAATGGGAAAGCAGCCACGGCCTAAACCCCAAAGACGCCAAGGACCGCGGCACTGTGACTAGCAATGGCTACACCGCACTCGAAAATTACCTCAATAGCCTCGCTGTCGTTGCGGCTCCTGCGCCTGGTAAATCGGGGCCCCCAGCTACGCAGAAGAAGTAATTGATTTTCAACTGATCAGTCCAGTTTGCTGACTAGCCACACCATCACGGCACCCAGCGTGGCCATGATGGCAAACGACCAGCGCAGGTTGGCGGCGTTGGCGATAAAACCGACTACCGGCGGCACAATCAGAAAGCCGAAATAGCCCACCGTCGACACAGCCGCAATGGCCGAGCCGCTGCCCATTTTGGGCGATTTGCCCGCCATGCTGAACACCAACGGAATCACGCACGACACGCCAAAGCCCACCATGATAAAGCCCAGCCCCGCCGCAACGGGCGTGGGCAGCAGGGCCGCCAGCAACAGCCCGGCCGCTATCAGCAGGCCGCTGCTGCGGAGCATTCGCTTGATGCCCAAGCGCCCCACCAGCCAGTCGCCGGTGAAGCGCCCTACCGTCATGGCTATCATGTAAATGGCAAAGCCGGCGGTGGCAATGGCCTTGGGCGCGTGCACGGCTTTTTGAAAATAAATGCCGCTCCAGTCGTACATGGTGCCTTCGCAAGCCATGGAGGCAAAAGCAATGAAGCCAAACTTGAGCAAGGTTTTGTCGGGGAGCGTGAAACCGGACTTCTGGCTTTGCGGGGTAGGCAATATGTCAAGGGTGCGCGGGAAAAAGGCGAGCGCCAGCCCCGTCAGCAGCATCCCGACACCCACAAAATGGTAAGCCGTGGGCACCGATGCCCCTACTACTACGGCCCCAACGGCTGCCGCCGCAAAGCCGGCCACGCTCCACATGCCGTGAAACGTGGCGATAATCGAGCGATTGTATAATGCCTGCACGCCCACCGATTGGGCATTGACAGAGATGTTGAGCAGGTTGCGCGACGAGCCAAAGCAAAACAGCAACACTACCAGCTGCCACGTGTGAGCCGCAAAGCCCAGCAGCGCCAATGCCAAGTTGTAGAGCACGGCCCCTACCACCATCACCTGCCGGCTGCTGAAGCGCTGCAACAAGAAACTTGTCACGGGCAGCGTGAGCATCAGGCCGATGGGCAAAGCCAGCAACACGCCCCCAAGCTGCGCGTCGTTGAGGCCGAGTTGGTGCTGAATGGTCGGAATACGCGACGCCCATGTCGAAAAGCCAAACCCCGATACCAAGAAAAACACCGTGATGGCGATGCGGGCCTGCGTGGGGGAAGCAGCAAGCGTAACTGTAGAAGTAGAGGCCATAACTGTTGGAAAAGCCGCGTCCGCGCCGGGCGCATAACGGCAAAACTAGGCGTTGGCCGCTGGATACTCGTTACCAAAAAGCAGGTAATTCTTGCTGTGCGACGGTATAGTTCGGCTTGAATAAAGTATGGCCGAAGCTAACACCGACAGCTATAAAAGCCTAATAAACGGTTTGTAAAACAAAGACGCTGAAGCATTTACTGCTTCAGCGTCTTTGTGCGGGGCATTATCAATATCAAAAAATATGCGCTCAGTAAGGCGGGGGTTGTACTAGCGCATTACTCCCGACTTGCTCTTGTTATGGATATCGCTGGAGCCCGACGTGTGCGAAGAAACCAGCTCGTCGGTGGCGAGGTAGGCATCACTGGAGCCGGAGGCCTGTACGCTGGCTCGTTTGCTTTGCAGGTTGGAAGCCCGGTAGTCGCTGCTGCCACTTATGGCAACGTCTTGGCGCTCGGTCTTTCCGGAAAGCGTAACGTCACTGGCGCCGCTGGCGCGAACCGATAAAGATTTGGCCTGCAAAGCCATCGTTACATCGCTAGCGCCACTGGCGCGGATGGCAAAGGTTTCGGCCTCAAACGTCGATTCGCTTTTTAAGTCGCTGGCGCCGCCAACTTCCACGCCGCGCAGGCGAGGGCAAGTGATGTACACGGTCACTTTTTGTCCCTTGTCCGACCAATTTATGAGCTTGTCGTAGTCCCGATAAATTTTCAGCACGCCGTCCTGCACCTCCGTTTTGAGATGGGCCAGCACCTCGGGCGAGGCTTCTGCTTTCACAGTTGTCTCGGACCCTTGCTTGAGCAACACGTTGATGGCTCCGCTGGCCTTTATTTGATCAAAAGAACCCACCGAGCGGGTTTCCTGCTTTTGGGCGTACGCTGTGGGGCCAAACAATGCCAGCAAAGAGGCTACCGCCGTGATTTTGAGTACGATTGGAAGTTTCATGACATGAGCAATTTGGTTGAAACACTGGGATAGATGATGTTGCCGCCGCAAGCGTTGTCCACAACCGAAAGTATTTCCTGGGGCTCCTCAATCACGATCCGCAGGTTGTTTAATATATGCCTTCTAGTCGATATACTTTCCTGGTTCATCCTGCGATATGTTTGTAAATCAATTTCTTAGTCTTGAAGCTGCGCTCTGATTGCTGAGTAGGAGTTTAAATAAAAAGGTCCGGCACGTAAATCGCACCGGACCTTTTTAAACTAGTCTTTGATAATAAACTGATTATCAAAGACTTATATGCATACTAGTTTGGGCCGAAAAGTCGGTTGGTATCAATGGCAAAGCCGGCATGGAGAAGCTCCTTGAGTAAATCAACTTTCCAGTTGCCACCCAACGGGATATACACCACCCCGCTGATGTCGCTGGGCAGTTCGAGCTGGCTGTTGTCGACGAGGCAACACACATTTCCCCGCCCCAAAATGCCGGCGAAGTACCCGAGTTCCAGTACCACGTTTTGGCGAGCCCGCGGGCGGGTTTTCTTTTCGGCCAGTGCCTTGCCCTGGTCGTCGGCAGTGAGCAGGATGATGGCGTACTGCACCCTGGAGTAGCGCTCGATTTTTTCGATGATGGTCTTACCTTCGCTGGCTTGCTCGTGCAGAATAATAGGTTGAAGATCAAGTTGTTCTACAAAACGCGCTACCTCATTCTTAACCGCGTTGTTGTGCCCGTGCACGATAAAAATGCTGCGGTTTTCCAACTTGGGCGGTGCGCTTTCCAAGGGCGAGTCGGGGCGAAGCGTTTGCAGGAATTCTGCCACGCGAGCCAACCGATCTAGGTAAACAGGCACCAGCAAGGCGGCATCTTTTTGCAGCAGGTCAGCATCGTGCGGCTCGTAGAAAGACAGCGACAAACGTCCGCTGACGGGCGTAATAATGTGGGCGTCGCCGCGGGGCTCGCGGGGGCGTAGGCGCCGACTTTTGGCCAGCACATCGATCACTTGATTTTCTACTTCGGCCTCGGGATAGCGATCTATCTTCTCGCGCAGAATGCGAAGGAAGTGCTGTTTTACTTCTGGTTCGTAAACAAGTAAGTGGTTGTAAACGTGATTTTTAAGTGCATTAATATCTTCAAGAGTGGCGCGAATATCGTGCAAGTCGTCCTCGGTGAGGCCGGTGGCCATCAGGTAGTGCCGACGAATCGGAGTGAAATCGAAAACGTGATGATCGAGGATATTATAGACGTGCTCGGTTACTAAATCCAGCATAAGAGGGTAAGCGATAGAAGAAAAGCGGAGGCCAGACGAGGTTCGCGGCTCCCTCTTTTACGACAAAGGCCCTTGGGTTGAAGTTCCGCTCGCAAAGACCCGCGAATTCTAACTAGCAACCCCAAACAAAAAGCCCCGTTTTAGGCGGGGCTTTTTAAAAATAGAAGCAAGAGTTTACGCTGTTGCTTTTTGCTTGCGCCGACTTTCCAGAATCCGGAAGAAGGAGCGGGTATGAATTTCCTCGACCGTCAGGCCGGTGGCCGTGATTTCCTCTTCCGTGATGGCGCCGCAGTTTAGGGCTTTCAGGAAGAAGTTGAGCAAGCCCTGGCCCGTAGCCGCGTCGTCGAAAATATCGCCAGTGAGGGTTGAGATCGCGGCCCGCTCCACGAAGGTTTTCAGGCGGTGCAGCGCATCGTCGTAGCTGCTCAGGAAAAAGTTGTACGTGGCCGCGTAGCGCATCGGCAGCTGCGCCGGGTTTAGGTCCCAGCCTTGGTACAGGCCGTTAATCAGCGAGTGCGTGGTATGATGAAAGCCTTGGCGCCAGGCGTTGTGCACCGATTCGCGGTTTTCCTGCTGCTGCGCAAACGTCAGATTATCACCCCGATGTGGGCCAATGGGCATGACGTTGGTAGCGCCATCGGAGAGGAAAATGCCAGTGCCGCCGAGCGCTACTTTGGTCATGTGGTGGGCAAAATCGCAGACCGGGTGCGCCATCGTTTGGTATTTGGCCGTGATGCCCGCCGAAGCTGTGTAGTCGTAGGTGCCGAAGTGGGCCGCAATGCACCGCCCTTCGCTGGCCCGAATGATGCGCATCAGCGGGTTGCGGCCTTCTTCGTCCATGATGATCTGGGTGGCTTCCACCATCGTCTCCATTTTCAGGGTGCCGGGGGCGAGGTTGTTCGCTTTTTCCAGCATCTCGAACAGCCGCACCATCGTCGTCATCTGCTCCGGGATGGTCACTTTGGGCAGCATCACCACGAAGTTGGGGGGCAACTGGCCGCCGGTTTTTTCGAGCAGCGTCGTCAGAAAAATGTCGAGCGTGCGCACGCCGCGCGCTTTCAAATCTTCCGTGAACGGCTTGATGCGAATGCCGATGAACGGCGACAGCGTGCCATTTTGCATGCCCACGGCCACTTCGCCCGCAGCTTGCACGGCGGTCGCGTCTTCTTCCGCGTCGGGCCGGTTACCGAAGCCATCTTCAAAGTCAATGCGGAAATCCTCGACGGGCTCGGTCTTCAGCTTGTTAACAATCTTATTATAAACCGAATACGCCAGCCACGCGTGCTCCCGTTTGCGTTCTTCCGCCGACATAGCATCGAGCCGAGTGGTTAGCTCCGCGATGTCTTTCTCCAAGGTTGGCAAATGCTCGTAGCCCTTGAGCTGCAATACCTTAGCCAGCTCCACGAAATTGGGCGCGTAGGTCCGCAGGTTGTTCAAGGCGATGTCGCCCATGCGCACGCAGGTATCGGACTTAAACAGGTTGGCGCCGCCGTATACCGTATGCACCGGCTGGCGGTCAGGCTTGTCGCCGGGGTACGTCTGCTGAAATTGGCGGTTCGCCACGCCAAGCTGATTTAGAAGTTGCTCTTTATCAGAGTCTTGTATGCTGAGCTTCATGTGATATTGTACTGAGTGGGAAACAGAGGTGAGCGCTACAAATTTAGAGCTAAGGCTAGTTCCCCTCCTCAGCTGAGGAGGGGCTAGGGGTGGTTGAAACACTAGCGCTAAAAACTAAAACTAGATACGTTCTGACGGGCATCAACCACCCCGCCCTTCGGGCACCCCTCCTCAGCTGAGGAGGGGAACTAGCCTTAGCTCTAATTCTATATTTTAATCAGGAGCCGCGATAAGTGGAATAACCGAAGGGGTTGAGCAGCAATGGGATATGATAATGTTCTGGTGTGGCAATGTCGAAGACGATCTCCACGAAGGGATAAAACGTTGGCGTTTGCTGCTGCTCGAAGTAGCTCTTGACCAAGAATTTCATCTTGTAAATGCCCAGCGCCAATGGCATTGAGTCCGGCAGCAAATTGGCGATGCGGCCATCTTGGTTGGTCACGCCGCGCGCGATTTCCTGCCAATCGTCGGCCTGCTGCGCATATAACACGATGGTCACGCCCGGCGCGGGCTTGCCTTTGGTTGTGTCCAGGATGTGGGTCGTGATCTGACTCATGCGGCTAGCAGTTTTTCCAGGCGGATTTTGGTGATTTTGTCTTGCTCGCCCATGGCGATATGGATCTCAGTTTCAGGTGAGTTAGGCAGCCGCGCTTGCAATAGCGCCAGCATTTCCTCCGCCGATTTGCCCGTCGCGCAGACGATAAAAATGTACCCGAACTTTTCCTCGTAGCGCCAGTTTCCTTCGGCCAAGTCTTCCAAAACTTGCTGCGAGGCCTGCTTCACAGCCCCTTGCTCGCCCGCAGCCCACGCGCTGGTACTGGCAAATTTTTCCTTCAGCGCACTGGCATCGCCGATCTTGGGATGATGCGTAAACGCCTCTCGCCAATCGCTTTCCTGCAAGCCATACCAAATGTCGTGGGCCCGCGAAAACAGCGTTGCGGCGTCTGCCACGGGGAAAATCTCGCTCATCGCCTGCACCCACGCCGTGGCACCACAGCATTTGCTCAGCGCTTCGGCTAGTGCAGGTTGGTCGAGGGTGTTTAACTCGGTTAATGTCATTATAATCAAGTAGTTAGCAAAAGACACCAGAAAGCGGTCATGCTGAGCGTAGCCGAAGCATCTCTACTACTGCGGCTACGCTCAGTATGTGACGTTCTTTGCAGGGTCTAAACCACTGTTGGAAAGCGGTTTACGTTCTTATAATAGATGTACACCGAGGGCTCCTTACCCATGGTCGTAGCCCATTGCTGACAGTACGGCGCCATCCAGATCGAATCGCCTTTTTTGACTGGATACCATTGCTGGTCAAGCATATACACCGCCTGGCCTTGCAGGTACAGCAGGCCGTGCTCCATGATGTGCGTTTCGACCATCGGTAGGTGCCCGCCCAAGTCATAAGTAAATATATTGACGGCCATATCGAAGGCTAACTCGTTGGGCAGCAGCTCCTGAATGCGCAGCGCGGGATCATTCATGTACACCGGTGCTTTGCTGTCGTCCTTCTCCCCAAACACCACGCCGGGCGTTGGATGGCCCTCCAGCGGCTCGTACACCTTATGGAAAGTCAGGAGTTGTGTGCCTTCCGCGGGGTTTTTAAACAGGTATTCCTGGCCGATGGGTACGTACACAAATTGGCCTGTAGCCAGCGTGCGTTCTGCTCCGTCTATCGTCACTTGGCACTGCCCTTCCACGACGTAGAAGAAGATCTGGGAGGCCTGAGTTTTGCCAAACAGCTGACCATCAGCGCGTAGCGTAATGATCGTTTGGCACAGGCGAGCACCCATCTGCTCGTTGATGATGACGTTGACCGTGCAATTGGTCCACCCCGGTACGTTGCTGTTGATGTAGCCATCGGGGGCAATGACAGCGTGGTTGCGCTTGACGACGGACCGGGTGAGGGCTGATATTTCCATCTAATGGGTTTGGAATTGGGTAAAAAGAAGGGTCAGAAAACGGTCGGCTACGGCAAGGGCGGCGGCCAGATCATCCAATTCCACGTCTTCCAACGGGTTGTGGCTGATGCCTTTAAAGCACCTGATAAAGAGCATAGTAGCCGGCGAAACCGCCGAAATCGGGACGGCATCGTGGCCCGCCCCGCTAACCAGCGACACGACCTCGTAGCCGGATGCGGCAATGGCTTCGGCGAGCAATTTATTCATTTCGGCATCGCAGGCAACGGGCGCAGTTTGCTGAATCAGGTTCCAGCTTAGGCCAAGATTTCGCCGATGCGCAATGGCCTCGGCTTGCTCGCGCAATGCCTCGTAAGCTGCGGCCAGCTGCCCGGCGTCTGCGCTGCGCAGGTCGAGGCTGCACGTTACCTCGCCCGGAATCACATTGCTAGCGGAGTTGCTGACGCCAAGCTTGCCCACGGTAGCCACAACCTCGGTTTTGCGAGCCAAAGCAAACTGCTCCGCCGCCAGCACAAACTCCGCGGCGCCGGCCAGCGCGTCCTGGCGCATGTCCATTGGCACGGTTCCGGCGTGGCCCGCCATGCCTTGCCACGTCAGTTCCACGCGCTGCTGCCCCGCAATGGCCGTCACCAGCGCCACCGGGATGTTGCGCTCGTACAGCACCGGCCCCTGCTCGATGTGCGCTTCGAAGTAGCCCAGCCAGTCGTGGGATGCAATTGCTTCATTAGCAAGCGATTGCGTATTGCCGCCCATCGCCGCGATGGCTTGCGCCAAGGAAATGCCAGCCGCATCCTTCTTTTCCAGCAGGCTCCGATCGAAAGAACCAGCAACTACTTTGCTGCCCAAGTAGGTGGTGTGAAAGCGCACGCCTTCCTCGTCGCTGAAGGCAATTAGTTCAACGTGAAATGGTAAGTTAACTTGTTGCTTAACAAGTGTTTCTAGCAGATCAAGTCCTAGCAATACGCCCAACGGCCCGTCGAATTTGCCGGCGTTCACGACGGTATCGATGTGCGAGGCCAGCACGAAGGTTTTGGCCTGTGGGTTCTGGCTCACCAACCGGGCACGCAGGTTGCCGATGCCGTCGGTGCGCACCGCCAAGCCGGCTGCTTCCATCCACGTTTGCACCAAGTCGCGACCAGCCAAAAATGCCGCCGTGCCGAACGTGCGCGTGACGCCGTGCGCGTCCTCGCTAATGCCTGCTAATGTATTGATACGCTGCATGATACGGGCAGCGCGGGTTTGGTATGTTTCCACCCAGCTATCGGGTTAAGATTTCGCCTTGATTTAGGTGCGTGAATGTCGGTCGCTGGTACACAAGCTGTCCTTTCAGAAAGGTTTGTTCGACTACACCCCGCAGCTCCCGGCCAAGATAAGGCGACACTTTGTGTTTGTGCTGGATCAAATCCTCACTCACGCGGAAGGACTTTTCCAGATCTACCACCACCAAATCGGCGTCGTACCCTTTCGCGATCTTACCCTTCTTGTGCGCCTGCCCAATCAGCTTGGCAGGGTTGGTACTCAGCCACTTGGCTAAGTCCTGCACGGTAGCGCCCCGCGGCTGCGCCGCCGTCCAGAGCACCGGCAAGGCCAGCTGCAACGACGCGATGCCGCCCCAGGCCGTGGTAAAATCACCGGTTTCAATTTGCTTGAGTGCGGGCGGCGCCGGCGAGTGGTCGGTGGCCACGAAGTCAATAATTCCCTCTTGCAGCGCGGCCCACAGCTGGTCGTTGTTGGCCTTTTCGCGGATGGGCGGGGCGCACTTAAACTGCGTCTGGCCCTCCTTTATTTCTTCGGCGGTGAAAAACAGGTAATGCTGGCCCGTTTCCACCGTCAAGGGCAGGCCTTTCGCCTTGGCCGCCGCAAGGGGCGCAATGGAGTTGGCCGACGACAGATGCACAATGTGCGTCGGGCAATTGTACTCCTCGCACAGCCGAATCATGAGCGCCACGGCTTCGTCTTCCCAGCTTTTGGGCCGCGAGGCAAGGTAATTCTGGTACGAGCGCTGGTCGTGTTTTTTCCACTCGGCGTCGTCGGTGGTTAGCTCGCAGTGCACCAAGAGCGGCAGTTGGTGCCGCGCCAGAATGGGCATCACCTGGCGCAGATCGGCTTCGGTGGCGTTCGGAAATTCGTCGATGCCCGAGTGCGTCAGGAAAGCTTTGAAGCCCAGCACGCCCCGCGCAATCAGCCCTTCGACCTCGGCCGCGTTGCCGGGTACAATGCCGCCCCAAAAGCCGCAGTTGGTATGTAGTTGATTATGAGTTGCTTGTAGTTTGGCTTCGAAATTCGCCACCGATGTCGTGACGGGCGACGAGTTCAGCGGCATGTCCACGAGCGTGGTGAGGCCACCGGCCAAGGCGGCTTTGGTGGCCGTGTCGAAGCCCTCCCAGTCGGTGCGGCCGGGCTCGTTGATGTGCACGTGCGGGTCGATCACGCCGGGCAGCAGCGCCAGGTCGTGCGCGTCGATCACGGGGCAGTCGACGGCAGTATCGGGCGGCGCTACGTCGGCAATTTGCCCGTTTTTTAGCAGCACCAGCGCCGGCCGAACACCCTGTGGCGTGACGGTTTTATTACTTTTTATCGCTAAATCGAACATGAGGCATTCGCATTTTGCCCCAAATTCAGAATCTTTCCCCGACAACCAACTACGCGCACATGAATATGAAATTGGGCCTCAACGCCTACGGCAAAAACGCGGTCAACTTGTCGAAAATCATCCGCCACGCCGATCACCACGAATTCCGCCAGATTTCGGTAAATGTGCAGCTAGAAGGTGATTTTGAAACGGCCTATACCCTCGGCGACAACACCAAGATATTACCTACCGATACCCAAAAAAACACCGTTTACGCGCTGGCCAAACAGCATTTTACCGGCACCATCGAAGAATTTGGCTTGCAGCTGGCGTACCATTTTTTCTCGCGTAACCCGCAGGTTTCGAAGGCCAAAATTGAGATTACGGAGCATGGTTGGCAGCGCATGGCGTTCGACGAGCAAGCACACCAGCACGCTTTTACGGGTGGCGGCGCCGAAAAGCGCACCACGGTAGTCACTCAGACCGCAGGCGGCGCCACCGTTTCGTCGGGCCTAAAGGATTTATTGATTCTGAAAACCACCGATTCGGCCTTCGAAAACTACATAAAAGACGAATACACGGTGCTGAAAGAAACCTCCGACCGCATTCTGGCTACGCAATGCGAGGCCGTTTGGGATTACACCGCCACCGACCTCGATTTCGAAGCGACGTACCAGAAAATCCGGACGACGCTGCTGCGCACGTTCGCGTTTCACAAGAGCCTATCGGTACAACAGACCTTGTTTGCCATCGGCGAGCAAATCTTGCGGGAAAACGACGTAGTGCGGGAAATCCGCCTCATCATGCCCAACAAGCACCACATTCCCTTTAATCTGGAGCAATTTGGGCTGGACAACAACAACGAGATCTTTATCGCCACCGACGAGCCATTTGGTTATATCACCGGAACGGTAAGTCGTTAATAATCAACATTTTAATATTTTTATAAGCTACAAGCTAGTTCCCCTCCTCAACTGAGGAGGGGCTAGGGGTGGTTGAAAGATTAGAGTTAGAAGCTAGAACTACTAATTGTCTGGGTGCTCCGACCAATCACCCCTAACCCCTCCTCAGCTGAGGAGGGGAACTAACCTTAGCTCTAGTTTGGGTCTTAGCTCTTGTGGTTTTTTACCGCAATAAGCTGAGCCGCAATGCTGATGGCGATTTCCTCGGGCGTTTGGCTGTGGATGGGCAAGCCAACCGGCGCGCATAGCTTTGCCAGATATGCGGGCGAAATTCCTTCGGCACGGTAGTCGCCCAGCAGCTTTTCAATCTTTTTCTGGCTGCCCAGCACGCCCAGAAAGCGCAGGTTTTTGGGTAGCAACGCCCGCACGGCAATATCGTCGGTGCGGTAGCCGACGGTCATGATAACCACGTACTGGTTGGCGCCGTCGGGGATATGGGCGGCCATTTCGTGGTAGGTTTCGACTACTGTTTTCTGGTGCGCCGCGTCGTTTTCCAGAAAAGTATTTAGCTGCGGCCGGTCTTCGTACAGCGAAATGCGAAAATCAAGCGTGCGCATCAGCCGCGAAAGCGCCAGCGAGCAGTGCCCACCGCCAACGATGTGCAGGTGCTGCTTATAGCCAAGCTGCTCTTGGTACAGCCAGTCCGTTTCCGATTGTTGGCGAAACGCAAATCCTTCCGCTAGTCCCTGGCCCGGTGCGAAGGCAAGGCCTGCTGGAGAAAGCATCAGAACACCTTGCTGTTCGTGCTGTAAGCAAGAGATGATATCCGTAATTAATTCATAATCAGATGATTGCAAAGGGTAGAGCAGGATGGTTTGCTCCCCGGAGCAGATCATGCCGCTTTGGTCTTTGGGGGCGGTTTTGTTGTGGATCTGTTTGCGGACTGCGCTTTCGGCCACGCCACTCGCCAACTGTTCGCGGGCCAGCTGCACGAATTTGTGCTCCATAATGCCGCCGCCAATGGAGCCTTGCATGGCCCCGTTGGCATTTACTCCCATCACAAACCCTTGCCGACCGGGGCTGCTGCCGTGGCTTTCCAACACGTACAGCAGCATGGTCGGCAGGCCGGCGCCTACGCTTTCGCTAAGAAACTGCCACGTGGCTAACGCTCTGTGCATGTGTTACTTTCACGCCGGTAGCCGGCTGCGGATACAGGGCCAGCAACACCTTTTCGGGCGTCATGGGCGCGTTGAAACCGATGGGCGAATCGGGGTTGAAGGCTTTGATGGCGTTGCGCAGGGCGAAGTACGTGCCGATGCCGTACATAAACGGCGGCTCGCCCACGGCCTTGGAGCGGAAGATCGCCAGGTTGTCGTTGTCGGTTTGCAGCGCCTCAATCGCGATTTCCTTGGGTACTGAATAGATGTCGGGCACTTTGTAGGTCGAAAGCGTATTGGAGCGCAGGCGGCCGGTGTGGTCGTAGAGCAATTCCTCCATTGTCATCCAGCCGATGCCCTGCACGATGCCGCCCTCAATCTGGCCGCGGTCGATGTTGGGGTTCATGCTCCGGCCGAAATCATGGACGACTTTTACGGCGTCCACGGTGTAAGTACCTCGTATGCAGTCGATTGTGGCTATCGTAATGGCCGTGCCGTAAACGTGGTAAGCAAACGGATGGCCCTTCTCGGTAGCCTTATTGAAATGCACTTCGGGCGTGGCATAGTGCGCGTGTTCTGAGAGGCTGATGCGCTTGAGGAAAGCCGCGGTCACCAGTTTCTTCCAGTCCAAAGCCGTTTCCTCGCCGTGGACGAGCACTTTTTCGTCGCGCAGTTCCACGGCTGCTTCGGGTACCTGCAACTCTTGCGCGGCCACTTCTTTGAGGCGCTGCACGATGGCCTGGCAAGCAAGCTGCACGGCTTTGCCGTTCAAATCGGCGGTGGCGCTGGCGGCGGAAGGCGAGGTGTTGGCGATGCGGTTGGTGCTGGTGGTCTGGAGGCGAACGCGGCTCGGGTTGATCGAGAACGTCTGGGCTGCTACCTGCAACAGTTTGGTATTCACGCCTTGGCCCATTTCTACGGCGCCGGTGCTCACCTTCACACTGCCGTCGTAGTAGACGTGCACCAAGGCGCGAGCCTGGTTCATGGAAGTGTTGGTGAAGGAAATGCCGAAGCAAATCGGCATAAACGCCAAGCCTTTTTTGCGCACTGTGTTCGAGGCATTGAAGTCCTGCACCTGCTGGCGCAGCGCCTCTACGTCGTAAAGCGTTTCTGCTTTGTGCCAACACGCATGGGACTCACTCACAGCCTTTTGGCCGTACGGAAACTCGTCGCCGGTTTTGTTGAGGTTCTGCTTCTGAATCACGCAGGCGTCGATG
Source organism: Hymenobacter jejuensis (assembly GCF_006337165.1). Lineage (NCBI taxonomy): Bacteria > Pseudomonadati > Bacteroidota > Cytophagia > Cytophagales > Hymenobacteraceae > Hymenobacter > Hymenobacter jejuensis. The sequence continues at coordinate 2,515,701 of NZ_CP040896.1, forward strand.
CCCAACTGCTCGGCGGCTTTGGCGATGGCGGCTTCCATTACAAACTTCGCCTGGGGCCCACCAAACCCGCGGAAGGCCGTATTGGGCGGCAAGTGCGTGCGGCAGCTGAAAGCAGTGGCCTTGACGTTGGGGATGAAATACGTGCCCGTTGCGTGAAACAACGTCCGCTCCATAATGGCCGGCGACAAATCGGCGGCCGCTCCAGCGTTTTGGTAATACGTTGATTCGTAAGCGATTATATTCAGGTCTTTGTCCAGACCCAGCTTGAAATCGGAAGAATACGGGTGCCGCTTGCCGGTCATTTGCATGTCTTCGAGGCGGTGCAGCACGTACTTGACCGGCTTGCGCAAATGGTGCGCCGCCAGCGCGCACAAAGCCACCCAGGCATTAGCCTGATCTTCTTTGCCGCCAAAGCCGCCGCCCAACCGAATTACATCGACTTCTAGTTGGTGCATGGGCACGCCTAGCACCCGCGCCGCCGCCCGCTGGCTGGCCGTGGGGCTTTGGGTAGAAGAGTAGATTTTGAGGCCTTCGTTTTCCTCCGGAATCGCGTAGGCGCACTGCGTTTCGATGTACAGATGCTCCTGCCCGTTGGTGTCGGCACTGCCTTCCACCACGTAGGCGCATTGGTCCCAAGCGCGCTCAGGATCACCAAGTTGGAAGGTGCGCGGCGGCACAATCAGTTCGCCTTGGGCCTGGGCTACGCGCGGGTCGGTGATGATGGGCAACGGCGTAATTTCTGCCGTGATTTTGCGCACGGCGGCGCGGGCAGCTTCGTCGGTTTCGGCTACCACGAAGGCAATGGGCATGCCGCAAAAATCAACTTCGTGCTCGGCCAGCAGCGGCTCGTCGGGGATAATGCCGCCAATCTGGTTTTCGCCGGTGATGTCGCGGTGCGTGAAGATGCGCACAACGCCTGGATGTTGCGCGGCTTCTGCGAGATCGAGGCGCTCAATATGTCCGTGCGCCACGGGCGAGATAAAGGCCGCCCCAAACAAGGTTCCGGCCACGAGCGGAATATCGTCGAGGTACAGAGACTTGCCCGTGGTATGATTGCCGGAATCTATGTTTTTCATGGTTGGTAATGTCCTCGGTATAAAGTGCTTATCAATTCGTTTGTCATGCTGAGCGGAAGCGAAGCATCTCGCGTGCTGAGACTGGATTACTGACCAGTAGAGATGCTTCGCTTCCGCTCTGATGACGCCTATAGTATACTGGCAGCTATGATCTCGGACTATTGCAACAGCTCCTGCGGACTTAGATGTGGGAAAAGCGTTAGAAAATGCGCTTTTAGTAACTGACTCAATAACAAGCGTTTATACGTTTCGGTGCCGCGGGCGTCGCTGATGGGCGAGATCTCGGTTTGGGCCAGTTCGGCGGCTTCCTGAACGAGTTCCTCGGAAATCGCTTTGCCGGTTAAAAACGCCGAAGTTTTGGCCAGAAACATCGGCGTTGGGCCCACGCCGCCGGCCGACACACTGGCCGCCGTAATCAGGTCGCCGCGGGTGCTGAGGCAGCAGGCCGAATTCACGCTGGCAATGTCGAGGTGTGTGCGTTTGCTGACTTTCTCGAAGTTGAATTGCGTGCGTTCGTCGGGAAGCGCAAAGCGGATGCTGGCAATGGTTTCGTCGGGCGTTTTGGCCAGCAGCTTGTAGCCCTGGTAAAACTGCCGCAGCGGGATTTCGCGGCTCGTGTGGCCGTCGCTCAGGGTTAGGGTGGCGTCGAGGGCCAAAAACATGATGGTCAGGTCGCCGATGGGCGAAGCGTTGACGAAGTTGCCCGCTACCGTCGCCATGTTCCGGATGGGCGTGGACGACACCAACCGCAGATACGGCCGAAACTCTGGGAAAAACTCCTGCATCACCGCCGACTCGGCCAAGTCGGTAACCGTAGCCGCGCCGCCAATAACGCAGCGATTGCCTTCCCTAGTAATACCTTGTAAATCAGACTTGTCTAGTAAAAAGTGATTCGCGGTTTCCACCATTTCCGTGTGCTTTTGCACGTACAGATCGGTGCCGCCGCCTACACGCTGCACCTCCTGGGCGCTGGCGTGGCCGTTGGGGCTGGCCGTGGCTGCCAGTGCGTGCAAACGCTCTTTGATGGAGGCAAAATACCGCGGCAGAATCTGCTGTTGGGCCACAAACTCGGCGGGCTCGGTGCCGTTGCGGTCTTCTAGCAATTGGGCCACGCGGGCGGCGGCCCGCTCAATGGATTTGTAGCCGGTGCAGCGGCAAATGTTGCCGTCGATGGCCGCGATGGCATTTTGCTGGGTAGGTAATTTATCGCTGAGGCAGAAGCCCGCCAGCGACATCACAAAGCCCGGCGTGCAAAATCCGCACTGCGTAGCCGACTCATCGACCATCGCTTGCTGAATTGGGTTAAGTCCTTCTGTATTAATGCCTTCTACCGTTACTACGTGCTTGCCCTGCACGTTGCCCAACGGCGTCAGGCACGACGTGAAAGAGCGGTAGCGGAGCCGGTCGTGGCAGGAGTCGCCGACCAGCACTGTGCAGGCGCCGCAGTCGCCCTCGCGGCAGCCGATTTTGGTGCCGGTCAGGTTCTTTTCGTAGCGGATATAATCGAGCAGCACCGTGCCAGGCGGCAACGCTGTGCTTACTTCCCGATCATTCAGAATAAACTTAATCAAGGCTAAAAATCTTCAGGTTGACAGGTAAGATATTGATTTGAGCGCGAATAAAAAAGAGCCCGCTATTGCACTCTAAACCTGGGTACGAGGTGCCGTTCTGCGCAAAACAACCCAACCACGCCAGGAATCAGGAACCACAACGCCGCCATTGGTGCAGGACCAATAGCCCGGCTTGGAGCAAGGCCGTGCGACGGATTCCGGGTTTCGGAAGAAGCTGCCCAAAGCCCAATGGTGACAAAGCCGTGGATAAAAAAAACATTTTGTTGGTAAGTATTTGATTAACAATAATTTATGAGAAGAGCGCGCGGGAGAAGTGTACGCTTCTTTTGGCTCACAGGCAAAGCTGGGCGCCACATTGGGTTTTCGCTGTGGGGTTTCCGAACTTGATTGCCATTCCCACTTGTTGCTGCTCCGCTATGGAAAACCCCGCCGTTGAAATTTCCGCGTTGCCTACTGTAAATGAGGCCGCCATCCAACAACTTTTTCGAGCGCAAAAGGGCAGGAGCGAAGCGTTGCGACGCGAAGTAATTCGCGAGCGGTCGGCACGACTACGCAAACTAGGTAACTGGATTGAGCAGAACCGCCCTGCTATTCAGGCGGCCCTCCAAGCCGATTTTCGCAAGCCCGCCGAGGAAACTGACCTCACCGAAATCTGGCCTAGCCAAATTGAGATCAAGCACGCAATCAAGCACTTACGAAAGTGGACTAAGCCGCGGAAAGTTGGTACACCGATGGCCTTGTTGGGCACCAAATCGTGGGTGCAGTGCGAGCCCAAAGGAGTTTGCCTCATCATCGCCCCCTGGAACTATCCCTTCTACCTCGCCCTCGATCCGTTGGTGTCGGCGTTGGCGGCCGGCAATTGCTGCATAGTGAAGCCTTCCGAGATCACGCCTCACGTGGCGGCCCTGCTCCGGCGCATGGCCGAAGAGCTGTTTGATCCGGCCGAAGTGGTTGTGGTAGAAGGCGATAAGGAAGTGGCTACCGTGCTGCTGCGGCTGCCTTTCGATCATATTTTCTTTACCGGCAGCCCCGCCATTGGCAAAGTGGTGATGCGTGCCGCCGCCGAACACCTGACCAGCGTCACGCTGGAGCTGGGCGGCAAGTCGCCGGTGATCGTGGACGAAACCGCCGACCTGCGCGATGCCGCCGAGAAAATCGTGTGGGGCAAGTGCATCAACGCCGGCCAGACCTGCGTGGCCCCCGACTACCTGCTTGTGCACGAAAACGTGAAAAGCGACCTGGTGCAGCACATTCGGGAGGCCATACACCGTTTCTACGACCCCGCTGGCGAAGGAGTGGCCGCCTCGGCGTCGTATGCACGCATCGTCAACAAGCATCATTTCGAGCGCTTGGCAAGCCTGCTGGAAGAAGCTCAGTACCAAGGTGCTACCGTAGAGATGGGCGGCATTGTCGAGGCTAGCCAATGCTTCATCGAGCCAACCTTACTGATTGGTGCGGCCCCTAACAGCCGCCTGATGCAAGAGGAAATATTTGGGCCGCTGCTGCCCGTCCAAACCTTCAGCACCCTCATGCAGGCCACCTCCTTCGTAAACGAGCGACCCCGGCCGTTGGCGTTATACGTGTTCTCGGGTAGCCGCGAAAACCAGAAATATCTTTTGCAAAACATACCGGCCGGCGGCTCCTGCGTCAACGAAACCATCCTTCATTTGGCGCACCCCGAGCTGCCCTTCGGCGGCATCGGCAACAGTGGCATCGGTCGGGCGCACGGTTATTCTGGCTTTCTGGCCTTCTCCAATGAAAAATCTGTGTTGAAGCAACGCACTGGGCAAACGGGAATAAAAACCATGTATCCGCCTTATAATGACAAGGTTAAGCGGATGATCGGCTGGTTGCTGGCTTGGTTTTGATAGAGCGCCAAGGCTAGCGTTAAAAGCGAGCTCCCCTCCTTTTTTCAAGGAGGGGTGGCCGGAGGCCGGGGTGGTCAGCTAGAATTAGAAGACTAAATGCCAGTCTTTGTTCAACGGGTTTTACCACCCCCAACCCACGCCGCTTGATGCGCAGAATTTAAAAAAGGAGGGAAGCTTAGTTCTAGTTTTAATTTTTAAATGCCCTTCTTTCCCTCCCAAAAAGTTGAGGAAAGCGAAGCAGTGTAAAGCGCTGCATGACGACTATCTGGAAGAAAATGCCGATATTTTGAAGCGGCTTTACGATGGGTAAAGCGCCTGTTTCTGACCTTTCCATGCTCCTTCCTGCTGCCCACCGCGAAATTCTCCAGGCTCTTGCCGATACTTTTATTCCGGGCTTCGCTGGCAAGCCCGATCACCCCGAATATTGGGCGCGGCACGGCTCCGAAGGCGTGGATATAGACAAGGTGGCTGAGGTATTGTCGGCGCAACCCGTTGGCGCGCAGCAGGAGTTTCAGCAATTGCTGGGGCTGCTGGGTAGCCCGATGCTGGGCCTGACGTGGTTTGGTAGTCTGAAGCCCTTTGTGCGGCTCGATGCAGCGCAGCGACAGCAAATGCTGCAAAGCTGGGCCCAGAGCAACGTGCCGCAGCTCCGGAAGGGCTTTCATGCGTTGCGTAAACTCCTGACTTTCTTGTACTACGGTAGCTCCTCGGAGCAGGCCGGCAATCCCGTGTGGGAAGCCATCGGCTATCCGGGGCCGTTGCCGCAAGAGGAAATCGTAGACACTGAAAAGCCCATTCGCACCCTGCACCCGACCTCTGACGTCACCTACGAATGCGATGTGCTCGTGATCGGGAGCGGCGCGGGCGGCGGCGTGGTAGCTGGTGAGCTGGCTGCGGCTGGCTACGATGTACTGGTGCTGGAAAAAGGCCCGTACTGCCACGGCTGCGACTTTACCCAGCGGGAAGTTGACATGATGGGCAAGCTCTACGATGCTAAGGGCGCGCTCACCACCCAAGATGGGAGCATCGCGCTGCTGGCCGGCAGCTGCCTCGGCGGGGGCACTACCGTCAACTGGGCCGGCGCTTTCCGCACCCCCGATTACATATTGCAGGAATGGGCCCGCGAGCACCAAGTGCCGCATTTTACATCCTTGGAGTTTAAGCGCAGTCTCGATGCCGTGTCGCGCGCTTTAAGCGTAAACATTGACTACGCGCGCCACAACGGTCAGAACCAAGCCTTGTGGGACGGCTCCAAAAAGCTAGGCCAAGAGGTAAAGCTCATCCCCCGCAACGAAAAAGGCCTCACCGACTCCGATACGCATTTTCAGGGCCTTGGCTACAGCACCCTCGGCGACCGCTTTGGCGTGAAGCAGGGCACCCTGAACACGTACCTGCTGCAAGCCTTCGAGCACGACGCCCGCATTCTCTCTGATACTTACGTGGAACGCGTAACCGTACAGGACGGCCGCGCTACCGGGGCCGAAGCCGTTCATACCACCCCCAACGGCCAGAAGGTGAGGGTGACCGTGCGGGCCCGACGTGTGGTGGCTGCCGGGGGCTCCATCCAGACGCCGGCTTTGCTTTTGCGCAGCGGTCTGAAACATCCGCACTTGGGCCGCCACCTGCACTTACACCCTACGGTGGCCGTATCGGCCTTGTACCCACACCGTATCGATGCCTGGCACGGACCCAGCATGTCGGTCGTGAACGATTGCTTTTCGATGCTCGACGGCACCAACTTCGGCGCCAAGCTCGAAACGCCTCCTGCCCACGCCGGCCTGATGGCCATGGTACTGCCGTGGCTTTCGGGCGAGCAGCATAAGCAATTGATGCTCAATGCGTCGCACTTAGGGAGCTTTATTGTGCTCACCCGCGACCGCGATGGCGGCCGCGTGACCATCGATAAAAACGGCGCGCCGCTGGTTGATTACTCCCTCAGCGATTTCGACCGCAACCACCTGTTGCAAGGCGTGCGGGCGGCTGCCGAAATTCACGTAGCCGCCGGTGCTACCACCGTGTATCTGCCGCACGGCACCTTGCCTACCCTGTACGCCCAAGACGGCGTGCTGCAAAACCCAGAAGTGCTTGACCGACTGCCGCATCTGAGTTGGAAACCCAACCAGTTTGGCCTGTATAGTGCCCACCAGATGAGCACCTGCCGCATGGGCGGCGACGCGGCCACGCACCCGGTCGCACCCAATGGCGAAACTTACGAGGTCAAGAACCTGTTCGTGGCCGACGCTTCTGTTTTTCCGGCGTGCAGCGGCGTCAATCCCATGCTCACCATCATGGCGTTGGCGCATTACACAGCGCAAGGCATGAAGGTCGCCGGGGTTTCGTCAGCCGCGGCCGGCAGTTATTCGAGCAAGCTAGTGTAAGTATTTGTAAATACTTGATAATCAAATATATATGCATCAAATGCGGCTGGGCGTACATTGCTTAGCTGCTTTGAACTGTTAGGTGACGTAGTCAGCTTATATAAAAGCTTGTGGGCTAGGGAGTTGCTTCAAGATCCAGCAATAAATAACCACGCACAGGCATTTTCGCGTATGTAGGGCGCACTCCACCTCCTGCTAACGCTTCCTATGCGCCCTACTCGTCCTCTTCTCGCTCTTTTCCTGCTTGTTCTGTTGACTTTCGGCTGTGCCCGCCACAAGAAAGGCAAAAACGCAACGGCTACTGCCGAGCCTGTTCGGACTGAGGCGGCGGCGCCCGCCGTGGCCCCAACGGCCGCCCGCGACCTCACCGACGTCATGACCGACGAGCTACAGCTCCGCCCCGATCAGCAGGTGAAAGTGCGGGCCATCCTGAGCAGTACCGTAACGCAGGTAAACGACGCGCAGAAGCAATTTGCCGGCAACCGCATCGGCCTCATGACCGAGCTCAAGCGCATCAATGCTTCTTCTGAAGGCCAGCTACGCCAGGTTCTGACGCCTACGCAATACAAAAACTACCAAGTAAAGAAGCGCGCTATGCAAGCCGAAATGCAAGCCCGCAAATCCAATCAATAAGCTGGTAGACAATCCATTATCGTATTAGCGCACTTTGGCGCGGCCGACAAATTTGGCAAAAAGCCCTGGGGCAAAACGCTTCAGCAGGACGCCCCACGTTTCGCGCCCGCCGATATAGACTTCGTTGCGACCCTGCGCAATGGCGCGCACGGCGCGCCTGGCAAATACGGCGGGCGGCAGGCCTTTGGCCGTGGCCTCGTCCATGGTGCGCAGGGGCGTGCCATCGCCGGTAAGCGCATTCACCGAAATCCCGGTCCGGACAAAGCCTGGACACAAGATGCTGACGCCCACGCCCGTAGCTTCCAGCTCGGTGCGGAGCGAATCGAAGAATCCGTGCAGCGCGTGCTTCGAGGCGGCGTAGGCACTGCGATAGGGCGTGCCGAATTTGCCCACCAAGCTGCTCACGACTACCACTCGGCCGCGGCCCTGGCTGATCATCGTCGGCACTACGGCTTTGGTTAGGGCTACCGTACCAAAATAATTGATTTCCATCAGCCGCCGGTCTACGTCGAGCGCGGTTTCGAGGGCCAGTGAGCGTTGGCTGATGCCGCCGTTGTTCACCAGAATATCGATGCGGCCGTAGCGCGCCAGCACTTCCGCAACCTTGCCCGGAAAGCTGGGCGCATCTCCCAAATCTAATGGTAATACCAGCGTCTCGGCCGGGGCGCAGGCAGCGCCGACGCGCGCCAATTCGGCCGTGTTACGGCCCGAAAGCACAAGGCGTGCGCCGTTGCGGGCAAATTCGCGGGCCAGCGCTTCGCCAATGCCCGACGAGGCTCCCGTTATCCAGACGACTTGCTTCGAAAAATTCATGCTTTGGGACAAAGGGTGAGAGCACTAGCGCAGAAGTTTAAGGTGCGTAAAGTGCTAGCTTCTAGTGCTTAAGAGTTAAATTAGATACTTGCAATAGTCTTTATCAGTTTTGAGGCAACCCTTGCTTCTCGGATGACATCTATTCCGATACTTCCCGGCGCTGGCGCCTAGCTTGGGCGAATGGTAACAAAAAAATATCCCGTTTTCTTTTGGAATAAGATAAAAGAAAGCGTAGTTTGTATTGCCTACTACTAGGTGACACCCTAAAGCGCAGCCGAGGGCTTAGCGGTTATGATAAAGCTGAGAAATATTCAGAAGAGTTACGAGGTGGGCACCAACCGCCTGCGGGTACTGAAAGGCATTGACTTGCACGTACGCGAAGGCGAATTGGTGAGCATTATGGGCTCGTCGGGGTCGGGCAAAAGCACGCTGCTCAACATCTTGGGCATTCTCGACGACTTCGACCACGGCGAGTATTACCTGGCCGGCACGCGCATCGACCGCAGCCTCTCGCAGACGCGGGCGGCACAGTACCGCAATCAGTTTTTGGGTTTTGTGTTCCAGTCGTTCAACCTGCTGAACTTCAAGAACGCCATGGAAAACGTGGCCCTGCCGCTCTATTACCAGAAAATGAGTCGCAAGGAGCGCAACCGCATGGCCCTCGAATACCTCGACCGCGTGGGCCTGCGCGAGCGCGCCGATCACTTGCCTTCGGAGCTTTCGGGTGGGCAAAAGCAGCGCGTGGCCATTGCCCGCGCCCTGATCAGCCGGCCCAAGCTCATTCTGGCCGACGAACCTACAGGCGCCCTCGATACCCAAACGACCCAGGAGGTGATGGACATCTTCAAGCAGGTGAACCGCGAGGGCATGACCGTTGTGATCGTGACCCACGAAAACGACATCGCTGCCCAAACCGACCGCTGCATCCGCATCCGCGACGGCTTGATTGTAAACGAAGAGCACGAATACGCTATTTATAAATAGTTAATAATCAGATACTTGAGTTATTGATTTGGTGTGATGCTACGTCGTGAAAACAAGGCCGTTTGAGCTGGTTCGTGGTAGCATTTGAGCTTTCGTTTTCCACCTCTTTTTGCTGGTTACAATGAAAAAGCTAGTTTTTATTCTTGCCCTAGTTGGCAGTGTGAGCACGGGCCGCGTGGTCTTGGCCCAAACCACCGGCACCGAGATGCAAGCGCTGCAAAAGCGCATGAATCAATTGATGCGCAACCCCGCCAAGCCCAAGCAGGACGTGCGTATTTCCTTGACTAACTGCCACTTAGAACAAATCATTAGCGACCGCGACGCCGACGTGAAATCTTCCACTCCCATCTCGGTGAGCTATAACAAGGGCAACGCCGGCTGGGCCGCCAAAGTGGCCGACGGCATGTTTGAGCTGAAGATGGGTTTTGACTGGGATGAGGTTACGGGCATCACCTACCAGCCCACCACCGACGACGGGCAGAAGCACTACGAACTCAAGATCAAGCGCCACAAGAAAGACAGCGACACCTCGCTGGAAATGCCACTTTACACTACCGACGAAAATGCCGTGCGCGAAGTGGTGCGCCGCCTAAATGCCGTGCGTCAAAATTGTACGGGTGCAAAAGGCTGATATACTGTATGTTATCGAATACTCTGGTAAAGTCCCTATTTCATGTTTGACCTCGATAAATGGCAGGAAATTCTGGGCACCATGCGGCGCAACAAGCTCCGCACCTTCCTGACCGCGTTTGGGGTGTTCTGGGGTATTTTCATGCTGGTGCTGCTGTTGGGCGCGGGCAAGGGGATGGAAAACGGCATCTTCAACGAGTTTGGGGCGGGCGCGCAGAACAGCTTGTTTATCAGCGGGGGCCGCACGGCTATGCCCTGGGCCGGCCTGAAACCCGGCCGCGACATTAAGCTTTCCAACACCGACATGGAGGCCATTCGCCAGCAGATTGAGGGTGTGGAATTGCTGGCTCCGCGCAACCGCCTAACGGGCGAGTACACCATTATGCGAGGCACCAAAAACGGCTCGTATCAGGTGTTCGGGGCCAACGGCGAGTTCTTCAAAATCAACGGGGAAACTTTGCTCAAAGGCCGTTTTCTGAGCCCTCTGGACATAGGCGAGCAGCGCAAAGTGATGATCATGGGCGAGAAAGTACGCAAAGTGCTTTTCGGTGATGAAGAAGCCCTGGGCCAATATGTGCAGGTCAAAGGCGTGTTTTTCAAGGTGGTAGGCATTTTTACCACCACCCAAAATCAGGGCCGCAACGAGGAGCGGGCATACGTGCCGTTCAGCACTTTCCAAACCACGTTCAACCAATACAACCAGGTGCAGCTGCTGGGGCTGACCACGACCAACGGCACGCCGGTAAAAGAGATCGAGGGCCAAGTACGAATCCTGCTGGCCCGTCGGCACCAGTTCGATCCGGCCGATAAGCAGGCTCTCGAACTTAACAACAACGAGGAAGAAGTAGCTCGCTTTCAGGGGCTGTTTCGGGGCATCAAGCTGTTTGTATCCATCATTGGCGGGCTCACGCTGGTAGCGGGCGTGGTGGGCGTCAGCAACATCATGCTCATTATCGTGCAAGAGCGTACCCGCGAAATCGGGGTGCGCAAAGCGCTGGGTGCCACGCCCTGGAGCATCATCAGCATGATCGTGCAGGAGTCGATCGTGATCACCGGCTTGTCGGGTTACTTGGGGCTGCTGGCCGGCGTGGGACTGCTTGATAGCATTCGTTACGCCATCCAATCGACCGGGGCCAAGCTGCCTTACTTCGACCGGCCCGGCGTGGACGTGACCGTGGCCGTGAGCGCCGTGCTGCTACTGGTAATCGCCGGTGCCATCGCCGGCCTGATACCCGCTACGAAAGCTGCGAACATCAAACCTATTGAAGCTTTACGAGCTGACTAAGATGTCTGATAATGGGCTAGAACTAGTTTCTAACCCAAACCCCCAAGACCCTAAGACCCAACAACATGTTTGACCTCGATAAATGGAGTGAAATCTGGGGGACGGTGCGGCGGCACAAGCTGCGCACGGGGCTCACGGCATTTGGCGTGTTCTGGGGTATTTTCATGCTGGCTGTGTTGTTGGGCGCGGGCAAAGGCTTCCGCAACGGCGTCGAAAAAGAGTTTAACGTCGCCAAAAACGCCATTTTCGTCTGGACGCAGCGCACCAGCGTTCCTTACATGGGCCTGAAAGCCGGGCGTTTTGTGCAGCTCACCAACGACGACGTAACCGCCCTCGAGCGGCAAGTACCGGAAGCAGCGCTGGTGCTGCCGCGCACCTCGCTGCACGGCACGTTTACGGTGCAGAATGGCCCGAAAAGCTCTTCGTTTTCGGTAAACGGCGAGTACCCTGGTTACCCCGCCGTGCGGGCCGTGGACATGCAGCAGGGCCGTTTCATCAACGAGCCCGACATCACGGGCCGCCGCAAGATTGCCATCATCGGCAACCGCGTGGTTGATATACTTTTTGGGACTACTAACCCAATGGGTAAGTATATCAATATCAAGGGGATATACTTTCAGGTGGTGGGCGTGTTCAAAGGCTCGGGCAAGGCGGAAGAAGCCCAGCAGGACGGCCAGACTATTTACATCCCGCTGACCACGTTGCAAGTGGCTTTTAACCAGACCAATAAGATTGACTACTTCTCTTTTATTCCTAAAACCGGCATTCCGGCCGCTGTTGTGGAAACGAAGGTGAAGGAAGTGCTGCGCCGCCAGCACAAAGTAGCACCCAACGACGACCGCGCTTTCGGCTCGGCCAACGTCGAGGAGGAATACGCCCGCGTGCAGGGCCTATTTATGGGCATCGCGGGCTTTAGCTGGCTGGTGAGCATCGGTACCATCTTGGCCGGCATCATCGGGGTGAGCAACATCATGCTGATCGTGGTGAAGGAGCGCACCAAGGAAATCGGGATTCGCAAGGCGCTGGGCGCTACGCCTTGGAGCATCATCAGCCTGATCGTGCAGGAAAGCATCGTGCTCACGGCCGTGGCCGGCCTGATCGGGCTGCTGTTTGGCACGGCCCTGATGGCGGGCATCGCGTCCATGATCGAGGGCAAGGACGTGGGCTTTTTCGCCAGTCCGCAAGTTGATTTGGGCGTGGCCGGCATGGCTGTGGCGCTCCTGGTAATTGCCGGCGCGCTAGCCGGACTAGTGCCCGCCACCATCGCGGCCCGCGTGCAGCCAGTAGTGGCGCTGAAAGATGAATAAACAACTGTAAATCAGCTAGTAAACGATAACCACCAGCCAGAAAATTTGCCATGAACAACGACATACTGCCCGACGAACAAGTGGCCGTCCCGCGTACCAGCTTGCAGGACAACCACCGGCACCCAGACGAGGAACAGTACATCGCACCGAAGAAACCCGCAATCACGATCAAGCGGATTTTTCTGGGCTTGCTGGTGCTCATGCTGCTGGCGGGCTTCGGCTGGCTGGCCCGCTATTTCTACAGGCAGGCCCACGCCGACCCGATCACTTACAAAACCGAGCAGCCCATCGTGACGGATATCGTCAAGAAAACGGTGGCCACGGGCAGCATTGTGCCCCGCCGCGAAGTGCTGATCAAGCCGCAGGTATCGGGTATTGTAGAGGAGCTGTACGTAGAAGCTGGTCAGCCAATTAAGGAAGGCGAGCTGATTGCCCGCATCCGGACGGTGGCGAATGCTGCCAGCGTCAACAGCGCCCAAACGGGCATTCAGGCAGCTCGCATTGCCCTGGAAACCAGTAAGGTAGCTCTGGATCGGCAGAAAGCGCTCTTCGACCAGAAAGTAATCGCGGAGCAGGAGTACCTCAACTACCTGTCTGATTATCGGGCCAAAAAGCAAGCCCTGGACGCTGCCGAAAGCAACCTGCAAATCGCGCAGAAAGGCGCCTCCCGCAACACCGGCGGCTCGCTCAACCTGATTCGCTCTACCATCACCGGTTTGCTGCTGGATGTGCCCGTGAAAGTAGGTTCGTCGGTAGTAGAGCGTAACAATTTCAACGAGGGCACCACCGTAGCCAGCATCGCCGACATGAAAAGCCTCGTTTTCGAAGGCAAAGTCGACGAAAGCGAAGTGGGCAAAGTGCGCGAAGGCATGGACCTGAACTTGAGCGTGGGCGCGCTGGAAAACCAAACCTTCCCAGCCCAACTCGAATACATCGCTCCGAAAGGCGTGGTGGAAGAAGGCGCCACGAAGTTTTTGGTGCGCGCTAAAGTTGACTTGAAGCCCGGTCAGTTTCTGCGGGCTAACTACTCGGCTAACGGCGACATTGTGCTGGGCCGCCGCGAGAAGGTGCTGGCCATCCGCGAAAGCCTGTTGCAGTTCGGCAAAGTCAACAAAGACAGCGTGTTTGTAGAAGTAGAAACCGGCCCGCAGCAGTTTCGCAAGCAATTGGTAAAGACGGGGTTATCCGACGGCATCAACGTTGAGATCCTCTCCGGCGTCAAGAAGGGCGACAAGATCAAAGTGCTTGGCCCGCCCGCCGATGCGGAGAAGAAAAGCTAGCGCAGGAAGTGGAATAGAAATGCCATAAGGCGGTCATCCAGAGCGCCGCGAAGGATCTCTACACGAGCAATAATTACGCACGGTAGAGATCCTTCGCGGCGCTCTGGATGACAGTCTGATCGGAGGCTTACTGCTGGAAAAATCAAACATCCCACGCGCTTTGCAGTTCTTGCGGGCACACTCACCTCCTGCACCATGTCCTCCTCCCACACTCCGTTGGTCCAGACGCCTGAAACCACCTACCGCGTGCATTTTCAGGACTGCGACATGATGGGCCACCTCAACAACGCCCGTTACCTCGATTATTTTTTGAACGCCCGCGAAGATCACACCACCGAACACTACGCCCTCAACCTCGGCCAAGTGGCCAGCACGCTCGGCGCCTCGTGGGTGATTACGAAGCATCATATTTCGTATCTGCGGCCGGCCTTGCACAGCGAAACCGTTCGTATCAAGTCGCAACTTATTCACTTCGACAACTCTAACCTCGTGGTAGAGATGCAAATGCTGAGCGAAGACGGCACCCGTCTGAAGGCCTTGTTGTGGTCGGAAATGACGTTTGTGAAGGTCAGTACGGGTACACGCACCGACCACTCCGACGACCTAATGGACATGCTCGACGAGGTGGACGTGGAAGATGTAAGCTACGACCCCGACGGCTTCGACGACCGCGTGCGTAGCCTGCGCAAGCAACTCAAACGCGAGCGTGCCGGCCACGACGATTGATAACCCCTCCGTCCAGCCTTACGTTAAAGAAAAGCCGGAGCCGCTACACGCGGTTTCGGCTTTTTTATTCCCAATATCCCATAACCACAACACCCACAACAAGATGAGCATTTTTGGTAGTGATAAATTGAAAGGCAAAAAGATCGCCATTGTAGCGACCGATGGTTTTGAGCAGGTAGAGCTTACCAAACCCAAAAAGTTTCTGGAAGACGAAGGCGCCGAGGTCGATGTGATCTCGTTGAAAAGCGGCTCGATCAAAGGCTGGGACCAAACCGACTGGGGCGACAAGGTCGATGTTGACAAAGTAATTACGGACGTGAAAGCCTCGGACTACGACGCGCTGGTGTTGCCCGGCGGCCAGATCAACCCCGACAAACTGCGCATCAACAAGGACGTAGTGAACTTTGCCACCGAATTTATGCGCTCGGGCAAGGTGGTGGCCGCCATTTGCCACGGCCCCTGGACGCTAATCGAAACGGGTTTGGTAGAAGGCAAGAAAATGACCAGCTGGCCCAGCCTCCAAACCGACCTACGCAACGCCGGCGCCCACTGGGAAGACAGCGAAGTAGTGGTAGATAAAGGCCTGATTACCAGCCGAAAGCCCGAAGATATCCCGGCATTCAACAAAAAGATTGTGGAGGAGATTCTGGAAGGCAGCCATGCGCCAAGGGTAAATGTTTAATATTCAATTTGTTGCACAAAAAAGGCCCGCAATTTATTGCGGGCCTTTTTTGTGCTCAAAGTTTCGTGTTACAGCAATGCTAACAGCGCACCTGCGTAGCGGTGGTACACAAAGTAAAAACCGGTATCGAAAAGCAGCAGAAAGCCGCCTTGCAGCCACAGCGAGCGCCCAAAGCCGAAAAGCCGCTCGGGGCGCAGGGGCGCCGACGCTGCCCGGGCCCGTAACCAACTTCCAACGGCCAGATAGGCTACGTCGAGGCCCGCATTTATCAGCAGGATTTTCTCAAAATTAAACTGCGCTTCCAGGCTGTCGGCGAGCGTGAGACCGGCTACTTGGTTGGGGTGCGCCCGCAACATGCCCACCACGGCCAGCACCGCATTGATGATGTTCCAGCCCACGTTCATCTGGTGAAAGTAATGCGCTTCCGTACGCGGATCGGTGCGGGCGACGTAATAGCCGCTCACCAGCAGGTTGAGCAACGCCCAAGCACCCAACACACTCATGCCACGCTCAGCCAACAGCTCGCGGGCATGGTTTAGGGCGGGCAACATGTTGAGCGCAGTCGAAGTGGCGGGCAGAAAGAGAAATGGCACAGGCAGAACGAAAAGCTGTAGACACAAAAAAGGAAGCCCGGCCTGGGCTTCCTTTTTGAGACAGGGACAAACGCAAAATGTTAACTATTGCGCAAACCCAATGCCGACGTACACTTGGAATACGCCATTCTTGATATTGGTAATCGATTGATTGACAGTTGATTTGGGGTCTTCGAGAATGTCGGCAAAGCCAGCCGTGTAGCGAGCACCAACGCGGCCCGGACCTACACGTGCTTCCAGGCCAGCCGCCAAGCCGTAGTCGAGGCTGCTGTAATTGTAGTTGTACTGGCTGTCGTTGATTTTGCGTTCCACCGAGCCTTCTTTCACTTTGGTGAGCAACGAAACCTGCGGGCCTACGTGCACGCTCACGTTGTCGAGAAAGTTATACACCAGCAGCACCGGCACTTGCAGATAGTCGAGGCGGGTGGTGTAGGGGCTGGTCATGGTGGTATTGCCGGGGTTAGAAGCCTTAAAACCCTGGCGGCTATACAGGAATTCGGGTTGGATGGAAAACTTGTCGTTTAAGCCAATCTGAGCATAAACGCCGGCGTGAAATGATTTGTAGTTGCTGTTGTCGCCGAAATTTTTCTTGTCGCCGCCGCGGAAATCAGCCGCGTTGAAGCCGCCTTTGATACCGAAGCCGGAGTTGCGAGAATCGCTGCCGCCCGATGGATAATCTGTGGATTTGCGCTCGCCGATGTGGCCATCCTGCGCCTGAACTGCCGTGAAGGAAGCCGCGCAAAAAGTGAGAAGGAGGATAATCTTTTTCATACTACTGTAAATTCGGTGGTGAGGGAAAAAGGAGCGTGATTGGAGTGCGTATGTAAGCCGCTATACTTCTGGCTGGCCGGAAAGTTGCACAAGGCGGCGTGCCACCGATAAAAAAACTCCCCCTCTCGATCCAACCAATACCCTTCGCGTGTATATTTGATTTTTTACGGCCGCCGCCAGTACGAGTGGTAGGTTTGCGGGGTGTTAGCTCAGTTGGTTCAGAGCGCTACCTTGACAGGGTAGAGGTCACTGGTTCGAGCCCAGTACGCCTCACGGAAACCTATTTTTACCGCCTGATTTTGGGGCCTTCCCAAATCTGCCAACGGTTTTGCAACTGAAAACCGACCTAAACAGGCACCAGAAAGCCCGGCTACGCAGCCGGGCTTTTCTTATGTATAATCTTGATTGTGAAGCAGTTATCTGCAACAAATGCAAAAGCCCCAACCGATCTGATCGGTTGGGGCTTTTGCTTGGGCTCCGTGCGCTTCGTGGGCCTTACAGCGTAGAGCGCGTTGGCAGGACGGCCCGGATGGTGGAGCCCTTCTTTTTGCGTTTTGTGTGGCGATGCGCTTTCCGGAAAGCGCGCATCTTGAGCCGGCTTTCGTGTCGGTTTTTCTTGGCGTAGAAGCGTCGAGCCCGCGAATCGCGACGCGCGGTTACGCGTTGCTCATGGTGAGAGTAGCGGCGCATAAAGCGCGGCGAAGGTTTGGAGTATGCCGACAACCAACTGCTCAATAGCAGCAGAAACGACAAGCACAGAACGCGCAACCACATGATGTTTAGTATTTAAATTGTACTAAAATATTATCAAATTGCATTTGCTTTCAAAAGCGGAAAAATGAAATAAATGATTTGATAACTCATTACAAAACAAGTAATTGATACGAAAAGTCAATTTGTGTCTGACAATTTTGCTGTTTCGATGATTATTGATCAGACCCTAATTTATTTAAAAAATACAATAGTGCAATATTTCAGAAAAAATTATGTGCGAGTCAGTCAATAAGGAGGTTGGATTGTTAAGCGTAAGCAAATTCGGTGCTGCCTCCTGTCTGGGCCCAGCCTGATTCCGTAGGTTCGCATTCCCAGATTATTTCTATGCTTTCTATCGCTTGGGCACCGCTGTACGCCCACCCATTGCCGGCCGGCCACCGTTTTCCTATGCTCAAGTATGAGTTGCTGCCCGAGCAGTTGCTGCGCGAAGGTGTGGTGGCGGAAAGCAATTTTTTCGTGCCCTCGCCCCCGCCCGCGGCCGAAATTCTGCGCACTCACGATGCCGGTTACTTTCAGCGGCTGTGCCAGGGAGAGCTGACGCGGCACGAAGAACGCGCAACGGGCTTCCCCTGGTCGGAGCAACTTGTTGAGCGTGAAGTAACTATCCTGGGCGGCACGATTGCGTGCGCTGAGCGAGCGCTTCGGCATGGAGTTTCGCTCAACATTGCCGGCGGCACGCACCATGCATTTGCCGATCGGGGCGAGGGCTTTTGCTTGCTCAACGACCAAGCCGCGGCGGCCAACTACTTGCTGGCCCACCAGCCAAGCGTTCAAAAAATTCTGATCGTGGACTTGGATGTGCACCAAGGCAACGGCACGGCCGCAATTTTCAGGCACGAACCACGGGTGTTCACTTTCTCGATGCACGGCGCCCGCAACTATCCGCACCGCAAGGAGCAATCGGACCTGGATCTGCCGCTAGCCGACGGCACCGACGACGCTACGTATCTGCGCTTGCTGCGCGACACCCTGCCGCGTCTGCTCGACGAAGTACAGCCCGATTTCGTTTTTTACCTCAGCGGCGTCGATGTGCTGGCAACCGATAAGCTAGGGCATTTGGCTCTTACGCGCGAAGGCTGCCGGCAGCGCGACCGCTTTGTGCTGGAGCTGTGCCACCAGCGTGCCCTGCCGGTCGTTGTGTGCATGGGCGGCGGGTACTCCGAGCGCATCGCCGACATTGTAGAGGCGCATGCCAATACCTTTCGGGCCGCAGCGGAGATTTTTAGCTAATACCTGTCAAGCAGCTGAGATAACCACCTGCCACCGAAATGCCCATTGCCACCGCAGGGTATAATGCTCTATATGAGCATGTTGTAGAATGCGCTTCCAGTCACTGCGCGTAAAGGCCCGCGCAACCGACAGCGGCGCGTCGTTTTGCACCAGATAAGAGCCTCGAAAAATCTGGGTAAGCGCCTTGATGCTGTAGTAAGCCAGCGGATTGCGGTGCAAGTCGTTGATAATGATCGCAGTGCGGGCTTGGTGTTGCAGTTGCTGCAATAAGTCCGACAAGGATTCGTCGCTGAAATGGTGGCAAAATAAGCTGCAAGTGACTACATCAAACTGCTTTTGCCGGAACTCGGGGGAGAAGATATCCTGCTGCTCGAAGCTGATTTCGGGGTAGCCTTGGCACTTGCTGGCGGCATAGTCCAGCATAAAGGCATTGGCGTCGATGCCCACGAGTTGCACCGCAATCTGGTGGCGACGGGCCCAACGGGCAATATAGCGCAACGTGTCGCCGCCGCCGCTGCCGAGGTCAGCTAGCCGCAACGGCCGATTGGTGGGTAACCGGGGACGCAGGCGCTGCAAGGCATCCAGCACCACGCGGTAGCCGCCTAGCCACTTGTTGATAACTTCCAGCTCGTCGAGGTTTTGGCGCAGGGCATCGGAGGCCAGCGTCAGGTCGTCCATCAACTCTTCCTCGGTGGCGCGCTGGCTAAAGTTCATCAACTAATTGATTGTGAGATACTTGTTGGGTGTTCTATTCTATTCCTTACTCAGCGCGATTGCTTCGCTAGTGTGCTTGGCGTACCCATTGCTCCGAACGAAAGGTTGCGGGGCCACAGCCACTTTCATCAACATGGCTTCCAGCGTCAGGCCCGGCCCGAAAGCAAAGCTCAACACAGGCGCCCCGGCATCGGCAGCCGTAAGGGTATGCAGCAATTCGCGCAGCACAAAAAGCACCGTAGCCGACGACATATTGCCGTAATCGCGCAGCACTTGGTAGGCAAAGCGGTTGTCGTGGGTGGTCAGGCATAGCTCTGCTTCGATGGTTTCCAGGATTTTGCGTCCGCCTGGATGGATGGCAAATGAATGAATATCAGCTAGTTTGATGGGTAAGTTCTCTAGCAGGCGGTCGGTAAGCTGCCGAATGCCTTTCTGGATCATGCGGGGCACGTAGGAGGAGAGCGTCATCTCGAAGCCCAGATCGTTGATGTGCCACGCCATGTCCTGGCGGCCGTCGGGCTCAAGGCCACAATGAAATGCATCGAGCGCCAAGCTGGGCTGTTGCTGCGCCGGGTGGCCCTGCACCAACACCGCCGCCGACCCGTCGCCAAACAGCGCATTCGACACCAAGTGATCGTCTTCGGGGCGCTTCTGGAAGTGAATGGTACACAGCTCGGTACACACAATCAGTACGCGGGCTTGGGTATCGGCGCGGCAGAAGGCATCGGCCAGCTTCAGGGCATTGAAGGCGGCGTAGCAGCCCATAAAATTGACGCAGGTACGCTGAATGCTCAGGTTCAGTCCCAAGGCTTCGACCAACTCAATATCCAGTCCCGGCGCGTACATGCCCGTGCAGCTAACCGTAACTAAGTGCGTAATGCTGCTGATTGCTACTTCCGGTAATTGCTCCAGACAATCGCGCACGGCCTCCACCGACAACGGCAACGCGTGCTGGCGGTACACGCTCATGCGCTGCCCAACCGTAGGAAAAGGCTCTAAATCAGGCGTGTTTGGGAAAAACTCGAATTCGCCGTTGGCGCGGCCGTAGTCCGGCAGCACGGTGTAGCGCTGGCCAATGCCCGATACGCGGTACAAGGCCCGCAGCCGGCGGGTATCGGATTCGTCAAATTGCAATGCCCCGGCCATGAAGCTGGCAATTTGGGGTTGCGGGATGCGGTGCGGTGGATTAGCAGTGCCGATAGCACACAGATAGCTGGTCATTGAGCGAAGTATACGCAATTTAGGGCCGAGCGGCTTGCCCTAAATGTGCATAATATCGGCGTTAGAATGCGGTGCCGTGGGTGCGTTGCATCAGGGCCCGCACGGCCCCCGGCAGGTAGCGCAACCCACTGACTACCATCTCACTCAGCAGCGGCTGCCCAAACAGGTGCTGCACCGCCCGGCCCACGCGCAGGCGCTGCCCGAAATGCGCCTGCCAAGTAGCGTGGTAGCCGCTTTCCAGAGTGGCGCGGTCTGTATGACCGGTGAGGAATGCATGTATTTGATTAGAAGCCAGTTGCGCGCCATGAATTGCCATGGCCATGCCATTACCACAGAGCGGCGTAATCAGGCCAGCGGCGTCGCCGCACATCAGCACGTGCTGTTCTACGCACTGTTTGGGGGCGAAGGAAATTTCGTTGATGACTTCCGGCTGATCGTACAGAAATTCGGCCTCGCGGAAAATGCGCGCCAAGTGTGGGTTTTGCGCCAGTACGTGCTGTTCCATCTGCCCGATGGTGCCGTGCTGCTTGAGGTTTTGGCGCGTGGTGAGGTAGCAAAAGCAATACTTGCCGTCTTCGATGGCCGAAATGCCTGCGTAGCCATCGGCAAAGTTGTGCAGAGCAATGAGGTCGCGCGGAAAATCCAAGCGCAGGTGGTACTTCACGCCGAGGTAAGGCGAGCGCTGGGTGAAAAACGTGCGCTGTAGCTGGCGGTCGAGGTTGGTGCGCTTGCCGTACGCGCCCAGCACGACACGCGCCCGCAACGTTCGGCCATCGGCCAGCGAAACGTCATGAAGGTTGGCGCTTTCGTCGAAGGCTACCTGCGTGACGGTGGCCTGCTGGTAAAACTCCACGCCCCGCGCCACGGCTTGCTTGTACAGAAACTGATCGAGCGTGTAGCGACTCACGCCAAAGCCGCCCAAGTCGAGTGGTACCGTGAGGGTGCGGCCCGCCGGGGAACTCAATAAAAATCGCGAAATATTGGCGGGCCCAAGCGGCGCCGGATCAACGCCCAGCCGCCGCAGGTACGGCAACACTTCATTGGAAACGTACTCACCGCAAACCTTATGAAAGGGGTAGCTGCGGCGCTCAATAACCGTCACGTGGTGGCCCCGGCCGCACAAATCGAGCGCAGCCGTAAGTCCTCCTAGTCCTCCACCAATAACGATAACGTCCAACTTTTTTTATGCGTTAAATGCGTGAGTGCGAGATGCAAAGTGATATATTTATAGAGGTTTCGTTATATTGTATTGTCCTTTGTCAAATTAGGAGCGTATTTTTGTAAACCTAATTGAGTGCCAGACGTTAACGAAGTTATTGTGGTTGTGCACTTTATCACCCCTACACGACGCTATGATGAGACTCTTACGTACTTTACTTTTAATCATCGTATTTGGTGTGGGGCCAATGCACAGTAGTTTTCCGCAAGCGAAAGCATTGTCCATTCCATCCGCAGCAAGTGCCCGGCCCGCCGAAGACAAGGCAGTGGTCGTGTACCCCAACCCCAGCACTGGAATTGTGCACATTGCCATCAACGGCTTCGAAGGCCGCAAGATGGAACTGCGAATCCTGAACGTGATAGGCTCCGTGATTTACCGCGAAACCCTCACCGAACTCAACGACCGCTACACCAAAACCCTTGACCTGAGCAAGTTCGCTACGGGTTTATATTACGTAAAGCTCGAATCGGAGAATGCCAGCGAGATGCGAAAGCTCGTTATTCGCTAGTACTCCAAAAGGGATATTTTAAACAGCGTTGCGCAAGCAAGGCTGTTTTTTTATGCGCTTGCTAATCAAAAGGTTATAAAAAAGCCGCTTTCTACACAGAAAGCGGCTTTTTTATTTCCGATAAAGGCAGATTAGCCGTTGTTCCGCACCGGAATAGGCTCAGGAGTAACCATTGCCTTGATGTTGTCGACGGTGTTGAGAGCCAATAGCGCTGTGGCTATGATGAGCCCAAAGAAAATCAGTAAAAGCATGGGAATTAGATTAAAGACGAAAGAAAACAGGCCGGAGGCCCCGCACGCATTCGTATGGCTCCGCTTGTTGTGACTTCTTATTCAACCTGAAATCAGGCCGTTGGGTTTCAGCATAATTATGGCCTTTTCAACAACTGCTCTACCACGTAGCGGGCGTCGCGCCCCGCGCCACCCATCAGGGCTGAGCTGCGGCTGTTGAGCCACGGCAAACCAAGGAAAGCCAAGCCGGGAACGGAGGCGAGGCCGCGGTAGTGTTTGGGAGAGCCTTGCGCGTCGAAGATGGGCGCTTCAATCCAATTATAATCAGGAGCATAGCCCGTAGCCCAAACCACAGCTTCCAGCGGCGGGGTGGTAGCTTGACGTCCGTGCAGCCTTGTTTCATTCGCAACGCCCAGTGCTCGCCCGATAAACTGCGCGTTCGAGAATTGCCGCAACCGCGTCAGGTCGCTGCTTACGACAGGATCGGGCCGGCTCAACATGCGTCGGCCCAAGGCTGTATGGCGCGAAACGTTCATCATGCCCGTTATCTTGAGCAGCGCCCACATCAGGTTGTTGTTGGGAAGCGTAGGGGTGTTTTCGTCGTAAGCCACAAACACCGGCCGGCCGGTTGCCGCCACATCAGCAGCAATCTGCAAGGCCGAGTTGCCGCTCCCCACTACGGCTACGGCCTCTATGCCGAGCAGTTGAGATGGTCGGCGGTACGCTTGGCTGTGGAGCTGTACCACAGTCGGCGCTAGTTCCGCGGCAAACATGGGCATGTGTGGGGCCGTGTACGCTCCGGTGCAAATGATGGCGTTTTTGCAGATATATGTCTGATTGTCAGATGTATATATTTGAAAGCCTTCACTGCTGTCTGAGGTAACTAGCAGGCGGGTAACGCGTTGGCGCAGCCGAACCGGAAGCTTAAAATGTGCGGCATACTGCTGCAAGTACTGGGCGGCTTCGGCTTTGCTGGGGTAGCGCAGCGGACTACCCGGCGGCCAGCTCAGGCCCGGCAGGTTGCTGGCCCAAGGCGGCGAAAACAATTGCAGCGCGTCGAAGCGGGTTGCCCACACGTCGCCCACTGTTTCGCGCTCGTCGAGCACGACAAACGAAACGCCGTGCTGCTGCAAATAATAGGCGGCGGCCAGCCCCGCCTGTCCGGCGCCGATGACCACGGTATGGAAAGTTTCGATAGGCATAGGAACTGTAGCACAAGCTAAAGGTTGCGCCGCAGTTTTCGGACTGCCGGAAATCTGCGCTTCAGCTTCAGCCTAGATCTCTTGTGATTTGAATACTTAAATTCGTAATCAACCGTATTACGGCTATCTTAACTTGAACCGGCCGTTGCTATTAAGTACAAATAGCAGTGCCTGCTGCTCGGTTCAGGGTTATTTCTTTTTCCGGAAGCTGCCTCTATGACGCCTACTTTTCGACGCTACTTAAGCTGGTGCTTGCTGAGCCTGCTGGCTTTTTCCTGCTCACACGACGAGTTGGTGGCACCCGGCAGTGATACTGCCACCGGCGGTAACGGAGCCGCTACCCGCGACCCCAACCTCGCCTTTGGCAACCCCAGCGGTGCCACCGCCGACGCCAGCAACTACACCAACTACCTGTTGGTCAAGCCCCAATACACGCTTAGCTACAACCGCGATCGGGGCACGCCCAATTGGGTGAGCTGGCACCTGAGCCGCGCGTGGCTAGGCAGCGCCTCGCGACAGGATGATTTTCTGGCCGACAACAGCTTGCCCGCTAACTGGTACCACGTCACGGCCGGGAGCTACGTCGGCTCGGGCTTCGACCGGGGGCACCAGTGCCCTTCGGCCGACCGCACCGGGTCGGGGGCCGACAACTCGGCCACGTTTCTGATGAGCAACATGGTGCCCCAGGCCCCGCGCAACAACCAGCAAACCTGGGCCGGGCTGGAAAACTACTGCCGCACCTTGGTCGACGCGGGCAACGAGCTCTACCTCATCTGCGGCAGCTACGGCAAAGGCGGCACCGGCTCGGCCGGCCCGCTCAGCACCCTCGACAACGGCCACGTGACCGTGCCCAACCGCCTCTGGAAGGTCATTGTGGTGCTGCCCAACGGCACCGACGATGTACGACGGGTTACGAGCGACACGCGCATCATCGCCGTCAATACCCCCAACGACAACGGCCTGCTCTCAACCTGGAAAAGTTATCGCACCACGGTCGATGCCATTGAGCGGGCCACCGGCTACGATTTGCTTTCGGCCCTGCCAACCGCTGTGCAGGCCGTGGTTGAGGCGCGAGTTGACGACGGTCCGACAAGCTAAAGGGGGTTGTAACAACACTTTGTGCATTACTCAAAAAAAGTCTATTGGGCTGTTGATGCTAGCCAGACTTTTTGCATATTGTTAGGCTAATTGGCAGATTAATATTTTGTTATCTGCTACGCGAGGCTAACCTAGGCTTCTCCGAAATCGTACCTTTGACAGTGAGTGATGGGAGTGAAAAGTGAAGAAGAAAGGAAAGCCGTGCTGCAACGCGGCTTTCTGCTTTTTTAGAAGCCTCCCCGATGCAAACGCGTTTTAGCTGAATCGCCTTGCCTACCCATCGGTAGTCTCAAAACCAAGCCGGGCGTGAGTGAAACAGCCATTTTAGAAATTTACAAAATCCTATAAAGCAACAGCGCCGCTGACTCAGTCAGCGGCGCTGTTGCTTTGGCACCAACGAAACGCCAAAATTAGTTTTCACCGGCCGCGTTTAGGCCTACGGCAGCTTCTTGGGAACTGGGCATACTGTTCATATACGAACGGAAGCCGAGGGCAATTTCGCTGGCCAGAGAGTTGGCCATGGCCGTGGTGCGGCGGTCGTTGTGCGTGCGGTCGTTGCCTTTCTCGGCAGCCAACTGGGTTACAAACTCATCCAAAGGCATCGACTCTTCCACCTTCTTCGGATCGGGGATGATGCGGAAAGAGCCTACGCTGTATACATAGCCGTTGTCGGTGGACTGAAATACAAAATCAAAGCGCAAGGTGCGCTCGGAGGCGGGAGCATTTCCTTGGGCCACCTTCATCTTGGCCGTGCCGGTAAGGCGAATGGAGCTGGTGCCCGCATCGGCTTTGATCCCTGTTTTGGGGCCGTAAGCAAAATGATTTTCAGTCCAGTCGAGGGCGCGGCGGTAGAGTTCGGTGCGGCCGGCTCCTTCCGACGGAACACGCTCGCTGTACTCAATGGGTTCGGGAGCGCTGGTTTGGGCCAGCAGGGGCGAGGTAGTGGCCAAAAGCCCGCCAAACAGGAAACAAAGTATCAGTCTTTTCATAATTGCAGTGAAAATGAAGAAGCGTGAAGACAAAGGTACGATCAACAGCTAAATTGAACTTTGTAGAGTATGTTATGATTATTTTAAGAAATGCACGTCATCCTGCCCAAAATCATCGAAGTCAGGCATGGAGCACTGAGCTTTTGGTATTATGAAAGAGCTAATACCCATTCTAATTGTCTAAGCTAGTACACAAAATTGTATTTTACAAGGTCAGTGTGCTGAGGCTATATGTCTTGTTGCTCAGAGATGAGCTTTGACAATAAGGAAATACGACATCTTAGCTTTACATCAAGCATATAAGTGTTTATTCACAAGTAATTGATATTCAATAGTTTATATATTATTTAAAAGAATCATTTATATACTATGGGCTTCGAAAATTCTCTGAAGAGGTAACGTTTTGGTAACATAAACTTAACACATGCCTTAGTACGACTTCAATAAGAATTAGTACTTTTGCGACATGCTTCACTTCAGCCAGCAGAACTAATGAAGTGCAGAACGTTGCATAACGCCGTTCTGCGAGAAGACCGGAAGGTCTTTTCTTCCATTGGCTCTTCTATTTTTCTCGTTTTCACCCCGTTCACCGCTCCGGTTCCCGAAGCGGTTTTTTTATGTCCTGCCGGCTGGGCAGGATGCGGGGAAGTTGTGCGCCAGGCTTAACTCAACCACCTTTCATATAAACCGACTAACCCAACGGTAGCATGCAAGACACGACCACCCTCGCCCAACAAATTTCGGCCGTCGCTCCCGCCGCCGTCCGCAACGTGAACCTGAGCACTGACCCCAAGCGCATAACCTACACCGACGCGGTAGAGCTCCTGAAAGGCGAAGGCTTCTCCGAACTGCAGTGGGGTGACGACCTCGAAGCCCCGCACGAAGGCCGCCTGACCGAGCTGATGGGCCCGATGTTCGTGACGCACTACCCCGCCGACATCAAGTTCTTCAACATGCGCAACAACGACGACGACCCCCGCGTAGTAAACTCGTCGGACCTGTTGCTGCCGCTGGCCGGCGAAAGCGCTGGCTCGGCCGAGCGTGAGTTCGACGCCGCTAAGTTGCGCCATAAGCTCGAAACCAGCTCGATGCTCGATGGCCTCATCCGCCAGGGCATGAAGCTGTCGGACTTCGACTGGTATCTTGACTTCCACAAGGAGAACGAAGTAAAGCTGCACTCGGGTGCCGGCGTAGGCATGGCACGGGTGGCGCAGTTCATCCTCGGCCAGACCGACATCCGCGACTGCGTACCGTTCCTGATCAACCGCGAGAACGTTATCTAACTTGCAGCCAGACAAAGCGCCCGGTGTAAGCCGGGCGCTTTCGCTTTTAGGACAGGTTCATTTCCCTTTGATGTTGATTGTAAGAGAGTTACTAAAGAAAGAAACATGCAACTCGGCTCACTCACTCTTAAAAACCCCGTCTGTGTGGCGTCGTGCCCGTGGCACCTTGATGGGTCCGGCTATGAGCAGCTGGGTGCCATATTTACCCGTACCGTTACGATGGAGCCCAAACCGGGCCGTTACGAAGAAGGCATCTGGCAGGTCGCGGATCAGACCTTGCTGAATGCCACCAACATGCGCACCGAGAACGCCGAAATTTTGGTCAGTGAGTACCTGCCCAATCTGCTGCGCTACGGCGTGCCGGTACTGGTGAGCATCACGGCGCCGGGCATTCCGGGCTTTCGCAAAATTGCCCGTTTCCTCAAGCGAGAAGTGGGCCACCTGATAGCGGGCGTGGAAGTCTACATCGCCGCGTTCGATTCGGCCAAGGGCGCCGACATCACGCCGCGCTTCGTGCGCGAAGCCACCGAGGCTGTGCGCAACGAGCTGGGCGAAGACGCGGCTGTGGTGGTGAAACTACCGCCGTGGCCCGAGCACATTCGCGGTCTGGCTTTGGGCGCCCAGGAAGGCGGTGCTTCGGCATTGGCCGCCACCAACATCATGAAAGGCTTGCACCTGCCCGACGACGCCACAGCCGGCCCCGTAATCGGAGGGTTGTCGGGCGAAGCGTT